>JANYDW010000028.1 GCA_025363455.1 Oleiharenicola sp. | reverse complement strand
CGCTCCACTTCTGGGGCTGGCAGCTCATCATTGTCGCCGCGGCCATCACGCTTCCGCTCGGCCTCACCCGCGGCAAGGAATACGCCGAGCTCATCTGGCCGATCAACATCGCCGTCGCGGTCATCTGGGTGGTGTTCGCGGTGAACTTCTTCTGGACGCTGGCCCGGCGCAATGAGAAGTCCCTCTACGTCGCTCTCTGGTTCTACATCGGAACGATCATCACCGTGACGATGCTCTACGTCGTCAACCACCTCTCGATTCCGACCTCGCTCACCCACAGCTACCCGGTCTTCGGCGGCGTGCAGGACGGCCTTGTCCAGTGGTGGTACGGGCACAACGCCGTGGCGTTCTTCCTCACTACGCCGATTTTGGGCATCATGTATTACTTTTTGCCGAAGGCGGCGGAACGGCCGGTCTATTCCTACCGGCTGTCGGTGATCCATTTCTGGTCGCTGGTCTTCCTCTACATCTGGGCTGGCCCGCACCACCTGCTCAATACCGCGCTGCCCAACTGGCTCCAACTCCTCGGCATGACCTTCTCGCTCATGCTCTGGGCCCCATCCTGGGGCGGCATGCTCAACGGCCTGCTCACCCTCCGCGGCGCCTGGGGCAAGCTCCGCACGGATCCCGTCATCAAGTTTTTCGCCGCCGGCGTCACCTTCTACGGCATGGCGACCTTCGAGGGGCCGCTCCTCTCGATCAAGTCGGTCAATGCCCTCGCGCACTACACCGACTGGATCATCGGCCATGTCCATGCGGGCACGCTCGGCTGGAACGGCTTCATGGCTGCCGGCATGTTTTACTGGCTCGTCCCGCGCTTGTGGAACAAGCCGCTTCATTCCCAGTCGCTGGCCAACCTGCACTTCTGGCTCGGGACCTTCGGCATCCTGCTCTACGTCGCCGCCATGTGGGCCTCGGGCATCACCCAGGGCCTCATGCTCAACGCCACCGCCGAGAGCGGCACCATCCTGAAGTATCCCAACTTCCTCGAGACGGTGAATGCCGTTCGGCCGCTCATGCTGTTGCGCGTGGTTGGGGGCGCGCTATATCTCGCCGGTTTCCTCATCATGGCCTGGAACATCGGGCGCAGCATCCGCGGCGCAACAGCTGTCAATGGCACGATCGAGGTCTATGTGGAGCCACCGCTCCCGGCGGAGCGGCTCGGGCTCGCGGGTGCCTTCTTCAACGCCCCGGTCGTTTTCACCACGCTCGGCTTGCTCGCCGCCTTCATCTGGATGTTCACCACCGGGTGGCTCAACATCATCGGCCTCATCGGCACCATTTTCTGCGTGCTGCTCGCGATCGGCCACTTTCAGTCCCGCGGCAAGGACTGGGGCGAGTGGTATGACAAGCTGCTGCTCAACGCCCTGCCCTTCACGGTGCTGACCTTCCTCTCCGTCGCGGTCGGTGGCCTGATCCAGATCATCCCGATGCTCACCATCGAGCGCCGCCTGCAGACGGAGGATCGTATCGCGCAGGTCTACAGCCCGCTCGAGCTGGCCGGTCGCGACCTCTACATTCGCGAGGGTTGCTACACCTGTCACTCGCAGATGATCCGCACGCTCGTGCCCGACGTCATGCGCTACGGCGACTACTCGCGCCTCGGCGAATCCATCTGGGACCATCCCTTCCAGTGGGGTTCCAAGCGCAACGGTCCCGACCTCGCTCGCGTCGGCGGCAAATACAACGACGCCTGGCATTACGACCACCTGCGCGACCCGCGCTCGATCTCCACCGGCTCCAACATGCCCGCCTACACCTGGCTGCACGAGAACAACACCGACTACGCCGCGCTCTCCGCCAAGATCCGCGTGCAGCGCACCCTCGGCGTGCCGTTTCCCAACTGGTCCCCCGCCGACATCGACCGTCTCGCGAAGGACCAGGCGAAACAGATCGCCAAGGAACTCCGTGATCAGGGCCGCTACACCGACCCCGACAAGGAGATCGTCGCTCTCACCGCCTACCTCCAGTCCCTCGGCAAAAAGTGGGATCCCGTCGCGCCGCCGTCTGGCAGGTAGGGCGGGACCGCTGGGCCCGCCGCACTCTCAATCAAAAAGCCACCATCCAAAATCAAAAATAGGAGAATCCCCATGTTCCGCCGCATCATCTATGAAGACTGGCAGCTCATATTTCCCGTCGTCGCCCTCGCCGTGGCGTCGCTGGTCTATCTCGCCGCCGCCTGGCGGGCCACGCGCATGAAGCCCGCCGAAAGTGCTCGGCTCGCGAACCTGCCGTTCGAGAACGAATGACCCAACCTGCTTTTGTAGGTCGGGGTTTACCCCCGACATGTCGGGCATAAAGCCCGACCTACAGTTCACGCCATGAACCCATCCTCATCGAACCCACCGCCCGACGATTCCGGCATCACGCTCCGGCCGCACACCTACGACGGGATCCAGGAGTATGACCAGCGCCTGCCGAACTGGTGGCTCTACACACTCTATGGCGCCATTGCCTTCGCCATTGTCTTCTGGTTCGCGCACATGATTGCCCACGTGTTGCCCACCAACGAGGCGCTGCTGGAAGCCCGCCTGGCCGAGATCGCCGCCGTCAAGCTGGCCTCGTCGATCGACGTGACCAACGACCGCCTTTTTTGGGACATGAGCCGGAATCCGGTCTTCGTCGACGCCGGCAAGCAGACCTTCAACTCGCTCTGCGTCGCCTGCCACCTCGCCAGCCTGAAGGGCAAGGGTGAGAACCCCGCTGCGGTCGGCCCGAACCTCACCGACCAGGCCTGGATCCATGGCGGCACGCCCAAGGAACTCTACGCCACCGTCGCGAAGGGCGTTCTCGCCAAGGGTATGCCCGCCTGGGAGCCCGTGCTTGGCCAGAAGAAGACCGCCGAGGTCGTGGCCTTTGTGCTCAGCCACCACGAGCCTGGCGAGCCCATCACGATCGAGGTGCCGAAATGAGTGCCGATTGCCGGATGAACACCACCTCACACTTAACCGTCATCCTGAGCGGAGCGAAGGATCCACGTGGGCATCATGGCTCACTCTTGGATCCTTCGCTCCGCTCAGGATGACGGAAACGGAAATAATGAACTGCTCAACCCACGATGAGCCCCGCACCGCCAGTTCAATCAAAAATCGAGAACTCCAAATCGAAAATCCGATCGACCCTTCGGCCGACCGTGGACTCCGTCACGACCATCAACGCCGATGGCTCGCGTTGCGACATCCACCCGTCGGATGTACGCGGCCCGTTCATGACCGCGCGCCGGTGGAGCGGGTGGGGACTGATCGCCTTCTACCTCGTGCTGCCGTGGATTCCGGTGAACGGCCATCCGGCCGTCTTCCTCGATATTGCGGAAGGCCGGTTTCACTTCTTCGGCTTCACACTCGCCCCGCAGGACGCCTGGCTGCTTTTCTTTGGCGTCACCGGTTTGGGTTTCGCGCTGTTCTTCCTCACCGCGCTCTTCGGCCGGCTGTGGTGTGGCTGGGCCTGCCCGCAGACGGTCTACCTCGAGCATGTCTACCGCGTGATCGAGCGCTGGATCGATGGCGACGCCCCCGCGCGCCGCGCCCTCCAAGCCGCACCGCTCACCGCCAGCAAGGCGGCGAAACGGCTGGCCAAGCACGGGCTCTACATCGTGGCGTCGCTGTTTATCACGCACCTGTTCCTGAGTTATTTCGTCAGCCTGCCCGAGGTCTGGCACATGATGCATGAGGCCCCGGGTGAGCATTGGGCGGCCTTCGTCTTTGTGTTCGCCGCGGCCGGTCTCCTCTATTTCAACTTTGCCTGGTTCCGGGAGCAGCTCTGCATCGTCATCTGCCCCTACGGCCGGCTGCAGTCGGCGCTGACCGACGAGCACTCGATGGTCATCGGCTATGACGCGCAACGCGGCGAGCCGAGGGTGAAGCTTCATTCCCATGTAGGGGCCGAGCTTGCTCGGTCTTCGAACATGTTGAGCCAGGACCGAGCAAGCTCGGCCCCTACAGTTGCAATCGCGGCTTTCGGCGCTTGCATCGATTGCAACCGCTGCGTGCAGGTCTGCCCCACGGGCATCGATATCCGCCACGGCCTGCAGCTCGAATGTATCGGCTGCGCGGCGTGCATCGACGCCTGCGACGAGGTCATGACCAAGGTCTCCCGGCCCAAGGGCCTGATCCGCTACGACTCGCTGGTGAAATTGGCCGGCGGCCGCACCCGCTGGATCCGGCCCCGCACGGTGGTCTATGGCATCCTGCTGCTCATTGGCGTGGGCGTCGCGTCGTTCGCATTTTCCACGGTCAAGCCCGCCAGCTTCCTCGTCTATCGCATGACCGGCGCGGCCTATTTCGTCGACCGGAACGATGTGCGAAACCAGTTTATGGTGCGCCTCGTGAATAAGCGGGCCACCCCGGCGGTGCTCACCGTCTCGACCGAGGGCGTGCCGGCGAGTGTGGCCCAGACCGGGTTCGCCGCGCCGGTGACCATACCGGCGCTGGGCGAGCAGGTGAGCCCGCTCGTGCTCTCGGTCGATCGCAAGACTTACTTCGGGCCGTTTCACTTCACCGTCACGGTGCGGGATGCCGCCGGCACCTATCAACTATCCCGGGCGGTCGAGTTCATGGGCCCGGAATCCAAACTGCTGGAGGAGGAGGACCTTGAAAACGGCATCAAGCGCTGAGACTGAAAATGCCGGTTGTAACGTATTACGTTACAAGACCGGTTCCCTGTGGATCGGAGTCACCGCGGGCTTTTTGCTGCTCAGTCTGGCCTGGGTCGCGTTGTTCACCGCGGCTCGCTTGGTGAAAGTCGAGTCGGTGCCACTGACTACCAAGGAAGGCCGGCCATGAGGACAGAACATCTTGTTGTATTTGGCGCGGTAGCGCCGGTAGGGACGGACCGCCGGGCCGTCCGCGAATGTCCTTACGGCGCGCCCAGCGGTCGCGCCCTACCAACTGGGGGAGCCAGGCCATGAACGGCGAACTCGCCGCCATCACCGGTCCCGGCACGGCGCTCGTTGCCGGGCTCATCACCAGCCTGCACTGCGCCGGGATGTGCGGTCCGCTGGCCTGTGCGCTCATGCCGGTCCGCGCCGGCGACGCTGACCCGCATACGGTCAGCACCGTCTATCATCTTTGCCGCCTCGCCGGCTATACCATCCTCGGCGCGCTGGCCGGCGGGCTGGGGCGGTGGCCGCTCGCCTTGCTTGGTTCCGACGCACTGCGCTGGCTGCCCTGGTTGCTCGTGCTGTTCTTCATCGCGGTGGCGGTGCGCTTCGACCAGCGCCTGCCGCGTCTCCCGCTGCTCGGTCGGGCCTATGGCGCAGTGGCCGCCCGGCTGCGCGGGGGTTCCCGCGTGCGTTCCGCGGCCCTGCTCGGGCTGGCCACGCCGCTGCTACCTTGCGGCCCGCTCTATTTCCTGGTTTCGCTGGCCCTGCTGTCGGGCTCCGCTGCGCGCGGGGCGGAGACGCTGCTGGCCTTCGGGCTCGGCACCGTGCCGCTGCTCTGGCTGGCGCAGGTGAACTTCCATCTGATTCGGGTCCGGCTCGGGCCGGTGTGGTTGGCGCGGATGCAGACCGTCGCGGCGCTGGCGGTTGCGGCGGTGCTCGTGTGGCGCCTGCGCGGCACCCTCGGACTAGGCGGGCCGGGCGTAGACAACTTCGTGTGCTTCTGACGATGAACCTTTCAGCAACAATTTGGTGGACGGGGGCGCGAGCCCGACGGTGCGAGTGCGTGGACTGCGTGCCGCGCAAGCCGCTTCCGTCCACCATTACGTTCACCGGAGGAGGATTCGACTGATGAATCCCTCCGGACAAGACCTGGTGGACGGGGGCGCGAGCCCGACGGTGCGAGTGCGTGGACTGCGTGCCGCGCAAGCCGTTCCTGTCCACCTTTGCCTTCATTGTGGCACGCCGCTGGCGACGGAGCAGACCCGGACCGCGGGCTTCTGCTGCGCCGGCTGCAACTACATACACCGGCTGGTCCACGAGCACGGGCTCGAGAGTTACTACAAGATCCGCGACGCCGTGATGGCGCCGGTGGATCAGGTCGTCTTCCAACCGCGGGACTATGTTTGGCTGGCGGAGCTGCAGGCGGAGGCCGAAAAGGAGACGGCGGGCCCTCCGGAGCTGACCCTTGAAGTGCAGGGCATCTCGTGCGCCGGGTGCGTATGGCTGATCGAGAAAGTCTTTCACCAGCAACCGGGCGCGCTCGACATCGCGACCGATGCTCCGCTGGGCCGGATGCGCCTGCGGTGGCAGCCGGGCGGCTTCGACGCGGTCGCCTTCGCGCGGGCCTTGCAGTCCTTCAACTACCTGGTCGGGCCGCCCGGCGAGGAGCCGGTTGTCCCTGAGAGCCGGGCGCTGGTGCGGCGGATCGGGCTCTGCGCGGCGTTCGCGATGAACATCATGTTGTTCGCGCTGCCCCACTATTTCGGCATGGCGGCGACGTTCGCCTACGCGCCCCTGTTCGGGACGCTGGCCATGGCGTTTGCCACGCTCAGCTTGCTGGCGGGCGGAAGTTATTTCCTCGGTCGCGCGCTGCAGGCCCTGCGCAGCGGGGTGCTGCACATCGACCTGCCGATCGCCCTCGGCATCGTCGGGGCTTACGCCGGTTCGTTCTATGGCTGGGCCAGCGGACGCGGGGCGTTCGTCTATTTCGATTTTGTCGGGGCTTTCATTTTGTTGATGCTCACCGGCCGCTGGGCCCAGGTGGTGGCGGTGGAGCGAAACCAGCGCCGCCTGCTCCGGGCACAGGCGAGTCCGCGTCGCGTCAGTGTCATCGGGCCCGCGGGGGTGCGGGAGGACCGGCCGGTCGGGCAGTTGCGGCCGGGTGACAAGTTCGAGGTGCGACCGGGCCAGGTCGTGCCCGTCGAGTCGCAACTGGAGTCGGCCGCGGCGCTGTTCGGGACTGCCTGGATCTCGGGCGAGGCCGACCCGCGCGAGTACCGGGCCGGAGGCCGGGTGCCGGCCGGGGCTGTGGTGCTGTCACGCGAGGCCGTACCGTTGCGGGCCACCCAAGCCTGGAGCGAATCGTTACTGGCGCAGTTGCTGCAACCAGTCGCGCGCGATGCGTACCGCCACCGCGCTTTGGAACGGATTGTCGGGGGCTATCTGGTTGCGATCATCGGCATCGCCACGCTCGCGGGCCTCGGTTGGTGGCTGGCTTCGCAGGATGCAGTGCGCACTTGGTCGGTGGTGACAGCGGTATTGGTGGTGTCGTGTCCGTGCGCCATCGGGTTGGCCTTTCCGCTCGTGGATGAGATGGCGACGGTCGCGCTGCGCCGTTCGGGCGTCTTCGTGCGCACGGCCGACCTCTGGCCGCGGCTCGCCCGCCTGCGCAAGATCATCTTCGACAAGACCGGCACGCTCACCTTGGAAACTCCCGCATTGGTGAACCCGGAGGCCCTGGCCGGTCTTGCCCCGCTCGCACGGACGGCGCTGCTGGCGTTGGTGCGCGATAACCCGCATCCCGTGAGCCAGAGCCTGCTGGAGAACCTGCTGGCGCGCGCGGATGCATCCGGTGTGCAGCCGCTCGAGGGCACGATCAGCGACCTGCCGGGTTTTGGCGTGCGGCTGGAAACCGGTGCCGGGGTGTGGACCTTGGGCCGGCCGGGGTGGAAAAGCTGTACGGCGGGATCGCCGCATCCCGCCTCGAACGGTGCTGAGTCTTCGCCAGCCGGCGGGATCAGCGATCCCGCCCTACAGACGGAAACCCACGACACCGAGTTTGCCTGCGACGGGGTCATGCTGGCGAAGTTTCGCTACAAGGATGCTGTGCGGACCGATGCGGTGGCAGAGATCACCGCGTTGCAGGCCCGCGGCCTGACCATCTTGATCCTGAGCGGAGATCGGCGGGCCAAAGTGGTCGCCATGGCCCGCGCCTTGGGCCTGCCCGCCGATCACGCGGTGGCGGAAGCCACTCCGGCGGACAAGGCCGCGTGGGTGCGGGACCTCGACCGCAGCGACAGCCTCATGCTCGGTGACGGGGCGAACGACAGCCTCGCCTTCGACGCGGCCTTCGTGCGGGGGACGCCGGTCATCCACCGCGGCGTGCTTGAGGGCAAGGCCGACTTCTATTATCTAGGCCGCGGTCTCGGCGGATTGCGGCGACTCTTCGAGGTCAACGAAACACGGGCCCGCACCCAGTGCTGGCTGCTGGTGTTCTCGATCGCCTACAACGCCCTGGCGGTCGGCTTGGCCGTGTCGGGCCACATGAATCCGCTGCTGGCCGCGATCCTCATGCCGGTCAGCTCCCTGCTTTCGCTCGCCATTACGGGCGCCGGCATGCGCCGGTGGCTGAAAGTCTGATCAGCCGAGCGCCTTGGGGATCGCGGCGGTGAGGTTTACCGGGTCGGCCTCTGTGACCAGAAGGTTGTCCTCGACGCGGACGCCGCCCAGCTGCAGGTGCTGGTCCACGACGTCCCAGTTGACAGTGCGGCGGTATTTGTCGCGCCGATTGCGGTCGTTGAGGATCGCCGGGATGAAATACAGGCCAGGCTCGACCGTCACGATGTAGCCGGGGCGCAGGATCAGATCCATGCGCAGGCTGCGCAGGCTGGGGCGCTCATCCTTTAGGCGGCCGGGCTCAAGGCCGCTGGCATCGCGCACGCCGAGGCCAAGCATGTGCCCGAGGCCGTGCGGGTAGAACAACGTGTGGACCTCCTGTTCGACGAGGGACTGCGCGTTGCCCTTCAGCACGCCCATGGCGGCGAGTCCGCCCAGCATGTCCACCGCGGTGGCAAAATGCAGGTCTTTCCATTCGGCGCCGGGGCGGCACTTCGCGCAGGCACGGATCTGGGCTCCGAGCACCACCTGGTGGAGGTCGCGCTGGAAGGCGGAGGGCCGGCCTGCGACGTAGGTGCGGGTAACATCGATCACATAGCGGTCGAGCTGCGCGCCGGCATCGATGAGGATGAAGTCGCCGTCGCGCGCGATCCGGTCCGGCGAAGGGGCCCCGTGGAACACCGCGCTCCGCGCGCCGATCCCGACAATGGAATCGTAGCCGGTCATCTGCGGGCCGTGGCGGAAAAACTCCGCCTCGAGCTCGATCTGGAGTTTCCGCTCGCTCACGCCGGGCTGGAGCAGGGGCTGGATGGCGGCGTAGCCCGCGGCCGTCGCGACGGCGCACCGCTGCATCAGCTCGACCTCGGCGGGTTCCTTGGGCCGGCGCGCATGCTTGTAGAGCTCGCGCACCTCCTTGGTGCGCCCGTCATCGTAGGGTATGCCGGAGATCGGAGCGCCGAGCCGCACGACCGGCCGGCCGCGGCGGGCGCTGAACCAGGCAGGAAACTTGGCCAGCAGTTCGCCGGGCAGCTGCTCCCGGCCCTCCCACACGCGGTCCAGCTCGGTGACCTCGGGGACAAATGAAACCCAACCTTCTTCGCCGCCGAGTGGGTCGTAGGCCAATATGCCGCCGATCGCCTCGGCGTGGCCGGTGAGGTAATAATATTCCTGATGGGCGATGAAGGGCAGCAGGGCGTCGCTGATCTCGGGCTTGGGTACCGTTTGACCGGCGCCGATCAGCAGCACTTCATTGGTCAGGCCGAGGGATCGGGCGATGCGCTTCCGGCGGGCGGGGTAGTCGAAATTCATCTGGCCACAAAAAGGCACAAAAAATCACAAAAAGAAAGACAGCAGAAGCGGCGGGCAAACGGAGGTGTAGGAGCCTGCTTGCAGGCGACCATGTCGTATCGCCTGCAAGCAGGCTCCTACAATAATGCCGCGTGCAGGATTTCCACCGGGTGCAGGGCCACGCGCCCGGTGGCGTCCTTGATGTGGTGACGGCAACTGGTGCCGGGGGCGGCGACGAGCGTGGCGGCGGGGGTGGCGCGGACGGCGGGGAACAGCACGAGTTCGCCGATCTGCTGGGAAAGTTCGAAATGCTCGGCTTCGTAGCCGAAGGAGCCGGCCATGCCGCAGCAACCACTGGGGATGAGCGCCACCTGGTGGCCGACGGGCAGCTCAAGCATCCGCACGGTCGGGGTGAGCGACGATAGCGCCTTCTGGTGGCAGTGGCCGTGGAGCTTAATGAACTGTTCGCCGGCGCGGAAGGACTCCCGCTTGATGCGCCCGGCGTCGGCCTCGCGGGCGATGAACTCCTCGATGAGCAGGGCGTTTTGGGCGAGGGCAGCCGCCGCCGGCTTGAGGTGTGTCGGAACCAGGTCGGGATACTCGTCGCGGAATCCCAGGATGGCCGAGGGCTCGATGCCGATGAGCGGACTGGCGGCCGTGATCACATCCTTCAGCAGCTCGACGTTGCGGACGGCCAGTGCCTGAGCCTCGCGGACGAGTCCCTTGGATAGCTGCGCGCGGCCGCTCTCGACGTGCTCCGGGATGATCACCTCGTAGCCGAGACGGTTGAGGAGTTCCACGGCCTTGATGCCGACAGGGGTGTCGGAGTAGTTGGTGAACTCGTCGCAGAAAAGATGGACGCGGCCGTGGGGAAATTGAGGTGGGGCCGGACCGCTGGGCCGGCCGTTGGCTTGCGATGATCCAGACGGCGCGCCCAGCGGTCGCGCCCTACCATTTCCATGCTTCGCAAACCACGCGCGCAGCGTCGTGGGATGCAGCGGCGGCAGGCTGCGCTTCTCCGCGAAGCCGGCGAACCGTTTGATCCAGCGCGAAACGTCGGGGGCTGTGACGGCCCAGTTATAGAACGCGGGAAAACGCGCGGCCCAGCGCATGGAGCGGGCGAAGCTGGCGATGAGCCGCGAGCGGAGCGGCACGCCGTGGGTATCGTTATAGTGCTGCTGCCACTCGGCCTTGAGGCGGGCGACGTCGACATTGGCGGGACACTCCGACTTGCAGCCCTTGCACGACAGGCAAAGGTCCATGACGTCCGCGATTTCAGGGCTGTCCCACGGATTCGCCCTATCGCGCGGGTGGGTGAGCACCTGCCGCAGGAGATTGGCCCGGCCACGCGTGGAGTCGGCCTCGTTGCGCGTGGCCATGTAACTCGGGCACATCGTGCCGCCCATGAGCGAGGATTTCCGGCAGTCGCCACTCCCCACGCATTTCTCGGCGGCCCGCAACACGCCGTGCGTGCCGCTGAAATCGAACACCGTCGCATAGTCGGGCGTGGGCTGGTGCGGCCCGTGGCGCAACGACGTGTCCATCGGCGGCGTATCGATGATCTTGCCGGGGTTGAAAATGCCGTGCGGGTCAAAGGTGGCCTTCACCCGGCGCATGAACGCGTAGCACTCATCGCCCACCATGAACTGGATGAACTCGCCGCGCAGGCGGCCATCGCCGTGTTCGCCCGAGAGCGAGCCGCGATATTTCTTCACGAGCGCGGCCACGTCGGTCGCGATGTTGCGGAACATCGCCAGCCCCTCCGGGGTTTTCAGGTTAAAGAACGGCCGGGTGTGCAACTCGCCGGCGCCGGCGTGGGCATAGTAGGTGCATTCGATTCCATACTTGCCGCGCATCAGTGCGTCGAACTCGGCGATGTAAGCGGGCAGGTCCTCGACGGCGACGGCCGTGTCTTCGACGATCTCCCGCGGTTTGGCGTCCCCCTCGACGTTGTTGAGCACGCCCTGGCCCGCGCGGCGCAGGTCCCAGACGCGGTTGCCCTCGTCGCCCCAGAGCACGGGAAAAGCATAGCCGAGGCCGGCGGCACGAAGCTCGCCTTCGAGCCCGCGAAACTCCGCCTCGAGCGCGGCGCGGTTCTCGTGCCGGAGCTCGATGACCAGCACCGCGCCCGGGTCGCCTTGGACGAAGAACCGGTTCTTCGCCTGCTCCCGGTTGGCCTTGGTGCATTCGAGCAGCATCCGGTCAATCAATTCGCAGGCATGCGGCCGGTGGCGCATGGCGATCAGCGTGGCCTTTAACGCGGCCGCCACGCTGACGAAGTGCGCACACATCAGCGCGCCCGGAGGAGGCAGGGGTTCGACGTTGAGTTCGAACTCCACGCCGAAAAACAAGGTGCCCTCGGAGCCGGCGACCAGCCGGCAGAGATTGAAGGGCTGGGCTGACGACGGGTCAAACAGCGCGCATTCCATCAGGCGGTCGAGGGCGTAGCCGGTGTTGCGACGGGTGACGGTGGGCTTGGGGTAATAGTCGCGGATGAGTTGACGGTTCTTCGCATCGCCGAGCAGGTCGCGCACGGTGCGATAAATTTGGGTTTCGAGCGAAGCGGGTCCGGCGCATTTGGCGGTGAATTGCTCGGGAGTGAGCGGGCCGAAGGTGACTTCCGAACCATCGCTGAGGAAGCCGCGGGCCGAGAGGAGGTGGTCGCGGGTGGTGCCGTAGATGATCGAGTTGGTGCCGCAGGAGTTGTTGCCCACCATGCCGCCGAGCATCGCGCGGTTGGCGGTGGCGGTCTCGGGCGGAAAAAACACGCCAAGGGGCCGGAGGAAGAGGTTGAGCTCGTTGCGGACCACGCCCGGTTGCACCCGCACCCGGCGCGCGCTGGCGTCGAAGGAAATAATCCGATTCAGGTGGCGCCCGAGGTCCACGACAATGCCGTTGCCCACGACCTGGCCCGCGAGCGAAGTGCCCGCCCCGCGGGGAATCAGGCCAATCCGTTGTTCATGGGCAAAGGTGACCAGCTCGCGCACATCGGCCTCCGAGCGGGGCAGGGCGACGGCGAGCGGGAGCTCCTGATATTCGGAGGCATCCGTCGCATAGAGCGCCCGCATCGTCCGCCCCGTGTGCAGTTCGCCTTCCAGCCGGAGCGCGAGCGCAGACAGATCAGCGGTAGGAACGACACTCATGCGGTCCGGTTTTAGCAATTGGCGAGAGGAACTTTGGCGAGAGGAACGCAGGATCGGGTTCCTCGCGGTCAGAAGCTGAACGCCTGCAACTCTGCGCAGGAGACAAACGCCTGCGGGGGATTGTCACCGCCGGCGGGCACGCCGATGATCCGCACGGCGACGGCCTTGAGGGGCTCCTTCAACCGCAGTTTCAACAGCCAACCCGCCTGTAACTTTCCATGGTTGGTCGCCGTGGTGGCCGGATAACCGATCGGTTCACCGACCGTCTCCCAGGCACCGTCCGGTTCACGCTGAATCTGGAACTTCGGTGCGCCCACAAACCAACCTCCGTCGTGAAACATTTTTCCCTGCACGAAGACAATCCGTCGGATTTCTGCGGGGACCGGGAGGGTCACGGCAAACCAATCGTCGGTGGCGGGTCGGCCGTCAAAGGTGACGGCGCCGGACCCCAGGTTGTCGTCGTTGATCGACCCGGCCAGATTGCCCGGACGCGACCGGCTTTCGCGGCCGTAAAGCAGAACATTGGCCTCGCGCTGGCCGGCCAGCGGCAGCCAAACCTTATAACGAGCCCCGGTGCGACCGGCATCGGCAAACGGCACCAGTTGCGTGGTGAAGCCCGCGGCCCCGTCTCGGAGGGTGGCGTTAATCCGGAATAAATGGGCGCCCGGCCAGGTTTTCCAGTCTGCGGGGGCGACTTCGGGCGCGAGCGCGAGCGTGGCCGGATCGGCATTCCGCAGGGCCAGCGCGGGGAAGGGGTGGCTGCTTCCGGCCCACAACGCTTCATCGGCGGCCAGTACCAAGGGGCCGAAAAGTACGACGGCCTTGCCTTGGTTCAGGTGATCACCCGGTACAATCCGGGGGGTCAGCTTCAGGTCGAGGTCGATCGTGTCGCCGGATTTCCAAACGCGGCGCAAGGTGGTGTAACCATCATGGCCCGGCTGGGCCCCCGCGGGCTGGATGCTGCTTTCCGCGCACCAGGCCGGCACGCGGAACTTAATGGAAAACTCGGCCGGCGCCGACGGGGTGAGCGTGAGGTGGATGCGGCCGTCGGCGGGATAGAGGGTTTCTACTTTCACCGCGACCGGTGTGCCGTCACGCAGGGTCAGGTTGGCCGTGCCTGCCTCGTAGAGATTGATGATGATGCCGTCCCGATCGGTGCTGAACGCAAACGTGGGAAGCAGGGCGATGCCCCGCGGGCCGCTGGACAGACAGCAGTGGCCGTCCAGGGAGGCACTGTATGGCTTGGCGCCCTCCATCTGGACGTAATAACCCCACGCCGATCCGTCCGGTTGCTGGGCCCCAAGCAACTGGTTGAGTACCACGTTTTCGAGTTGCGTGGTGAACCGCGCCTCGCCCGTTAGGCGCAGGAGCTGGGCGTTGAGCTGCAGCCAGGTGATCGTGACGCAGGTTTCGCCAATGTTGTCATTGTTTGGGAGGTCAAAATCATCGCGAAAATATTCGTGGCAGCTGCTCGCCCCGGTGACGTAGAGGCGGTGGTCCACGATGTCCTGCCAGGCGTTGAGGCCGGCGGCCAGAAGCTTGGGCTCACCGGTCGTGCGATAGAGTTCGAGCGCCCCGTTGAGGCAGGAGAGCATTTCATAGGCCTTGGCGTTGCCGACTTTGTCCACGCGCTTGAGTTCCAGCAGGCGTGACACGATGTGCGGCCCGTTTGGCTGTTCCCACGCGCGCACCAGATACTGGCAGAAGGCCAGGTAGCGCGGCTCGCCCGTCAGGCGATAGAGCAACACCATCGGCTCCAGCACGCTCGTCGAGGCCATGCCCGTGTGGGCGCCCGAAGTGATGATGTCTCGCTGGCCCGGACCGTCACCAAAAGTCGTGCAGAGCAAGTCGGCCATGCGGCGACAGGTTTCCAACGGTGTCCGGTTTCCGGTATAGCGCATGTAGGTGAGCAGGCCGAGCAGGTTGTATTTGTGCGCCCACACATCCCACTCCGTCCAGCGCTGGGCGGGCAGATAGGTCCCGAGGTAGCCGTCGTCCAATTGGCATTTGCACAGCTCGGCGACGGTATGATCGAGCCTGACCCGCAGCGCCGGGTCACCGGTGTTGACCCACGCGAGCGTGGCGGCGTGCAGCCATTTGCCCACATGCTCGCAGTCCCACGTCTGGCGGCCGGGGCGGCGGCGATAGCCCTCCAGCAGACGGTCGGGGTCGAGCGTCACCAGTCGGTTGGCTTCGCTGGCCTGGATGCGGGTGCCCAGCCCGCCGGTCAGGTGTTCACGATCGGGGATCTGAAAATCCTGTTTGTCCGGGACCGCGCACGAGATTGCTTCCGGGAGCGGGACCACCCATGCGGCCGTGGACGGTGAAGCGAGCAGGCCCATCGTTGACAGAACGAGCGGAATCCACCGCCAGGACGCGCGAGATCGGGGTTGGGGGGAACGGTCAGCGTGCTTCATCAGAAATGCTTTGGCAGAAGGAAAGGGGTATGCGCTTAGGGAAGAAACAATCTTCCGGCGTTGGGACTGAATGCTTCATCCACCGCCGATTCGATAGAAAATCAGTCAGGGCCCACTGACGTCAATTCCAGTCAAAGGAGTGCTGCGCATGAGCCTTCAGCATGCGCCGAGCGATTGAGGCCAGAACAGGCTTGGTTAATGGCTGTCGGTATTTATGACATACGCCGAGTCCCATGACGTCCCTGCAAACCCCGGAGAATTTCAACTGGCCGCTGGCCTACGAGGCAGAGGCGCTGCTCTCGCGGCACATCAACGCCTTTCTCGGAAAAAACCCCGTCGCCGCCCGACTCGCGCAGCGCATGCACGACGAGACCGGCACCGAGTTCTTCGAGTGGGTGGATCACTTTGTCGTCTCGACCGGGCACGAGGTGGCATTCCGGGCCGCGGGTTTCATCCCCGAGGCGACGGAAGCCCCGGCCGGCCACGTGGTGCTGGCGCACCCCCACGCCATGCTGCCGCGGGTGTTGGTGAGCAAGCAGGCTGATCCCTCCCATGCACCCCGGTCACTGGCGATCCGGCCGGAATTCCTGGCCGACTTCATGGCGCGGCAAGGCCTGACGGGCGAGCCGGAAGGCGCGCCCTGCGCCCGCTATCGGGTCCTCCGCATCAACGAGAAGAACGGCGCGTTGTTCCAAGCGGTGGAGCGCCTCGGCTACCGCGGGTTTGCCGTGAAAGAGGCCGGGTTGGGCTTCGCCGCGTCGGTGGTGAAGGTTCGCGAGCTCTGGCGCGCGCGGAAACGTGATTTTCTGGACGATGCCGACGGAGTGGTGGCCGCCTTTGCCGTGCTCGAGCAAAGCATCGACCTGGTTGGCCGTGACGTGGCCTGCGAGCTGTTCTTCGCCGAGGAGCGGGAATTCTGGATGTTCCGCAACCGCGCCGGCCGCGTGCAGAAGCGCCGGCAGGACCAGCTCGGCCTCGGTTGGGCCAACCATGACCACCACACCTACCGGTGCTCACGGCGATATTTCCCCGACCTGGTGAAGTTCATGGAGCTGCTCGGACTCGAGAAGCGCGAGCGGTTCTACGCGGGCGCCGAGGCGGGGTGGGGCGCGCAGGTGATGGAAACGGCGGCGGTCGGCATCGTCGTCTTCGCCGATGTGGACCTGCTGCCCGACGAGGTGAACGAAGACTATGCGACGCAGCGCCTGCCCGAGATCCCGGCGGCGCGCACGGTCGGCCTCTGGTGCGGCCTGCACGGCGACAGTTTCCTGCAGGCGGGCATGCACCACCTCGAGGCGCGGTTCAACCACCCGTTGCTCAAGGAGCAACTCGCGGCCGAGGGGATCGTGACGATGAAGCCGTTCTCGGATTTCCCTTTCCTCAAGCAGGCCTTCACCGAGGGCGAGCGCTGGACGGTGAATCCCCACCGGGTGGCCGCGCTCCAGGCGAAGGGCATCATCACCCCGCCGCAGGCCGCGGGCTTCGTCAAGGACGGCGCGATCGGCAGCCACCTGGAGAACCTTGAGCGCAAGGGCGGCTTCAAGGGCTTCAACCAGAAGGCCGTCAGCGTCATCATCGCCGCCACCGACCCGCGCAAGGTGCAGGAAGCGGCGCACGCGCAGTAGATGCGCCTCGAACCCACTCACGCCAACCCGTCATTCTGAGCGCAGCGAAGAATCCAAGGAAAAGTACTGGCCTGAGTCTCCCGCTTGGATCCTTCGCTACGCTCAGGATGACGCTACGAAACTTAATCCCCTGAAATGAAAATCGGCATCATCGGCGCCGGCAAGGTCGGCGGGACCATCGCCACCCTCCTCGAGTCGTGCAAGTTCTGCAAAAACGTCGCGCTCGCCGACACCCGGTCGAACATCGATCTCAAGGGATTGAAGAAAGCCCGGTTCGTCCCGCTGGACGTGAAGAAGCCCGCCCAACTCGCCGCCTTTGTCCAGGGTGTCGAAGTAGTGGTCAGTGCGGCACCCTATTTCCTCAACAAGTCCATCGCCGCCGCCTGCGCCGTGGCCGAGGTGTCCTACTTCGATCTCACGGAAGACGTCGAGACCACGGGCTATGTGCAGGAGCTCGCCGCGAAGGCCACCCGCGCCACCTTTATGCCGCAGTGCGGGCTCGCGCCGGGTGCGATCAACATCGTGGGCGGTTCGCTGGCCTCCTCGCTGGAGGTCGTGCGCAACTGCGAGATGCGCGTCGGTGCGCTGCCGCTCAACGCGAGCAACCAGATGAAGTATTACCTCAGCTGGAGCACGGCCGGGTTGATCAATGAATACTGCCAGGTCGGCCAGGCGCTGCACGGCGGTCGCCTGGTCACGACCATGCCGCTCGATGGCGTGGAGCGCATCACGATCGACGGCACGGAGTATGAGGCGTTCAACACCTCGGGTGGCGTCGCGACGATGTGCCAGACCTTTGCCGGCAAGGTCGGCGACCTGAACTACAAGACCATGCGTTATCCCGGTCACCGCGACCTGATGAAGTTCCTCCTGCAGGACCTCAACCTCGCCCCCCGGCAGGAACTGGTCACCCAGATCTTCGATCAAGAAGTGCCGCTGACCGAGTCCGACGTCGTGGTCTTCTACGTCAGCGTCGTCGGCACCGAGAAGGGCGGCGGGCTCAAGCAGCGCAGCTTCATCAAGAAAATGCACGGCGACACGATCCAAGGGCGGAAGCTCAATGCCATTCAGCTCACCACGGCTGCCGGGATCACCGGCGTCCTCGAACTCTTCGCCAAGGGAAAACTCGGGCCCGGCTTCGTGAAACAGGAATCCGTATCCCTGAAGGATTTCCTCGGCACCAAATGGGGCGGGAAGGTGTACGGTGACTGAATTTATGATTTATGATTTACGATGTACGATTTGCCGGACTCAAACCTTCGCTCTCCGTCATTCTGAGCGGAGCGAAGAATCCAAGCTGGCGGCATAAGTTCGTCCTTCCACTTGGATCCTTCGCTCCGCTCAGGATGACGGTGCCGCGGGCAGTGGACCAAATCGTATATCATAAATCATAAACCGTACATGAGTGCCTCTTCCGTTTCCTCTGTTGCCCGTGCTATCTTCCCCAAGCTTGGGCTATCGCTGAAGGCGCCGAATCCCGGTGTCTTCGCCGGAACCTGGGGCGGCTCGGGGCCGGTGCTGGAAAAATATTCGCCCGTTGATGGCTCGCTGCTCGGTCGCGTGCTGCAGGCGTCCGCCGCCGATTACGATAAAGCCGCCACAGCCGCCCAGGCGGCTTTTCCCACCTGGCGTGACCTGCCGGCGCCGAAGCGTGGCGAGGTGGTCCGCCGCTACGGCGACGCCCTCCGCGAACTGAAGAAGGAACTCGGCCAGTTGGTGGCGCTCGAGGCGGGCAAGATTCTCGCCGAGGGTGAGGGCGAGGTGCAGGAGATGATCGATATCTGCGACTTCGCCACCGGTCTCTCCCGCCAGCTCCACGGGCTGACCATCGCCTCGGAACGACCCGGCCACCGCATGATGGAGCAGTGGCAGCCGTTGGGCGTCGTCGGCATCATCTCGGCCTTCAACTTCCCCGTCGCGGTCTGGGCCTGGAACAGCGCCCTCGCGGCCGTGTGCGGTGACGCGACCCTCTGGAAGCCCTCGGAGAAAACGCCGCTCACCGCCATCGCCTGCATCAAGCTCGCCGAGAAAGTCTGCCGCGACTGTGGCGTGAACCCGGCCATCTTTTCGCTCGTCATCGGCGACGGTCCGTCGGTCGGCGAGCTGCTGGCGAACGACCGGCGCGTGCCGCTCGTCTCGGCCACGGGCTCGACCCGCATGGGCCGGCGCGTGGGCGAGGTGGTGGCGAAGCGTTTCGGCCGCTCGCTGCTCGAGTTGGGCGGCAACAACGCGATCATCGTGACGCCCTCCGCCGACCTGAAGCTCGCGCAGCGGGCCATCCTCTTCGGCGCGGTCGGCACAGCCGGCCAGCGTTGCACGAGCACGCGCCGCATCTTCGTCCACGAGTCCGTCCGGAAGAAGTTTACCGCCTCGCTCATTGCGGCCTACAAGTCGCTGCCCGTCGGTTCGCCCCTGGACGCAGGCACGCTGGTCGGTCCGCTTATCGACGAGGCGGCGGTCCAGGCGATGCAGGACGCGATCACCCAGTTGAAGCTGCACGGGGGCAAGGTGCTCTTCGGCGGCGGCCCCGTTCGGCAGGCTCAGGGCGGGCGCCTCCAGGGTACGTATGTCACGCCATGCCTTGCCGAGGCGAAGAACGAGTGGCCGGTCGTGCAGCACGAGACCTTCGCCCCGATCCTGTATGTCATGGGTTACGAGAAACTCGCCGACGCCATCGCGCTGCAGAATGCCGTGCCGCAGGGGTTGAGCTCCGCGATCTTCACCGCCGACCTGCGCGAGGCGGAGCAATTCCTGTCCGCTCGCGGCAGCGATTGCGGCATCGCCAACGTCAACATTGGCACGAGTGGCGCGGAAATCGGCGGAGCCTTCGGTGGCGAGAAGGAAACCGGCGGCGGCCGCGAGAGTGGTAGCGACGCGTGGAAAGTCTATATGCGCCGCCAAACCGTGACTATCAACTACTCGGACTCACTCCCGCTGGCGCAGGGAATCAAGTTCGGGGATTAGGAGAACACAAAGCAGCCATGCAGCTAAGTCGGACAAACCAAGAAATGGTTTCCTTCGCTGCTTTGTTCCTTCGTGTTTTTCGACCGCTCACGCCTCGCCGGCGCGCTGTTTGGCGCGCTCGGGCATGGGCACCGGCCCGGTGCGGGACGGCATCGGGGCGTAGGCGGGCTTCTCCAAGCCACTGACGAGATCCTGGATTTTCACGGACTGGCCGGTGGCGAAGCACTGATTGGCGGCGACCCCGATGAGGATGGAGGCCGCGCCGGCATACTGGTTGGAGGCACGGAGGTATTTGTCGGCGGGCGCGTCGGGCAGGAAGATTTCATCAAGCATGACCTTGTCGCCGCCGCCGTGGCTGCCGGCGCCGGTCCAGGCCTCGAGCTTGCGCGGCGGGCCGCGCAGGGGGATGACGCGGGTGGTGACGCCATTGTCGGCGATGCCGCCCTGCACCGTGTTGGTGCCGTTGACGTAGGTGGATTCCACGATCGTGTGCTCGAGCCGGCCCTTGGTGCCGTTGAACACCACATGGTAGCCCTCCCACGCGTTGAAAGCGTTGAGCGAATAGGACATCGTCACGCCGTTGTCGTAGCGGACCATGACATTCATCGTGTCCTCGATGTCGATGTCCGGGCTGAAGACGCACTGGTCACGGAAGTAGCCGTCATATTTCTCCTGGTCGAGGTAGAGCTCCTTCAGCTCGGGGCTGGCGGCGAGGTCCATGAAGAAGCCGCACTTGGCCGACTCGGGGCAGGTGTGGCAGCGCGCGTGATGCGACTCGAGGCCGAAGCGCTTCGCCATCGCCGGCGTGTAGAACTCGCGCTTGCCCACGCCCCAGACGGTCTCGGGAAACGCGCCCACCCACCAGTTGGCGAGGTCGAAGTGGTGCGAGGCCTTGTGCACCATCAGGCCTTGGGAGAATTTCTTGTGGGCATGCCAGCGGCGGAAGTAGTCGGCTCCGTGGGTGGTGTTGAGCATCCAGTGAAAATCGACCGACAGCACGTCGCCGATCTCGCCGCTCATCAGGATGTCCTTCACCTGGGTGCGGGGCGGGGAGTAGCGGTAGTTGAAGGTGACGCGAAGGTGGCGCCCGGTGCGCTTGACGGCGTCGAGGATGCGCTGGCATTTCGCCGCGGTGTTGGTCAGCGGCTTCTCGGTGATGGCGTCGCAGCCTAGCTCCATCGCGCGGACAATGTAGTCGTCGTGGGTCGAGTCGACGGTCGTCACGATGACGAAGTCAGGCTTCGTCTCCGCGATCATCCGGTCGAAATCCGTATGGGCATAACCGGGGGGCACGGGGGCGCCGTTCTTGGCGGACAATTTCCGGGCCACCTCGACGCGGCCGGGATTGAGGTCGCAAAGGGCGACGAGCTGGGCGTGATCCTTGTAGGTCGTCTCGATGGCGTTTTGATACATCTTGTGCCGCGAGCCGGTGCCGACGATGGCAAAGCGGCGGCGGGGCGCGACCGCCTGGGCAAAGACGGCCGGGGCGGTGCCGAGGGCGAGGCCGGCGGTGGAAAGGGTTTTGACGAAGGTGCGACGGTCAACGCCAGCCGGGTTCGAGGTATTCATTGGGTGAATTGAGCATGCGTCATCGCCGGGAGGGCGCAAGAGCTCGTCGCAGGATGACAGTTCGGATTTGCCAACTCCGGGGTGAATGGGAAAATGATTCTCCCACCCCAATAGCTTCTTTCCCATGCACACTTGGAAATTCTTCCGCACCGGCGGTATTGATCAGGTCACCCTCGAGAGTGGCGCCGATCTGCTTAACCTTGAGCAGCTCGACCAGAAACTGTGGGTCGCGCTCAGCTGTCCGGTCAAGGGCTTGGAGCTGGACGAGGCCACCCTCAAGCTCCTCGACTCCGACGGCGACGGCCGCATACGCACGCCCGAGCTGATCGCCGCCATCAAGTGGGCGGCGCCGCGGCTCAAGGATGTCGGCGTGCTGCTCAACGGCATGGACGGCCTGCCGCTCAGTGCGATCAACGACGCCACCCCCGAGGGGAAGATCGTGCTTTCTTCGGCGAAACAGATCCTCGCCAACCTCGGCAAGAAGGACGCCGCGGCCATTACCGTGGCTGACAGCAGCAATACCGCTCAGATTTTTTCCGCCAGCCCGCTCAACGGCGACGGCGTCATCCCGCCCGAGGCCACCGAGGATCCGGCGGTGCAGGCGCTCATCAAGGACATCATCGCCTGCCTCGGCAGCACGGCGGACCGCACCGGTTCCCCGGGCATCACGGCCGCCCAGATCGACACCTTCTTCAGCGAACTCACCGCCTATGCGGCCTGGGTGAGCAACAGCGCCGCCAAGGACATCGCTGTGCTCGGCGAGGCCACCGATGCCGCGGTCGCGGCGCTGAAGGCCGTGCGCCCGAAGGTCGAGGACTTCTTCGGTCGCTGCCGCCTCGCCGCGTTTGATGGCCGCGCCGCGGTCGCGCTCAACCGCGCCGAGAGCGAGTATCTGGCCATCGCCGCCAGGGACTTGAAGATCACGGCCGACGAGGTCGCCGGGTTTCCGCTGGCCCGGATCGAAGCCGGCCGCGCTCTGCCGCTGGCGGACGGCGTTAACCCCGCTTGGGCCGCCGCACTGGCCACGTTGCGCACCGCCGCCGTCGGGCCCGTGCTCGGTGCCGGCAAGACCACACTCACCGAGGCCGACTGGGCCGCGCTCAACGCGAAGTTCGCCCCCTACGAGACGTGGCTCGGCAGCAAGGCCGGCAGCGCCGTCGAGAAACTCGGCTTGGCCCGCATCAAGGAGATCCTTGCCGGTGGTGGGAAAGCTGCGCTCGCCGCGCTGGTCGCCCGCGACCAGGCCCTTGAGCCTGAGTTCAAGGCCATCAGCGATGTCGATCGCCTTGCGCACTACCACCGTGACCTCCGCGCGCTACTGCACAATTTCGTCAACTTCGCCGACTTCTACTCGCGCGACCGCTGGGCAGTCTTCCAGGCTGGCATGCTCTACCTCGACAGCCGCAGCACTGAGCTGTGCATCCGCGTGGACGGGGTCAATCCGCTCGCCGCAATGAGCAAGATCTACCTCGCCTACTGCACCTGCACGCGGCCGGGTGGGGCGACGATGAACATCGCCGCCTGTTTCACGCAGGGCACGAGCGACTTCCTCTTCGTCGGCCGGCACGGCATCTTCTACGACCGGCAGGGCCGCGACTGGGACGCGGTCATCACCCACCTCGTGGATAATCCGATCAGCCTTCGCCAGGCGTTCTGGTCGCCCTACAAGAAATTTGTCCGCCTGATTGACGAGATGGCCGCCAAGCGCGCCGCCGCTGCCGATGCCGCGGCCAACGACCGGCTCGGGGGGGTCGCCGACAAGGCGGTTGATGCGGCCGCGACCGCGGCCGCCAACAGCGCAATCCAGGCCGCGCAACCGGCCGCGCCGCCGCCCAGGAAGCTGGATGTCGGTGTGGTCGCCGCTCTGGGTGTAGCCGTCGGCGCGATCGGCGGGGCCCTCGCCACCGTCAGCGCCAAGCTGGCCGAACTGCATCCCTGGCAGATTCCGCTCGTGCTCCTCGCGCTCATGCTCGCGATCTCGCTGCCCGCGGTCATCATCGCGTGGCTCAAGCTCCGCCAGCGCACGCTCGGCCCCATCCTCGATTCCAACGGCTGGGCCATCAACGGCCGCGTGAAGATCAACATTCCTTTCGGCACCGCCCTCACCGACGTGGCCACCCTCCCCCCGGGCGCGCAGCGCTCGCTCGAGGATCCCTACGAGGACAAGGAGGCCGCCGCCAAGCGCCGTCAGGTCATTCTGATCCTCGTCGTGCTGATCCTCGCCGCCGGCTGGATCCGATGGGATGCAACTCAGCACCGCGGCCCGGATGGCCAACCGCGCTACTTTTGGCAGGACCGTCCGGTCGTGGCGGTGCCGCTTAGCCCGGCCTCGGCGCCCGCGGCGATGCCGGCGAAGTAGGGAAATCCCAAACACTAAAGAAGCCCAATGACTACAAATGACCAAATTGGGAAATTCGATTTCCCTGTTTGATGTAGGTCGGGCTTTACGCCCGACAACCCGCGCGACCCGTCGGGGATAAACCCCGACCTACAGCGACCGAAGTGGCGCAATACACCCCGGTCAATTCACAATATAGAACGGATTGGGCAGCTTGAAGGTCCGCTCGGCGTAGCCGCCGGACAGGTCGCTCTCCTGGTCACCGATGTTGGCGATGATCGTGTAGCCCTCGGCCACGAGCTGCCGGCGGACACCGGTCTTGTACAGGCGGACCGGCTGGGGTTCCGGTTCGTTGGGCATGTAATATATTTTCGTCCAGGTTTCATAGCCGACCTGGCGCAGGTTGCGCTCCGTTCCCGGGCGGTCGCTTTCCTTGCGGGCGGTGATGAAGAAGATGGCAATGTTGGCGCGGACGGCCATGTCGTACGCGACCTGCACCGGCGCAATGGCCTTGGCCTGGCCCGAGGCGACCCAGCGCTGCCACACGGCCGGGATGTAGCCGAAGTCCTGCTGCATCATGTGGGGGAGGTTGGAGAGCGTGGTCTCGTCGATATCGAAGACAATGGCCCGTTTTTCGCCGGGCTTGGCCGGCTTGTTGAGGCGCCGGGCGACGTATCGGTTGGCCCGCTGGGCCGCGTCGTTGAGGTCCCGGGCGTAGGTGCCGGAGTTGACGTAGCGGTAGACCTCGTACTTGGCCGTATTGAGGTTGAGCGGCTCGATCGCGAACTGGCTGACGGGCAGGGCGAGAACGGTGGCGAGGGCCAGCAGGGCGGAGAGGCGCGGAAACTTCATGTCCTCAGCAAAACGCATCGGCCCGGGAAACTCAATCCGACATCGGACGAACGAAAGGCCAGGCCAGGCGGCAGGAATTTCTACTGGCGACCGGGGCTTTCCTGGACAGGGTTCGGGGATCCCCACCATGCCCCCCCGCCTACTCCTTTCCCTACTTGCGCTTGGCTCCGGCAGCCTTGCGCCGGCCCGCGACCATATCGCCCTCTTGGGCACCTATACCGGCGAGAGCCGCGGCATCTATGCCGTGAAGCTCGATGGTGAAACCGGCGCACTGTCCACCCCGGAGCTGGTGGCCGAGCTGTCGAACCCCGAGTTTCTCGCGCTGCATCCCAACGGTCACGTCCTCTATGCCCTGACGCAGGTGAAGACACCGGACGGCAAAAATACCGGCGCCGTCACCGCCTTCGCGCTGGATCCCGCCACCCTTAAGCTCACGCCATTGAACACCGAGTCCACGGGCCGCGGCCAGCTCTGCCACATTGCCGTCGATGCGACGGGCCGGCAGGTGATCGTGACCGCTTACGGCGATCCCTATGTGGCGTCGTTCCCGATCGCGGCCGACGGACGCATCGGCAAAGTCGCCAGCGTGATCACGCACACCGGTCCGCTCGGGCCGAAGACCGACCGGCAGAACACCGCCCACGCGCACTCGTTCACGGTGTCACCGGACAACCGGATCGCTTTCGCGGCCGACCTTGGCCTCGACCGGGTGTTCACTTACCAGCTCGATCCGGAGCATGGCACGCTGGCCCCGCATGATCCGGCGTTCACAGCGCTGCCGCCCGGCTCCGGTCCGCGGCACACCAAGTTCTCCCCCGACGGGAAACACTTCTACATCCTCAGCGAACTGGCCGGGACCGTCACGGCCTGCCGCTACGACGCGAGGCGCGGAACTCTGGAGCCTTTCCAGACGATTTCCACGCTGCCTGCGGGCTACCTTGGGCGTCACTCCGCCTCCGAGATCCGGGTGCATCCATCCGGGCGCTTCGTCTATGCCGCCAATCGCATCCACAACAGCATCGCCGTCTTCGCGCGCGATGCGGACACCGGCGCGCTCACCCTCGTCGAGCACGTGCCCACCGGCGGCGACCAGCCGCGCAACTTCAATCTCACGCCCGATGGCGCCTGGCTGCTCTGCGCCAACCAGGGGACCGACAACCTGATCGTCTTCAAGGTGGACGCCGCGACCGGCCGGCTCGCTCCCACCGGTCGCACGACCAAGGTGCCCAAGTGCGTCTGCGTGCTGTTTCTGCCGTGAGGAGTTAACCACTGATGAACACGGATTCTTTCCCTATGGAGGGCTCAGCTCCTGCTGAGCCGCGGCCCAGCAGGAGCTGGGCCCTCCGGGTCGGATTGGTCGTGATTGCGTTCGTGCCGGCACTTCCCGCCGCCGAGCCGGCGAGGTTGGCCACGACACTTGAGGTCGTCACGGTCGCCACCGGGGAGCGGACGGTGATCCATCGTGGCGACGGCAGTCTGGATGCCCCGCATTTTTCCGCCGACGGCACGGCCGTCTGGTTTAATGGCGGCGGTCGCCTCCAGCGGCTGGCCTTAGCCGCGGGCGCTAAGCCCACACCAGTGGACACCGGGTTTGCGGTGAATTGCATCAATGACCACGGCCTCTCGCCCGATGGCACCCAGCTGGTGATCAGCGACCTCACCGAGACCCGCAAGTCGCAGATGTATCTGTTGCCCGTGGCCGGAGGTCCGCCGCGGCGTGTGGACGCCCCGGCCCCCGCGCTCTGGCACGGCTGGTCGCCCGATGGCCAGACGCTCACCTACTGCGCCGAGCGTGAGGGCAACTACGACGTCTACACGATCCCCGTGGTCGGCGGTCCGGAGAAGCGCCTCACCACCAACTCGGGCAACGATAACGGTCCCGATTACTCGGCCGACGGCCGGTGGATCTACTTTCACTCTTTCCGGGCAGACAGCGTGCAGGTCTGGCGCCTGCACCCGGACGGCACCGGGGAGGAGCAGGTGACGGCCGATGGTTACTACAATTGGTTCCCGCACCCCTCGCCGGATGGCCGGTGGATCCTGGTGCTGTCGAGCAAGGTCGTGCCCGAGACTGGTCACCCGCCACCGGGCGAATACGTCCTGCGCCTGCTACCGGTCGCAGGCGGTGAGCCGCGCGAGCTCACGCGCTTCGCCGGCGGCAATGGTTCGCTCAACGTGCCCTGCTGGTCGCGCGACAGCGCGCGCGTGGCGTTTGCGGCCTACACTTTTGCGAAGTAATGAAAGGTCCTAAGAATGTATTTTTGGAGGGCCCGCGTCCCTGCGGGCCGTGGCTCGCAGGGACGCGAGCGCTCCAGCTTGGTTTCCTTGCTGCTTGGTGTTCGCTGGGCGGAGCCCGGCTGTGCGCCCAGGTGGATTACTCCCCGGACCCGGCGGTGATCGAGAAGGGCAAGACCCTCTTCATGCAGCAGTGTTCTTCGTGCCATGCCCTGGCCTCGGACGGTTTCGGTCCGCCGCTCGGCGGGGTGACTACGCTGCTTGGGCAGGAGCGACTGCTCGCCTGGGTGCGCGATCCGGCGAAGATCGTCGACTCCGGCGACGTTCGCGCCAATGCGCTGTTCCGTCGCTACAAGCTGATCATGCCGACGTTCGCGCATCTGGCGCCGGCCGAGGTCTCGTCGATCCTGGCTTTTATCCACGCCCAATCCGCGGCGCAGGGGCTCAAGCCCTTCGTGGTGGACCCGAATGCGTCCGCCCCACCGCGGCTGGTTCCGCCGGTGGCGAAGTCCGGCCTCGTGGTCGAAATGGAGGACTACGCGCAGATTCCGTTGCTGCCCGGCCGCACGGCCTACAAGGGCATCACGCTGCTCCGGCCCGACCCGCGCGAGGCTGGGGTGCTTTTCGTGGACGAGCTGATGGGCCTACTCTACCGGGTGAAGGAGCGCTCGCCGGCCGTGTTCCTCGATCTCCGCGGCATCTTTCCCGATTTCATGTGCGACCCCGGCGTGGCGAGTGGGTTGGGCAGCTTCGCGCTGCACCCGGACTTCGTGCGCAACGGCATTTTCTACACAACCCACTCGGAACTCCGGCACGGCCAGCCGGTGGTCAACGCGACCGACATACCGGCTGACGTGCCGCCCTACGAAACCCCGCCGCTGGAGTATGTGCTGACCGAGTGGCGGCTGACAGACCCCGCGGCCACGACCTTTGCCGGCACGCACCGCGAGGTCCTGCGGTTCGTCGCCCCGACCACGGGTCACGGCGCGCAGGAAATCGCCTTCGCTCCGGTCACGGACCGGAACGACCTCGACTACGGCAAACTCTACCTCGGCCTCGGTGACGGCGGCTCCATCAACCTCAAGCGGCACGACATGGCCGGACATCCGCGGACTTTTCTCGGCGCCATTTTGCGCATCGATCCCGCGGGCACCAACGGAGCGAACGGCCACTATGGCATCCCGGCCGACAATCCCTTCGCGGCCAGCACTGACCCCACGATTCGGAAGGAAATTTGGGCCTACGGCTTCCGCAATGCGCACCGACTCAGCTGGGACTACACCCGCGGCCGGCGCATGATCGCGGTGGACATCGGTGAGTCCAATCTCGAGGAAGTAAACTTGGTCGAGCGGGGCGGGGCCTACGGTTGGGGCGTCGGCCATCTCGAGGGCATCGCGCATATCGACGCTAAGATTGACCCGAAGGTTGTTCGCGCCGCCACCGCGGAGGAACTGGCGCCGTATGTCGCGCCGTTCGCCCAATATGATCACCACGACGGCTCATCGATCACGGGTGGTTACGTCTATCACGGCCCGCTCGCGGCGCTGCGCGGCAAGTATGTCTTCGGCGACATGGTCAATGGCCGGCTCTTCTACCTGAATCTTGATGCCGGGCTTACCGACCACACGATCCACGAGTTGAACGTCGTGCGCGACGGCGCGGTCACAAGCTTGAAGGCCCTGGCGCATGTGGACCGCGCGCATTTGCGTATCGGCTACGACGAACGCACGGGCGACCTTTTCGTCCTGACCAAGGGCGACGGCCGCATCCGTCGTGTGACGGCGGCGTATGAGCGGTGAGGGGGCGACGGCAGGACCGGCTGATCCGGCGGACATTCGCGCGTTCCCTCCGGCGACTTGCCCCCGGACTTAAGTAAACTATTAGTATACTTGAGCCCGGGTGAGAAACGGGAAAGAAGGAAAGGTATTTGCCGTCAAACGGGATTGGGCTTCATTCAGCACCCACACTTATCCCCATGTCCAAAACCACCGCCTTCTTCGGGTTCGTGCCTTTGTTTCTCTCTGCCGTCATGACCTTGGGGGCGGCCGACGCGCCCGCCCGCAAGCGCATGGCCATCGTCATTGATGACGGCCCGGTGCCGGCGCATAACGCTGCGTTGCTGGCCTTGCTGGCCCGTGAACACGTACGAGTGACGTTCTCGCATGAGGGCAGGTATGTGGTCGCTTATCCGGAACTGGCGAAGGCCGTGAACGCGGCCGGTCATGAGATTGCCAACCACTCGTTCACGCACCCACATCTGAAGCCGATGGCCGATGCGGACATCGAGCGCGAAGTAGCCGACACCTCGGCCGCGATCAAAAAGGCGACGGGGCACGCGCCCAAATTGTTTTGGGCGCCGTTTCTCGAACACGACGAACGCGTCGACGCGGCGGTGCGCCGGGCGACTGGGCTGGAGCATTTTCCCTTCACCAAGTATCACTTCATCGGGTCGCTCGATTGGGAGTCGGGGACCACCGCGGAGAAATATCGCGAACTCTGCACGACGGGCATCGTCGACGGCACCGTCATCCTGATGCACGAATGGCCGGAAGTGACCTTGGCCAATCTTCCCGCCGTCATCACCGAGCTGAAAAAGCAGGGCGTCGAGTTCGTCACGTTCAGCGAACTGGCGGCAGGGAAGTAAGGCAGAGGGAGGGTGCAGGCTTTCGACTGTAGGTCGGGCTTTACGCCCGACATCCTTTGCTACCCGTCTGGTGCCCGCAGCCGGTCGCCGATGTGGAAATCGGCGACCACCCATAGTCCCGGCAGACGCCTATTCTTCCCGGGGTCGTTGTAGGAGCTTGTTTACAAGCGATACAAACGTGGTCTGTCGGCGGGAATCTCGAATCGCCTGTAAACAGGCTCCTACACCTTGAAGCGAGTTTGCCTGCCAACCGCCTACCCGAACTTCGCCTCGATCTCGGCGAAGAAGGCGCGGGACAGGGCCACGAAGGCGGCCTCGTTCAGCTTGATCTCGGTGCCGGGCATCAGTTTCAGGACGGATTCAGCCGGCTTGTATTTGATCGTCTTGTCCATGGTCAGGACGCCGTCGTGCTGAAGGAGGGAGGTGGCGAGCATCCGGACCTCGTTGAGGGGATTACCATCCTTGCCTTCCCGGCCGCGCGCCCGATGCACAAAGTTGGTTTCGAGGACCAGCACCAGGTGATTGAAGAAGTGCGGGGCGAAGGCGTCGACCGATTTGGTGTCAGCGGTCTTGATCAGCTTGCGGTATGAGGCGAGCTGGGCCTCCATCTTGTCCCGGCAGGCGGCGATGTAGTCCTTGGGATATTGGTTTATGCTGAGCATGACGAAGGCGGAAGCGGGAGCAGGTTGGGGGAGGCTTCGCCAAGTGATAAGTGACAAGCGACAGGTGGCAAGACCAGCCATGGTGCCCGATTTCAAGGGAGCTTTTCCCGGCGGAAGGGTCTAAGCAGGTACCCATGAAAACCGGAGCAGGCATGGTTACCGTGCTACTGGGCCTGGCTTTGCTGCCCGGCACCCTCCTGGCCGCCGCAAGCGCGGAACCGGCAAACCCGGCGCAGACCAAGATGCATCTTCAGTTGAACCAGCTGATCCGGGAGGAGCACGGCATCGCCCCCTTGGCGGTGGCGCCGGTGAAGGACGAGCCGCCGGCCGTGGCCGGGGGAATCCTGCAGCTCGAGCCGATGATCATTGAGGAGGAGAAACTGAAGAACCTGCCGGCGCCTGAAACCAAGGTGGAAAAGTTTTCCCGCACCGGCACGATCTGGGAAAAGATCGGCCACAAGTTCACGCGGCGGTTCTGGGCCAAGGGTGACGAGGGGATCATGTTCACCCTGTCCTGGTGACGGGACCCGGTTAAGCGCTTGCACAAACCGGCCAATAGGCTGGATTAACCCCCATGTTCGGCAGGCGAGGGGCCAACGAGGGCGATCCATTCCGGAACAACAGCCGGGAAACCGCCGGGCGTTTCCGCCGGCGTTATATCGCGGCCTTGAGCCTGATCGCGGGTCTCGCCCTCGCCGGGCAGGTGTTGGTGCAGCGTTCCCTCAATAGCCAGCGCAGCGGCAGCCATGTCGTCAACCAGGCCGGTTATCAGCGCATGCTGAGCCAGCGCATCAGCCTGAAGATATTGCTCCATGACCCGACGCAGCCGGATGCGCGGGCGCAGCTCCACGAGATTGGGGCGCTGCGCGACCGCTGGGTCTCCGCCCACGCGGCGTTGGTCAAACAGGTCGACGAAGTGGCCTATGACCAGGCGGCGCGGGCGGCGCTGACTGGCCTGCTCGACAACCTGCACCAGCCGTTGCAACGCATGGCGGCGATGGTGGACACGCTGGCCGACAAAGGCTCCCTCACCCCGGCGGAGCGGCGGGCGGTCCTGACGGACCAGGAAAATTTTCTGCCACTGATGGACGCCGTGGTGCTGGGACTTGAGCAGAGCGTCAGCGCGCGGGTCGCCTTCCTGCAGGACCTGGAACTGGGGCTGCTGCTGACAACCTTGGTGGTGTTGGCCCTCGAGGCGGTCCTGATTTTCCGACCGGCGGTCGACCATCTGGAGGCCTCGCTGGCCCAGCTGGAGCTGCGCAGCCAACAGGCGGCTCGGCGGCTGGAAAGTCTCCGCCATTTGGCGGGTGGCATTGCCCACAGTTTCAACAACATTCTGACGGGCATCCTGGGCCACGCGCAATTGCAGCGGCTGGACGCCTTGGCGTCGCGCCAAAGCACCGAGTTTATCGATGCCCAGCTCGAGGGCGGCCGGCGGGCCACGGAAATTGTTTCCCAGCTGCTGCTCTATTCCGGCCACGGCAAATTCGACCTCCAGCCCACGCCGCTCGGTCCTTGGTTGCGCGACCTGATGAAGGTGATCACGCCGCCAGGCTCCCCCGTCGAAGTCAGGGTCGTGGTGATCGAGGACTCGACTGCCGCTGTGGACCGCAAGGCGATCAGGCAGGCGGTGAAAGGCCTGGTGGCCAATGCCGTCGAGGCCCTGGCCGGACGGCGCGGAGCCGTCGAGGTTCAGGTGCGCCACGCATTCCTGAGTGATCCGCGCGCCATGTCCGGGCCCTATCGCACGGAACTGCCGCCGGGCCTGTATGCCTGCATCCAGGTGACTGACCAAGGCGCAGGCATTGAGGCCGAGGAACTCGAGCACATTTTCGATCCGTATCACACGCGCAAGGAGTTCGGCCGCGGACTGGGCCTGGCGGCGATCCTGGGCATCGCGCACGGCCACGGCGGAGGCATCGAGCTGGAGTCGCAGCCTGGCCGCGGATCGACGGCCTCGCTTTACCTGCCGATCAGCGAGGTCACGGGTGCTGAACAGCCGGCTAAGGTTTCCGCGCCGGCATAAACCTCAGGTCTTCGGCCACAAGATTGACCCCCCTGCGGAATGCCGGGTCAGGGCGTGAAACCCCGCCGACACCTCAGAATCGTTTGTAGTCTATTAAACTACAAAGGCCCGCGGGAATAATCCGCCCTGAAGCGCCCTATTCGTCGGCGACGGGAAAGACTTGTGATCGGTGCGAGCGGACGATCAAAAGGGCGAGGATGATGAATAGCACGGCCGAGGAGCCGACCGTGCCCAGGCCCAGCCCGCCTTTCTCCGGCGGCTTCGTGAGCAGGTCGCCGAACGTGGCGCCGAACGGGCGGGTGAGAATGAAGGCGGCCCAAAACAGCAGAACCGGGGAGACCTTGGTGAAGAAGTGTCCGGCGGCCACGAGCCCGAGCAGCGCGGTGATGACCAGCGCACCGCCGAGAAAGCCGAGGCCCGAGTCATCGGCAAGGTAGTCGCCGAGGGCCGTGCCGAGAGTGTTGGAGACGAGAATGGCGGCCCAGTAGAAGAGTTCGTCGCGGCGCGTGGCAATCCGACTGACCGCCAGGGTGCCACCGGTCAGCCGCCAGACGGCGAGGATCGTGGCCAGGAGGACGACGAGGATCAGCGAGCCCTTCGCATAGCCCAGCGCGAGGGTGCGGTCCATGAAGTCCGACATGGTCGTGCCTGCGGTGCTCGTCGCGAGAATGACCGTCCAGAAGAGCACGGGATGGAATTTTTGGACGAACAGCTGGGAAGCGAGGGCGACCAGAAAGAGAGAAAGCAAAATGACCGTGCTCATCGCGTAGCCGATGTGAAGAGTCATCGACATCAGGTCGCCCGCTGTCTCGCCCAAGGTGGTGGCGCAGATCTTCAGGATCCAGAAGGCGAGGGTGACTGCGGGAATTTTGCTCAACGGTCGGAGGCTGGGCCCAAGCAGACGGACTGGGCAAGACCTATCAGGCGGGACCTCCCGTTGTTCATATGACTCGAATCGCTGAACGCTGAAAAATGAAAAATGAAAAATGAACAATAGGTTTACTCATCATCCGCCGCACCGCTGCCGCCGGACGCGGTGATGTCCTCGGGCTTGATCTTGTCGATGTTCATGCGCTCGACCTTGCCGCGGATCGTCCTGATGAGTTCCTCCAGCTCCGGCGGCTCCTTCATGAAGCGCAGTGGGTTCGAGCGGGCGACGACGAAGGTCTTGAGGTAGGGACTCACGAAGCCCTTGGCTTTCAGCTTCGCCACAGCCTCGGCGACTTTCGAGTCGAGTTCGAGCAGCATGGTCGCGTGGCGTTCGTGGACCTTGAGCGTCTTCGTCAACGAGTCGTCGCTGAAGGTGGTCAGCCGGCGGACGAAGGAGTTGTAAACTCCGCCGCTGAAGCGCGCGTGCTGCTCGTAGCAGAGGCCCATGGTGATGAGCGACGCCTCCTCGAAGTAGTAGGCGAAGTCCTTCTCGGGCTTCGCGGCGCTGTCCTCGAGCAGGTTTCGGAAGATGCGGATGACCTCGAGGGATTTGTCCTTCAGGTTGTGGGCCTTCTCGGTGTTGAGGGCGAGGATTTGCCAGGCGACTTCGCGCTTGGGTACGACGAGGGCGGTGATCGACTTCGCGCCCAGCCGGCGCATGGCCGCGAGGCGATGGCCGCCATTGGGAGTCCAGAAACCATCCTTGGGCGCCGTGATGGCAATGATCGGGTCGAGGAACATGCCGGTTCGGTCGATGACGTCGGCCAGTTTCTTGTGATGCATGTCGGACACGTCGCGCTGAAAGGGCGTCGGCTCGATGCTGGCGATCGGCAGCACGGCCAGCAGGAGAGGGTGCCGGCCGATGGGCTCGGAGTATTGTCCGACGATCACGCCGCCGGCGCGTTCGATGGCGGCCTTGGTCTCGAGGCCGGCGCCGGTCAGTTCCGGCAGCAGGGATTCGTTCGCCTCAGTGCCGCGCGTGCCGGCCTTGGCCTTGCGCGGGCGCTTTTTAGGCGGGAGGCGTTTCAAGTTACTCTTGGGCATGGCTCAGTTGAACACAAAGGAGCGCAGAAGCAAAGTCAGCAGGGCGTGTGACCCAGCGATGGAGTTTACACCCCATATCCGGAAATCCAGCGCCGGATTACCTTACTCCTTTGGTAGCATGGCTTCAATCCGAAGTCGCGCTCCGCAATCCTTGTCATGAAAATTACCCAGTCTGTGGTCACGGTAGAAAACGCCCACGCCACCCGCCCGCTTTTTCCGCGCGCTTTCGCTGCCCTGCTTGCCGGATGTCTCAGTCTCAGCCTGCCCGTGGCCATCAGCCGGGCGCAGCCGTCCAGCTATGAGGCGGACGGCGAGGTAGTACTCACGCGTGGTCCCGTGCACGAGGCCTTCGCCGCGGTGGTCAGTTACAATCCGACGCCCGGGAACATGGTGCGGAAACGGCCGCCCGAACTTATCGAGGAGCTGCCGCCCGAGGAAAGACCGGAAGGGGATGACGTCGCCTGGATTCCGGGTTACTGGGGCTGGGACGACGAACGGAATGACTACCTCTGGATCAGCGGCACCTGGCGCATCTTGCCCCCGGGTCGCGAATGGCTGGCCGGATACTGGCGCGAAAGCGACGACGGCTACCAGTGGATCTCCGGGTATTGGGCTAACGCGAGCGAGCAGGAGACCACGTATCTGCCGCCGCCGCCCGACACTCTGGAGGTCGGCGCCAATATCGACGCGCCCTCCGAGGACTACGGTTGGTCGCCGGGCTGCTGGGTTTGGCGCGAGGACCGCTATGCCTGGCGCGCCGGTTATTGGGCGGAAGGCCGGGCGGACTGGGTCTGGGTGCCAGCCTATTATTCGTGGACTCCGCGTGGGGTCATCTTTGTCGAGGGCTTCTGGGATTACCCGGTGGAACAACGCGGCATCCTGTTTGCGCCGGTCTACTACCAATCCCGAGGCTATGCCCGGCGGGGTTACTCCTACTCGCCCCGGATCGCGATCAACCTGTCGCTCTTCATGGACAACCTTTTTCTGCGGCCCAGCTACCACCACTACTATTTCGGGGATTACTATGGGTCGCGCTACGAGCAGGAAGGTTTCTATGCCTCGATTTCATTTCAATCCAACCGGCAGGGTTTCGACCCGTTTTATTCGCACAACCGTTGGGAACATCGCGGGGAGCGTGACTGGAAAAACCGCTTTCGGGCCTCCTACCAGGATCGCCGGGACCACGAAGGCGCGCGTCCCCCGCGCACCTGGTCGGCCCAGCTGGCTTTAAATGTGAACTCGCCCGCCAGCGGGCGGGTCCGCGTTCAGCTGGCCGTACCTCTCGCGCAACTGGCCCGCAGTCCGGACAATCCCGTGCGCTTCCAATCGGTGGCCCAAGACGACCGTCAGCAACTGGCCCAGCGGGGCCGGGAGGTTCAGCAATTCCGCGACCAGCGCCGGGCGGTTGAAACCAAGGTGGCCGTCACAATCGGGCGCAGCTCGGATGCCAGGGTCGAGCCGGTCCGCGTGGCGGCCCCCCGCTCCCCGATTGTCGCGAACCCGTCCGGGCAGCGGGGCCGGAGTGCGGCACCGCCCCAAGCGCAGCAGGCGCCTAACCCAAATTTCCAAACAGCCCAGCCCAGAACGGATACCTCCGGTCGCCCGCCAAACGCGGACCGCCGCAATCCCCCGTCTGAATCCCGTCAATTCGAGCCGCAGCGCAACGCCCCTTCGTCGGATCAGCGCGCGAACGAACCCGGTCGGAGGGTAGCACCCGAGCCACAAAGGCAGGCTCAGCCGGACACCGGCCGGCGCAACCGTGACGCGGACGCCAGGTCCCAGGCCGAGGCCAGGTCCCGGCAAAACGACAGTGAAACGGCAGCAGCCAACCAGCAGCAAGCCGCAGAGCGCCGGGATACCGCGGACAGGAAAGCCCGCGATGAATCGCAGCGGAAGGATCAAGAATCGCAGCAGAAGGCCCAGCAGGATTCCGATCGGCGCAATCGCGACGCGGAGGCGAGATCCCAGGCAGACGACCGGTCCAAACGGCAAGCCGAGGGTCGCGTGAATGCTTCCGCCCAGAGGGACCGGGATGAGTCGCAACAAAGGGCGAACGAGACGGCAGCCCGGGGCCAGCAACAATCTGAGGACCGCAGGAACGCGGCCGCCAGCAACGCCCGGGACGAGGCCCAACGCCAGCAACAGCAGGCAACTGCGCAGCAGGACGACCGGCGCAATCGCGACGAGCAGCAGAAGTCGCAGGCCGTGGAAAGGTCCAGGCAACAGGCCGAGGAACAGGCGAATTCGGCCCGAAAGGCCCGTGACGAATCCCAGCAAAGGGCGAACGAGTCGGCGGCCCGCGAGCAAAAGCAAACCGAGGAACGCAGGAATGCGGCCGCCACCAAAGCCCGGGACGACACCCAACGGCAACAACAGCAGGCGGCGGCGCAACAGCAAGCGGCGGCACAGCAGCAGGCGAAAGCACAAGAGCAAGCGAAAGCACAGCAGGATGCCGACCGGCGCAATCGCGACGAGCAGGAGAAGTCCCAAGCCGCGGAAAAGTCCAGGCAACAGGCCACAGAACAGGCAAATGAGGCGGCCAAGAAGGCTCGCGATGATTCCCAGCAAAGGGCGAACGAGCAGGCAGCCCAGGCGCAGCAAAATGAGGAGCGCGCGAAAGCCAGGCAAGAGGCGCAGCGCAACCCGCCGGAAGCGCGCGGAAAGCAGCCGGATGAACCGAAGCGCGTCAGGGATGAGTCCCCCAAGGCAAATCCAGCTCCCAAGCCGCCCGACGATGGGGACGACGACGCGAAAAAGGACAAAGACAAATCACGCAGATGAGGTGCGTGGTCCTTAGCTCGATGTGCGCGCTCGTGGCCTTGACCGGCTCCAGCTTGTCCGCCCGCTCCACCCCGGCACCCATTCCTACTCTGGCGAGCCCAGTATCCTCGTCCGCCCGGACCTCCACCCTGGTCGTATGGCTGCCCGGACGCGGCGACACGATGGCGGATTTCGAGCGGCAAGGCATCGGGGCGACCATGCGGGAGGCGCGGGTGAAGGCCGACGTGATCGTAGTCGATGCGCATCTTGGCTATTATCTCAAACACACCATCACCGACCGGCTGCGCGCCGATGTGCTGGAACCTGCGCGGCAGCAAGGCTACCGCCGGATCGTGCTGGTCGGCGTTTCACTCGGCGGGCTGGGGGCACTGTTGAACGAACGCGACAACCCCGGTTTGGTCGACGCATTGGTCCTGCTCGCGCCCAATCTGGGCGACAACAAAGATTTCTTCGACTGGATTGCCTCCGCTGGCGGGCCAACCCGGTGGGCACCCGGGCACGACCCGCAGAATGGCGACGTCTACGAGCAAATTTGGACTTTCCTTGGCACGTATTCGTCCAGGTTGCCGGCGACATGGCTTTTCTCCGGCAACAGCGATCGTTACGGGCGCGGCCAGCGTTTCCTGGCCGAACTGCTACCGGCGGCGCGGGTGACCACCACTTCGGGCGGGCATGACTGGCCAACCTGGCACGCACTCTGGCGAGATATTTGTTTCAACTCCGAGGTGTTTCAGGCCGAACGGACCGGGGGGAGCGGCTCGTAACCGCTGACCATGATGGGGTGAAACACGGGGCGACTAGGGCCGGGGGGTTGACTTTTCCCGCCAGGCGCGGCTTCGCACCAGCCCCAAGCCGGCCAGCAATGCGAGCATCCACGGGGAAACGGCCCCGCCCCCGCCGCCAGCGGTCGTTCCGCCCGTTCCCCCGCTGTTTCCGCCGGGCTGGGCAAGGTTGGGGTTCGGCGTCGGATTGGATGACGGAGTAATCACCGTGGCTTGAGCAAAAATTCCCTGGCTGAGGTTGAAATAGCTGCCGCTGCCCGACACCTCGCGCCGGACGGCCCGCACCATGTAGGTGAAATCGCCGGCGGGTGCGCTGGAGTCTGTGAACGTCGTCGCCGTGACGGGCGAAGCCGTGATCCGGGCGAAGGGCCCGCCGGCGTTCGTCCCGCGATAGACGTGATAGCCCGCCGCCGCATCCGGCGAGGCCGCCCACGATAAGGCCGGCGCACCTCCGCCGGGTGCCACCGCCAGGCTGGCCGCTGGCGCGGCGACTTGCAGGCGCAGCGTCGGGTCGCCCAGCAGGGCGATATGAATGCCGCGCGTCTCGCGATTCACGGCGTTGGCATAGAGTGAGGTATTGTTCTGGCTCAGCCGGATGCCGTAGCCGGCGGTTTCACCCATTGCCATATGTTGGAAGAAAAGATGGGGCCGACCCGACCACGCCGCCGTCAATCCGTAGTCGGGCGCCGCCAAGGCGGCACGCATGATGTTGTCCAGCTGGCTCCAGTCCACCAGCCAGCTGCCAAACATCAGATAAAACATTCCGCGGGCGCCTTGGTCCACCAGATCAGCTGACCACACCTCGTTGAACGCTCCATGCAGCCCGAGTCCGCTGATGGCAGAGAAGTTTCCCGCGCCGGACCCATAAACCCACAGCCAGTCGGCCCCCGTGAGCCGGGAGCTCCAGCGTTCACCGGGCGGACTGTTGTCCTCCACATTGGCGACCATCGTGCGATTTGGTCCCAGCAGGGCGGAAAAGGTCCGGAAGCCCGAGGCGGCAAACGCCTCGCCATCTGCGTCGCCGATCCGGTCACCCACCAGCGCCTGGGCGGTCACCCGGCGGAGACCGTGGCGATAGTCATGGTCCTTTTTCAGGTAGCGGCGCAACAATTCCGTTTCATTGGGAAAGGGCGTCACGGCATTTGCCCCGGGCATATCGGCAAAATCGACCCGACCGACCATCAATTCCACGTCCGAGGGGATCTGGCTCTGGTCGAGGATCCCGTCGCCATTGGTGTCGGTCCAATTGCCGTCCATGTCGCCGTAAAACACATCCGCCGGGAGCGGCCGCCCGCCGTGGCCATCGACATCTTCGTTGCCGGATCGGACGACCGGCACGTGCCCGAGAAGCAACACGGCGCGGGTATTCGTCCGGTCGTCGTTGTAGGCGGCGCGGATCACGTCGCGCACGGCGGCGGGCGGGTCGAAGCGCCCGATCTCACGACGGACCACCATCCAGCCGTCACCGACGACGTCGCGGCCCAGCAGATCGATCTCTGCCGCGAGTGCGCTGGAGACGGTGTTGTCCACGACCAAAATGATTTTTCCCCGGGCATCGACCACCGGCAAGTCGATGCCTGAGGCGACGTAGCCGTAACCGGTCAGGCCGGGCGCTTGCCTGACCACTTGGTATTCATAAAGCCGGCCAGAGACCACATTGGTGTCCGCGTAGCTGGTGGTCGTGCCTCCCAAATTGATCAGCGGGGTCCACGCGTTTGCGTCCGCTTCCTTTCGCGCAAGCGCATAGGTGTTGACCGGCGCCGGGCTGGGAGTCCAGCTGAGCGTGATCTGCGCCGGGGCGGACTGCACCGTGGCGCTGGCCTGGACCGCAAAGGCGGTGTCAAGGGCGGCCCGGGCGGGCATCGGGATGATGAACGCCCCGGCCATCGCGACCAGCAGGCGGCAGGAGGCCCCGCCAAGATGGCGGCGCCCGCGGCGAAGAAAATCGGGAGGGTTCATGATGGACGGGCCCGGGGCATCAGGCGAGGCGGAGACCAGCGACGGTCCTCATACTCTATTCCCCCAGTGCCATGCTGCGCATGGGGTGGGAACCTGCTATTGAGGCTCGCCGATCAGCCGGACCCGTCGTCGCATTTGCGACATCCTTTCTCCGAGAGGGACTAATGGGAGCCATCGCTCATGGGGGCGACGCCTGAGGGAGCGGCTGGGGAATTTCCCGAGAAACTCAGCGCCGGGGCACGGGACTAAAGTCGACTACTATGAAAACCTATAATTACATTCTATCCGTTGCCGCCGCGGCAACCCTGGCCTGTGTCTCTTATGCACAGACCGTCGAACTTAGCCACGCCGACCGCTCCTTCTTCGAGAAGGCAGCCAAGGCCGGCCAAAAGGAAGTCGCCATCTCCCAGACGTGCCAACCGAACCTGACCACAGCCTCCACGCGTGAACTCGCCGGGATGATCGCTTCGGATCACGGCAAGGCCAACGAGGAACTCCGGGCCCTCGCGGCGAAGAAAGGGGTCGTGCTCCCCGTCGAGAATGCGAAGCTGGCCCAGAAGTGGAGCAAGAACGACAAGGACGCGGACGAAGATTACCTCGAGGAAATGGTCAGCGAGCACAAGGACGCCATCGAACTCTTCGAGAAGGCCGCGAAATCGAAGGATGCCGAAATCGCCGCTTTCGCCGAGAAGACACTGCCCACGCTGCGCCAGCACCTCGCCCGGGCGCAGGCCGAGAAGAAGGCCCATTAATCCCGAACGATAGGTGGGCGTCGGTTTCCACCCCGACGCCGGTCGCCGATATGGAAATCGGCGACCACCATTCGGTAAAAAATTGTGCCCGCGCTGACCGCAGCGCGGGCTTTTTCGCGGACGAGTGGCCCGACTCTCAGGGAGTTTTTTGGATAGCCTGCACCTGGGCTTGGATCGCCCGGGCATCCGACTTCCACAGGCCGTTGATAAATATCGGCTGGCTGCCGCCGGACGTCTCGACGTTCAGGTCGGCGAGAAAGAGTCCCGTCTTGACGCGAAGGGAGGCGATGGCGCGATAGTTGATATGCTCTTCCTGCGAACTGAACAGGGCCCCTTTCCGGAAATGCATGGCATCGCCGGCCAGCGTGAGTTGATCCGGAAAAAATAGATTTCCTGACGACCGGCGGCTCGAACGGTAGATTCTTTTGGGGATCGCCCCGTCGGGTGGGGGAGCGTCCAACACGACCGGGCTGGGCGACGGCGCCGCCCCGGTCTCAAGCAAATGATTTTTGGCGGAGGCAAATTCCCCGTCGGTCAGCTGCCCACTGCGATGGAGTTCTGCCAGTTTTTGAAGTTCGTCGGAAAGGTTCATGCGGGCACGGAGGGTGAGGCTGACTATGCACCGCCCCGGGCCGTCACGCTATGGGGTTATTCATCCATAAACGGCGCCAAAGTAAAAGGCGCGGCAGAGAGCCGCGCCTTTTTATCAATCGAATTGTCGCCGACTATTAGCAGCCGCAGTCCTTCTGATCCTTGCCCACGGCTTTCTGGATTTCGCCACCCACTTCGCGGGCGGCGCCCTTGGCCTGCATTTTCGGGCTGCGGACGACCTAGCCGACGGCGCGTTCGGTTTTGCCGGCAGCGATGTTGCCTTGGCCGCGGGCGATGTTGGATGTACTGGCTTTCATGATGATTGTTTTTTTGGGTTGAGATGAATTGATCGTCTCTGTTGACACGCCCGCCCGGCCGCCGCACCTCCGGCGAAGTCCTGCGCACAGAATAGGGAAATTCCCGCGCCACGCGTGGCTTGTCGCTTGCGGATGCGGGCAGGCCGGTTACGTCTGGTCTCTTCCTTCCCTGACTCGAGTCACCGTTTACCCCATGAGAACCACTCCGTTGCTTCGCGTTGCCATCGTCCTGTGCGGCCTGAACCTGCTGTCATCCTCCGGGCGCGGCGCCGATGCGCCCGCTGCGGTCACGCCGGCGGCCGAGCCGGCCGCCGCCAAGCCCCCGACGCCCCCGGTGCGTCCGCCGATGCCCATCCGTGCGCCCGACGGGCCCGGCGCACCGCCCTTCCGAGTCCCGGGCGCGAAGCCCGGCGACACCGCCCTGCACGTGGCTCCGGGCGTGAATCCGCCCGCCGACGCCGAGGGCGACTGGCTCGTGGGTCCCGACTATGTACCCGCGCCCGAGACGAAGGAAATTGCCGGTGTGCCGCAGGGCCGCGTCGAGCAACTCACGCTCGATTCCGCCGGGAGCAAGTTCTACCCCGGCATAGGCCGGGATGTTTTCGGGACAGTGGATCCGGCCAACCCGCTCACGCTGGTCGTGAAAACGCACCCGGCGCCTTACAAGCGCACCATCACCGTCTATATCCCGAGCCAGTATGTGCCCGGTACGGCGGCGCCGTTCATCGTCACGCACGACGGACCGGCGCCCGGCAAGTCCGACGCCCTGCTCGTGAACACGCTCAACAACCTCATCGCGCAGAAACGCGTGCCCGCGTTGATCGCGATCATGATCCAGAACGGCGGCGGCGACGCGCAGGGCAACGAGCGCGGCCTGGAATACGACACGATGTCGGGGAAGTTCGCCGAGTTCATCCAGGCGGAGGTGCTGCCGGCGGTGGAAAAAACCATGGGCGTGAAACTGACGGACGATCCCGACGGGCGTGCGTCGATGGGCGGCAGCTCGGGCGCGGCCGCGGCGTTCACCATGGCGTGGTATCACCCCGAGTGGTATCACCGCGTGGTCTCGTATTCCGGCACCTACATCAACCAGCAGTGGCCCTACGATCCCGTGACGCCCGGTGGCGCGTGGGAATATCATAACCGGCTCATCGCGGCCAGTGATCCCAAACCGATCCGCATCTGGATGCACGTGAGCGACCGCGATCTGTACAATCCGAACGTCATGCGTGACGGCATGCATGACTGGGTGACGGCCAACCACCGCATGGCCGCCGTGTTCAAGCAAAAGGGCTACCACCACCAGTATGTTTTCTCCCTGAATTCCGGTCACACTGATCGGAAGGTCAAGGAGCAGACGCTCCCCGAGGCTTTGGAGTGGGTGTGGCAGGGCTACGCGGCGAAATAGCGGGTCGGGCGACGGCAGAAGCCGCCTGCCACCCGAAGCACAAAAACCCAAAAGCAATGGCCTCGAGGCTGCGGAGGCCTTGTTCGCCATTGGCGCCGTGATTGCGACCAAGTTTCGGTCGTGGGTCGCCAGAAATATTGAACATCCTTCGGCACGGCGGAATGATTCGGACCCCCGTGGGGCAATTACCTAGGTGCCCATGCGGAGATGGCTGGTCAGGCCGAGGCGCAAGCGCCCGGGTAGCGGACGGTCGCAAGGTCGGGTAAAGTCATCCTTCAACGAATCCGTTGATAATCATCAACCCACTAAAAACATGAAACGTCCCAATCAATTCGCCTCCCTCCTCCTCGTCAGCATTTCCGCGCTCACGCTATCCGCTCTCGCCCAAAGCTCGGGTTCCGGCTCAGGCGCCACGCCGGGTGCCGGCTCGAATTCGAGCATCGACCGCCCCCCGTCCTCCTCCAGCGGCACTGCCGGGTCCCAGCCTGGCTCGGTCACCGAACCCCCCATGCCGTCCAGCTCGGGCAGCGTCACGGGTTCCGCCAGCACCGACTCGTCACGCTCCAGCGCAACGACCGGCGTGAACAATGGCCGCCAGGTGGGCGTCCAAGGCAGCCTGAGCTTTGACAAGCTCGATGCCGATAACGACGGCCGCATTTCGCTGACGGAATATACCAAGCTTTCAAGTCAGAGTTCCAGCGCCGGCCTATCTGGCGGCGCCACCGGCTCCATGGAGCCCAGCACCAGCGGAGCGACGTCGGCCAGCCGCAGCAGCACATCCACGGGCATCTCTAGCGGCGCCCAATCCGGCCAGTACACGGCCGCGCAGTTCCATAAGCTGGACCGCGATCACGATGGTTATCTCAGTCGGGGCGAGCTGACCGCAGCGCAAAACGCGAGCGACTCCGAGCAGATCAAGCAATAACGTTCGACATTCCTCAGCCACATCGCCCGCGACTCACCGAGTCGCGGGCTTTTTTTGGAAACTTTTCTCCGGAATTGTCCTCATGGCATGGATGGTACGTTGCCGGATGCCGATGTACAGACGGCGCGACTATCTTACCGCCATGAACCTTTCATCCCGACTTTATCCGATGCTTACCCTTGTAATTCTAGCGGGCGCTTGGGCGCTTCCGGTTGCAGCGCAATCCGGTGCCGCGGCGGCCGACTCCCGGCCGATCGCGAAAGATTCCCCAGCCCGGCCCGCACCGCGGACGTCCCCCGGCGACGAATTCGCGCAGATGGACACCGATGGTGACGGGCGGGTCTCGGGAGACGAGTATGCGGCCTCGCCGCGGAGCGCGCGGGACCGGATCGCCGCCGGGAAGCGCCTGGGTCCGGTGGGTCTCACGGGCGGATTTGAACTGCACAACAACGAGGGACGGCCGGATCGATCAAGATTTTTCCGGGAACTGGACGTCGATCACGACGGCTACCTCAGTCGCAACGAACTGGGCTTGCGCGAACCGGCACGCAGCCGGGGTGAGGACCAACCGCAGGCAGGGAAAAGCAGCGTAGATAAGGCCCAGCCGTAAGGATTTTTTTCCGTTCCTTTTTGGCAAAATGGGGAAACTGGCCATGGGGACACCGCCGTATGCGACACTCAGGGGTTCACCCGATGGCCAGTCGTGTCGCCACTGGCTAGGATCAACATTAACCTCCCTAAACATGAATCGATCAAAAAAGTTCACCGCCCTTTTTATCGCCGCCGGCTTGTCGGCGCTCGCCCTCCCTCTACCTGCCCAAAGGTCGGGATCCAACGTCCCAGCCGCCTCTGGCGAGCGGACCTTGCCGCCTGGATCCAGCGTGAGTGTGGATTCCCGGACTGGTTCCGCCTCGACCGACACCAGCCCGTCCGCGCAGCCTGGTCCGCAACGCAATCTGACGGTCTACGGCCCTCGCGGCGCCATCTTCGACACTCCGGTGAGCGGCCCGGCCAAGGCCGGCTTCGAACAGCTTGATGCGGATCGCGACGGGCGCGTTTCCCTGGCTGAGTACACCCGGTCGTCGCTGGTGGATTCTGGTCGGTCAGCTGGCCAAGGCTCCGGTGTCACGCCGGGCACCAGCAGCGAGTCAGCGGGCCGCAGGGCCGTCAGCGGCGCTGTCTCCGACGGCAGCACGACTGCATCAACCGGCAGCCGCACCGGGAATTCAAGTGGCAACGAAAGTGCGGAGCGCCGGGCAGACCGTTTCCGCGAGCTCGATCGCGACCATGACGGTTACCTTACCCGCGCTGAGCTGGACGCCGCGCTCCCCAACACCCCCAGCCGGATCGAGTAGGAACCACAGAACACTCTGGAGACGGACGAGCGCACTTCTCCGAAAGGTGGTCGCCGATTTCCATATCGGCGATAGACGTCGGTAGGGAAACTGACGCCCACCTAGTGCATCCTTGAGGTTTAAATTACAACAAGCGGTGGCGGGTGGCCGGAAACTTGCCTCGGCGTCGCGGTGGGCGAAGACGGGCCATGCCAGGCCTGTCAGCTATAGGATTGGCGGCGGCTGAAGCAGCCGTCGACAAAGACGGCGGTCTTCACGTTGGGAGAAAACGAACCCGGGCTTGCCGGGGCGCTGGGACTAACCCACGATTGAAACGGGACTCAGGCGGTTTTGCGCATGACTGACTCTGATTTTCAGAACTGTCTGCCGTCTCCGCCGTCTCTCCCATACCCTGACATGAGAACAACTCTCGCCCTATTTCTGCTCGCCTCCTCTGCGGTGTCCGCGCCTGCGACAGCGCGCGAGTCCGCCCCGCCTGTGGCCGCCGCCGAGCTGCACGCCTACGCCACCGCGGCGGAGAAAGAACTGAAAGACAATATCCTGCCCTTCTGGCTGAAGCAGGCCCGCGACCCGAAAAACGGCGGCTTCCATTCGTTCATCGGCGAGGACATGTCCGTGCATGACGACCAGCCGCGCGGCGCGCTGCTTACGAGCCGGATCCTGTGGACGTTTTCCGCCGCCTACCGGAAATACCGCGACCCGGAATACCTCGCCATGGCGAAGTGGGCTTACCGGGACCAGACGGAGCATTTCCTCGACCGGGAACAGGGCGGACTCTTCTGGACGATCACCCCCGCGGGCGCGCCGCTCGACGCGCACAAGCAGATTTACGGCCAGGTCTTCGGACTCTACGCCCTGAGCGAGTATTACCGCGCGACCGGCGAGCAGGCGGCCCTGGAGCAGGCCATCGCCATCTACCGCCTGATCGAGCAACACGCCGCCGACCCCAGGCACGGCGGATATTTCGACTCACTGGATCGCGAGTGGCGGCGTGAACCGCAGGCCGCGGGCAATGTGCTCGGTGCCGCCCCGAAATCCCAGAATTCCCACATCCACATCCTCGAGGGCTACACCAGCCTCCTGCGCGTCTGGCCCGACGCCGGGCTGCGTCAGCGCCAGCGCGAACTCGTGGAGCTGATGCTGGCCAAGATCATCAACCCGCGCACGCACCACCTCGTGCTGTTTATGCAGGACGACTGGACGCCGATCGGCGATGAGGTTTCCTACGGTCACGACATCGAGCTCAGCTGGCTGCTGGTCGAGGCGGCGGCGGTGCTCGGCGACCCGGCGCTGGTGGCGCGGGCGCGGGCGGAGGCCGTGGCCATGGTGCGGGCGACCGGCGCGCAGGGCATTGATGCGGACGGCGGCGTCTTCAACGAGGGTAACCCGCACGGCCCCACCAACACGAACAAGGAATGGTGGGAGCAGGCCGAGGCGGCGGTGGGGTTTCTCAATGCCTACCAGATTTCCGGTGACGCCCGGGATTTTGCCGGTTCGCGGCGGAGCTGGGATTTCATCCAGGCCCGGCTCGTCGACCGCCAGAATGGCGACTGGCACAACACGCTCCGACGGGATGGCACGCCGATTCTCTTCCACTTTGGCGCCAACGGGGATAAGTATCCCAGCGCGAAGGCGAGTTTATGGAAATGTCCCTACCACAACAGCCGCAGCTGTCTCGAGCTGCTGGAGCGGTTGGAGCACCTGGCCGGCGCACCCACCCAACCTTGAGCTGAGGGGAACGGGAGGATTTAGGTCCCGCCCCCGGCGCGTTCCTTCTTTTCGCTGTAGTGGTCGAAAGCGGGCCGTCGCCCGGCCTATGGCCGACGGGTGCTTCCGCTTGGTCGGGATGTAGGAGCCTGCTTGCAGGCGATTCTGCGGTCGGTCCGCTGGCGGGCATCCCGAATCGCCTGCAAGCAGGCTCCTACAAAAAACGGCCAGGAAAAGCGGCTTGGCACGCGGAGCCGCCAAGGCGCAGGGTTCGAGCAGGATCAACCACGGACGGAGCGTGGCAGCGCGGAGAGGGCGAAGCCTTGAACGACAGTGAAAGGTAAAGCAGACGGGTGCCCCATGGGCGGTATGCTGAACAACACACGAAATACACGAAAGGGTTGGCCGCGCGTAATACGGAGAGCACGGCCGGCGCTTCGATTTGGCGAATCAATCAAGATGGAACTCTATCAACGTGGTGGTCCGGCAGAAAACCTCGTGGCCGTGATATTTCGCGGGCTTGTATTTCCACGTCAGCACACATTCGATGGCCGCGTTGTTCAGGCGGCTGTCGTCAGAGGAGGTGACTTGGGCGCTGACAACCTCGCCCTTCAGCCCGGTGACGAATTCCACCGTGACGCTCCCCTTGATCCGGGCGGCTCGCAGTTCGGGTGCGTAGATGGGTGGGCTGCGCTTGACCGGCACTGGCGGGTCATCCACATCGGTAACATTAAATACCTTGGTCAGCCCCTTTTGAAGGGAGGACGGGTTGACGGCTGAGGCCGGCAGGCCGGCGAGCAGCAGGATGAGGCCGACAAAAATCCAACGTGGAGTGGCGTGCATAATTTTCCTTGGGCCCGATCGAGCAATAAACTCCCGGCCGGACTGACCGCAAATGCCAATGAAGCTAGGTGCAAGCCTCGAAGCAATGTAACCACTAATGGCCGCTAATCGGCGCTAATGGTGAAGGTGCTCACGGGCAGAGTACACGGGTACTGGGGCAAGGTCTTTTCACCACCGAGCATCACCCTTGAGGGAAGTCGCGGATCAGACGTTCATATTCGCGGTGGTCGCCGATCCAGAACCACACGAAGTCTTCACCATCTTGCACGGCCAGGGCGCGGATGCTGCGATTGACGCGGGCAGACCAGACCCGGCCGGTTTTCTTGAAGTGCAGCGACGGATGTCGAGGATCCGACTTCAGCAACTTGAATTGTTTATCAGCCTGCGCCCGCATCTCGGGATTCAGGTTGTCGTAGGCGGCCCAGAATCGACTGGTCGCCCGGTGATTCACAACGGTTTGGTGCGTCCCGCCTTGACCTCACGGAGCGCCTCGCCGACGAGGGAGTCCAGTTTGCCGTTGGCCGCATCGCGGGCGATGTCACGGTCAAACAGCCATGCACGCAGTTCGGCCACTTCCTCGTCGCCGAGGCGGTCTATGGCTTGCTCGATTTCCTGCACGGTGCACATGGCGGCGAACATAGCCGGGAAGGGGAGTCAGGCAAGGGGACTTTTAACCACTGATGAGCGCTGATCGGCACTCATCCATACGGGCACTTGGTTAGTTTCGGTCAGGCACAGCCGATAGATCCAGGAGAAGCGCGAAGTCGCTTTCGAAGTGGAGCTTGAGGATGGCAGTCGAGGAGTCAGGCGAAACGGCCCAACGATTGGTGCCGGCAATTCTGCCCAGGCAGATGCCTTCCTCGCCGGCGTGGTCACCTGAGAGAATCAGGATGCGATGGCCGTCTATTGTCATTCCGCTAGAATAGCAGATGCGGGCCGGCGAAGTGTTCCATTTTGGAACAAGAGCGAATTTAGCACCTAGGACGCAGAGAGCGCGGAGGAGTAAGTAGTCTCTCAAACCACAAACGGCACGGCGGAAAGTTGTAACCTAATAGGTTACAAAAGGGTCGGGGCTGGGCGATGGGAGTTTGTAACGTATTACGTTACAAGTGGCCGCAGGCGGCGTTGGTGAGGCGGGCAGACTGGAGCGCAGACGCCGGACAAGTTTTGCTTCGTCGCGCCGGCGTAGTTCGTGCGCCCACGAAGCGCGGCCATGTCTTCTGTAGCTTTACGCGAAGGATGAAGCGCGGAGACGTAGTGCGGCAGCACGAAGATGGCGTAGCCTCGAACATCGCCCGAGGTGAGGCAGGCGGGTGCCCGCCGGGCGGACTGCCGAACAACGGTCAGCCCGCGGTTTGCTTCAAGGGCTGGCCCGCAGTTCCGCATTTGGCGGACGGAGGGTGGACGCAGCGGGCACCCTAAGGGCAGCGAGGACACAAATGAGCCCGGAGTTTACGGAGCAATCGAGCTTCGTCCTTACGACGAAGCTCGTGCTCCCAAACCCGGACGACCTTCCAGCCGTGTTCGCGGAGGGCGCGATTTACGCGGCAGTCGCGGGCCTTGTTGCCGGTGAGCTTGGCGGGCCAGAACGCCGCCCGTGTCTTCGGCCAGGTGGCATGCCTGGGGCAGCTTGCCTCGGCGTAGCTACGGCGATGACGGGCCGTGCCAGACTTGTCAGCCATAGGCTTGGCGAAGGCTGAAGCAGCCGTCGACAAAGATGGCGGTCCTCAACTTAGAGAAGACAAAGTCGGGCCGGACTGAGAACGGCTTCTTCTGTCGTCTGTGCTCCGTCTTCTGTCCTCTGATCACGCAGCCCCGTCGCAAGCCCGTAATGCCATTCGCCCGGAAAATCTGAATCAACCTCCCTGTCAGCCGTAGCCCTGTGCGAAGGCTGAAGCTCGGTGCCCTTGTTACCCGCTCCACGAATGCGGGACATCATTTAAAGCTAAGTCTTAAACGCGCTGCCACTCGGCGACAATCATGCTCGTCGAATTCCGAGAGACCATCAGGCAGGAAAATGGAGAGGCACTCCTGACCGAATCGGTCTGCAAGCAAGTAGGGCCAGACGTCGGTCAGCTCATCAAAATTAACATGGGTGCATGCCCACGATTCGAAAAGAGTAGCAATGCGCATGACTTCGCGCATCAGCCCATCAATACCGCTGTAGGCATCGCTCAATTTCACCTGAGGCATGACTATAGTCGCAGCTTGCTTGTGGCACTCTCGCCAGAGGGACGTTGCGGCGGCGAATACTGCCGCAGGGTCCAGATTATCTGCACCGAGATTTTGATTTGTTTTCATAGCTCGGTTTAATCACCTGGCCAGGTTTCGGTGGTTGGAGAAGCAAATTCTGGCTTCGCACAAGCAGGCAGACCTGCTTCGCTCATTCCATGGCGCAAGCAACCAGACGGCAATGGACTCGGGACGAGTTGCTGATTGCGCTTAATCTCTACCACAAACTGACATTTGGGCAGATGCATGGGCGTCAGCCGGCGATTGTCTCCACGGCTGAGAAGCTGAACCGAGGGCCGAATAGTCTGGCCATGAAGCTGTGTAATTTCGCGTCGCTCGACCCGGCCTTGAAGATGCGCGGGATCAAGGGCCTCTCGGGTGCCAGCGCCTTGGATCGATCAGTCTGGACCGAGTTTCACCAGAATCTGTCCGAGACTGCACCAGCAAGTGAGCAGGCATTCCAGAAACTCTTCGGTGCCGAGAAGGGCGATGGGGTCGAGGTGACGCCAAAGGAGGGGATTCGTCCTCGTAAGGTTCCAAGTGGACCGACCGAGACCACAGCCAACGTGAAGATTCGACGAGGGCAGGATTATTTTAGGGATTCGGTTCTGAATAATTTCGGGGGCCGTTGCGGGATCACCGGGCTCGCCGTGCGCGAGTTGCTCATCGCTTCGCACATCCTGCCGTGGGGCAAATACGAGGCCGAGCGGCTAAACGTCAGGAATGGGATAGCTCTCTCACGACTGCATGACGCGGCGTTCGATGTCGGGTTGGTCACTTTTGATTCCGCGCTGCGACTCAAGCTGTCTAAGGGGCTTAAATCCTATCTGCCACACAAGACCGTAGCGGAGTGCTTTGCCGCCTATGAAGGCGAGTCATTGCAGTTGCCGAAGGACGCCGTCCTCCCCGACGAGAAGTTCCTTGCTGTTCACCGGGCAAAGTCGTTTGAAAAGTAACCATGAAAACCGAGATGACTTACCGAGTGAAGTTTTCGACACGGGGACGGGTGACGGTCCCGGCGCCATTACGGAAGAAGTTTGGCATCAAGGGTGGTTCTCGTGTGACTTTTGAGGTAACGCCGACGGGTGCGTTCTTGCTGAGGACTGCTGGAAAGTAAGTCGAAGGCGGGCGGCGACGCGCCGGCAGTCATGGTCGTCAAAATCCGCGAGCCGCTCGGGTAGCAGGATTGAAAAGCATTCTTGGCCGAAATTGTCCTGAAGGTAGTAAGGCCATGGTTCGGACAGCTGAGTGAAATCAACGTGCAGGCATGACCATGTCTCGAAGAGCGTAGCGACACGCATGACCTCGCGCATTAAGCCGTCGATGCCACTGTAGGCGTCGCTCAGGTTGATCGAGCGATTGGTCGCAGCATGCTTGTGGCACTCATGCCAGAGCGAGGTGGCGATAGCGAAAACAGCGGCGCGATCGGGAATTTCAGTAGATGGCATGCCACATATTAGCCAAAACCTCGTTCGGACACCATAGACTATAAGTCACATTTTGAGAATTCAGATACGGTCGAGGTTGGCGCGCTCGGCGAGTTGTTCTTGGGAGAGGTCTTGGGCCTCGCGGCTTGAGCGGCCGTTGTCTCCGAAGTTTCTGAGGGAAGGCTCGGGGGACGGCATCGCCCGAGACTAACCGAATGTGGACCCGCCGTCGCCCTGCGGGCTATGGCGCGGCAGGCGATCAGGCCACGGACTATGAGTCACGATTTTGGGGAAAGTGAGAGTGAAGGTGGAGAGTGAGGCCCTTCGCCTTCGCCCGGGGTGATTGGCGGGCAAATCAGAATCGAATCTTGCGGGGTGTGGGCGGCGGACTAGGGTGGGGGCATGAAGGCTGCGCTCTCCGCTCCCATGTCCCTGGCCGATCTCAAATCGGTGGCGGGAGCAGTGTGCGCACGGCATCCGGTGGCGCGGCTGGAGCTTTTCGGTTCGCAGGCGGGCGGCCGGATGCGACCGGAAAGCGATGTGGACCTGCTGGTCGAGTTTTTGCCGGGCTCCAAACCCGGATTGCTGGAGATGGGCGCCTTGCAGGACGAACTTGAGCAACAGCTCGGCCGCAAGGTGGATCTGCTCAGCCGCCGGGCCGTGGAAAAGAGCCGGAATGTTTACCGGCGTCGTTCGATCCTGGCCCGGCCGGTCACGCTCTATGTCCGATGACCGGCAGTCCGGCTTGCTGCGGGACATGCTGGATTCCGCGATTCTGATCCGGACCTATCTTGTTGCGGTGGACCGCGCCGCCTTTCTGGCCGATTCAGAAAAGCAGGACGCCGTACTGCGGCGCTTTGAGATCATTGGAGAGACGGCCAGTCGCCTGTCGCCTGAGGCACAGGCAATGTTTCCTGACATACCTTTCCGGGCCATGCGGGGCATGCGCAACATCATCGCGCATGACTATGGGGAAGTGGATTTGGAACTGGTGTGGCAGACAGCGGAAGCGGATCTGCCGGGGTTGATCAAAGCGCTTGAGCGGCACTTCGCTTCGGGAGGCGAGTAAGCCGGTATGAGCATCTACGCCACATTGTGGAAACTGCGTTTTCCGAAGGAGGGTGATTATCATCACGGGTGCGACTGGATTGAGGTCACTGCCCAGGCTGTGCCGCCGCATATCGGGTCGCCGCTACCGGGATTAGGTTACGAAAAAGGCGATCCCTACGCTGAATATTTGCCGCCGCCGGTCCAGACGGACGCCGAGGGATTTGCGTCGATCAATCGTGCGGTCGTTTTTGTCACAGAAGATTCGATCAAGGGCACGACGCGCAATCCTCAGGAATATGTCAGTCCATTGCTGGTACTGACCGGGAAGGAATACGCGGACATGACCTTTGAGGAATTGCACGGCCGGCTATGCGATGCTTTGCGCGGCAACCGGAGCCGGGTGATCGCAGAGGTTTTCCGGCCGGATGGCGTGCATCGGGTGGTGCGGGAAAGCAAGGCGGCGAAGAAAGCAGGCGGGATGCGGTGATCCCGCCCTACAGCGGCGTGGAGCGGAATCCGCGCCCTACCTGCCCAAGGCATGGTCCAGCGACGAGCGACGACCCTACATTATTTCAGGGCGAGGTCGTTGGCTTGAACCTCTTTGATCGCCCATTTGGTTACTATCAGGCCTTTGGAGGTTCTTGAGCTCACTGGAATTGGCGTCAGGTCAAAGTCCAACTCACGCACTCGCGCGCCAGATCTGCCATCCAGAGATACATGTATTGATTTGGGCATCTCTTTCTCTTTTTCCGCTACATGCAACCAAACCACTTTGGATCCTTCCGATTTCGCCAGCGGATATAGTTTATCCCGGGACAATCCGCCGATCTGGAATTTCTTGGCGTAGCATTTTCCCTCAGGGCCGTCGCGGTAGACCAGGGTGTAGAATTTCGTGTCGCCGTCCTTGGGCCAGATTGCGACGTGCTTGATGTCGAGGCCCATGAAAGTTTTGTCGGCGGAAACCTTGGTAACCTTGAGGCTCGCGTCGCCCATGATCGTGAGGACGCTGTCGAGGATCGTGCAGTCACAGACGTACTCGTGCTGGCGCCAGTTGAGGCCGATAAATCCATCCTCGCGGTTGACGTAGAGGCGCTGGTTGGCCGAGACGACTTCCGAGGCGTCGATCTGCTCGATCTCGTCGTAGCTGGTCTTCCGCTTGACGCCCTTGCCGTATTTCTCGGCGAGTTGCTCGAACCAGGCGACGGCATACTCGGTGAGCTTCCGCAGGTTGGCCTTCACCTCCTTGATGCCTTCCTCGATCTTCTTCATGGCCTCGTCGGCCTGGAAGCGGTTGTAGGCGGAGATGCGCTTGATGCGGATTTCGGTGAGGCGGACGATGTCGTCGTCGGTCACGTCGCGGCGGAGCTGCTTGAGGAACGGTTTCAGGCCGCCGCGGATCTCGGCGAGGACGCTCTCCCACGTCTTGGATTTCTCGATGAGGCGGTAGATGCGCTCCTCGATGAAGATACGCTCGAGGGAATCCCAGTGCCACTGCTGCTCGAGTTCGCCGAGCTTGATCTCGAGTTCGCGCTTGAGGAGTTCCCGCGTGGCCTCGGCGCTGGTCTTGAGGATGTCACGCACGCCGAGGAAGTGGGGTTTGTCCTCGCCGGTCTTCGGGTCGCGCACGATGACGCACGCGGCGGGGTTGAGCTGCACCTGGCAGCTCGTGAACACGTAGAGCTGCTGGATGACCTTGTCGGGCTCGGCGCCCTGCGGGAGGTGAATGAGGATCTCGACCTTGTCGGCGGTGTTGTCGTCGACGTGCTTGACCTTGATCTTGCCCTTGGCGTTGGCGGCGAGGATCGACTCGATGAGCGACTCGGTGGTGACGCCATAGGGGAGCTCGGTGACGGCGAGGAGGTATTTGGAGCGCTCCTCGATGCGGGCGCGGACCTTCACCTTGCCGCCGCGCTCGCCGTCGTTGTATTCGGCGAAGTCGGCGGTGCCGCCGGTGGGGAAGTCGGGGAGGATGCGGAAGGTTTTTCCCTGGAGGTGATTGATCGCCGCGCGGCAGAGGTCGTTGAAGTTATGCGGGAGGATCTTGGTCGAGAGGCCGACCGCGATGCCGTCGGCGCCCTCGAGGAGGACGACGGGGAACTTTGCCGGGAGGGTGATCGGCTCCTTGTTGCGGCCATCGTAGCTGAGCTGCCAGGCGGTGGTCTTCGGGTTGAACAGGACGTCCTTGGCGAAGGCGGTCAGGCGGGCCTCGATGTAACGGGGGGCGGCGGCATCGTCGCCGGTGAGCATGTTGCCGTAGTTGCCCTGGGGCTCGATGAGCCAGGCGCGCTGGCCGATGGACACGAGCGCCGCGCCGATGGAGGCGTCGCCGTGCGGGTGGAGCTTCATCGTGGCGCCGACGACGTTGGCGACCTTGTGGAAGCGGCCGTCGTCCATGTCCCAGAGGGTATGGAGGACGCGGCGCTGGACGGGCTTCAGGCCGTCGTCGATG
>JANYDW010000019.1 GCA_025363455.1 Oleiharenicola sp. | reverse complement strand
CGACGAGCTTCATCGCCCATTCTCGGAGCCCGGCCCGGGGCAAACCCTTCTCAACTTTCATCGGGCAAGACATACAAGGATCCACGGGACAGGCCGTGGGCGCGCCGATCACTTGGATCCTTCGCTCCGCTCAGGATGACGGTGGCGAGAATGGATTGATGATCTGTGTCCTTCGTGAAATCCGTGGTCAAAAGTTTGGGTCGACCCCTCGTCGCTGCGGCCTACGCTGCCGGCCGATGAGCACCGGCACCTTCTACGAGCAAGTGGTCGCCCTTGAGCGCGAGGGCCTGGCCTTCGTGCTGGTCGTCCTCGCCGAGTCGCTCGGGAGCGCCCCGTCGCAAACCGGCGCCAAGATGCTCGTGACCACCGCCGGGCTCCATACTGGCACCGTCGGTGGGGGCAAGGTGGAGGCCAAGGCCATCGGCCTCGCCCGGGAAATGCTGGCCGCCCAGGCCGCCACCCCGCAGTTCGTTAAGTGGGCCCTCCGTACGGACGTCGGCATGACCTGCGGCGGCTCGGTGAAACTTTATTTCGAGCCGCACGTTGCCGGCGGTGCCGGCGCAGCCTGGCCGATCTGGATCTTCGGCGCGGGCCATGTCGTTCAGGCCCTCGTGCCCGTGCTCGCGCCGCTCGATTGCCTGATCACGGTCGTGGATCCGCGCCGCGAGTGGCTCGACCGCCTGCCGCGCGCGCGTAACGTCCGCTACGTGCAGGCCGACTCGCCGGAAGAACTTGTGCCCGCGATGCCGGACGGAGCCTTTCTCCTGTGCCTCACCCAGGGCCACGCCTTCGACCGACCCGTGCTGCAGCGGGCACTGGCCGAACGGAGGTTTCCGTTTGTCGGCGTCATCGGCAGCGAATCCAAGGCGAAGGTGCTGCAGAAGGAACTGGTCGCCGCCGGCCTGTCCACGAAGCGCGCCAAACAGTTCCACTGTCCGGTCGGCCTGCCCTTCGGGAGCAACGACCCGCGGGAGATTGCACTGAGCATCGTGGCGCAATTGCTGACCGAACGGGACAAACTCAAGGCGGTTTAGCCACCAAGAGTCACGAAAAGGGTTCGGCCTGCAGCGAGAATCGTCCGTGCGCATACAGGCGCCTGCAAAGTTAGACTCGCTTACGGATATTTCGTGTTTTTCGCGGCCAACTCCTGTTTGAGCTTTGATCACGAGGACGAGCTCAGGGCAGGTTAACCGCTAATCGACGCTAATCTTCGCTAATTAATCCTGACGCCTCTGTTCCATTAGCGCCGATTAGCGAAAATTAGCGGTTACTTCTGCTGCCTCTGCTGGATTGCAGCAAAGATAGCCTCGCCGGTCGCGGGAGAAGCCAGCAGCACTTCGCCGCCGGGTTGGCCGAAGGCCGCCACCGCGTCGCGGAGCGCTTCGCGCACGGAGAAAGCCAACATCAGCGGCGGTTCGCCGACGGCTTTGCTGCCGTGGATCGTGTTCGGCTGCGCGGCCTTGGGCAGCAGCGTGACATTGAACTCGATCGGCGCGTCGCTGAACGCCGGAATCTGATACGTGCTGGCGCTGTGCGTGAGTAGCCGACCGTTCTGGTCCCACTTCAATTCCTCACGCGTCAGCCAGCCCATGCCCTGCACGAAGCCGCCCTCGATCTGGCCGCGGTCCACGCCGGGGTTGAGCGAGTCGCCGACATCGTGGACGATGTCCACGCGCCGCACGCGATGCATGCCGGAGAAGCCGTCCACCTCCACCTCGGCCACGGCCGCGCCGCAGGCGAAGTAGTGGAACGGCCGGCCCTCGGCCTTGGCCCAGTCCCATTGGACGTTTGGCGTCTTGTAGTAGCCCGTCGCCGCCAGGCTGACCCGGGAGGAATAGGCGTGGCTGCAAACCTTGGCGAAGGGCAACTTGTTCGACTGGTGGCCGCGCTCGCCGATGCAGCCGTGGGCAAATTCCACCTGCTCCCGCGCGATGCCCAGCAGCGGTGCCGCCACTCCCGTCAATCGCTCGCGCAAAATCATACAGGCTGCGGCCACGGCGGCGCCATTCAGGTCGGCGCCGCTCGAGGCGGCGGTGGCCGAGGTGTTCGGCACCTTGTCGGTGCTGGTGGTCATCAGGCGGATGCTCTCGGCGTGCAAGCCGAGCTCGCGCATCGCGATACCGAGAATCTTCGTGTGCAGGCCCTGACCCATCTCGGTGCCGCCATGGTTCACCTGCACGGTGCCATCGGTGTAGATCACGACATAGGCCCCGGCCTGGTTGTAGTGGGAGAGGGTGAAACTGATGCCGAACTTCACCGGCGTCACCGCCAGCCCGCGCTTCATGTGCGGATTGGCCTGGTTCCACGCCGCCACTTCGGCGCGCCGCTCGGTGAACTTCGACTTGGCCAGCACCTGCGACCAGAGGTCCTGAATCCGGTTGTCGCCGATGTCCTCCCGGTAGTGCGTGCGGTTGGTCTCGCCGGTGCCATGGTAGAGGTTGCGCTCGCGCACGACCTCCGGCGGGAGGCCGAGGCGGCGCGCGATGCGGTCCATGATTTCCTCGATGACGATCATGCCCTGCGGCCCGCCGAAGCCGCGGAACGCCGTGTGCGACGTCACGTTGGTCTTCGCGACGCGGCCGCTGAAATGCGCTGCCGGAATATAGTAGGCGTTGTCGAGATGGAAGAGGGCGCGGTCGTTGATCGCCGTCGATAAGTCGAGCGACCAGCCGCCGTCAGAAACCAGCGCGACCTGGGCGGCGAGCAAACGGCCGTCATTGTCGTAGCCGACTGAAAACCTGGAGTGAAACGGGTGGCGCTTGCCCGTCAGCATCATGTCGAGGTCACGGTCGAGCTGGACGCGCACGCTCCGGCCGGTCTTCACGGACGCCAGCGCGACGAGCGCCGCGAACGCGTTACCCTGCGTTTCCTTGCCGCCGAAGCCGCCGCCCATGCGCGGCGCCTGCACGACGACTTTGTTCCGTGGCACATGAAGCACCTCGGCGACGATGGCCTGGATCTCCGATGGGTGCTGCGTCGAGGAATTGACCAGCACGGTGCCGTCCTCGCCCGCCTCGGCCCAGGCCGCGTGCGTCTCGAGATAAAAATGCTCCTGCCCGCCGAACTCGAACTCACCCTCGAGCTTGGCCGGTGCCGTGGCTAATGCGGCGGCGGCATCGCCCCGGCTCAGCACGTGCGGCTCGGTGTGGTAGCTGCCGGCCGCGATGGCGGCGGGCAGGCCGATGATCGCGGGCAGCGGCTCGTAGTCCACCTCGACCAGCGCCGCCGCGGCGCGGCAGGCGTGTAGCGAATCGCCGACCACAAAAGCCACCATCTGGCTGTGAAATAGAATCTCGTCCGTCGCCAGCAAAGGTTCATCGTGCCGCACCGGGCCGGTGTTGTTCTCGCCCGGAATGTCCTCCGCCAGCAGCACCGCGTGAATCCCGAGCGCCTGCCGGGCCTTGGTGGCGTCCCGCCGCAGGATCTTCGCCCGGGCGTGCGGGGCGCAGACGGGCCAGACGTCGAGCATCTTGCGGCGTTGCGCGGTGTCGTCTACATACCTGGCCCGCCCGGTGACGTGGCCCACCGCGCTCTCGTGGCCCAGGTTGCGGGAAGCATCTTCCACCAGCCACCGTTTGTCGCCGGTAAAACCGAGGTCAGCGTCTTGGGCCTGGCTTTGTTCACCCGAGACAAACTTCTCCCACAGGCTGACCACGAGCCCGCGCCGGTATTCCGCCCCGCCCCGTGCGTCGTCGATCGGCTGGTAGGTATCGCGGAGAAGGGGAATCACGGCGGGATCATTGAGTTGCCGGCCGATGAGCGCCGATTCGGCCTTGAGCGCCCGCAGGGGCATGGCCGCCACGCCACCATAGGCGATGCGCGCATGACGCACGGTGCCGTCGGCGGCCAGGTCCACGCAGAACGCGGCGGCGACGATGCTGATGTCTAGCTCGCGCCGCTTGGCTACTTTCAGGAAATCGACCCGCCTGTTCAGACCCGGACCCGGTCCGCCGCGCGGCAGGATGATCTCGCGCATGATCTCGCCGGGCCGCAGCACGGTCTTGCGGTAGGCGGTGAAGAATTCCGCCAATGGTACCGTGCGCTCGCTGCGCGGGGTGGCGAGGACGACGCTGGCGTCGAGGGTGAGCAGCACCGGCGCGCTATCGCCGATGGGCGAGGCGGTCACGAGGTTGCCGCCCAGCGTGGCGCGGTTGCGGATCTGGCGCGAGGCGAAGACGCGCAGCATCTTGGCGATGGAAGGATATTCGGCGCCGAGGGCTTCCTCGATGTTGGTCAGCGTGGCGGCCGCGCCGATGCGCCAGGCCTCGGGCGTTGCCTTGATGCGCGTCAGCTCCGGCACGGCCTCGGTGGAAACGAGCAGCGGGAAGGTCTTGAATTTCTTGTTCAGTTCCACGCCGATCTCGGTCGCTCCGGCCACGAGCTGCGCGGCCGGGTAGGTCTGGAGCAGGGTGAATAGCCCGGGGAGAGACGTGGGCCGGAAGAACCGCGCCCCACCGGCGTTGTGGTCAAGTGCGGCCGGCAAGCGGAGCGGCTCTGTCAGGCGGGCAGCGAAAGGGTCGGGGTAGGGGGCGGACTCCGTTCGCGGCTCGGCGGCGAGCGGAGTCGCCGCCCTACCTGCCAGCGCCGCGACCGCGGCATCGCGGATCGGACGATAACCCGTGCACCGGCAGAGATTGCCGCAGAGCTGGTCGCTGATCTGCCACGGCTCCTTGCAGCCGTCGCGGTAGTAGGCTTCGAACATCGAGACGACAAAGCCGGGCGTGCAGTAGCCGCATTGCGAGCCGTAGTGCTCGACCATCGCGGCCTGGACGGGATGAAGTTGCACTGCGGTAAGCCCGGTCGAACCGTTTTTATCGGCGCCGCACTGGGCGAGGCCCTCGACGGTCACGATCTCGCGGCCGGCGAACATCGGCAGCAGCGCGATGCAACTGTTGAAGGCGCGGTAGGCCGGCTTGCCCGCGGCATCGCGATCCACCAGCGCCACGCTGCAGGTGCCGCAGTCACCCTCGGCGCAACCTTCCTTGCTGCCGGTCAGGCCGGTCGAGCGCAACCAGGCGAGCAGGGTGGTGGTCGGCGCGACCCCCGCGGCCGTGACGACCCGGCCGTTGACGATGAGGTCGAAAGTGGCGGGCGCGCCGGGTGGATCAAATAGCCGGACGGTTGACATCCTTGTAGTAAAGGTAGCTGGCAGGAGTCTTGCCCATCGCGACAAACCATTGCGCGCAATACGGGGCCATCCAAATGGCATCGCCGGCCTGCACCGGATACCAGCTGTCCTCCATCCGGTAGACGCCCGCACCACCCAGCATAATGAGCCCGTGCTCCATGACGTGGACCTCGACGAACGGCAGGTGTCCGCCGGGCTGGTACGCGAAAAGGTTCACGGCCATATCGAAGGCCGGTTCGTCAGGCAGGAGAACCTGCAGATTCGCCGCCGGGTCGCCGAGGAACGGCGCGCCCTTCACCTTGGCCGCGTCGCCGATAATGGGCTCGGGTTCGGCGAGGCCGAGAAGGGGAACATACTTTTTCTGGAAAAGCGTGAGCTGCGTGCCGGCCTTGGGCGCGGTCAGGCTCCAGGATTGGCCGGCCGGCACGTAGAAATAACCGCCCGCGCCAATCTTGGCCTTGGTCTTGCCCACGGTCAGTGCGCCGCCGCCGGTCATGACGTAGCCGAAGGTCTGCACGGCGCTCGCGGCTTGCGCGGCGCGACCCTCGGCCGTGAAGGTCACCAACAGTTGCGCGAACTTCGCGCCCATCGCCTGGTTGATCAAAACGACGCTGGTCGTGCCCGTCAGGCCCGGGACGGAGCTGTTGACGTGATTGGCCGGCGTGATGAGCGCGTGGCGGGCGGCGATGCGGGCGCGGGTGTGGCCAAAGAGGTCGGACATGGGAGAGGAAGGATTGGCCACAAAATGCACAAAAGGCTCAAAAGAACGAAACCAATTCCACAGGATCGATGGTGTGTTTTGCGCTTTTTGTGCCTTCTGTGGCTAAATTACCGGCCTTAGGAACTGACCCTTCGGGGCGCCGGATGCAACCCCGCCGTCGGCCCAGACCGGACACCCGCGGACATAAGTATGAGTCACACGCGCCTTCGTCGTCCGGCCAATGTAAGGACTGATCCGGTGACGGGTCCAGAGTTCATCGGCGGTGATCTTGTGGTCGTCGCCGAACTCGACCAGGGAGAAGTCCGCGTCGTGGCCCTCGGTGAGCAGGCCCTTGCGGCCATCGAGCCGAAAGCGGCGGGCGACGTTGCGCGCGAGCACGGCGGCAAGCATAGGTAGGGCGGGACCGCTGGGCCCGCCGACTTTTATCGCCTCCGACATCAGCAGTTGAAACCCATGCTGCACACCGGCGATGCCGCCCCAAATGGCGAAGAAATCTTTCGAAGTTTTCATGTCCGGCGGTGACGGCGAGTGATCAGACCCGACGGTCTGGATGTGCCCCGCGCGCAACTCCGCCCACATCGCCACCCGGCGCTGCTCGTCGCGGATCGGCGGGGCGCACTTGGCCGGGGCGCCGAGCTTCGCGACGTCCTTGTCGTTGAGGAGGAGGTAGTGCGAACAGGTCTCGGCGGTCACGTCCACGCGCTGCCCCCGCGCCTCGGTGATGAGCGCGAGGCCTTCGGGACTGCTCACGTGGACGATGTGCAGCGCACAGCCGGTCTCGCCGGCGAATTCCAGCGCCTGGCGGATGGCGGCCAGCTCGACCTCGACCGGCCGCGACGCGAGCCAGGCCTTCGCGTCCTTCTTGCCCTTCGCTTTCTGCACCGCGGTGAATTTTGCCGCGAGGGCATCGTCCTCGGCGTGCACGGCGACGAGCAGGCCGAGCTTGGCGGCGCGCTTCATGCCCTCGTAAAGCGACTTGGCGTCCACTCGCGGAAAACTGTCGATGCCACTGTTGGCCATGAAGGCCTTCAAGCCGATCGCACCGACGTCGCGCAAGCCGGCGAGCTTGTCGAGATTGCCCGGCACGAGGCCGCCCCAGAGCGCGAAGTCGATGCAGGACTGCTGCTCGGCCAGCGTGCGTTTTTCGCGCAGGCCGGCGGCGTCGAGCACGGGCGGCTCGGAGTTCAGCGGCATGTCGAAGAAGCAGGTGCCACCGCCCGCCGCGAGCGCCAGCGAGCCGTGGGCGAGACCTTCCCATTCCGCCCGGCCCGGTTCGTTGAAATGCACATGGGCGTCGATGATGCCGGGGAAAATGTAGCGGCCGTTGGCCTCGAGCGTGGCGTGGGTCGTGTCGTGGATCTCCGGTGCCACCTGGACGATGGTGCCCTGAAGGATGCCCAACTCCATCTCGCGGATGCCGTCGGGCGTGACGATCCGTCCGCCGCGCACGACGAGGTCGAGGTGCTCGGGCTCGGCCTGAGCCAGGTAATGTTTCGTTTTAGCCACGGATTACCCGAATGGGCACGGATCGAACCAAGGCAGGGTTGGCCACGAAAAGGCACAAAAATCATTCCGCCTCCTGATGGAGACATTCCGTGCGCCTATGGGCGCCTTGTGAGCTTCACTTGCACCCGGATTTTTGTGACTTTTTGTGGCCATAAATTCCGACGGCTTGGTCAGGTGGTTTAGCCCGTGTAATCCGCAGCCAGGCGCTGCAGGAAATCCACCATCACATCCAGCGCCACGCCCAGGTCCTTGGGCGAGGTGTATTCGTCGGGATGATGGCTGAGCCCGTCGCGGCAGCCGACGAAGAGCATGGCGATGGGTGTGAGCGCGGACATCACGACACCGTCGTGGCCCGCGCCGCTGACGAGGGAGAGGGATTTGCCCTGCACGGCTTTCACGCTGCGCTCCAATCGGGCGGTCAGGGCCCGCGAGCAGGGCGTGGCGCCGTTCTCCTGGGTGCGCTGCCAGGCGCGGGCCACACCACGGCGGCCGGCGATTTGCGTGGCGAGGCGGCCGATGGCCATCAGCGCGCGGCGGCGCAGGCGGTCATCGGCGTGGCGTACATCGAGGGTGTGGGTCACGGAACCGGGAATGACATTGGCCGCGCCGGGAGAGACCTGCAGCACGCCGATGGTCGCAACGAGACCGCGGGTGCGGCGGGCGAGCGCCTCGACCCCCACCGCAAACTCGGCGGCCGCGGCCAGGGCATCGCGCCGCAAGGCCATCGGCGTCGTGCCGGCGTGTCCCGCCTTGCCCGTCCACGTGAGCTTGAACCGGCTTTGCCCGGCGATGGCCGAGACCACGCCCACGGCGAGGCCGCGTTGCTCGAGGACCGGGCCCTGCTCGATGTGGACCTCCACGTAACCTATTAGGTTACTTGTGCGTTGGGCCTGTTTCGGAAGCAGGAATCGGCCTCCGTTGAATTTCTTCAGGGCCTCGCCGACGGAGATGCCGTCCGCGTCGCGCAGCTTGAGCGTGGCGGGACTCAGACGGCCGGTGTAGCCCTCGCTGCCGAGATAGGCGCTGGCGAAGCGCACGCCTTCCTCCTCGGAGAAACCCAGCACCTCGACGGCGAAGGGCAAGGTCACGCCGCGGCGCTTGAGTTCGGCCAGCGCAACGATCGGCAGCAGCACGCCCAGCGGGCCGTCAAAGCGGCCGGCGTCGCGCACGGTGTCCAAGTGAGAGCCCAGGAGGAGGGTCATTCCCTGTAGGGGCGTCGCTTGCCGACGCCCGCGGGCGTGGACAAGCCGCGCCCCTACATTGGCTTCCAACCGGCCGATGAGGTTTCCGACTGAATCGACGCGCACCTTGAGCCCGGCTTCCTTCATCCAGCGGCCGACGAGCTGGTTCGCCCGGCCCATGGCGGGCGAAAGAAAGGTCCGCGTCAGCCGGCCCGGTTCGTCCGTAACCTGGCCTAGCTCGTCGAGTAGGTGGTTTAGTCTTTGTATCGGTTGGGTGGGCATGTCAGGCGCGATTCAATTCACGCGCGGCTTCGGCAATCCGCACCTCAAGGTTGTCTCGGAATGGCGAAAAATCCCACGCCCAAAAACCGACCGAGATGACGATCCATGACCAGGGAATAACTGCCACGCTCGGCCTATCATAAAATTTTATCCAATACATCGGTGGTGACGTGAAGGGTAACTTGGAAATTCCTGAGACTTCCGCCCAGGGCACCTCCAGTCGCTTGCCGTTACGGACCACTTCAAGGTGTTTGGGCTGGATTCTGACGTACGCCGATCTCCAACCACCGAATGTGATAAACAAGCACAAGGCCGAGAGTGAGATCGCAAAATAGAATCTCTCTCCGGTACTAAGCGGCTCCGCAGAGCGTATCTCACCAGGAAAAAACGCTGAGGTGATGATCACATAGCCGGACAACATCACCGAGGAGATGCCGGCCACTTTCAATAAATAGTAATATAGGCGGCTGGTTTCCATCTGACACTCAGCTCCCGCGGTAGGTCTGGTAGGCCCAGGGGGTGACGAGCAGCGGGAGGTGGTAACCTGCGGCGGTCATTTCAGGGCTTGAGTTGCAGGAGCCGGACCACGGCGTTGATTACTTGCGCCAAAGCCTCCGGTTTCAGTTTTCCGGCCTCGGCGGCCAGCAGGCTTTGATGGGCGGTGAAAAGTTTTCCCGGGCGGGCGTAGCTTTCCAGCCGAAGTGTGCCTTGGGCAAAATCGGCGTCGCGCAGCGGCACGGCACCCGGATCGGCATAAGGCTTGCTGGTGATCTGGCCAAGGATCCAGTCGCCGCGGCCGGCATCGGCCAAGACCACCGCCGGCCTGAGCTTGGCGTGGCTCAGGTCCGAAAACGGAAACGGCACTAACACTACCGACCCGGCTGCAGGTGCGACCACGCGGCGTCCTCCTCGGGCCGGTTCCAGTCCTCAGCCAGCGCCGGTTCGCTGACGCGAGCCGATTCAAGCGGATCGTCGTCGAGAATCATGAGCACCGCCCGGCGCGCTGTCGGGAAACGTAGCGGTCGGAGCAGGCGTACCTGACCCTGCTCATCGATGATCGCTTCTACGCTCTGGCTCATGCCGGTACAATACCCCCCGGCAGGACTTCGACAAGCCCGGGTTTCAGTTCCTGCGGTAGGGAAAGCTGTAGTTTACTTTTCGCCGGAGACGGCGACATAGCCACCGAGGCCGATCAGGGTGAGGCCGCAGAACCTTTGCTGGTTCCGGCGCAACCGCGGATTGGCGGCCATGCCTCGCGCCAGGGGCGCCGCAAAGAAGGCCCCGGCCAGGTCCGCGAGTGAGTTCAGCGCGACTGAGATGCTGCCGAGGATAAACAATTGCCAGGCCACATGAGCACCCGGGTTCACAAATTGCGGCAGAAAAGTGAAGAAGAAGTCAGCGGTCTTGGGATTCAGCGCCTCGGTCAGGATGCCCTGACGGAAGGGATGGCTGTTTGACCCGGCCGGGGCCGCACCCAGTTCCAGCGGTTGGCGGCTGGCCAGCAGGGCGCGGCAGCCCAGGAAGACCAGATAGGCTGCGCCCACGTATTTCAGGATGCTATAGACCAAAGCCGAGCGCATGATGATGGCGGATAGGCCCAGGGTCGCCGCCAGCACATGCAGCAAACCACCCACGGCGGTGCCAAGGCTTGAAGCCATGCCCTCCGACCGGCCACCGTGCAAAGTCCGGGCCAGAACATAGATCAGGCCCGGTCCGGGGGAAATGCTTAGGAGAAATGCAGCGACAATGAACAGGTAGAATTTTTCCGGCTCGATCATGTTCACTCAGCTCCCGCGGTAGGTCTGGTAGGCCCAGGGGGTGACAAGCAGCGGGACGTGGTAGGTGGCCTTCGAGTCGGCGATGGCGAAGCGCACCGGCACGCGGTCGAGGAACGGGCTGTCCTTGTGATGCGTGACGAAGTAGTCCTTCACAAAGAACAGCAGTTCGTACCGGCCCACGGCCATGGCCTCGGAGGCGAGCAGGGGCTCGTCGGTGCGGCCGTCGAGGTTGGTGACGACGGCCTTGAGCTGGTGCGGCTTGCCGTCGTGGTTCCAGAGTTCGATGCGCATGCCGGCAGCGGGCCGGCCAGTGGTGAGGTCAAGGACGTGGGTACTAAGTTTGCCGGGCATGGGAGTAGTATTGCCCGCGAATCACGCGAATCGACGCAAATTATCGGAATAGTTCCGATTGGCGTGCATTCGCGTAGTTGGCGGGCCGTCAGGATTTCAAAATATCCTGCATGCGGAGGCGGGCGATTTTCTCGATCTCACCGAGGGCGGTGGCGAATTCCTGGTCGGGTGTATTTCCGCCGCGGGCCTGCATTGCGGTGAGGATGGCCGACTTGGCGTTGAGCCGGGCGCAGATGATGAAGGGGAAGCCGAACTTCGCCTGGTAGGCGTCGTTCTGCCGGGTGAAAACCGCCAGCTCTTCGTCGGTCAGCTGGTCGAGCCCGGCACTAGCCTGTTCGCGGGTGGACTCGGCGGTGAGTTTTTTCTGCTGCGCGAGGCGCCCGGCGAGGTCGGGGTGCGCGCGGATGAGCGTGAGTTGTCGGTCCCGAGAGGCGGCGCGCATGGTGGCGCAGAGAGCGGTGTGCAACGCCTCGGCGCTGGCAAACGGGCGCTTTAGCCAGGTCTCCTCGGCGACCCACGGGGAGTGCTCGAAAAGGTGGCCCAAGGCCGCGACGAAGGCCGCGCGGTCGGCTTTGTTCAGATCAGCAAGCAAAGGCATCGGAGAAAGGCATTGGCCACGAAAAACACGAAGAACAAAAAAAGTTAACCAACTCAGTTTTTGTGTTTCTCGTGTTTTTTGTGGCCATTGCTCGGGCTTCTTAAGGCAGCAATTCGTACGCGGGCAGCGACAGGAACTCATCGAACTCCACGCTCTTTGACATCCGCATGAAGAGCTCGATGGCCTCGGGGAAGCGGCCGCTGTCGTAGCGGGCGTCGCCATACTCGGCGCGGATTTTGGCGAGCTCATCAGGCAGCAGCTCGTCGTAGAGCGCGGCCGTCACCGGGCGGCCGTCCTCGAGCGTCGCGCCGAACTTCAGCCATTGCCAGAGCTGCGCGCGGGAAATCTCCGAGGTGGCGAGATCCTCCATGAGGTGATGGATCGGCTCGGCGCCGGAGCCGCCCAGCCAGGCTTCGAGGTAGCGGACGCCGACGTGGAGGTTCCAGCGGACGCCGGTTTCAGTGATCGGGCCGGGCAGCGGGGCGAGCAGGTTGGCGGCCGTGACCTGCAGGTGGCGGATGACGTGCAGCTGGTTCGGGCCTTTCATGTGTTTGCCGAAGGCCTCGAGGGCCGTGGCCACCAGGCCGGGGTGGGCGACCCAGGTGCCATCGTGACCGGAGCGGGCCTCGCGCTCCTTGTCGGTGCGGACTTTGAAGAGCGCGGCCGCGTTGGCCTCGGGATCGTTCTTGATGGGTATCTGCGCGGCCATGCCGCCCATGGCATAGGCACCGTGGCGGTGGCAGACGTTGATGACATGAGTGACGTAGGCCCGGAGGAACGGCACGTCCATCGTGATGAGCGTGCGGTCCGGGAACAGGTAGCCCGGGCGGTTGCGCAGTTTTTTCACCATGCTGAACATGTAGTCCCAGCGACCGCAGTTCAGGCCGGAGGCATGCTCGCGCAGCTCGTAGAGAATTTCCTCCGCCTCGAAGCACCCGGTGATCGTCTCGACCAGCATCGTGGCGCGGATCGTGCCGCGCGGGATGCCGAGCGTGGCCTGAGCGTGGACGAAAACGTCGTTCCAGAGGCGAGCCTCGAGGTGGCTCTCCAGCTTGGGCAGGTAGAAATACGGGCCCGAACCGCGGGCGAGGAGAGCCTGGGCGTTGTGGAAAAAGTAGAGGCCCCAGTCAAAGAGCGAGGCGGGGACGCGCGCGCCGCGGAAGAGCACATGCTTCTCCTCCATGTGCCAGCCGCGCGGGCGGGCGATGATGACGGCGATCTTGTCCTTCAGTGCATACTGTTTCCCCTCGGGCGAGGTGTAGGCGAGCGTGAGGCGGGCGGCATCGCGCATGTTGACCTGGCCATCCATGCAGTTCTCCCAGGTCGGAGAGTTGGCGTCCTCGAAGTCGGCCATCCAGCACTGCGCGCCGGAGTTGAGGGCGTTGATGGCCATCTTGCGGTCCACTGGGCCGGTGATCTCGGTGCGACGGTCGAGCAGGTCGGACGGGATGGGTGCAACCTGCCAGTCGCCGCCGCGGATGGCGGCGGTCTCGGGCAGGAAATCGGGCAACGACCCGGCGTCGATGGCGTGCTGGCGTTCGACGCGCTTTGCGAGGAGCTCGAGGCGGCGCGGGCCGAAATTTTCCACCAGCCCCGCGACAAACGCGCAGGCCTCGGGCGTCAGGATCTCGGCGTAACCCGGATTCAACGGGCCCCGGATCTCGAGGCCGCTCACTGTCGGAAAGGAACTCATGGTGTGAGGCGCGGAATAAAGCCGGCTGCGTGCCGGGTGTCAGCACAAGAGTGTGGCTTGGCTGCAGGGCGGGATCGCTGATCCCGCCTTCGCCCGACCAGGATATCGCGTTCGAGGCGGGATCAGCGATCCCGCCCTACAGCAACCAGAGGCTCGCCTCTGGCCCGGGTTTTGCTCTGATGCAGACCATAATGAGCCAGGACCAATTCATGCGCGAGGCCATCAAGCTGGCCGAGGACGGGATGCAGGCCGGGCACGGCGGGCCGTTCGGCTGTGTCGTGGTTCGCGCCGGGCAAGTCGTCGGCCGGGGCAGCAATCGCGTCACCTCCACCAACGACCCGACAGCGCACGCCGAGATGACAGCCATCCGTGACGCCTGTGCCCGGCTCGTGACCTACCAGCTAGCCGATTGCGAGCTCTACACGAGCTGCGAACCCTGCCCGATGTGCCTTTCCGCGATCTACTGGGCCCGGATCCCGCAGATTTATTTCGCCAACACCCGGCAGGATGCCGCCGAAATAGGCTTCGATGACGACTTCATCTACCGGCAGATCCCGCTGCCGCTGGAAAAGCGGGCCATCAAGATCAACCAGCTGCTGCGCGAGGAGGGCCTGGCCACTTTCAAGGGCTGGACGAAGAAGACGGACAAGGTGCGGTACTGATGCCAGGATTCAACATGCACCTACACACCCCGCCCTGCCGGGCACCCCTCTTGATCGAGGGGACTTCGCCTCCGAAGGTTTGGATTCCCCTCTATGAAGAGGGGTGGCGCGAAGCGACGGGGTGTGTTGCCCGGCCGGCAAACTAATCAGCAAGACTACCACTGTCATGGACACGGCCACGCTCCTCGACTTCCTCGGCCTGCTGGTGCGCTGGCTGCACGTCATCGCGGGCATCGCGTGGATCGGCTCGTCGTTCTACTTCATCTGGCTCGACAACAGCCTGGAGGCGCCCGCGCCCGGCTCGGACAACGCGAAGAAGGGCGTGGGCGGTGAACTCTGGGCTGTCCACGGTGGCGGTTTCTACAATCCGCAGAAATACCTCGTGGCCCCGGCCGCGCTGCCGGAAAAGCTGCACTGGTTCAAGTGGGAGGCCTACACCACGTGGCTCTCCGGCACGGCGCTGCTCGTGCTCGTCTACTGGCTACGGGCCGGGGCCATGATGGTGGACGGCAATGTCCGCGCGCTTACCGCGGCGCAAGCCGTCGGACTCGGCGCGGCCAGCATGGCCGGCGCGTGGATCGTCTACGACCTGCTCTGCAAGTCCCCGCTCGGCAAACGCGACGGCCTGCTCGGGCTCGTTATTTTCGGGTTGGTCACGGCCCTGTCATGGGGCCTGGCACACACCTTCGGTGGCCGCGCGGCCTTCATCCACGTTGGCGCGGCCATCGGCACGATCATGGCGGGCAATGTGTTCTTCGTCATTATGCCCGGCCAGAGGCGGATGGTGGCGGCCATGAGCGCCGGCGGGAAGCCTGACCCGCGCGACAGCCTGCGCGCCAAGCAGCGCAGCGTGCACAACAATTATTTCACGCTCCCGGTGATCTTCATCATGGTGAGCAACCACTACGCCACGACCTACGCGCATCCGCAGAACTGGGCGGTGCTCACCCTGATGATGGCGGCGGGCGTCAGCATCCGGCATTTTTTCAACCGCAAGCACAAGGGTGTCTATGCGTGGCAATATCCGTTGATCGGTGCCGTCCTGCTCGCGATCGTGGGTTGGTGGACAGCCCCGCACCTCCCGCCGCTGCCGCCCGTGAAGGGCGAGGTCACCTTCAACCGTGTGCGCGCCATTATCGGCGAGCGCTGCGTGACGTGCCATTCGCCGTCGCCGACTTTTCCCGGTTACACCGCGCCGCAGGCGGGGGTGAAGCTGCATACGCCCGCCGACATCGCCCAGAACGCCCAACGCGTCTACCAGCAGGTCGTCGTCACCCGCATCATGCCGTTGGGCAACCTCACGAAAATCACTGACGAGGAACGCGCTGTCATCGCGGCCTGGGTCAAAGCCGGGGCGAAGGTTGAGTAGGGAATGTTTCCGGTTGTAGGAGCCTGCTTGCAGGCGATTCGGTGGCTGCATCGGGCGCGTGGGTCCTGTTCGCCTGTAAACAGGCTCCTACAGACCGAACGGATCCTAGAAGCTACCCCCGAGCCGTAGGCGACGGCCTGGGCTGCGGCCAATCGGAACGCGTCTCCTGACTTGTTTTGTCGTAGTGGTGGGCCTAAGGGAAAGGCCACCCCACCCATGGATTACCCCAATCGCTGGAAGATTTTCTGTGCCCTGCTCGTAAGCGGCTTGTTTCTTTTGCCGGCGCCCGCGCCGGCCAAGATGTCGGCCTGGAAGGACGGGTCGGGCGCGAGTTTCAAGGGCGAGCCGACCGAGGTGCTTGGTCCCTTCGTGGTCTTTCGCATCAGCGGTGGCGGCGGCCGGCGCGCCTTGCTGCGAACCTTTACCCCGGAGGATTGCCGGCGCATCTCGGCAGAGATCGCGGCGCTCCCGCCGCGCGCGGGCAGTTTCGCCGCGGCCAAGGGCTTCGCCACCGGCGAACTCGCCGGCAAGGTCCAGCGCGTCGAGAACCGGGAGCTCGTGCCGGCCGACCTGACGGGCCAGCCCGAGCCCGACCTGTTGCTCGTGCTCAGTGGTTCACACAATTCCGGCGACGGTTGGTTCATGGTCAGCAACCTGAACCCATTCTACTGGCGGGTGCGGCGCATTTACCCAGGACTCATGGAGGGACTGTTCCTAGGCGCCCGCCACGACGTCGGGCAGCATCTCAACATGGCGGTCCAGTCGGCCATGCCGTGGCTGGTGGCTGATCTCCGGATGCAGGAAGCGATGCCCGCTTTCAGCCACTACATCCCGAAGACGGAGGGGACCAATGTGGTGCTGGTGACGCGGCAGGGCGTACCGCTCGTGGCCTCCCCGGCGGGTGACAGCGCGTCGGTGCGGACCTTCTTGGACCAGGCCTCCGAGTTTCTGTGGCAGATCGACCCCGCCAATCCCGCGGGCTGGCCCGACCGCTTGCACTACCTGAACGCCTCGCGCTCCGTCGAATTTGCCAAAGCCAAGGCCGGGCCGCTGCTCGTAGGCGATCCGCTGCGGGCGGACGTCTTGCGCAAATACGGCGTCAAGCGGGTGGCCGCGCAGCTCACGGTGGCGCCCGACGGCTCGGTCACGCCCGTCATCCAGTCGGGACCGGCGGATGTGCCGGCGGAGCTGACGACAGCGCTGACCATGGCTCTGGCCCGGGCGGTGGTGGCGCCCGCTCTGGACCAGGGCCGCCCCGTGGCCGGTTCGCTGGATTACCTCCTCGAGGTGCCGCCGGCGGATCCGGTGCGCGAGGCCGAACGCGTCTGGCTCGGCAGCACCACGTATCCGGTGCTGCCCGTCGTGGAATGGCTCGTGCTCCGGCCGATCAAGGTATCCGAGCAGGATTTCGAGTCGTCCATCGTGGGCAAGAATGCCGACGGCACGGTCATCCTGAACGCCCTGGAGGTGAACTCGGGCAAGATCTCCCGGGCGGCGCAGATGAGCGCGTTCAACGGCGACTGGTTCACCGCCGCCGGGGCGGACAGCGTCCGACCCAAAGAAGGCGACCACCAGAAGCTTGACGATGGCAGCACCGTGCTGACCTGGGAAAAAATCCGGAGCAAGGACGGTTTTGTCGACATGCAGACCGGTATTCCCAAGGACTACACGGTCGGTTATGCGTGGACAGAATTTGATTCTCCCGCGGCTACGGACGCCTGGCTGGGCCTGGGCAGCGACGATGGCGTCAAGCTCTGGCTCAACGGCGAGATGGTGCATGACAAGTGGATCCGCCGCTCCAGCCGGGTGGACGACGACGTGGTGCCGCTGCACCTGAAAAAGGGCGCGAACCGGATCCTGATCAAGATCCAGAACGCCACGATCGACTGGAGCTTCATGTATCGGCTGCGGCTCAAGCCATGAGGGTTGGCCGGGTCGGGGAGATCTGGCAGGACCTGGATCGAAATGTAGGAGCCTGCTTGCAGGCGATTAGGGATCAGTCTTGGCGACGCGAGTCGCGGTCGCCTGTAAACAGGCTCCTACAAAATGAACGAATGCTAGAACTCCAGCCCCCACGTGCGCTTCGCGTAGCCGTAAGTGACAGGCTTGACGGCGGCGAGTTGGGCGAACGAGTCCGCCGGCTGGTATTTTGCCTCGAACGCGGCGACGGCGCGCTCGTATTCGGCCAAGAGCTTTGCCTTCACATCGGGCTGGACGAAAGAGTAGGCGAGGGAGTTGCGGCCAAGCTGGACCACTTCGTCCCACGACAGGTTGAAGGTGGTAACGGCGGTGTAGTACTCGTCAGTGAGATTGGCATCCCACATCCCGCGATCGTCGGTGTTGAGGCAGACCGGGACGCCGGTGCGTAGGTACTCGGGGAAGGGGTGTTTCGTCAGGTCGGGCGTGTATTCGAGCACGCGGTTGGAGATGAGATTGATCTCGACCAGGACGCGGCGGGTCTGCTGCAGCAGGAGCAGCGTCTCCGGGTCCCGGATCAGGTTGACGCCATGGCCGATGCGCGAGGCGCCGAGCAGCAATGTGTCGCGAATGTGCGAGTCGTTCCCGTCCATCTCGCCGGCATGGATCGACAGGGCGAGAGTGGGATAACGGGTTCGGAGCTGGCGGAACGTTTCGAGAAAACGTGCCGGATAACCATGGCCGTTTTCCTCGATGCCGACGAGGTTCAGGCCAACCCAGAGGTCGCGGTGTGCATCGACGAAGGCATAGGCTTCGGCAATTTGCCGCTCGCTGTCGGGCAGGAAGCGCAGCACTGCATCCTGGAAGCGCACGGTCACGCCGGTGGCCGCGATATCCGGCCGGGCGAGGCGGCTTTTCACGAAGGCCACGGCCTCCTCCACCGGGATCGGGCGGCCGGAGTTGTCCAGCACGCGGTCCACGTCGAACTGGGTTTCGAGGTAGGCGAGATGCTCGGCGCCGAAGGCCTTGATGTTCTCGACGAGGGACTCGGTGATGACGGAGAGGTTGCCGCCGATTTGGCCCCGGCGCGCCCAGAGGACGTCGAAAAACTCAGTGCGACCCTCCCCGGGCCGGTCGAGCCGCAGGCTGTCACACCACTCGGCGCGTTCGGCTGGCGTCAGGGCGTCGAGGCGGATGTATTCCGAGCGGACTTCCGGCGCCAGCCGGTCATAGCCAAACTGCCGGACATTGTGGAAGCGTTTGGCCGGGGCGATGGCGTCGGGCGCAGCCGCGAAGTGAGCGCGCGTGTAGAAGGTGTCACCGCCATTGCGCGCGGGGTCGGTGAGGATCGCGTAAATCCACTCGGGGCGCTCGGAGCCGCTGTGGTTGTGCAGGTCGCCGCCCTTGGGCAGCGCATAGAGAAACGTGTAGAGCTCGGCCGGCTTGGCGGTGTGCTTGATCTCCTCGAAGCGGGCGGAGAACGGCGCGGCGGAAACTGGCAGGACGAGAGCCAGGAGGAGAACGGGAAGGCGCATGGCAGGAATCAGGAAAGCAGATGGCCACAAAAAGTCACGAAGAGCGACGAAAACAAGATCGAAGTATTTCCTTCTCGTGCCGCTTTATGGCCAAACTTGGAATTAGTTCAGAACAACCGTGCGAACATCTCGCGCAGCAGGTGCAGGCTGAAGATGAGGGCGAGGATGTAGGTAAGCGGCGAGGTGTCGCGGGCGCGGCCGGTGGCCAGCTTGAGCACGGCGTAGGCGATCAGGCCCAGGCCAATGCCCTCGGCGATGCTGAAGCTGAGCGGGATGCCCGCGATGATCAGGAAGATCGGCGCCGTCTCGGTGAAATCATCGAGTTTCATCTCGGCGACAGACTGAAACATGAAGATGCCGACTATCACCAGAGCCGGAGCCGTCGCTGCGGCCGGGATGGCTAGAATCACCGGGGTCAGGAACAGCGCGAGGAGAAAGAGCACCGCGGTGGTCGCGCCCGTCAGGCCGGTGCGGCCGCCCGCCTCGACACCGGAGGCGGACTCGATGTAGCTGACGACCGTCGAAGTACCGAGGAGGGAGCTCAGGATGGCGGCGATCGAGTCAGCGACGAGCGCGCGGCCGGCCTTGGGCAGCTTGCCGTCCTTGTCCAGCAGGCCGGCGCGCTGCGTGACGCCAATGAGCGTACCGATGTTGTCGAACATGTCGACGAGCAGGAGCGTGAGGATGATGGGCAGGGCCTTGCCGAGATCGTGAAGCAACAGGTCGAAGTTGAGCTGGAACATTGTTGGCGCCGGCGAGGCGGGCCACGAGAAGAGCGCGCCGGGCATCTGCGTGACGGTGCCGCCCTTCCCGTCGGAGACCACGAGGCCGGCAACCGTGACCGCGAGAATGGAAAGGATGATCGCGCCCGGCACCTTGCGGGCGACGAGCACGGCGGTAAGCAGGATGCCGCCGAAGCAGAGCAAGACGCCCGGCGTGCCGAAGTCACCGTGGGTGACGAAGGTGGCAGGGCTGGCGGTGACGATGCCGCCGTTCTTCAGGCCGATGAAGGCGATGAAGAGGCCGATGCCGCAGGTGATGGCCAGCTTTAGCTGGTGCGGGATGGCGGAGATGATTTTCTCGCGGATGCCGGTAACGGAGAGGGCGAGGAAGATACAGCCGTTGACGAAGACGAGGCCGAGAGCCGATTGCCACGACACACCCAGGCCAAGGCAGACGGTGAAGGCGAAGTAGGCGTTGATGCCCATGCCCGGGGCGAGGGCGAGGGGGTAGTTGGTGAGGAACCCCATCAGCAGCGTGCTGATCGCTGCGGTCAGGGCCGTGACCGTGATGAGCGCCGCTGGCGGCATGTGCGCCGCGGAGAGGATCGCGGGATTGACCGCCAGGATGTAGGCCATCGCCGCGAAGGTCGTGGCGCCGGCCTGCAGCTCGCGCGGGATGGTGGTGCCGTTCTGGTCCAGCTTATAAACACGATTGAGGAGCGAGCTCATGGTATGGGACGGTGAGGCGGAAAGGAAGTGAGGAGCCTGCTTGCACGCGATCTTGCGCCATTGCCTGCCAGCAGGCTCCTGCAACAAGGCTAAGAGAGGTCAGGGCAGGGTGGCGAGGTATTGGAGAAAATTCACAGTGAAAACGGCGGTGACCCTGGCAGCCTGTGGGCAGAAGGAGACGCCTGCGGTTGGCCGATGCCCCGAATCGCCTGAAGCAGGCTCCCGCATCCGGACAGGCCAGCGAAAGGGTCTGCTGTCATTTGGCAGGGGCCGAGGGTATTTCTCTTTCGAAGCGGGGCCAGCCCTCCACCAAAGCGTGCGCGACCTTCGGGCGGATGGTTTCAGCAGCGGCGGCCGGGACGGACGACTGCACCGCCAGCCCGGCGGCGAGGCGCAGGACGAGGGAGGACGAAGGCATGTGGCCAGCTAATCAGCAGGGGCCATACCGCGCCACGTACGCGCAGAACAATGGCGTCATTCAACTGACCGGCGTGGCCAGCCGGCGCGTGGGTTATTACATGGCGGGGATCCTCGCGCTGCTCGGCCTTTTCCCGGCGATCGGTCGTTTGATCAGCGTGGTACCGCCACCGGTGATCGGGGCTTTGGCCATGATGTTGTTCGGGCTCGTTGCCGTGTCCGGGCTGAGGCTTATTTTGAGCGAGGGACTCGGCCAGCTGGAAGGAATGATCGTGGCGCTGTCGCTTGGCGTCGGGTTGGGGCTGCCCACCCAGCCGATCTTGCTAGCCAGCCTGCCGGACTGGCTCCACGCGTTGCTAGAGTCGGGCATCTCGGCCGGCGGGCTGACAGCCCTGCTGCTCACGCTGCTCTGGCGCGCAAAGAGTCCTGTGGAATAGAAAGTTTAGCGCGGAGAACACAGAGCGCACGGAGACCGCTGGTTAAGCCCAAAACTTTCATCCGCTAATCCACGCTAATGGACGCTAATCAAAGCCAGCCAAACTCGAGTTGGGGATTATCTCATTAGCGAAAATTAGCGTCTATTAGCGGTTAACTCTGCTGTGTATTCGGCAACACCTCTACATTCGGACCACAGATGTGTCTCACGCCACGGGCGCAATAGACGCAACGGTTGAAAGACCCCGGCGAGCTTGGCGCCCTTGGAGTGACGAGCCTTGGCTGTTCCGGCGCCGCTGGACGCTTGCCAAGGTCTGGGACGTGGCTTCATAGGATGAACCCCTATGCGTATCCTCGTAATCGAAGACGAGAGCCAGCTCGCCCGACATCTGACCGGCGTGCTGACGCGCAACAACCACCTCGTGACCGCCCAGACGGACGGGGCCGCGGGATTGCACGAAGCGCTCAAGACGCTGCCCGACCTGGTGGTGCTGGACATTGGCCTGCCCAGCATGACCGGCTGGGAGGTATTGGCGGCGTTGCACGAGAAGGGGAGCACGTCACGCGTGCTGGTGCTGACCGCCCGCGGCGACGTGGAGGACCGCGTGAAGGGCCTCAAAGCCGGCGCGGACGACTACCTGACCAAGCCATTCTCGATGGAGGAATTTGTCGCGCGGGTGGAGGCGCTGGGTCGCCGCGGCCTGACGGCAACGGCGGAGGATTTGCTGGAAGTCGACGACCTGCGGTTGGACGTCCGCCGGCGAAAGGTCCAGCGCGGCACCCGCGAAATCGCGCTCTCGCCGCGGGAGTTTGAGCTGTTGCAGCTGATGATGTCGGAGCCGGGCCGGGTTTTTTCCCGCACGGAATTGTGCGAACGCGTCTGGCAGCGGGACTATGAATACGACACCCGCACGGTGGAGATTTTCATCGCCCGGCTGCGCAAGAAGATTGATTCCGGAATGCGAACGCCCTTATTGCACACCGTGAGGTCGGTCGGCTACTGCATCCGGCCCCCGGCCTGACCCTGCATGAAAATCACCGGCCATCATACGTTGCTCCTCGCCGCCGGGTTGCTCGCCGCGACCGCCGGCGGGTGGGCTGCGACGATCGAAGGCCGCGTGAAGCTGCCGAAGCGCGAGACCACGACCGTGGTGAACAAGCGCTACGAGATCGTATCGCGCGGCGGCGTGGTTTCGACCAACCCGCCGGTGGCGGTGGTGTATCTCGAAGGCGATTTCCCGCCGGCCAAGGCCGAGCCGATGGCGCGGGTCGAACAGAAGGACCTCATGTTCGTGCCGCAGCTGCTGGTGGTGCAGACGGGCACGAAGGTGGAGTTCCCGAACCTCGACGACACCTTCCACAACATCTTTTCGTATTCGCCGGCGAAACGCTTCGATCTCGGCCGGTATCGCACCAACGAGAAACCGGTGCCCGCCGTGATGTTTGACACGCCCGGCGTGGTGGTCCTGCGCTGCGAGATCCACGAGCACATGCGCGGCGTCATCCTCGTGCTCGCCACCCCGCGCTTCACCGTCACCGACACGGAGGGCCGCTACCGCCTGGAGGGCCTGCCGGCCGGGACGTACCGGCTCAAGACCTGGCTGGACAGCCAGACGACGCTCGAGCGGACGGTGCAGCTCGCGGCCGACACCTCCCTGCGGTTGGACCTGCCGTGAGACTGCCGTTCGCATCCGGGCTCACCGCCGAGGCCGCCCGATTTCAATGGCGCCTGCTGGTCGTCCTGGCGCTCGTGGTGCTGGCCACGGCGTCGGCCGTGGTGCTGGTGACCCGGCAGAACATCGCGCGGGAGGAGGAACTCCGGCGCGAAACGGAATTCCAGGTGAGCCTGGGGCTGTTGCGCAGCGTCCAGACGAGCCGGCAGGCGACGCTGGTCGAGCGGTGCCGGTCCTTGGCGACGAAATCACGCCTCCAGGCCGCTCTGGAGGACAACGCGCAGGATCTCCTGTACCCGAGCGCGCGCGACGAACTACGCGACCTGATTGCGGGTCCGCCGGGCCAGCGCACGGCGCGGTTCTATCGGTTCCTCGACGCGCAGGGCCGGGTGCTGGCCCCGCCACCGGGTGCCGCGGCCGGGGTGCTGCCACCGGCCGAGGAGGCCAGGCTCTCATTGGCGGCGTTGCCGGACGCGGCCCAGGTCGGCTACCTCGTGGTGCGCCCGCCGGAACGAGGGGAGGTACTGCTGGAGATGATTGTGATCCCGATTTTTTCCAACGATAACGGCCGGAAGCTGGCGGCGCTCGTGCTCGGCTTCGAGCCGTTCCAGCCGGAGGGCGATCCGCAGGGAAGGGCGCCCGTCAACGGCGTCTGGCTGGAAGGTCGGGCCCATCTGGCGGCGGGCGGCCCGGCGGCGTCGCCTGGGTTTGCGCGGGCCTTGGACGCCGCCATGGCGGCGGGAGGAGCCGGCGGGCGCTTCCGCTTCGAGGCGGACGGCCAGTCCTGGCTGGTTTTCACGCAACGCTTGTGCGCGGGCGGCGTATACACTCCCGCCTTTGAGGTCTGCGCCTTTCCGCTCGGTCCGATGCTGGAACGGCAGCGAGCTCTCGGGTGGCAGATCATCGGGGCCGGCGCCGGCGTGATGCTGCTCGGGCTGGGGCTGAGTTATTTCCTGTCCTTCCGCCTCTCGGCGCCGGTCGAGCGGCTGGCGCACGATTCGCGGGAGCAACGGAGCCGGCGCGTCCAGGCGGAAGCCGCGCTGGAAACGACCAGCGCCGAACTCGATCGTGCCGCACGCTTTTCCGCCAACGCCTCGCACCAGCTCAAGACCCCGGTGGCGGTGATGCGGGCCGGCCTCGAGATGCTGCAGGCCAAGGGCACGCTCGGCGAGGCCGACAGCCACGAGCTGGATGGCCTGATCCACCAGACCTACCGCATTTCCAGCGTGATCGAGGATCTGCTGCTGCTCTCGCGGCTGGACGCGGGTCAGCTGCGATTGAATTTTGCCACCGTCAACCTGAGTGAATTGATCGCCGCTGCGCTCGACGATCTGAGCGCCCTGTCGGGGGAAAACGAACTGAGCGTGACCCAGGACTGCCCGCCGGACCTGCACATCACCGGGGAGAAACGCTACACGACGCTCATTCTCCAGAACCTGCTGGAAAATGCGCGGAAATACAACCGGCCGGGCGGAAGCATCAAGCTCACCGCGCGCGAAACGGGCGGGCGCGTGATGCTCGCCATCAGCAACACGACGCTGCAGCCGATCCCGGCGGAGGCCCGGCAGCATATCTTCGAGCGCTTCCATCGCGGCGGGCTGGGGGAAAATGTGCCCGGATACGGCCTCGGGCTGAATCTCGCCCGGGAGCTCGCCCGCATCCATCACGGCGACCTGCAGTTGATCCGCTCGGACGAGGCCGGGACGGAGTTTGCCGTGACCTTCCGTTCCGCGGCGGTCGCCGTGAAATTGCCCGCATGAAAACACGGACCGGCATCATCGGCGCGACGCTCGCGATGGCCCTGGGCTCGGCCAGCCCGGGGCAGGAAGCGCTCGAGCAGCTCTCGGACCGGCTCAACTTCCACTCGAGGGACGGCAGCATGCAGCTGCGGCTGAGCGGGACGATCGAGCTGGAGGGCTACGCGATCTCTGATCCAGTGGCCGATCTGGTTTCCGGTTCCGCGGACAAGTTCTTCAATCCGCGGTTTGGCCTCTACCTCGACGCGCAAGTTGGGACCCGCGGCTATTTTTTTGCGCAGGGCCGGGTGGACCGGGGCTTCGATCCGTATTACCCAGACAAGCAAACCGAGGCGCGCCTCGACGAATACGCCCTGCGCATGGAATTGTCCGAGCCCGGGGCCGGCCGGCTTTTCTTGCAGCTGGGAAAGTTCGCCACGGTGGTCGGCAATTGGACGAAGCGGCACGCGGCGTGGGATAATCCGTTCATCACCGCCCCGCTGCCCTACGGCAACCTCACGGGAGTCTGGGATGTTTTCCCGGTGCCGTCCGTCGACGTGCTGCTGGCGTGGGCCCATGTGAGCCCCGTCGGCTCCGCCCCAGCCGTGCTGGCGGACAAGGAATTTCGCCTGCCGGTGATCTGGGGGCCGGCTTATGCCCAGGGCGTGGCGGTCGCCGGCAAGTGGGGCCGGTTCGAATATGCCGGGGAGCTAAAGGCCGTGGGCCTCTCCGCGCGGCCGGACCGTTGGGGCGAGGGATTTTCCACGATGGAACGACCGACCATGAGTGCGCGCTTGGGCTGGCGCCCTGGCCCCTCGTGGAATCTCGGGTTCTCAGCCAGCACCGGCGAATACCTGGACCGATCGGACCATCCGCGAATTCCGACCGGGCTGAGCCGGCATGATTACCGGCAGACCGTGCTCGCCCACGATCTCAGTTATGCGTGGCACCATTTCCAGTTCTGGGGCGAGGTTTATGCCGCCCGCTTCGAGGTGCCGCGGGTCGCGGACGTCGACACGCTGGCGTATTATTTGGAGGCAAAATACCGCTTCACCCCGCAATTATCCGGGGCGATGCGCTGGAACCAGCAGTGGTTCGGCGAGGTGACCAACCAGGCCGGGGAGTCGCGGCCCGCGGGGCGACAGACGTGGCGCGTCGACGTGGCGCCGACCTACCGGCTGACGACCCAGGTCCAGGTGAAGTTGCAATACAGCCTGCAGCACGACCGTCCCTCGCGTGAGCGCTACACCCAGTCCTTGTCGGCGCAACTGACCGTGCGGTTCTGAAGGCGGGCGATTTGGCGGTTTCTGTAGGTCGGGCTTTAGGCCCGACTGTTGATCGCCGGATGTCGGGGATAAACCCCGACCTACAATCGGCATCCGACACCGGAAACCAAACGCCGCTTCGTCGGGAACAACAAAGGTAACAACCCAGTTACGGTATAGTTGTTTTGGACCGGTCCCGGCGGGCCTATCTTAGGGCAGGTTTAAATCACCTCCCGTCCATGCCCCTCCGTCCCTCTCTCCGCGGTTTTTGTCCGGCACTCCTGCTCGCCGTTTTGCTCCAGCTGCTGGCCCCGCGTTCCGGCCGCGCCGAGACCGTCACCGCGTACAAATACCAGGACTACCAGGAATCCGGCGGCCGCATCAAGGTGCAGGCCCATTACGGCCTGATCGAGCAGACCCTCGGCGTGGAGGCCCGGATCAAGATCACGGCCGTGCAGGACACGATCAGCGGCGCGACCCCGACGGGGGAGCCGGCCGACCCCGTCACGGGCCTGGTGCCGCTCTCCGAGATGCACGACCGCCGCAAAGCGTGGACCGCTGATTTTTCCCGGCAGTTTGGGAACATCAACGTCGCGGTCGGCGCGGCCAATTCGCGCGAGAGCGACTACGTCTCGACGGGCTTTTCGCTGAACACGCTCACGGATCTGAACAACAAGAACACCACGCTGCTGGCCGGCATCTCCGGCACCAACGACGACGTGAAAGTTTTCTACCAGCCGGCCCGCGTCTCGAAGCACACGTTCGACCTGATTGTCGGCGTGACGCAGCTGCTCGACGAGAACACGTCGCTCGTCCTCAACGCCTCCTATGGCTCCGCGTCCGGCTATCTCAGTGATCCCTACAAGCTCATCCGGAAAAATACCGAATTGCTGCCCGGCCTCTTCCTGCCGCTGACCTTCGCAGAGAACCGGCCGGATTCGCGCGAGAAGTGGATCGGCTATGCCTCGATCAATCATTCCGCCGCCCAGTTGAAGGGAGCGGTGGAAGCGAGCTACCGCCTTTATCACGACACGTTTGGCGTCACGAGCCACACGCTCGCGGCCGCGTGGCTCCAGCGCCTCGGCGACGAGGTGATCCTCTCGCCCTCCGTGCGCTACTACACGCAGGATGCCGCGGACTTCTACCGCGTCAGTCTCGACGGCACCGCCATTACGCCGGGTCCGACCCCGAAGCCCGCCGGACCGTTCTATTCGGCGGACTACCGTCTGGCTGCGTTGAACAGCTGGACTTGGGGCGTGAAACTCGTGTGGACGCCCAAGCCGGCGTTCCAAGCCGACATCGCGTGGGAGAGTTACCGCATGACCGGCCGGGACAGTGCGACCTCCGCCAGCGCGTTTCCCAAGGCCGGCATCTTCACCTTCGGCCTACGCTATACCTGGTAACCGCTTCCTCCTGTCAATGAACGCCACAATGGATTCGCAAGTGTCACCCCCGCCGACCGGCAACCCGGGCCTGCACCGGCTGGCCTTCCGGGCCCTCGGCACGCATTGCGAGATCCAGTATCAGCCGCGGCAGCCCGGCAGCGCCTATCCCTTCGAGCAGGCGGTCCGCACCTGGGTGGAAAACTTCGAGGCGCGCTACTCGCGCTTCCGGCCCACCAGCCTGGTCTCGCGCATCAACGCCTCGGCGGGCCAGTCCTGGACCGAGATCGACCGGGAAATGTCCGACATGCTCGATGTGTGCAGCAGCGTGCATGTGCTCACGCACGGCATCATCGACGCGACGGCCGGTCCGCTGCTGCTGCTATGGGATTACCATCAGGCCGCGCCCGTGGTGCCGACTCCGGCCGAGGTAGCGGCCGCCCGCGCTTTGGTCGGCTGGCAGCTTGTGCTCCGGAAACCGGGCGCGGTGATGCTGGCCAAGGCCGGCATGCGGCTCGACTTTGGCGGCTGGGGCAAGGAATGGGCGGTGGACGCGGTGGCGAAGCTGGCGGAGCAGCACGACATTCCCCACGCCCTCGTGGATTTCGGGCATGACATCCGTTGTGTCGGCACGCCGCCCGACCGCCCGGCCTGGCACGTGGGGCTGGAGGATCCGCTCCGGCCCGGCGTGTCGCGCGGCTCGGTCGCGCTCAGGGCCGGCCGAGGCATCGCCTCTTCCGGCGATTACCTCCGCGGCTTCACTGCGGGAGGCAAACGTTACGGACATATTGTCGATCCGCGCACCGGCCGGCCAGTCGCCCACGGTTGCCGGCAGGTCACCGTGATCGCTGACACCTGCTTTCAGGCCGGCCTGCTGTCCACGACGGCCTTCGTGCTCGGGGCGGAGGCGGGCCTGGCCTTCATCCATCAATTTCCCGGGGCCGAGGCCCTCATCGTGAGTGAAAACGGCCGCACCGAAACCCGGGGATTCTGGGACCATGTCGTCACTTAGTACACACCTTCAAAATGTTTTGTCATCGCGAGGCCCGCAACGGCGGGCCGTGGCGATCCAGATGGATTGCTTCGTCGTCCCGCAGAGCCGGACTCCTCGCAATGACATTTTAAAGAGGGGCCTGAGACCCCTTCATTCTTTCCTCCTCGTCGGGTTGTGGCTGGCGGGAAGTGCCTGCCCTATGCTGGCACAACCCGGCGTGGGGGATCCTTTGCCCGCCTGGACCGGCCTCGGCCTGGAGGGCGCGTTGCCCGAGGCCGGCGGCCGCGTGCTGCTGGTGGATTTCTGGGCGTCCTGGTGCGCGCCCTGCCAGGAGTCCTTTCCGGATTTGGCGGGGATCCATCGCGATTTCAGCCCGCGCGGCGTGACGCTTGTGGCCATCAGCGTGGACAAGGACGCCCGCGCTTATGCGGCGTTCCTGAAAAAACACGCGCCTCCCTTCGCTACCGCCCGGGACGTCCGCCAGGCCTACGTCGAGGCGGTCGGGGTGCCGGCCATGCCGACCACGCTCGTCGTGGGTCGCGACGGAAAAATCCGCGCGATCTTTCCCGGTTACCACGGGGAGAAAACGGGGTCGGCGCTGCGCGCGGCCCTGGTAGCTGCGCTCGCGGAGAAATCTTAAAATGAAAACGTCCCGAATCTTTCTCTCCTGTCTCGCGCTCGCGACCCTGCTGCTGGGTGGCTGCGCCACCAAGCCGGTCCAGGCCTGGCAACGCGGCTCGCTCACCGATTACACCATGCGGCCCGATCGCGATCCGCTCGCCACCGCCATGGCCGAGCACACCTGGGTCTCCCGGGAGGGCAGTGCCGGCGGCCGCGGTGTGGGCGGCAGCGGCTGCGGCTGCAACTAAAACAACTTTCCAACCCCTTCTATCATGAATGCCATCGCCGTCAGATTTCACCAACGCTTCGGTTCCCTGTCCCTCTCGGTCTTCATGCTGATGACGCTGCTGCAGCGCACTCCCGTGCTGCGGCTGCTGGTCTCGGCCGATTCCCTATGGCTGCGTTCCTCGCTGGGCTATGTGCTGCGCTCCGGCGTGCTCGTGGCCGGCGCGCTCGGCGTGGTGGATACCATGGCGGGGGCGACGACCTTCAGCACCACCCCGGCCAGCCCGGCCAGCGCGACGGTCGGCTCATCGTTCTCCGCGGTGTTTTCCCTGACCGGCGCCCTCACGCCGGTGCTATCCTACACGATCAGCGGGCTGCCGCCGGGGCTGACCGTGCCGGGATCGACGACCTCGGGGAATCATCTGTTGCTCAACACCACGTCGAATGACCGCACGGGTTCCATCACGGGTACGCCCACGACCGCCGGAAACTTCGTCGTGGATCTCACGGCTTGGGAGTTCGCCAACGGCACCGGCGACAGCGTCGCCAAATCCTACACGATCAACGTCACCGGGGGGTCGACGGCGACTGCGCCCTCGATCTCCACCCAACCCGCGAACCAGAGCGTGACGGCGGGAGAGGGGGCGTCCTTCTCGGTGTCGGCGAGTGGCACGGCACCGCTGACCTTCCAGTGGCGCAAGGGCGGAGTTAATATCGCCGGGGCGACGAGCAGCACCTTTTCCATCGCGAGTACCGTGACCGGCGACGCCGGCACCTACAGCGTGGTGGTGACCAACGGCACCGGGAACGTCACCTCCAATAATGCAACACTCACGGTCGCGGCGACGGCGACCGCGCCCACCATTACCACCCAGCCGGCCAACGTGACCGTGACGGCGGGGCAGACCGCCTCCTTCACCGTGACCGCGGGCGGCACGGCGCCCTTCACCTACCAATGGCGCAAGGGCGGGGCCAACATCAGCAACACGAACAACAATATTTTCTCCATCGCGAGCACCGTGGCGGGTGACGCCGGCACCTACAGTGTGGTGGTGACCAACACCGCGGGCAACGTCACCTCGAACGATGCGACGCTCACGATCACGGCCGCCGTGCCGCCGCCCTCGATCACCACCCAGCCCACGAACCAGACCGTTACGACCGGATTCTCCGTCACGTTCTCCGCCGCGGCGTCCGGCGGCACCCTCCAATGGCAGTCGTCCCCGAACGGCACCACCTGGACCAACCTCAGCAACGACACCACCTCCAGCGGGGTGACGACGAACGCGCTCACCCTCAGCGGCGTGGGCGCCGCGCTCAACGGCCTGCGCTACCGCATGAATGCGACCAACACGGGCGGCACGACCTCGAGCAACTCCGCCACCCTGACCGTGCTCGCCGTCGTCTTCCCGTCGCCGATGGGCGTGGCCTTGGACACCGGGGGCAACCTCTACGTCGCCGACTCGGCCAACCACAACATCCACAAGGTCTCGACCGCCAACGTGGCCACCCGACTCGCCGGCGGCACCAGCACGGCGGGTTCGACGGATGGGGCTGGCACCACCGCCGCGCTCTTTAACATGCCCGGCTCCCTGGCCGTGGATGCCGGCGGCATCACCTTCGTGGCGGACACGGCCAATGCCACTGTCCGCCGCATCAGTACCGACGGCACCGTGACGACCTTTGCGGGTTCCGCCTCGGGCCGGGGCAACGCCGATGGTACCGGCGCAGCCGCGACATTCTCCAGCACCACGGCCATCGCGATCGATGCGGCCGGCAACCTCTATGTGGCCGACGGCACGCAGCACACGGTGCGCAAGATCACCTCCACCGCCGTCGTCACGACGCTGGCCGGCACGGCCGGTACCCTCGGCAACGCGGATGGCACGGGCACTGCGGCGCGCTTCAATCACCCCACCGGCGTAACCGTGGACACCGCTGGCAATGTTTATGTGGCCGACACCACTAACAACACGATCCGCAAGGTAACTTCCGCCGGGACCGTCAGCACTCTGGCCGGTCTGGCTGGCGTCAGCGGTTCGAGCGATGGCACTGGTTCGGCGGCGCTCTTCAACGGGCCGGCCGGCCTGGCCGTGGACGGCGCCGGCAATGTCTACGTCGCGGACAGCGGCAACAGTGCCATTCGCAAGGTTTCATCCGCCGGGGCCGTCACCACGCTGGCCGGTTTGTCAACGGTTGCGGGATTGCAGGACGGCACGGGCACCGGAGCCTGGTTCAACCAGCCGAAGGGTGTGGCGGTGGACAGCACCGGCAACGTTTACGTCGCGGACACGGGCAACGCCAGCATCCGCAAAATTACGCCCGCCGGGGTCGTCACCACGCTGGCGATCACGGTGGCTGCGCCGACTCCCACCCCGACGCCGACTCCCACCCCGACCCCGACGCCCACTCCGACCCCGACCCCGACTCCGAGCAGCGGCGGGGGCGGCGGGGGTGGTGCGCCCAGCCTGTGGTTTATCGGGACGCTCGGCCTGCTCGGCTTGGTTCGCCGGTTCCGCGCGCGGAATGGCTGACCCTTTGCGGCATGGATTTAATGCCGTCGCGCCCCCGGTTGCCTTTGTAGGTATAGGCAGCCGGGGGCGTTCTTGCGCCCGGTCGCCTCGGCAATGATGGTCGGTAAACAGCGGTGAGGGCCGGTCCTCTCACTTGTTACTTGCCGTGAGCTTGTCGAAGCGGCTTGTCTCCTTGTCACTTGCTCGCGACAAAGTCGTCGCGTTGGGGGCCTATAGCTCAATGGTTAGAGCAGGGGACTCATAATCCCTTGGTTCTCGGTTCAAATCCGAGTGGGCCCATTATTTTCCCCTGTGGCGGTGGAGTGCTGCTGTCGTCGGAACCAGTCCTAGGAGGTATGGGACCAGGTCGAGATTCCGGAGGTGGCAGGCATTCAATCCCTTCTCGTTCTCCTAATCTTTATCGTTCTCCCGGGTTGGGGATTTGTGGAGTAGGAGAATGAGAACGATAGGAGTCCAGCCAGCCCTTCCTGCATTCCCGAGTGGTTGGTTCGGTTATTTTGATCGCAACCGGGACCCTGCCTTGCAGGTTCTCCAAAAATAAAAAGAGCGCGCTGGGCACAGCGCGCTCAGGATTTCGGGACTTAATGCCGCTTAGCGCTTCCGGGCCGCGGGCTTTTGGGCGGCGGCGAGGTCGGTTTCCGCCTTGGTGGCGCGGAGCTCGAGATCGGCCACCTTGTCGTTGGCCTGCTTGGCTTCCGCCTCAAATTTTGCGGCTGCCGCCTTGGCCTGATTCAACTCGCCTTGCAGCCGGGTGCTTGCGGCTTTCGCGTCGTCGAATTGCTTCTGCACATCCGTGGCCCCGCTGGTGGCTCCCTCGAGCTGGACTTGGAGCGCGGTGGTAGCATGTTGGGCGGTTTCCACCTGCTGCTGCAGGCTCGCGACCTCGGCCTTGGATTTGTCGAGCTGGCCTTGGATTTCCTTGGTGCCAGCCTGCGCAGTGTCGATCTGCTTTTGCAGCGTGGCGGCGTGAGCCGCCGATTCGGCCAGCTGGGTTTGCAGCTGCGCCTGCTGCGCCTTGCTTTGGGTCAGCTCGGCCTTGACCCCGGTGAGGGTGGCGTCCCGCCCATGAAGCTTGTTATTGTGTCCGATCAAGATTGCGACGAGGGCGACGCACAGGGCGATAATGATGATGGCGGAAAAGGAAGATTTCTTCCGGTGGGCTAAATGGGTGTCACTTAAGACGGGGGTATTTTTGATGGTATCCATAGTATCCTAATAGTGGCCCGCCGCGGACGAGGGTTCCCGCCATTTAACTCAGGGAGATTTCCTACCCCACACTCAGGCGACGGCCTGATACCCAGCGGCGACTCGTCATGGTTAAATGTGACCGCAAGCGTGCAAACTGCGGGGCTGGTGGGTAGTGGCCTGATCTGTCCTGTCATCGCGAGGCCGGCGCGGCCGGCCGTGGCGATCCATCTAGCCATTTCGACGAGGTCAAGGCCCCGAGCCTGTCGAGGGGCTGGATTGCTTCGTCGCGCGCTTTGCGCGACTCCTCGCAATGACAAATTAGAACACTACCGGCTGGTTCGACCTGGCGGCGACTGCAGTCGCGCCGGTTCATTTCTCTGTCATCAGGTAAACGCCATTCCAGTCGGGCGGAGGCGGGTGGCGGGAATAGTTCTCGATGATGCCGAGGTAGACGAGGGACGGGTTGCCGGTGACGCCGGGGTCGCGGCCGGGCTGGTTCGGCTCGAGTGCGGCGCTGCGCGTGAAAAATTCCCGGGCCCCGCTCCAGTCGCGGGCGTGAAAGCGCGCCAGGCCCTGCGCAAAGAGGTCAAGGCACTCGCGCGGGCCGGAGCTGATATTTTCCTTCAGGCCCACGATCTCGTGGATGGGCACGGGCTGGGTGCGGCCCTTGACCACGATCCGCCCGAGGGGACGGAACACGATGCGGTCGCCGCCGTGCTGTTCGCACGCCTGCCGGGTCACCTCGCTGCACATCGTGTAGACACCCCAGTGCTTCGCGCCCGACTCCATCCGCGCCGCGAGATTTACGTCGTCGCCCATCATGGTATAGTTGAACCGCATGCGGCTGCCCATATTGCCGACGACGCAGCGGCCGGTGTTGAGGCCGATCCGCGACTGCATCACGCCCACGACCGGCGGCCATTTGGCGCCCTCGGCCCGCCATTTGGACCGCAACTCGCCGAGCTTCAGTTGCACCCGCAGCGCCGCAATGCAGGCCCGGCTGGCGTGGTCGGGAAAAGGGACCGGCGCGCCGAACATCACGACGATCGCATCGCCGGCGTATTGGTTCAGGGTGCCGCCTTCCTCCTGGACGATTTCAGTGCACGCCGTGAAATATTCGTTCATCAATTCCACCAGACGGGTCGGCGGCAGCGCCTCGGAAAAACCGGAAAAACCCTGAATGTCGCTGAAATAGGCTGTGATCTCCTCCTCGTGCCCGCCCAGTTGCGGCGGCCGGCCGGACTGGATCAGGCGTTCGATGAGCTGGGGCGAGACATAGCTGCCGAACATCGACTTGATTTCCTGCCGGGCCTGCTGCTCCACGCGGATGCGGCGGGCGATGATGAAAAATTGCACGCTGCCGTACCCCAGCAACGGGCCGGTGACCGGCAGCCACCAACTGCCATAGGTCCAGCCCCAGAGGGCGAGGGCGGCATAGATCACCGCCACCAGCACCGTCCCGCCGCAGAGGACGACGACGGAGCGATGGGCCAGCCCCGCGATGGCTCCATATGAGATGAGCAAGATCAGGCCCCAGACCAGCCAGTCCGGTGCACGCCGCGCGTAGTCGTCCGCCAGCAGATTGTTCAGGAGGTTGGCATGCACCAAGACCAGCGGGCTGAACGCGCCGAGCGGCGTGGGACCGGCATCGGCCTTGCCGGTCACGGTCTGCCCGACCAGGACGATTTTTCCCTCCAAGGCAGGCGGTTTGGCCGCGCCGGGTTTATGCTCCACCCGGTATTCGTTGATCCTCACCAGCAGTTCCAGATAACTGTACGTCGGAAAATCAGGCCGGCCCTTGGCCGGCTGATCGTAACGGTAGTTCAGCAGGAACCGGCCCCGGCGATCGATGGGAATCCGCCAGGCCCGGTCCTTGGTCGGGACAATGATCGCTTCCCCCAGTTTCACGCGCACTTCAGCCGGCGGTACCTGCAGGTACACCAACAGCGTCTGCAGGGTGAGAGCAGGAAAGAACTTGTCGCCCATCCGGACAATGAGCGGGATTTCCCGGATGATGCCGTCCGCCCCGCGCGGGGCGTCGGCGGTTCCCCACCAGCCGGCCTGCCGGAGTGCGGGAAAGGGCAGCAGACCGAAATCCGCCCCGTGAATGTCCCGTGTGTCACCTTCGACGCTGGTCAGTGGCTGGGTGGGATCCTCTGGTGCGGGGAAGATGTTTGCGGGCGCAAGGCTGGTCGATGCCGCCATTACGACCTTGGTGCCGGCCTGAATCGCCTCGCGGGTGTCGCGGGCCATCGCGGCGTCGCCGCCCCCGGCGAGGCTGGCGTCGAGGATCACATCCCAGGTGACGACGGCGGCTTTTTCCAGGGCAAGAAACTTGTTCAACTGGCCGTGCCAGGCCCGGTCGACCGGCCAGTGCGCCATGTTCGCTTCCGTGCCATCCTCAAAGAGGGCGATGACGATCCGCGGATCGGGCGGGGGCTGGAACCAGGTGCGATAGCGGGTGCGCCAGTCGAGGGTGCGCACCTCGGCCAGCTGCATTGTCTCGGTGCGGGCCAGCCACAACGCCAGACCGCAGCACAGCAGGGGGAGCCACCAGGTTTTCCGCAGGGTATTGCGCGCAGTCGGCGCCATGCCAGCAGCTTGCCGGCAAACCCCGGGCGACCAAGGAATTTCCGCGGCTAGTGTCTTCAAAATGTCATTGTGAGGAGTCCTGCTCTGCGGGACGACGAAGCAATCCAGTCCCTCGACACGCTCGGGAACTTGAGCCAATCGAATGGCTGGATCGCCACGGCCCTGCGGGCCTCGCGATGACAAGACATTTGAAGTCACCCCCGGCAGAACAGACTAGACGATTGGGCGCAGCTGACTAAGATTCAGGCATGCGCTCTTACCCCGGCAAATTGATGCTATGCGTATTCCTTGGTTTGGGGGGTGGCGCGGGCGGGTTGCCCGCGGCCGGCACTCCGCCGGCCTCGGTGGTCGCCGTGCAGGTCAAGGGCACCGTCGAGGTGCAGCATGGCCAGGCGAGCGAGGTGGAAAAAGTGACCGACGGAACCCAGCTGGGCCAGGACGACACCGTCACAACGTCCACGCAATCCAGTGTTATCCTCGTGCTGCCGAGCGGCTCCATGGTGGCGTTGAGGGAAAAAAGCCGGCTCAAAATCGCCGTGGCACTGCACTCGCCGCTGGGAGGCGAGGCCGTGGCCGCGCAGGAGGCCCCGGGCGCCGAGGCGCACGAAACGGGAGTTTCCCAGACCAGCTTCGAGCTCGCCTTTGGCCAGATGCTGACGCGCGTGCGCAAACTCAACCCGAGTTCCACTTTCGAGGTCCAGACCCCGGTCAGCGTGGCGGCCGTGCGGGGCACGGAGTTCGAGGTTTCTTATCAGCCTGACAAGTCCGGCGAGGCGCAATATCAGCTCAGCACCGCCAGCGGGCTCGTGCATGTCACGCCCCACTCTGGCAAAATGGTCGAAGTACCCGCCGACGAACAGGTGGAAGTGCGGGCCGAGGTCGGACAGCACGGGGTCAAAATAAAACACGTGAAATCCGGCAAGCTCGACCGCAAGAAAAAGGAAAAAATGCAAAAGGAAGGTCAGGACAACGAGCGCAAAGCCGGCGAATTCATCCAGAAATTGCAGCAGAACGGGGCCGGGCCCAAAGCCAAGGCGGCCGCGGCGAAGGCGGCGCAAGCCCGCGACGACGCCAGCCGGGTCGCCAAGCCCGTGACACCGGCCACGCCCAATATCCCGGCGAAGGTGCCGGTGCCGGCGGTCAAACGTCCGCCCCGCCGGCCGGGGACGTGAGGGCAGGGCGTCGAGCCGCTCATGCAATTAACTTGGGTGGAACGCGGCCTCCGGACGCGTTTTCTACTGCGCGCACCGAGCAACCTGTCCAGAGGCCGGGTTCCACCTTTCAAAAGGGTGAAGCCCATCTCGCTTAGAACCGGTGGCTCAGGCTGAGACCGAAACCGTGGTCGGCGGTGGAATCCGAATTGCCCAGCACGGCGTACCCTTGGACCTGCCATTTTCCCCGGAGAGCCCGGGTGACCGCCAGCGTGAAGTTGGACGACGGGCTGCCGCTGGCGGAATTCTTTTCCGACCAATCTGCCAGGAGCCCGACGGTGATTTTCTCCGTGCAGGCCCAGTTGACGCCGACCGTGCCGAATAGGCAGTTGCGCAGGTCGGAGCCGGCCGGGTTGCCCAGCCAGCGGTAGCCCAGTGTCACAAAGGGCGCGAGTGAACCGGCGGTGTAGGTTAAATCCACGTGAGTGGAGAAATCATTCTCGCCTGTGCCCAGCGACTTGTCGGTGCTGGCGGTGCCAAATTTCACTTCCGCGCCCGCGGCCCACGACCACGGGCGACCGTCCGGGGCGGCAAAATCCTGTGTGACCCCTAAGGTGAGGTCGCCGACGCCCTGGTTGACGCTTTTGCTCCGTAACAGGCGACCGATATAGCGGCCGATGCCGGGCACGACGTCGCCGGGGCCATTGATGCGCAAATAGGGCAGGCCCAGTTCCCAAGTAGTCTGGTTGACCACATACGAGACAGACACGGGGATGGTGGTGATCTGGGTTGAGACGGGCAGACCGTAGTTCCCGGAGGAATAATCAAACCCGGTGCGGAGGGTGATCTCCTCCGCCGGGAGGGTCGCGGCGAGTAACAGGCCGCAGGCTAGAAAACGTGTGAGACAAGGGTGGGGTTTCACCCCGCCATCAAGGCAAGATCACTCGCCGGTCGCAAGCCCTTCTCAGACGGGCGGGGGCGGCGCGATGGTTTCGCCGGCGACATACTCGGCCTCGACGAGAATTTTCCGACGCGGGGCGGTGGGATGCTGAATGCGGTTGACCAGCCGCGTGACGGCGGCGGAACCGATCTGCTCGTGCGGCACGCGCATCGACGTCATCCGCTTCTGCCCGGTCGCGGGATCGAGACCGTCAAAGCCGGTGATCGAACAATCCTCCGGCACACGCAGCCCGCGGGCGGGGAGATCGAGCGCGAGCTGGTAGGCCTGGTGGTCGGCGGCGCAGACCCACGCGGTGACCTGATCTTCGCGGATTTTGCGCGCGACGGCGTCGGCCACCGCCGGGGGGGAGAGGCGCGGGGTGGTCTTGTCGACGTTGATCACCCACTCGGGTCGGAAGGGCAGGCCTTGGCCGTACAGCGCCTCGATGTAACCGCTGAAGCGACGCGCCACCCAGTGGCCGCCAATGGGGTAGTCCCACGAGAGAAAGCCGATCCGCTTGTGGCCGGCCTCGGCGAGCCGCTCAACGAGCGCGACCATGGCCGAGGCATCGTCGGTGTCGATGATGTCGATGCCGGGCTGGCTGTAGCTCTCGAGCACTGCGACGGTGCAGAGCCGCCGGGAAATGAGCTCCACGGCTTTTTCGGCAAAGGGATAAATCAGAATCGTCCCGCGCCAGTCACCCGCGCGCATGTTACGAAACACAGATTGCCGGCTGGATTCGGGGTGAAAATCAACCGGAGCCTGATAGCAGACGTCGATGCTCACGTGTTCGATCTCCGCCCGCTCGCGGATGCCTTTCAAAATATAGGGGAAGGTCGCCATGACGACGTTGCCGGCCGGCACACCGATCAGCACCCCGACGGTGAGGGCGCGGGAGTTTTTTCCGCGCCGACCCACCCGCCCCGGCGATTGCTTGTAGCCGAGCTTTTCCGCCAGATCCTGCACCTTCTGCCGGGTCTTCGCGCTGATGGCCGGATGATTTGCCAGGCTGCGCGAGACCGTGGCGCGCGAGAGTTTCAGGCGCTGGGCGAGGAGCTCTTGGTTGACGGTTGGCATAAGAAATTTGGGCGGCGGAATGATTGACGATGGATTGACGGGGAAAAGCAAAAATAGCTCAATTAAGTTATGCAACAAAATACGAATACTCTTTAAAATATACTGAGTCGCGAATGCATTAGAAAATATATAAGACTGTGCAGGAATAGCTTAAAGCTGATTTGAAATGCCATTATTCCATGCAACAAAGCATGCACATCAAAATTGACTTACATGCACGCAATTCCATCACTTTAGCCCAGAGCCTGGACCATTCCGGGCACAATCCTCCCAACCTACCCCGGAAGTCAGAGTGGCGCGATTCCTCTCCAAAGCATTTGCGCTGCTCCGCCGCCCGCGGGTCCCCAACCCCCGACCCCATGAACCTCAAGCAACGTTCCGCCCTCTGCGCGGGATTACTGATTAGCGCGACCACGATCCTATCGTGGCCGCTGGCCGCGCGCGGGCAGCAAGCCGCCAGCGCCCCGGTCACGCCGAAGGAGGACGAGACGGTCGTCCTCTCGCCCTTCAAGGTCACGACCGACAAGGACAACGGCTACGGCGCCACCAACTCGATTTCCGGCTCGCGCGTGAACACGCCGATCAAGGACATCCCGCTGCCGATCCTGGTCATCACCGACCAGTTCATCAACGACATCGGCGCGACCACTCTGCGCGAATCGCTTTCGTACGTGTCGGGTATCAGCCTCCAGACGCAGAACGACCTGGAGAACCGGGGCGGCACCTTCGGGAGCGCCTACGGCCCCGGCGGCGTCAACAACCCGGAAGGCGTCACCTCGAACATCAATGGCGTCCAGATGAAGATCCGCGGCTTCATCACCAACAACGTCCTGCGCGATGGTTATTACCGCGGCAGCCCCAGCGACTCGGTCAACATCGAGCGCATCGAGGTCGTGCAGGGCCCGAACGCCCTGCTGTACGGCACGGGCAACTTCGGCGGCGTGGTGAACTATCTCACCAAGAAGCCGCAGGACACCGCGCACGCCTCCGCCAGCGCGTCTTACGGCATCAACAGCTTCAAGCGCGCCACGATCGACAGCACCGGGCCGATCTCGCCGACGCTTTCCTACCGCGTCGTCGGGGCGTGGGAGGATACCGGGACCAACATCGACCACCAGGCGATGAAGCACTACTACATCTCGCCCTCGCTCTCCTGGCGGCCCACGCGCAAGACCGAGATCCTCGCGCAGTATGAATACAACGACGCCAAGCAGACCGGCTTCGGCTTCCGCGCGCTGCGTGCCGCCCAGGGCACTGGCGCCACCCCGATCAACAACGACCAGCTGGAGGCCACCGGCTTCTACTGGCCCCCGGGCGCCGACAAGCGCACGTTCAACCTCGGCGGCCCCGATACCTTCAACAAGCAGCAGCAGGACAACTTCGAACTGACTGGGACCCAGCAGCTGCTCGACGAGTCCGAGTGGGTCCCACGCGTGGATTTCCTGGTCGGCTACAATCGCTCCACCTACAACACGCAGACCCGCGACGCCAACGGTGGCATCCAACAGGTCTCCATCGGCAACCCGGGCTACAACCTGTCGCAGACCATCACTATCACCTCGGTCGACAACGGCCTCGGCACTGGCACCACGCCGTCCAACGGCAACCTCCAGTACGGCACCTTCGATCACGAGGTCACGCGCTTCTCCTGGAACCGCAATGACGCCGAGACTGCCCGTGAGCAGGAACGCGTGGAGCTGACTGCCCGGAAGTCGCTTTTCCAAGATAGGTGGTTTCAGCTCGAGGACCAGGTGCTAGCCGGCTACGCCGAGATTTCCAATACGATCAAATCGGCGAACTGGCAGACCGCGCCCGGCCTCTACAGCTTCAAGGGCCCGCTCGACCTCACGCCCATCCGCTTCGCCACCCAGGGCGACGGCAGCCCGGCGCCCGGGCTGTTCCAGAACAACAAGGACAACATCAACAAGGGCTGGGACCGGGCCCGCTACCTGAACAATTACCTGAAGATCGGCAAGCTGGGCGGCCTCGGCGACCGTCTCATCCTCATGAACGGCATCCGCAAGGACAAGGCCAACAACTGGTCCACCAACACGCAGGTCACGATAGCGGGGGTCGCGACGACGTCCACCAGCCGCGCACTGCAGTCGGAGGTCACTTCCAAGCAGCACGGCGTGATGCTCCGGCTCACGAATTCGCTTTCCGTGTACGCCCTCAAGGCCGACGGCTTCCAGCCGAATTTCGGCGGCTTGCATGAGGCGCAGACGGGCTCGCCGGTCGGCGCGGACACCGCAAAGAGCAAGGAGTTCGGCTTCAAGTTCGACTTCATGGACGGCAAAGTCTCCGGCACCATCAGCCGCTACAAGATCACGAAGAACGCCTGGATCGCCAGCGGTTTCTCCTCGCCCGCGCCGCTCGGTCACGCCCGCTTCGACCCGACCAAGCCGATCATCTACGGCTTGGGCGACGCCAACGGCACGGGCTTTGAGGCGTTCCCGGGCTTTGTCTCCAACGGCCAGACCTACACGCCCAATGCCGCCGAGCAGGCCGCCTGGCACGCCGCTGTCCTCGCCGGGGCCGTCACGCTGACTTCGCCGATCAACGGCAAAAGCTTCAGTTCGGGCAGCATTTACCTGAACGCCAGCAAGCCCGAGGGCGCCGCCTGGCTTGACGCCATGTTCAAGGCCGCCGCACCCGGCTGGGCCGGCTGGCCTTATCAGGGTAATTCCGACAACGATCCTGGCGTGAACAACGCCGTGCTTGACGACGCCGCCTTCCAGAACGGCCCGCAGCAGGCCGCGATTCCCGCGATCTCCCAGTCCGAGGGTTGGGACGGCTCGATCCTGATCACGCCCACCAAGCAGCTGCAAATCGTGCTGACCGCCTCGATCGGCACCGAGGTCACGCTGATCGACAAGGGCAAATGGATCAAATACCCGTATCCCCAGGACAAATGGGCGACTTGGTATTTCCCGAACGGTGGGTTCGGCCTCAAGGGCCAGAATTTGACCGAGGCTTACACGGATCCCACCGATACGTCGACGCGCACGAACACCGGCACTTTCCCGGGTGACGACACACCGCGCAACCGTTTCTCGATCTTCGCCAACTACAAGTTCGAAGGCTCGCTCAAAGGCTGGGTGGTGGGCGCCGGCGGCGACTGGCAATCCAAACGCGCGTACTTCTCCGGCGTCACCCACGGCTCCAACCAGGTGCAGACCGACAGCACCGGCAAGGTCATCGTGCTCTACACGCCCACGCAATGGGTGCTGAACGCCTTTGTCCGCCGGGATTGGAAGAGCGACCGGTACAACCAGTCGGTGCAGCTCAACCTCGACAATGCCACCAACGACCAGAGCCTCTACGGCACGATCTACGCGCCGGGCCTCTCGGCCCGTTTGACGTACTCCATTGGCTATTGATCCACGCTCAACTCGTGAGAAAAAAATCCAAGCCATACCGGCTTGACTAGGGGAACCAGGAGCGCGCACCGGGGTTGGTCCGGTGCGTGCCTCCCTTTCCCTCCCGCTTTGCCCTTCCGTCATGCGTGCCCGTGCCGCATCGTTCGCCTCCCTCGTGGCATCCCGCCGCGTCGTGCAACCCCCTCCGTTGTGATCAACCCCTCCAGCGAACGACTGTCCTTCAAGGAAAAACTGGCCTATGGCCTCGGTGACACCGCCTGCAATTTCTGCTTCCAGGCGATCAACATCTTCCTGGCGATCTACTATACCGACACCTTCGGGCTCGATGCGGCGGCCGTCGGCACGCTGATGTTCATCGTCCCGTTCGTCGTCGCCTTTTTCAACCCGGTCATCGGCGCGCTCGCCGATCGGACGCAAACCCGCTGGGGCAAATTCCGTCCCTACATTCTCTGGGGGGCGCTGCCCCTCGGTGTCCTCGCCTGGGTCTTGTTTGCGAGCCCCGCGCTCAGTCCGGCCGGCAAGCTGGGATACGCTTACGCGACCTACACGCTCATCCTGCTGGTGTATGCGGTCGTGAACACGCCGTACGGCGCGCTGATGGGCGTGATGTCGCCCTCGTCCGATGACCGCACCTCGCTCAACTCCTACCGCTTCGCCTGCGCCTTCCTCGGCGCCTTCCTGATCGGCGGTTTCGTGCCCGACCTGAAGGAGATGCTCACCCCCGCCGGCGGTTCCGCGGCCGACGGCTTCCGCAACACCATGGCGATTTTCGGCGTGCTTTCCGTCGCGATGCTCCTGTTCACCTTCGGAAACACGAAGGAGCGCGTGGTGAATCCGCCGGAACAAAAGAGTTCGCTGCGCGAGGATCTCAGTGACCTGAAGTCGAACGGACCCTGGATGATCCTGTTCTTCGTCGGTTTCCTCAATCTCGCCAACGTCGGCCTGCGCAGCGGCGCCGGGGCCTATTATTTCAAGTACGCCGTCGGCAACGAAAACGCCATGGGCAATTTCAACAAGGTCGGCTTCCTCTGCTTCATCGCGGGTGCGCTGGCGACGAAGCTGTTCACGGCGCGCTGGCCGCGCCGGTCGCTCCTGATCTGGCTCACGCTGATCAACGGCGCGGGCATGTTCGCGTGCTACTTCGTTGATCCGCACGACCTGCCGCTCCTCTACGCCTGCAACATCATCGCGTCCTTTGCGGCCGGCCCGACTCCCGCCATCGTCTGGTCGCTTTACGCCGACACCGCCGATTACGGCGAATGGAAGTTCCGTCGCCGCGCGACCGGCCTGCTCATCTCCGCCATGGTGCTGGCCCATAAGATGAGCATGGCCCTGGGCGGCGCGATGATCGGCTGGCTGCTGGCTTACTACGGTTTCGTGGCCAACCTCGCGCAGACCCCGCGGGTGGTCCACGGCATTTCCCTTATTTTCAACATCCTGCCCGGGGCCCTGGCGCTCGGCGCCGGCTTCGTCTCGTTCTTCTACCCGCTCGACGAGGCGAAGATGAAAGAGATCGAACTCGATCTCGCCGCCCGTAAAGCCAGCCCCGCCGCCCGTAAAGCCAGCCCCGCCGCCCCCTGATTCCACCATGAAGCAGCTCGCTTCCGCGCTCCTGGCGCAACTTCTCCCCATGATTTCCCCCGCATCCACCCCCCTCTGGCAGGACGAGTTCAACCAGCCGGTCGGTTCGGGCCCCGATCCCGCCAAGTGGGTCCACGACCTCGGCGACAACGGCTGGGGCAACAAGGAGCTGCAGGTCTACACGGCCGCGCGGGAGAATTCCTTCATCGTGGCCGATCCCGACGCCACCGACGGCCGGGCGCTGGTGCTCCGGGCCGCCCGCACGCCCGGCGGCGGCTACACTTCCGCGCGGCTGAAGACGCACGGCAAGTTTGCGACGGGCCCCGGCCGGATCGAGGCCCGGTTGAAACTGCCGCGCGGGCAGGGGATCTGGCCCGCCTTCTGGATGCTCGGCGACCAGATCGACACCATGCCATGGCCCGCCTGTGGCGAGATTGACGTGGTGGAGTTGGTGGGCCACCAGCCGGGGACGCTCCACGGAACGCTGCACGGCCCGGGCTACTCGGGGCAACACGGCCTGAGCAAATCCACGGTGTTGCCGGGTGACGCGACGTTCAGCGAAGGCTACCATGTATTCGCGGTCGACTGGCGGCGGGGCCGCATCGACTGGCTGCTGGACGGAAAAATCTACCACACGCTGACCACGGCAAACCTGCCGGCCGGGACCAAATGGGTGTTTGATGACGTCTCATGCTTCCTCCTGCTCAACCTCGCCGTCGGCGGCTTGTGGCCGGGTTATCCGGACGCCACGACGCAGTTCCCGCAAGAGTATCGTATCGATTACGTGCGAGTCTACCGCCACGAGTGAGCGGACCGGGGGCGGATCAGTTGGTCGAATGTAGGAGCCTGCTTGCAGGCGATTCTGGCGATTGGTCTGGTGGCGGGCGTTCCGAATCGCCTGCCCCACGGCAGGCTCTGGGCCCTGAGCTTGTCGAACGGGCAAGCAGGCTCCTGCGAAACGAAAGGCTGCAAGCATTCACCCAAACCGGCCCCCGGCGCCGCGGCAAAGCGGGCTCGCCATGGGCAAGGCGTCGATACTAGCAGGCTGCTGAAAAACCGCCCGATTTGAGCTTCTAGTGCTCCGCCGGGAGTTTTGGGGCCGCGAGCGCGAGCTGCGCGCCTGGTTTTCGCGTCGGTTTCGGCGCGGTCCGCACGCTTTGGCGGCGTTTTCTCGGTGT
>JANYDW010000024.1 GCA_025363455.1 Oleiharenicola sp. | reverse complement strand
GCCACCCTGAGGGTGGATTGGTCATAGGATGGGCAGGGGTGTAATCAAGCTGGATCGTTGGGTCGTGGTCAGGCCGTGCCGGTCGTGGTCTTCTGGCGTTTGGTCACGGCGTCCTTGAGTCGGTAGCTCTGACCGGTGATGGGGATGATCAGAGCGTGGTGGAGGAAGCGGTCGAGGATGGCCGAAGCGGTGGGCACGTCCTGCAAGAGTTTGCCCCAGTCCTCGGTGGGGCGGTTGCTGGTCATGATGGTGGATTTGTTCTCGTAGCGGCGCATGATGATCTCGAAGAGGTACTCCCCGGCATGTTTGGGCAGTTGCTTGAGTCCCATGTCATCGATGATGAGCAAATCGGGTTTGAGGTAATGGCGGAGGGTTTTGTCCCGTTGTTGCAGGGCTTCCTCCGAGAGAAAGTCGGCCACGACATCAAAGATGGAGCGGTAGCGCACGACGAAGCCCTGCTTGATGGCTTCGTAGCCGATGGCCTGGGCGAGATGGGTTTTGCCGACTCCGGGCGGACCGACGAAGAGCACATCGGTGCCGTGGCGGATGAAGTGGCCGGCCGCCAGTTCGTAGATGTCCTTGCGGGAGACGGTGCTGTTAAAGCGCCAGTCAAAGTCTTCCAGCGTTTTGAGTTTGGTGAACTCGGCCGAGCGGGTGCGCAGCTCAATGCGCTTCTGGTGGCGCAGGTTGATCTCGTCCTGGAGGATCAGTTCCAGGAACTCCCGATGGCTGAGCCGGTTGGCGCCGGCCTCCTGGAGTCGGAGTTCCAGCGTGGTGCCCAGGCCGGAGAGTTTGAGTTGTTTTAGGGTCGTGGTGAGTTGGCTCATGGTGAAGGGGTCAATCCGTCGATGCGGTAGGCGCTGAGGTCGCGGATCAGTTCGTGTTCCTGAAGAAAATCGACCTGCACGACCTGGTCGCCTTGCTCCATCAGCCGGCGCAGGTCCCGCAACCGCCAGCAGGCATGGCGCACGGCCTTCTCGCTGGCGGCTTCGAGTTGTCCGACCGGGTGCTTGCGGGCCAGCTGGAGCAGGCCCTGGAGCACTCGCATCCCGATGGGACCGCGGTTGCCGTACATCGCGGCGGCCCAGGCGCCGCTGTGCGGACCGAGGAGCCGGCAACGCTCCAGCAGATACTCGCCGCCCCGTTCGATGGCGTTGCGTTTGTGGGGGTGGACGTGGGTCTGGTCGGTGGTGAAACGTCCCGCCTCGGCCAGCGGATGCACGGCAATCTGGCGCATTTGCAGGGTATAAATGTGCAGCAACCGGGTGTCGCCCCGTACCCAAACCTGACGCCCGACATGCTCCGGAGGCACCGAGTAATAGGCCTTCTTGTACTCCACATGGCCGTCGCGGTGGACGCTGCGGCGGGCTTCGTGGAAACAGGGAAACAGCCCGGCCGGCAGCGGCTGCAAGGCCGGTTTCTCCTGTTGGGCAAACAGCGCCTCGACCTGCTGGCGCACGGTGCCATGGATCCGCTTGTCCGCGATGCGCACCTCCCACTGGTCGAGGTATTGGTTTTGTTCGGCCAGGCTCGCAAAGCTCCGGCCCTTGAGCGCGTTGTTCTGGACGTACTTCACGCCCGCCTCGACCTTGCCCTTGTGCTGGGGTGTGCGCGGCTTGGTCGGGAGAATCACCGTGCCGTAATGCTCGGCAAAGCTCGTCAGCTTGGGGTTGAGTTCCGGATCGAACCAGTCGGCCTGCAACACCGCCGCCTTGAGGTTGTCGGGGATCACGGTCTTGGGCACACCGCCAAAATGGCGGAAGGCGTTTTCCAGACAGCGCAGGAAGCTCTCCGTATCCTGCCGCCAGACCACCTCGCTGTAGCCCTTGCGGGAGAAACTCAGCGTGGCCCGGAACAGATGCGGTCGGCGCCGTTTGCCCGTCGTGGGGTCGATCACCGGGGCACCCTGACCGAAGTCCACCTGCATCTCTTCTCCTGCCGCCGTCTCGATGCGTCGGAACGGCAGCGGGGCCGCGTCGTTCAAAGCGTGGACAAAGCGTTTAACCGTGTTGTAGCGTCCCGAGAAAGCGTGGTCCGCGACCAGATCCTGATGGATGCGGATCGCGCTCAACCCCTGGACGAGCCCCGTCGTGATGATCTCGCGGTGAGGCTCGCAGAGGCTGCGGGACCCGGTGGCCACTTTGGCTGGTTTTGCCTCCGCTTCAGCGGCAGAGCCGGTGGCCACTTTGGCCGGTTTTGAAATCCTCAGTTCCCGGCCCACCGTCTCCCGGTGCAAGCCAAGCTCACGGGCGATCCGGCGGGCGGACCATCCCCGGGCATGGAGAGTATGAATGGATTGCTGGAGACTCACGGCGAGGCGGTTCATGCCCCTCACAGCGACTTGCGCCGCCCGAGGGGCAACCTCTCAGCGTGGCCGGTTTTGAAGTGGCCCTACCTGGCCGGTTTTGGGTGGCCACTGACAATCGCTTCGCTAAGTTTGAAACTGCCCGAAACGCTAAGAATCGGAGACAAGATTAACGTACACGTTGTCGTCGACGACGACACTCTTACAAATAGTTATGATAACGAAATCGTAATTGAAATTGGAGCACCAGTTATCTCTGAGTCAGGTCCCAGTACGAAAAGGGAGCCCCCTACGGATGAGAGTGGCAATAAAAGAGAAAAGCCCCTCGGAATTTCCCTTCCAAACATTGTCGAGTATGACCGACCGCACTGGCCCACAGGTTTTGACGAAAAAACTGCGGTAACGGTCCGTTGTGCAAGCGAGACTATCGAAGGTGAAGATACCGACACCTATGATTTCGCGGTAAACGTAGATAATTTATATCTACAAACCGAAATCAAGGCGGCTCCAGATAAAGCACAGCTTCTTAAAGCGAGATTCAAATACGGGCTGGTTCTCTCAGCATTATCAATGATTCACGATAACCGCACGCGCCACGACGCTAACAGCGAAGCTCACGAAGGCTCGAACGGCACTGACGAGAGTATTGAAAAGCGCGTCAAATCCGTCTGCTCTGCGCTCGCACCCATCATACTGCCAACCATTGATGCACTGGGCAGCCTGGACGAAGAAGAGGTCAGGCGCGGCGACTCCCCTATGGGGGAGGGCTGAGCTGCAGGGGTATGTATCAGCAATACTTCACGACCGGCCTTACTGCCTGACTTACCACTATTGTACCATTTCCTGCCAGGTACATTTCTCCAAAGACGGCCATTCGAATCGATTGCCTCATGAGTGTTGGATAAGGTGATTTCAGCAAAACCTGCGGCAGCCATTGCTTCAATAAATGCAGGTAACTGCCAAGAAGGGTCGTTAAACGCGACCAGTTGGAATATTTTCGCGTTCGTTGCCAAAACACTTCTGAGAGCCGAAAACGTCATGCGGAGCTTTTCGTAATATGTTTCAAGGCCCTCTTCATGTCGTGAACCCAGGCAATAATGTGACAGGCCTTGTCCGTCCTTGCCGTCAGCAATCCAAAAGGGCGCGGCTGTTTCGCGCCGGCCAAGTATCTGCCAGCGATGATATAGAACGTGAACCCCAGGATATGGCGGTGAAGTTACACAAAGAGAGGCAGGGAGCCATTGGCTCGGAATACGGCCATCAACGTTGCAAAATTCAGACGAGCGATTAATGACACGGCGCCGAGTGTACAGGCTAGATGGGCGAACCTTTTGCGCCTTTGAAGCAACTTTCCCGAACTGATGTAGCTCGGGTGCAATTTTTTGGATTCTTTCGTGAAATTCACATACAAAATGTGACCATCTGGGATGTGACACTTTGCAGTCCAGTAGACGCTGGGCGGTTGCTAACAGAGCGAGCCTTACCACCATCGATTGTTTCTGAGTCAGTGTTTTTGACGCACGGTCCAGTACGAAAGCGATAAAATGCAATGCGGTAGGACAAAGATTTTTTCTATAATGGGAAAAGTCTTCATCGGTTGCATAGAGGGGCACGTTGGACTCCTCTCTTTTCCGCGGAAGCCCTGAAGCCCAGGTGGTAATACGAATAACATCCTTCAATGAAATGCCCGTCGTCCGTACCCGAGTAAGAAAAATCGCGAGGCTGGAAATGTCGAAACCAACTGAGCTTCGGCCAAGCAATAGGGCTTCGATTAAAGTAGTGCCGCCCCCACAGAACGGGTCGATTACCGTTTCGTTTTGCTTAGAAAAATGCTTAATAAGTTCTCGTGCATATATCGGCGAGCACCTCGCTGGGTATTTGTAGTGGTTATGCGGTGCCTCGTCTACTTGGCCTTGGTGCAGTACAGCCTCAATCACGGCATTAGGCAGTGATAGGGTTGTGACCATGTCTGTTTTGTCGTTCATTTCTTACCCGCAATCTTGAGCTCACTTTGCTGTAGTTCGGAATTCTTTGCATTGAGAAACTCACTGACCGCCTGATTGATTGCATAGTTCAGACTCACAGGTGGCTTTTTGCTGAGAGCATAATCGCAGACGCTCTGATAATCTTCTTTTGTCAGAGAAACCGAAAATCGCTGAAGCTTTTTCGCGCCGCGTTTCACTAAATGCACCATAATGCACCACAATGGTGCATGTCAATGTAATGCTGACCCTCCAGGGGTTACACCAATACGAAACCGTGACACATTATACGGACAGAAACGTAGCGGGATGTCTGTGGACTTGTGGCCACTCACGTTGCCACAATTAGCGCCTAACACAGATATAGATATCGTTAGTTATTATCCTTTAACAATATATATAGCGTGGCGTCCCCACGGGGATTCGAACCCCGGTTCTCACCGTGAAAGGGTGGTGTCCTAACCGGGCTAGACGATGGGGACCCAGCACGGAATCGGGGAAGCTACGGCCTGGCCTAGGTCGCGCAAGGCTTTTCTCCGCCGGGTGCAGACGGAGCTTTTTGCCCACGCCTCGGACGCTAAAGTCACAAGGGCCGAGGGTTAGGAAGCGGGAAGAGGACGCCACCCGCCGTCGCTTTCGCATCGCGAAAGCTATGGCGCGGTTGTCCCGCCTTCTAGGCGGGACAACAGAAAGGCCGCTCACCCCTGAGCGGCCTTTTTGATTTCTAACACACTGGACTAACCCTAACACCAAACAGAACCCTTAGCGTGGAGTAAGACGTAGTCCGAAGGGGAAACGTTCGAAAATAATTCATTTTGTTGGGCCCCCCAGGAGGGGGCCTAAATTTGTCATTGCGAGGAGTCCCGCTTGGCCCGCCGTCGCCGGGCTATGGCGGGACGAGCAGGACGACGAAGCAATCCAGGCAGTTGGATCGCCACGGCCCCGCAGGCGTCCGCCGTCGCCTGGCTATGGCGCGACAGGCGGGACGCGGATTCCGCCTTTTGGCGGGCTATGGCGGGACGAGCAGGATGACGGACCGGATTGCGGCCTGCCGACATCAGCATTCGCCTGGCTATGGCGTGACCAGAGCGGCAGCCCTACATTCGATCCCCCTACCAGTCGGGCGGGAGCCCGACCCTCCAGCGAATTCAGGTGGAGCGCGTTGCCCCTCAACGCGCTCAAGCGGATTGGGGAGCAATCCGCTCCACCTTGGTTCCCGCGGTCGTCCGCCGTCGCCTGGCTATGGCGCGACAGGCGGGATGACGATCCCACGCGGGGGCGCGGGGAGGAGGACTTGGATCCCGCGGTCGCGGGACGCGGATTCCGCCCAAAGGCGGAATCCGCGCTTTACGCGGAAACTGGACGTGCGCTTGGGCTATTCTTATCCAGTGTGCAAATTGTCGGCCGCGGGCCGGCCCACGACCCTTGCCCACCCTCATGTCACCCACTCCCTCCCCTGCGGCTGGCCCGGTCGTTGCGCGCGCCGGGACGCTCTCGTACACCCGTCGCGGGTTGGTCAGCGTGTTCGGCTGGCTCCTGACCGCGGATCTCGTGTTCACGTTGATCGACGTCATCGAGCCCCGCGTGCTGCCCGTCATCCTGAAACAGCACGCCGCCACCGATACGCAGATCGGGATCATCCTCGGAGTGTTCAATGCGGTGCTCCAGCTGATCATCATGCCCCCGCTCGGCTACTGGAGCGACCGGCTGCGCACCACCCGGGGCCGCCGCATCCCGGTGCTGTTCTGGGTCACGCCCTTCGTCACGCTCTTCCTCGTCCTAACCCCGTTCTCCCCGGAGATCGCCACGTGGCTCGCCGGCTTCCCGGTGCTCAACCCATGGCTGCCTCTCCTGCCGGCCGCGCCCGTGATCGTGGTCTTCGGTTTGCTCGTCCTGCTCTACCGCATGGTCCAGACCGCCACCAACGTCTGTTTCTTCGGCCTGGTGCGCGACGTGGTGCCCCTCACCCACATGGGCCGCTTCCTCTCCCTGTTCCGCGTTTTCGGCGCGGCGGGCAACGCGATCATCCTCTACTGGCTGCTGGGACTCACCGAGACGCACAGCAAATACATCTTCATCGGCATCGCGGTGCTCAATTTCGTGGGCTTCATGCTGCTCTGCTGGTTTGTGCACGAGGGCGAGTATCCGCCGGTGGAGCAGAACCCAGCGGGCGACGGCGCGGGCCGGGGCCAACGCCTGTGGGAGGCAACCAAGACCTTCGTGCGCGAGTCCTACCGGCACCGGGTTTACCTGTGGTTCTACTTTGTCCGCGTCTGCCTCTACGGCGTGCAGCTCGGGCTCACGACCTTCGCCGTTTTCTTTCCCCAGCATGAGCTCGGGCTTTCCCTCACGGAGATCGGGAAGATCGGCGCGTATGCCCAGCTGGTGTTCATCGTGATTGCGTTCCCGGTGGGCTGGCTGGTGGACCGCCGGGGCTCCATCCCGGTCCTCCGGTGGGGCCTCGTCGTCATCACGCTGGGCTACCTGTACACGTTCCTCTTCGCGACCGGGCGCACGGGTTTCCTCGCGGGCAGCCTGGTCTTCGGCGTGGCGTTCTGGGTCGTGATGATGGCGCAGCTCAAGCTGACCGCGGACGTCTTCCATCCCCAGCGGTACAGCCAGCTGGCGGGAGCCAACACCATTGTGCAGTCGATCGCGATTGCCGTGATCTTTAGCTATGGCGTCGGCCGGCTCCTCGACGCCCTCAAGGGTTGGTCGACCACCCTTGCGTTGCCGGGCGTGGACGAGGTCGTGATCGGACCGTACCGCCTCGTGTACCTGATGATGGGCCTCTGCTACCTGGCGGCGCTGTTCGGCGTGAACCGCGTCCAGCACCACATGCGCAAGCTCACCGGGCCGGAGGGGTATGTGGCGCCGCTGTAGCCATTGCCGAATGCCGAGTGCGGAATGCTGAATGTTGAATGCAAGTCAGAGGTCAGACGCAAAAAAACCAAAACCGACCCCTGCGGACATCTTGAAATCGAGAATCGGACATCTAACCTTGGAGCCGCGGTCGACCGGGAGGTCGACCCTCCACCCTATGACCTGCCTGCTTCGCCTCGGCTTCGCGTTTCTCGTTGTGGGATGGACTGGCTTAATGCTGGGCGCCACGCCGATTGACCGTGAGGCGCTCGTCCGGCGACAAAATGTGATCGTGCGGAAAGTCGATCCCACGGCACCGCTCACGGTCGGCAACGGCGGCTTCGCATTTACCGTCGACGTCACCGGCCTGCAGACCTTCGGCGAATATTACTACAAGAACGGCATCCCACTCGAGACCATGGCCCGCTGGTGCTGGGCGACAGACGATAATCCCAACGGCTACACATTGTCCGACGCCAACCAGGAATATACCCAGGCTGACGGCACCCAGGTTTCCCTTCCCAGCAGGCTCGGCACGCCGGCCTCCGACTGGCTGCGCCGGAACCCGCGCCAGCAACCGCTCGGCCAGCTCTCACTGGAGTGGAGCGACGGCAAACCCATCAAGCCCGAGGAGCTCACCGACATCGAGCAGACCCTTGACCTCTGGACCGGCATCATCACGAGCAAGTACAAGCTCCGGGGCGTGACGGTTGTTGTAACGACGGCCTGCGCCACGGAAAGCGATACCCTATCGGTGCGAATCGAATCGGATCTTGTGAAACAAACAAAGCTTCGAGCCCGACTCGCCTTTCCGCGGGGTCACGATCCTGCGGTCAAGAACACGCCGGCGCTCGATTGGACCCATCCCGAGGATCACGATTCGTTTCTGACGCGATTTCTAATGAAACCAGCGATTATCCATCGGCAGGTTAATCGCATGACCTACGGGGTAACGGTCAATTCTTTGGCTTTTGAGATTGGAAAGCATCAGTTTCAGATTTCTCCCCTCGGTGGTCGCGATCCGACATTGGAGTTCACGGTGAATTTTGTGCCGGGTGCTGAATGGGTAGCAACGAAGACTGTAGACGAAGTGATACAATCCAGCACCGCCCACTGGCCGACCTTCTGGCGCAGCGGAGCCGCCGTGGACTTCACCGGCAGCACCAATCCGCTGGCGCAGAAAATGGAGGAGCGAATCATCCTCTCCCGCTACCTCACCGCCGTGCAGTGCGTGGGCGACATGCCGCCGCAAGAGAGCGGGCTGACCTGCAACACCTGGTATGGCAAGCACCACACCGAGATGATCGTGTGGCACACGGCGCATTTCATTCTCTGGGGCCAGACCGCCATGGCGAAGAAGAACCTCGACTGGTTCCTCGGGCAACTGCCCAACGCGCAGGCCACCGCCGCGGCACGCGGCCTCAAGGGCGCGCGCTGGTCCAAGATGATCGGTCCCGACGGCCGCGAAAGCCCCGGTGGCAACCCGCTCATCGTCTGGAACGAGCCTCATCTCATCTACCTGTGCGACCTCATCCTCCGGCAGTCGCCCTCGGCCGAGAATCTCGAGAAATACCGTCCGCTGGTGTTCGAAACCGCCGAGTGCCTCGCTTCCATGCTCAAGTTCGACGACAAGCGCGGGCAATACGTCCTCGGCCCGCCGCTGTGGATCGCGCAGGAGATCCACGACCCGGCCACCAGCCAGAATCCCGCCTACGAGCTGGCTTACTGGCGCTGGGCGCTCGAGACCGCGCAGCGCTGGCGCGTGCGCTCGGGCCTGCCGCGCGAGGCAAACTGGGACGCCGTGCTAGCGAAGCTCGCCCCGTTGCCCGTCGTGGACGGAAAGTACACCGCGCTGGAATCGCACCCCGACACGTGGACCGATGTCGCCAGCCGGCATGACCACCCGGAAATGTTGATGGCGCTGGGTTTCTTTTCTCCCGGCACCGACGTCGACCGGGCCACGATGGACCGTACACTGACCGGCGTTCTCACGCAGTGGGATTGGGCCACGAAGATCTTCGGTTGGGATTACCCGATGGTCGCCATGACGGCAGCCCGGCTGGGGCGGCCGGCCGACGCGGTGGAGATCCTCCTGCGCGACGGACCTAACAACCGTTATTTGCCAAACGGGCATTGCCCGGTGGGCACGGACCGGGCCCAGATGAGTCAGGATGAAGGTCGGCGAGAGATCGCGGTTTATCTTCCGGCGAATGGCGCGTTTCTCTCCGCGGTCGCGCTGATGGTCGGCGGCTGGTACGGTTGCACCGAGGAATTCCCCGGCATCCCGAAGGACGGCAGCTGGCAGGTGCGGGCCGAAGGGTTCACGCGATTGCCGTGAGGTGGCATGTGCCCACACACCCCGGCGCTGTGCGCCACCCCTCTCGAGAGGGGACCAAAACCATGTAAACGAAAATCCCCTCTGGAGAGGGGTGCCCGCAGGGCGGGGTGTGTCGGGGTCGACTAGGTCTCCGGCAGTCCCTCGCAATCCCGCGCGCGCAGGCCGGTCACATCTTTCATCACCCAGTCGCTGCTGGAGGCCCGGCCGGGCAAGCGGAGACCGACTACCCCGACGGCAGCCACGTCGTCCAACTCGACAGCCGGCCGGGCCTCGGCCCCTAACAACCCAAGGGTGATGTCGCTCAACTCGATTCGAGCGGCATGGCGCACATAGATTCCCCACGCGGGCAGCGGGCCGAACAGGTTCGGCTCCGGATAGTCGCTGACCATTTCGGGCACGGGACGAAGCGCATCGGCCGCCCTGCCGCCCCCGCGGCTGTGCAACTGGATACCGGCGAGCCGCACGTCCGTCACGGGATGCCCGGGCAGTCCGGCAATGAAAATGCCATGATCGGGTGCCACCCCCGAGGCGTTGACGTTGGTAATGGCGATGCGGCACGCCGTGCCCGGCGCCGTGACCCCGGGAGCCCGCAGCCGTCCACCCAACCGGATGAAAATCGGTGCATTCATCACCTCGCGCATCGTGAGGTTGGTGACGACCACATCCTCCATCACCGCCCCGTCCACCTGCTCCAGCGCCAGGCCGCGGCAAAATTCAAAGACGCAGTTGCTGATCGTGATGTGGCGGAAGCCGCCGCTGGCCTCGGTCCCGACCTTGATGCGACCGATCGGCCCGCCGCGGTGACGGATGACCCGCGAACGCGTCCCGTCGTAGAGCGTGCCCTCCTCGAAGCCGCTCACGTAGCAATCACTGATCGTCACGTGCTCGGCGGGCCGGAGCCCGCCGAAACCGCAGGACGACTTGACGCAGATGCCGTCGTCCCACGGGGAATTGACCGTGCAATGCGAGACGAGGACGTGGGCGCAGGCATCGATGTCGATGCCGTCGCGGTTGGTGTCGACGAATACATGGTCGACCGTGACGTGGTCGCAGGCCGCGGCGAGGATCGCAAAGTGCCCGCCGTGCAAGATGGTGAGATCGCGTACGATCACATTCCGGCAACCGCGCAGGGCGATCGCCTTGTTGCCCACGCCGGGCGGCAGGGTGTCGAGGGGATGGGGATAGCCGAAAGGTCCGGACCTCACCGCCGCGTCATCCCACGGTTCCACCGGGCCGTCGGCTTCCAGCACGTCGGGCAAATGGCCGGGTGGCTGCAGGGCCACCTGTCCGACGGGCAGAGCCACCCGGCCATTGCCGCGACTGAGACCGCGGCCGTAGATGCGGCCGGGCCCTCGGATCTCGACCCCGTCTAGTTCCTCACCCCAAATGAGGCTATTACGGAAGCGGGAGTGTCCGAAATCCTGGTAGAGATTGGGCGGGGCCTCCTCGGGGGCATCATAGCCGGCCGCGCTTTCGCCCTGGCCGCCGCCCGTTCCGCCAGGTGGCGGCGGGTCGGCCGCAATCAGCGTGGCGCCGGCACGCAACTCCAGCGTGAGCCAGCTGCACAAGCGGATCGAGTGGCTGAGGTAATCGCCCGCCGGCAGGACCACTGTACCGCCGCCCGCGGTCTGGGCGGCGGTGATCGCGCGATTGATCGCCCCGGTGTCCAGCGTCACACCGTCGCCGACGGCACCAAATTGGCGCACGTCGAACTCGGGCGGAGCGGCGGACCGCTCCGCCGGCGGGGAGCCGGGGATGAAGCTCACGACAGGGGTGGGCTGAACGAGCGGCCTTACCTTAGAAGGTAAACGTGGTGCTGAACCGCGCGTTGAGGCCGGGCTGGGTCGTGAGACCGGTGCCCGAGATGCGGCCGCCGCCGACCGAGATGTAGTCGGCGTCGTCGAGCGGATTGTCGATGATCAGGCGAAAGGCCCAGTGATGGTCGAGGCGGTAGGTGGCGCCGATGGTCGTGAGATATTGCGGCTTCAGGTAGAAGCTCACCTTTTCCACGACGCGGAGCTGGGTGTAGGCGGCGGAGGGCGAGTCACCTGCGCGCTTGTCGCTGTAGGAGAGGCCGAAGTTTAGCGCCAGGCCCTTGGCCGCGCCGTCGTCGAAGTGATAGTTGAGGAGCATCGAGGCGTTGTTATCCGCCACCATGCGGATCATGCGCCCGAGGGAGTCCCGCATCTTGAGATGCGAGTAGGTGCCGATGACGGAGAGGTTTTTCGTGAGGCCGCCCATCATCTCGACCTCGAAGCCCTTGTTGCTAAGATCGGAGACGAGGGTCTGAGGTTGGTTCAACGGGTCGGTCTGGTAGGCGGGGTTCGGCACCGTGACGTTGGTCTGTGAGATCTCGAAGTAGGCGGCGTTCAGCGAGAGGCGGCGGTCGAGGAACTCGGACTTCACGCCAAACTCATTTTGCACGCCGGATTTCCACAAGGCCTGCGTGTTGTTGACGATCGCGGGACTGGCATTCGTCGAGTGGCTGTAATAGCCGGAGAGGTGGTCCGTGATCTTGTACAGCACGCCGGCGCTCCACATGTTCTTGCTGTCATCGAGGCTGCTGCTGGTCACATGGGTCAGTTCGTTCCAGTTCCGGAGCTTGCTGGAGAATCTCATCGCGCCGCCGGTGAGGTAGAGGCGATTGTCGAACAGGCCGAGCCGCTCGCTGAGATAGAGCTGCTGGTTGGTGTAGGAACTGCCGGTGTTGGACGCAAAGGAACCGGGATAAGCCGGGTAGGCGGCAACCGGAGCGAGGAGGTTGATGCCAGGCATCGCACCAGTCTTGAACTGGGTGTATGCGTACTGGCGTGACAACGCTGCGCCCACGATGGTCTGCGAGCTGGCCGCGCCCAGCTGGTAGTTGCCCGCGAGATCGACCTGCAGGTTGCCGGTCCGGCGGAGCGTATCCTGGACGTCGCCGCGATTGCTGATGTTGTTCGGGTTGATCCATTGCGAGAAGGTGGCGACATACGGGTTCGCGGCGGCATCATAGGCCAGCGCAGTGTTCTGCAGCGCCCAGGTATAGTCCTGCGTGAGCTCGCCCGTCGCCGGGTTGTAGCGGTTGCTGAACGATGGCGCGTTGAAAAAGTTCTGGTCGGAATCCTCATGGTAGCGGCGGATATTGCCCGCGACCCGGAGATTGAGGTGTTCGTCGAAGCGGGTCGTGTACACGGCGAAAATATCGGTGCTGTCCGTGCCCACGTTGCTCCAAGGCTGGGTGCCATTGATGCCGCTCGGGTCGATGCCCGGCAGCAGCTTCGGGTCGGAGGTGGCCGCAGTCGTGTCCGGTGAAATGACCAACAGCGGCTCACGAAAGATAAAATGCGAGGCACTGACCGCCTTGACGGTGAGCTGCGACTTGTCGTTGATGAGCCACGTGAACATGGGCGCGATGGCCCAAGTCTTCACCTTCGCGGCGGAGGACCAGTACAGCGCCGAATCCTGGCCGGAAGCGACGAAGCGGTAGGCGAAGGATTTGCCATCCCCGAGCGGTCCGCCCATGTCGACCATGGCCTTCTGGGCACTGAAGAGGCCGACCGTCGCCGACAGCGAGGCGTGCGGCTTGAACAGCGGGGACTTGGTGATGATGTTGAGCGAACCGCCGGGAGCGCCAGCGGGGGAAAGGATGGCATTCGGGCCCTTGGTGACCTCGATGCGATCGATGATGGATTCCTCGACGTTGTCGGCGTCGGCCGACTGGAGGAAGTTGTCCACGGTGCGCGCACCATTTTGGGTTTCAAAGCCGCGGATGATCATGCGGTCCTGGAACTGGATGCCGCGGCCTTCCTGCACCCCGGCGATGTAGCGGGTGACGTCGAAGACGCGATTCGGCGCGAGGTCATCCATCATGTCGCGGGTGATGACGGAGATTGAACTCGGGGTGTCGATCAGGGCCGAGCGCACGCGGACGGCCGAGACGGCGTCGCCCGCGAGATATCGGTCGCTGTTGTCGGCCGAGACGGTGAAGGGCGAGAGGACCACCACGTCCTCCTTGGCCGGAGCGGCCGCGGGGGCGTTCTGGGCGGCCAGCGGGGCGGAAGCGGTTAACAGCAGGGACAGCCCGAGGAGGGCGGATGATTCGAGACGACGCGGCAAAGCTCGCGCAGGGTGCGGCAGGTTCATGGGGATGTTGGGGTGTGGGGTTCGCGGCCGGAACACGCGCCGTGGTTGGGACGGATCGTACCGGGCTTTATCGCGGGGTGACGGTAGCTCTGACGCCGGCAACTTGCGCCGCCCGGGCCGGCCGGCCAAGTGCGCCGCCACTTTCCACGTAAAATGAATTGCGGTTCCAGCGGGCCCGGCGGCAGTCTGCCGCATGGCAGCCCCTCGTCCCTCGTCGAATCCCCCGACCCTGCGCGAAATCGCCCGCCGCGCTGGCGTGAGCCACACCACGGTCTCGCTGAGCCTGCGGAACCACCCCTCGATTCCCGAACCCACGCGCGAGCGCCTGCGCCACCTGGCCGACGAACTCGGCTATCGGTCCAATGTGCTAGTCTCGGCCCTCATGAGCCAGGTGCGGCTCAAGCAACCCAAGTCCGGCCCCGAGGTCGTGGGCTTCCTGACTGGCGGCCCCACCGCGGACGACTGGAAAAATCACTCGGCCAGCCTTGGCTATCATGAAGGCGCCCGCCGCCGCGCCCACCAATTGGGCCTACGCATCGAGCCGTTCTGGCTGGGCGCCGGCGGCGCCTCGGCTGCGGCCACCTGCCGCATGTTGCAGGCCCGCGCCATCCGCGGCCAGCTCCTGTCCCCCTTTCCCGTGCCGGTCTATGCCCACGACCTCGACTGGATGCACCTGATTTGTGTTGGGCTCGGCTATGTTTTCAACCACCACGCGCTGCACCGGGCCACGCACAACCATTTCCGCGGCTCTTTCCTCGCGTACAAGGAATTGGTCCGGCTCGGCTACCGCCGCATCGGCCTGATGCTCGACCGCGATGAGAACAGCCGGGTGAACTACGGGTGGCTGGGTGGCTACCTGGCGGCGCAAAACACCTGGGCGGGCGCCCGGATCGAACCGCTGCTCACCGCCACGGGCAACGAAGTCCGCCAGGTGAAAACCTGGATGCGCTCGGCCCGGCCCGACGCGGTGATCGGATTCGGCCCGGGCCAGTTCCTTCTCCTCACCCATCTCGGCTATGAGATTCCCCGGGACCTGGCCTATGTCGCGTTGGATGTGGAGCAGACCCGTCTGGCCCATGTCGAGGAGGTGGCTGGGATCAACCAGAACCTCCCGCTGATCGGCGCGACGGCCATCGACATCCTCGCCAGCCAGCTCTACCACCACGAACTCGGTCTGCCCCAACGGCCGGTCATCAGCATGATCGAGGGTTACTGGGTGGCGGGCCGGACCGCGCCGCCCCGCCCCGGCGGGACCAAGCTCGCCCCTGCGGCCCGCCGGCCCAAGGCCCGGATGCGGGCGAAAGCCTGACGCGAGAGGTGGGTCCGTTTACGTTAGCGGAGCTCGGTGAGCGCCGTCTCAGGAGGTTTGGACCACGAATGCGCCGCCTAACGGCTCGGCTGCTTCGTGCGCTCCGCCTGATCGGCTCCGCAGTGGGTTTCGGGGTTGGCTAATTGCCGACACGTGACCCAAACCAACTATCCAGCGGCGATTAGCCGCTCGCCGAGACCAAGACCGGAGCCGAATATCCGCCTGAGTTTCGCGGAGCGAGAACTCAGGACGGACCCTGGGCGGCCAGCAGGCCGCAACAGGGTCGAAGGGGACTTCCAAGCAGAGCCGTTAGGCGGCGCATTCGTGGTTAAGACGGATCGTTTCCGCGGCCTTTCAGCCGGCGCTAAATCCCGACTACCAATGCAGGTTATCTTTGGGACACGCGCTAGGCCCAAAGGGAACAAATTGCACCCACCACACCACACGCGCGGAGTTGCCAAAACGGTTCGAACCGTTTTGCGTTGCTGCTTCCCCACGCATGAACTTCGCCGAAATTTCCGCCGCGCTCCCGAAAACCGCCGTCACCTCGCAGACTGACATAAGCTCTCAGCTCTCAGGTCTCAGCTCCCAGCCCAAGCACCTCGCCTCGGGCAAGGTCCGTGAAATCTACGACCTCGGCGATGCGCTCCTGCTGATCGCCACCGACCGACTCTCGGCCTTTGACGTCATCCTGCCCGACGGCATCCCCGGCAAGGGCGCCATCCTCACGCAGATGAGCAATTGGTGGTTCGCCCAGACCAGCGGCCTGATCCAGAACCACCTGCTGCCCGACCAGGCCGGCGAATTCGCCCGGCGCGGGATCAAGGGCCGTGATCTGCAGCTCCGCAGCATGATCGTGCGCAAGCTGAAGCCGCTCACCATCGAGTGTGTCGCGCGCGGTTACCTGATCGGCAGCGGCTGGAGCTCCTACAAAAAATCCGGCGAGGTCTGCGGCATCAAGCTACCCGCCGGCCTGCGCCAGGCCGACAAGCTGGCCGCGCCCATCTTCACGCCCACGACCAAGGCGCCCAAGGGTCAGCACGACGAGCCGATCAACGATGCGCAGGGCGCGGCCACCATCGGGGCCGCCCTCTACGAGAAAGTGAAGACACTCAGCCTGCAGCTCTACGCCTTCGGCCACGACCGGGCGAAGCAGGCCGGCATGATCCTGGCCGACACGAAATTCGAGTTCGGTACCGATGCTGCCGGCAACCTGTTCCTGATCGACGAGGTCCTCACGCCTGATTCCTCCCGCTACTGGCCGGCCGCTGAATACCGGCCCGACTGTTCGCCCCCGAGTTACGACAAGCAGTTCGTGCGCGACCACCTCGTCGCCATCAAGTGGAACCAGCAACCGCCGGCGCCCCGCCTGCCGGCCGAGGTGATTACCCGCACGCAGGAGAAATATCTCGCCGCGCTCAAGAACCTGCTGGGCTGATTTTCCGGTGCCTGCCTATTTACACCTTTTGCTGGAGCACATTCGCAAAATGTCATTGCGAGAAGGCCCACCCAGTGGGCCGACGTACTGGATCGCCACGGCCCGCTACTGCGGGCCTCGCGATGACAAGGCATTTTGCAGATTCGTCCTCTTCCTCCTGTCGGCCGGCTGGCTGGCGGTCACGGCGCAGGCGCGACTGGGCGAAACCCTGGCCGACCTCAAGAAACGCTACGACAGCCCCGCCCCTCAGATCCGCCGGGACGACACCAACGCCACCTGGCTGTTCGACGAGGGCGACAGCGGCCAGCTGGCCTACACTGTCACCTTCAATGCGAAGGGTCGCTCCATCGCCGAGGGCATGAAGCCCGTCAAACGCGCCCGGTTTTCCAAGGAGACAGCCCTCGACTTCATCGAGCTGCAGCTCGCGCCCTACCGCGATTCCAAGACCCAGCGGATCTTGAAGCCGGGGGATAAATATCGTTTTGCCGGCCAGGATTTCACCTGCGGGAAGGAAGAGTATGTGGTGCTCGACGAACCTCGCGGCCTTCTGCTGATCTGGAGCCAGGGGGTGGACCCTTCCGTCATGGTGGTCAGCCCGGAGATGTTCCAGCGGGGAAACTGAGGCGAGTGTCTCGAGGGTGGAACCCGGCCTCTGGACGGGTTTTTCAATACGTGCGGTACAGACAGCCCGTCCGGAGGCCGGGCTCCACCTCACGCTGAGATCGAGTCGAACACCACGACTTTGCTCCAGAGGTGGGAGCAGTCGGTGACGAACTTTTTGTGCAACGGGTGCACTTGATAAACGTTTTGCCCCTCGACGTTGTCGAAATAGAGCAACTCGGAGGCGCTGTAGCTGTTCTCGACCACGTCGCGCTTTTCAGTGCTGGCCGGCACGCCGACATGGAGGCCGCGGACGGTCTCGATCTGCGCAAGGCCGCGGATGCCGGCGAGCAGCTGGGCGAGGTCCGCCTTCGAACCGGGATTCTTCAGCCAAAAAAAGACGTGGTGGACGAGTGGAGGGATGGGAGGGGGCGGGTTCATGGGAAATTACGTAAGATTACATTCGCGGGGTCGTTTCGCCCCCACCACCGCGCTCGAATTTAACGCGGCGGGCGCGCTCGGCATTGGCCTCGAACACGAGCAGCCGGTATTCACCGACCACCAGCATGTCTCCGCGCTTGGGCACGCGGCCGAAGTGCCGGTGGGTCCAGGTGGCCACCGTCTCCCGGGGCGTCCACTCGATCGGCCAGCCGGTCTCGGCCTGTAATTCGCGCATCGTGAGGCTGCCGCTGACGGTGATGGTGTGGGCAGTGCGCTCGTAGACCGGACCGCTCTCGATGTCGGTCTCGTCGCGGATGTCACCGACGATCTCTTCGAGCACGTCTTCAAAGGTCACGAGGCCCGCGAGCGCCTGCTTGTCATCCAGCACGACAGCGAGGTGGCTGCGCGCGGTGCGAAAGCGTTCGATCATCGTGTGGATGGGGGTGTGGAGCGTGAAGGTCAGGGCCGGGCGCATGAGCGGCTCGAACGAAGCCTCGGGCCCGAGGGCGTGGATCTGCCACAACCACTCGCGGATCAGCAGCAGGCCCTTGACCTCGTCGAGCGAGCCGGAGCAGACGGGATAGCGGCTGTGGCCGCTGGTCTGGGCGATGCGGAGGTTCTCGGCCAGCGGCTTGTCGAGCCACAGCGCGATCACCTGGTCGCGCGGGCGCATGATCTGCTGCGCCGTGGTCCCGCGGACGCGCAGGGACTGCACCATGAGCTTGTTGATCAGGGCGTCGCCCGGATGCGAGTGCCGGGCATGGCTGAAAACGTACTCCAGTTCCTCGGCTCCGATCCCATGGTCGCTTTCGCCGGCGGGTCGGAAGCCAAACCAGCCCAGCAGCACATTGGCCGCGTTGTTGAGCAGCCAGATGAAGGGATAGAAACAGTAGTAGAAGAGGACCATGGGCGCGGAGGTCCAGAGCGCCACGGTCCGCGCTTTCTGGATCGCCACGGCCTTGGGCCCGAGCTCGCCAAAGATGATGTGAACGAAAGTGATCACCGTGAAGGCCGCCCCGAAGGCGATGGAGGAAATGTAATGCTCGTCCACCACCCCAAGCCGGCCCAACCAGGGCGTCAGCCGGTGCGCGATCAGGGGTTCGCCGATCCACCCGAGCCCGAGGCTGGCCAATGTCACGCCCAGCTGCGTGGCGGAGAGGATGGCGCCGAGGTGTTCGTTGGCCCACACGGCCAGGCGCACCCGCCATCCACCCTTCTTCGCCAGCGGCCGCAACTGGCTGGCCCGGACCTTGACCAGCGCGAATTCCGCGGCCACGAAAAATCCGTTGGCCAGCACCAAGGCGATGACCACGAAGGATTCGACAAAGAAATTGAGCAACGAGTGCATGGGACGAGGGGCGGCAACCTAGGGGCCCCCATTAGGCGGGCAACCCATTTGACCCGGGATGGGGGTTAAACCCCAACCGGCAAGACGGTTAGGGTATTAGAGCGCGGGCGTGTCCTCCGCGGCATAGGCCGCGGCTTTCTTGTCGTCAAATTCACCCTCCCAGCGAGCGACGACGACGCTGGCCAGACAATTGCCCAGGACATTGACCGAAGTGCGAGCCATGTCCAAAAGCGCGTCGACCCCCAGAATGAGAAATGCTCCGGCCAGCGGAAGCTTGAACGACTCGAGCGCCGCCACCAGCACGACGAATGAGGCGCGCGGCACGGCGGCGACACCCTTCGAGGTCAGCATCAGCACCAGCATCATGCCGATCTGCTGGCCGAGGGTGAAGTGGATGCCGCTGGTGGTCTCCGCCGCCTGGGCCACGAAGACCGAAGCCACGGCGAGGTGCAGCGTGGAACCGTCGAGGTTGAACGAGTAGCCCGCCGGCAGTACGAAGCCGACGATGCCCCGCGGCACGCCGGCCTTTTCCATATTTTCGAAGGCCTTGGGCAGGGCCGCCTCGCTGTTGGCCGTGGCAAAGGCCAGCGTGAACGGCTCGCGGACGGCTTTCACGAAGGGCCGGAGCGGCACCCGGGCAATCCAGATGACCAGACCAAACACGCCAACGACAAAAAGGACGAGCGCGCCGTAGAGTGTAAGCACGAGCTTGCCGAGGGTAAACAGCGTGCCGAGGCCCTGCTGCCCGATCGTCACCGCAATGGCCGCGCCCACGCCGAACGGCGCGAACTTCATGATGAGGCCGGCGAACTTGAACATCACCGCGGTCAGGCTGGCGCAAAACTGGAACACGGGCTTCCCCGCCTCGCCCGCGGCGATCACGGCCATCGCGAAGATCACCGCGAACACCACGACCTGCAGCACGTCGTTGCGCGCCATGGCGTCCATCACGCTGACCGGGAACATGTGGAGGATGATCTCGGCCAGCGTCTGGGGTTTGGCCAGGCCGGCCGTGGACTGGGTGGCGCTCGTGATGAGGGTGACGCCGGCGCCGGGCCGGACCCAGTTGACGACAAACAGGCCGACCACGAGGGCCAGGGTCGTGACGATCTCAAAATAGATGAGCGCCTTCGCCCCGATCCGGAGCGATTTCTTCATGTCCCCCGCCCCGGCGAAGCCTTGCACCACGCTGGCGAAGATCAGCGGGGCGATCATCACCTTGATCAGATGCAGGAACACATCGCGCACGACGCCCAGCCATTCCATCCAGGGATGCTGCGCGGCTTGCGCGGCCGCCGCCGCTGCCGGCTCGAGGCCCTTGACGGAAAAATACTCGTTGATCCACCAACCGAGCAGCACGCCCGCGAGGAGACCAAGCATGATCTGCTGCGTCAGAGAGATGTGATACCACTTGCGCGACGCAGCGGCTTCAGCGGGAACGGGCATAAGGAAGTGCGGCGAATGTAGGTTGGTCTCGATTTGGCGCGAGCAAGAACCGAGATCGAAACCCGGCAACCCACTTGACGCAGGGGCGTGGCTTGTCCATGCCCGGGCGCGCACGAGGCGCGCCCTACCCTTAGTCGTCATCCTGAGCGGAGCGAAGGATCCAAGGGAAAAGACGGACGCACGCCTCCCACTTGGATCCTTCGCGGTGCTCAGGATGACGGTATCGGGAGGTTTGGGTTCTGTTCGGATTTCACGTGGCTGCTCATTAATTGAAACCACCCTCGCATCCATCCCGGCTCACTTGGCATGCAATTCCATGCCTTCGATCATCCCCAAAAGCTGCTGGAATGCCGTGGTCTCCTCGCCGTCGGACAGGATCTGAAAACGGAGCATGACGTTGGCATTCACCCGGATCATGCCCAGGCAGATTTTTTTGTAGTCACCGGGCACAACTGGGCGGCCGGCGAGCTTGGCGTCGGAGAACATGAAATAAAACCCGAAGCCCTGCTGGCAGTAAATCGGCTTCAGGCTGGTTTTTCTTTCTGAAAAATCCCCGGAGGCCGCCAAATGTTGCGCCACTTCGGTGAGCTGGCGCGCGAGTTTCTCTTCAGTGGGAAACTCATCACCGCCACCCGCTGCCACGGTGAGGGTGGCAACCGCGTTGTCCCGGGCCCGCTTCGGCACGATCACGATTTTCAGGTCACCCATGTCCTCGCTGCCAAATTTCCACTCCCCCACCGGATAAAACTCCAGCTTGCCGTACTCGCGCAAGGTAAACACCTCGGCCATTCCGCCGAGGGCGAGGAGGGAAAAAAGCAGGATCGCCAGAAGCCGGCGCATGACCGGACACTAACAGGCTGCTGAAAAAGTCTGTCACAGTTTGAACATTGGCGGTGGAGCTGCGTCGAAGCAGGCAACATGCGTGGCCAACTTCCGAACCAGCCCTGTTTCGTCAGCCTGATCAACGTTGAGACGATGATCCCCGA
>JANYDW010000031.1 GCA_025363455.1 Oleiharenicola sp. | reverse complement strand
GGAACACACGGAAGACACGGAAACAAACCGGGCTTCAGATTTTTCCGTGTCTTCCGTGTGTTCCGTGGGCGAAAATCAGGGTCTCAAGCGAACGGCGTGCGCGACACGGCGGGGAGCTGCGCGATCTGCGCCTCGCGCTTGGCGAGTTCGAGGTCGGCCTCGGTCATAATCTTCACGAGCTCCTTGAACTTCACCTTGGGCTCCCAGCCGAGCTGGCGTTTAGCTTTCGCCGGATCACCGATGAGGAGCTCGACTTCGGCGGGGCGCTCGTAGCGGGCGTCGTAGTTCACGTATTTCTCCCAGTCGAGATTCAGCAGGCCGAAGGTTTCCTGGATGAATTCCTTCACCGTATGCGCCTCGTTGGTCGCGACCACGTAGTCGTCGGGCTGGTCCTGCTGAAGCATGACCCACATCATCTCGACGTATTCCTTGGCGTAGCCCCAATCGCGCTTGGCGTCGAGGTTGCCCATGAAGAGTTTCTCCTGCAGGCCGAGTTTGATGCGCGTGGCGGCGCGGGTGATCTTGCGGGTGACGAAGGTCTCGCCGCGCCGCGGGCTCTCGTGGTTGAAGAGAATGCCGCTGGAAGCGTGGAGATTGTAGCTCTCACGATAATTCACCGTGAGCCAGTGCGCATACATCTTGGCGCAACCGTAGGGCGAGCGCGGCCAGAACGGCGTCTTCTCCGTCTGCGGCACTTCCTGCACCTTGCCAAACATCTCGGAGGAGGATGCCTGGTAGAAACGGCATTTCTTCACGAGGTCCGCCTCGCGAATCGCCTCAAGGATGCGCACCGCGCCGACGCCGACGACATCGCCCGTGTATTCCGGGATGTCGAAGGACACACGCACGTGCGACTGCGCGCCGAGGTTGTAGATCTCATCCGGCTGGAGCGCGTAGAGCAGCTTCACCATCTGCACGGAATCGGCGAGGTCGCCGTAGTGCAGGTGGAGTTTCACGCCGTTGACGTGCGGGTCGCGATAAAGGTGGTCGATGCGGCTCGTGTTAAAGGTCGAGGCCCGGCGGATGATGCCGTGGACCTCGTAGCCCTTGGCGAGCAGCAGCTCGGCGAGATAAGAGCCATCCTGTCCAGTGATGCCGGTGATCAGCGCTTTTTTCATTTGAAGAAGTAGCTAGACCAATGTTTTTACCGCAGGCAAGCCGGGGGTGGCTCGGGTGTAATTCTCGGAGCGAGAACCCCACACACCCCGCCCTGTCGGGCACCCCTCTTCATAGAGGGGACTTCGGCTGCGGGCGTTTGATTCCCCTCTATGAAGAGGGGTGGCTCGCAGAGCCGGGGTGTGTGGGTGGTCATCGAACGGTCAAAGGCTACCCCAGCGCCGCGAGCAGACGCTGCAGTTCGGCCTGCTTGGCCTGCTGGTCGGCGAGCTGCTTGCGCGCGCCCTCGAGCACGGCCGCCGGCGCCTTGTCCGTGAAAGCCTTGTTGGCCAGCCGTGCCTCGGTGGCCGCGACGTGCTTGGCGATCGTCTCAAGGTCCTTGACGAGCTTGGCCTTTTCGGCCGCGGGATCGCCCTTCAGCTGCTTGATCAGGTTCCACGAGCCGAAGGCCGTGACGATGGCCGGGGCGTTGGGCGACATCGCCCCGCGCACGAGAGAACCTGCGCCTAGCATGCGCTGGAGCTTTGTCAGGTTCGCCTCGAGCACCGTCCAGTGGGTGTCAGTCGCCTCGACCACAAACTCGGAGACCTTGCTGGCCCCCTCGCCATGCTCGGCTTTGAAGGCGCGCACCTGTGACACGACCGCCTTGAGCTGGGCCACCTGTGCTGCCGCCGCGGGATCGGGCTTCAGACCACGCCCGGTGATCTGGGAGGAATTCTCCAAGTGGGTATCGCGCATCAGAAATGTGCCCTCCGATCCGTAGCCCAGCAGATGCCACAGTTCCTCCGTGATGAATGGAGTGAACGGGTGCAGCAGCAGCAGCGTCTGGCGCAGCACAAGATCCTGGATGGCGAGGCAGTTCGCCTTTTCAGCGGGGTCCCTTGGCGCGCCGGAGTCCTGCGACGAAGGCGGCTGGAGCTTGGACTTGGAAACCTCCACGTACCAGTCGCAGAAATCATTCCAGAAAAAACCATAGATCGCCTGCACCGCCGCGCTGAACTCGAACTCGGTAAAACAGCGGTCCACCTCGCGCGTCGTGCCAAGCAGGCGATCGAGGATCGCGTGGTCGTCGGCGTCGAACTTCGCCGGCTCCACGCGGGCGAGGATGGCGCCGAGCGAGGAGTTGTCGGCCATCTCGCCGTTCATCTCGCGGAAGCGGCAGGCGTTCCAGAGCTTGTTGCAGAAATTCTTGCCGCCCTCGATCCGGTCTTCCTGGAAGCGGAGGTCCTGCCCTTGCGGCGCGATGGACACGATGCCGAAGCGCAGGCCGTCCGCGCCGTATTTGGCAATGAGGTCGAGCGGGTCGGGCGAGTTGCCGAGGGACTTCGACATCTTGCGGCCCTGCTGGTCACGGATGATGCCGGTGAAATAGACGTGCTTGAACGGAATGCGCCGCTCCAGCGGCTCGCCAGGACGGACAAACTCCAGGCCGGCCATGATCATGCGTGCCACCCAGAAGAAGATGATGTCCGGGCCCGTGACGAGCGTCGTCGTCGGGTAGAAATAATCGAAGCCGGCCTTCTCCATCGTAGCCTTGTCCGGCCAGCCGAGCGTGGCGAAGGGCCAGAGCCACGACGAGGCCCAGGTGTCGAGGACATCGTCCTCCTGCACCCAATTCTGCGGATCGGACGGGCCCGCGAGCGAGACATGCACTTTCTTCGGGTCGGCAATATCCGCTTCAGTCAGCGCTTCCTTGTCGAGACCCTTGGCATACCACACCGGGATGCGGTGGCCCCACCAGACCTGGCGGCTGATGCACCAGTCCTGGATGTTCTCCAGCCAGTGCAGGTAAACTTTGGACCAGCGCTCGGGGTAGAACTTGATGTGGCCGTCGCGCACGGCCGTCTTGGCCTCCTCGATGCGCGGATACTTCAGCCACCACTGCCACGTCAGGCGCGGCTCGATCGGCACGCCGGCGCGCTCGGAATAGCCGACGTTGTTCTCGTAGGGCTCCTCCTTCACGAGTGCGCCCGATTCCTTCAACAGCTCTGCCGCCTTCTTGCGTGCAGCGAAACGCTCCAGCCCCTCCAGCTCCGGACCGGCGAGCTCGTTGAGCTTCGCGTCGGGCGTGAGGATGTCGATCGGCGCGAGCTTGTGGCGCTGGCCGACTTCGAAATCCACCTTGTCGTGCGCCGGGGTGATCTTGAGCGCACCGGAACCAAACTCCTTATCCACGGCCGAGTCGGCGATGATCGGGATCTGCGCACGGTTGAGCGGGCGCCAGACCTTCTTGCCAATGAGCGCCGTGTAGCGTGGGTCGTCGGGATGCACGGCGATGGCCACGTCACCGGGAATGGTCTCGGGCCGGGTCGTCTTGACCTCGATGAACTTGCCGGGTTGGTCCACCACCTCGTAGCGCACCTGGTACAGCAAACCCTTTGTGGGCCGCATCTCCACTTCTTCGTCGGAGAGCGCGGTGAGGCTGCTGGGGCACCAGTTGACCATGCGTTTGCCACGGTAGATGTGGCCTTTGCCGTAAAGATCAACGAACACCCCGAGTACGGCCTGCGAGTAGGCTGGGTCCATGGTGAACTGCGTCCGGCTCCAGTCGGCGGATGCACCGAGCGCCTGCAGCTGCTTGAGGATGATGCCGCCCTTCTCCTCGCGCCAGGACCAGACCTTCTCGACGAATTTTTCCCGGCCGAGGTCGCGGCGGGTTTTCTTTTCCTTGCGCAGTTCCTTCTCGACGACGGTCTGCGTGGCGATGCCCGCGTGGTCGGTGCCGGGCAGCCAGAGCGCCTCGCGACCTTCGAGCCGGGCGCGGCGCACGAGGATGTCCTGCAGCGTGTTGTTCAGCACATGGCCCATCGTCAACACGCCCGTGACGTTGGGCGGCGGGATCATGATGGTGTAGGGTGCCTTAGCCGGGTTGGCTTTGCCGGCAAAACAACCAGCCTCCAGCCATGCGGCGTACCACTTCTTTTCGACGTCGTGCGGTTCGTAGCTCTTGGTGATCGAGGCCATGGCAATTGAGTAGCCGGGCAGTGAAAGGCCCTCGCCTCGCCCTGACAAGCTGGTTTGCGATGGTGGAACCCGGCCACTGGACGGGTTCAGAACGCGTCCGGCCTGCCCGCCATAGCTTCAGCGACGGCGGGAGGCCGCGTTCCACCTAAATCGTCCCGCTTCGGTCGTGACCCCACGTACGATTCGTGGTTGCCTTGCCCCAATGATCCGCGCTGCGCAGAGCGTCTTTGTCTTCAGCCTCTATCTCTTTGTTGTCGGCATCGGGCTGGTCGCGGTTCCGAATACCGTGCTCACCCCACTCGGCTTCTCCCCCAGCGCCGAGTTCTGGCCGCGCGTCATCGGCGTGCTCACGCTCTGCCTCGCCTGGTATTACTTTTCAGCTGCCCGCGCCGGCTCGGACCAGTTCTTTCGCTGGACGGTGCAGGTGCGGATCGGGGTCTTCGTCGTCTTTGGTGCGCTGGTGTTGTTGCGACTCGCGCCAGCGCCACTGGCCTTGCTCGGTACAGTGGATTTACTGGCAGCGCTCTGGACCGCCTGGGCGCTCGGCCGAGGTCGTACCTCTGGCGCATCTTAAAGCTGATCCCGATTCAACCATTTGGTGTGGTCGAATTCGACATGACGAGACCCACCAGGCGTGCAGCGGATACTCACATACAGATAGGCTTCTTGCTGATTCCCCCGGCGTGACACGGAGACATCGCCACTTACGACGCCAAATTCCCCTGACCGGGTCCGAACATAAAACCTGTACTCCAAGCGACCTGCGTAGTGTGGATCGCCGGCCAGCAGAACAAACTCAGTTTGATTCAGATACCCGGCTTCAGGCGCGATATCCATGTATTGTTCGTCCGACCGGGCAATGCCGGCCGCGTCCACCGCCATGACTTTCAACCGGATGTCCGGCCCACCTAACCAACCGGGGCCCGTTTGCATCACGAAAATCAAGTCGCCTTCCGGGCCGAATTTCCCCTTTGCCACGTCCAAGCGTGGATTCTCCTGTGGCACCGCAACGGTAATTGTGCGACTGTAGGTGAGCATTGGTTCGGTACGGCGTGCCGCCAAGTCGCGTTTGCCGTGCCAGGAGATGGTTGCGACCTGTTCGGTGTTGCCGGCCACCACGACTTTGCCATCGAAGCGGTAGCCGTTTGTGACTCCGCCGACAATTGGCGTCCAAGGCTCAAACTTGACCTGCCTGTCCCGCCGCGGATCCTGCGGGTCGTGCAGCGTAATCGTCCCGGATTCCGGATAGTAGACCTTGAAGCGAACCGTGCCGTCTGAGGCCGTCCGCAATACCCCGTCATGATTTCCACCCCGCCCATGGTACGTGAAGAGGGGAAATGCCGCACCCGCGACCGGCTGTCCGTCAGTTTCGACAAACTTCAATCGCAATTCGAGGACGCCGGGCCGGGGCGTGAGATACAGAAGCGCACTGACCAAGCAAGCGAAGCCGAAACCCACGAACAGTGGCCGCGGTTCGGATAACAGCCCCGGCGGTCGGCAGAAAAAAAGTGTGATGGCCAACACAGGAAACAATCCCCATGCCACCAATCCCAGCAGCGCCCACCCACCCGCGATCAACATTCCAACGACCGAAATTGAAAAAAACAAGCTGACGCAAAAGACCGGAAGCCACACGTATCTCGTCCAGCGTTTCTTTCGTCCTACCACAACGATCGCAACCAGCACGGCCCAGACGAGGGTGACTGGAGCCGCGCCGCTCTCGGGATAGAGGAGCGTTAGGAGTAGCGAATCCCGCATACAGTTGGCGCGGCTTGAAAATTCGTTTCTACCCCCGGTCCACCACATCCAGCTCCGGCCACTGGGCGATCTTGCGGTGCAGGGTGCGACGGCTGATGCCGAGCAACGTCGCCGCGCGGGTGCGGTTGCCCCGGGCCTTCATCAGCGCCTCCTTGAGCAGGCGTTTTTCGTTATCCTCGACTGAAAACGGATTTGCCGGGGTCGGGGTCTGCATCGACGGCGGCGGCGCCACCTCCCCACGGAACTTGGGCTCGAGGTCGAACTCGCTCAGCTTGCCGCCGCGGCGCAACACGACGGCGTTCTCGGCGAAATTGCGCAGCTCGCGAATGTTGCCCGGCCACGGGTAGGCCTGCAGATGCTTCATTGCGCCGGGCTCGACGGTCACGGGCTCGTAGTTGTTCTCCTTCGAGTAAACCTGGATGAAATGCTCCAGCAGCACCGGGATATCATCGGCCCGCTCGCGCAACGGCGGCGTGGTGATGCGCACGACGTTGAGCCGGAAGAAAAGGTCCTCGCGGAACTTCCCCTCCTTCACCATCTGCTCGAGATTGCGGTTGGTCGCGGCCACGAGGCGCACGTCCACCGTCATGGTCTTGGTGCTGCCGATGCGTTCGAAGCTCCGGGTCTCGATGAAACGCAGGAGCTTCACCTGGATCTCCGGTCCGATCTCACCGATTTCGTCGAGAAAAACCGTACCGCCGTCCGCGATTTCGAAACGTCCCTCGCGCTTCTCCGTCGCGCCGGTGAACGAGCCGCGCTCGTGGCCGAAGAGTTCGCTCTCGAGCAGTTGCGCCGGCAGGGCCGCACAATGCACGGGCACGAACGGCGCCCGGGCCCGCGGACTCGCCTGGTGGATGGCCTGCGCGATCAATTCCTTGCCCGTGCCAGTTTCGCCCTCGATGAGAATGGTGGCCTTGGACGGAGCCACGAGCTTCACGCGTTCGATGACCTCGGCCAGCTTGGTCGAGTGACCGACAATGCCTTCAACGTTGAACTTCTCGTCCAACCGCTCGTGCAATTGTTTCACCTCCACCTCGAGGGTCTTGGTCTTCAGTGCCCGCTGAATAAGGATCTCGAGACGCTCGATCTGGACGGGCTTGGTCAGGAAATCCACGGCGCCGCGCTTCATCGCCTCTACCGCCGAGTCAATGCTGCCATAGGCCGTCATCATGATCACCGCCGGCTTGTTGGGCAGGCCGAGGGCCTTGTCGATGATCTTGAGTCCGCTTTTGCCAGGCATCCGCAGGTCGGTGATGATCACCTCAAAGGCCGTCGCATCCATCAGGTTGAACGCCTCGTCGGCATTGGCCGCCACGGAAACATCGTAGTGCTCCTGCAAGGCCTGTTGGAGGCCTTCGCGGGTATGCTTCTCGTCATCCACAATCAAAACGCTCGGCACCATGGGCATCATGAAGCCCTTGGCCTCAGCCCCGGTCAACGGGAAATGAGACGAGGTGGCACAGGTGAATTCTACAGTTGAAGCCCCTTGGGCGAACCGGCTTCTTACGGCACGTCTCCCCACGACCTCGGTCCAATTACCCCATGAAGCGACTCGTCCTTGCCGTATTTTTCCTCTCCGCCCTCCTTCGGCCGGCAAGCGCCTCTGAAAAGGCCAATACCGTCCTCATCCATCCGGGTGAAAAGGTCTACGCCCGTTTCGAGACGAAGGGCAAAAAGCTCAAACTGGTTAGCTACTCCAAGGAAAAAGACGAAGCAGCCCAGGTCATTTTCACCATGGAGCCGGACGCGAAGAAGCCCCTCTACAATCTGAAGGTGGAGAACAAGCTCCCTCTCACCCTGCTCTACAAAGCGGAGGCGCGATCCCTCAAAAGAAACCTGCAGTTCGATTCGCCCATGTCCCCCGTCGTGGCTGGAAAAGTCGCATTTGAAAACTTCCCCACGATGCTGGAGGAATTGGCCGCCTACGGTTTTGAACTCGAGAAGTAACTGGGCAAGCGAGCGGCCCCGAGCTCCCGTCCCCGCCAGATTCTCAACCGATGGAGAGCGTGTTGACCCGGAATCGTTGGAGTCGCCGGCGCTGCCAAGCGAAGTATGACCGTAGTCATACTTCCATCCATGACTTATGTTGTCTTCACGCTTGAGGCCATCCTTTTGTAAAAACCACGCCTGTTTCAAATTTTCTGTGGCCCCGATGGCCAGCCCACCCCCTTAAAATGCTTCGTCGGTCAGCTATTCTCTTGCTCGCGCTTGGATGATGGCGCGGCACTAGACTATTTCCTCCCCACGCTTATTAAAGCACGGCGGCTTCACCAAACTCCTCCCCACTTCAAACCCATGAAAACGAAATCATCGTTCCTCGCGCTTGCCGTCCTCCCGCTCGGCACCCTCTGCTTCGCCCAAATCAACCCGCCGACTTCGCCTACTGCAACTCCACCTCCGCCGGCACCGGCGACTGTCCCTGCTGCCTCACCCGCGGACGACTGGAAGCCGATTTCCTACGTTTCACCGGGCCAGCAGTACCCTCAGCTGAATTCGGAGAAGCGCGCAAAATTTCGCATCGAGGCGCCCACCGCAACCGAGGTTGCCGTCAGTCTCGGCCGGCCCCTGACCGTGACCAAGGGTGAAGATGGGGCGTGGACCGTTATTACATCCCCGCTCGTAGAGGGCTTTCATTATTACCAGATCATTGTCGACGGGGCGCGGGCCGCCGATCCGAACACCCGGACCTTTTTTGGTTCCAGTCGCTGGATGAGCGGCATCGATGTCCCGTCGGACGACCAGGATTTTTTTGCCACGAAGGATGTGCCGCATGGCGTCGTGCGCGAGCAGACCTATTACTCGACCGTGAGCAAGCAGTGGCGCCGGTGCTTTGTTTACACGCCGCCGGACTACGACACGAATCAGAGCGCGCGGTATCCGGTCCTTTATCTCCAGCACGGGGCGGGTGAGGATGAGACGGCCTGGTCCGTCCAAGGTCGCGCGGGCATCATCCTGGATAACCTCATCGCCGAGGGGAAATCAAAGCCCATGCTGATCGTCATGGACAATGGCGGTGGCAGTGGAGTGTTCGCCGTCCCGCGGCCCGGCCGGCCAGGTGGAACGGGAAACAATCAGGTGGCTCCGAATGCCACGGCTGCCGCGCCGGGTGCCCCAACGACACCCGCCAATGTCGCCGCAGTTACTCCTCCGGCCCCCACCGGGCCTGGCGCCGCGCCGGCGCCGGGCGCCCCAGGTGCTGCCCCCGGAGCCCCCGGCGCCCCGGGCGCACGCGGCCCCGGCGGCCGCCCGCCGTTCAACTTTTCTGAGTTCGAGAACATATTGCTCAAGGACATCATTCCGACGATCGACGCAAAATATCGCACCGTCGCGGATCGCGAGCACCGCGGCATGGCGGGCCTCTCGATGGGCGGCATGCAAACCCGCGGCATCGGGTTCGGGCACCTGGAAGTATTCTCGCACATCGGCATTTTCAGCGGCGGAACGCTGGGCGATCCCAAGGCGGATAAGAGTCCACTGGCCAATGTGGCTGAGTTCAACAGCCGGGTGAAGGTCGGCTTCATCAGCTACGGCGAGGCCGAGGGCGGAGCCAAGACGCTCAAGGAATATTGTGATAACCTAACGGCCGCCGGGCTCAAGAACATCCATTATTATGTTTCGCCGCATACCGCCCATGAGTTCCTAACGTGGCGCCGCAGCCTGCGTGAGTTTGCCCCGCTTTTGTTCCGGGACTGAAGCGCAGCCGGATTTCTTCACTCCTCCCTGCCCTTCTCCATGAAACTCCGTCTCCCTTGCATCGCGTTACTGACACTGGCGTCGTCTGCGTTCGCGCTCGATGGCCAGATCGGCATCCACGATCCGTCCACCCTGATTAAGTGCGACGGAAAGTTCTACACCTACGGCACCGGCGGCAACCCGCTGGTCTCGGACGACGGGTGGACGTGGCGGTCGGGCACGGTCCCGCTCGACACCGGCTTGGCCCCCGATGTCATCCGCCTCGGCGACCGTTACTACATGTATGTCGCCCGCAATGTGGGTGGCCAGCCCGGGGCGGAGATCACGATGACCTCGAACCGGACGCTCGACCCGGCGTCACCGGATTACAAGTGGACCGACAAGGTCGTCGTGGCCTCGACCAACGGCGTCGAGGATTGCAACGGCATCGACCCCGGCGTGCTGCTGGATCCCAAGACGGGCAAGCTCTGGCTCACCTACGGCTCCTATTTTGGATACATCCGCCTGGTCGAACTTGACCCGACGACCGGCCGGCGCGTCGACCCGAAAGCCAGGCCCATGGACATCGCGATCAACTGCGAGGCCCCGATCATGATCTGCCACGACAACTGGTACTACCTGCTCGGGACGCACGGCAGCTGCTGCCAGGGCGCAAATTCCAACTACAACATCCGCGTGGGCCGTTCCCGCAATGTGGCCGGGCCTTTTCTGGACCATGACGGTCTCGATATGATGGAAGGCGGCGGAAAACTTTTTCTCGGCTCCGAAAGTCGCGTCGTCGGTGCCGGCCACTTTGGCCGATTTGATCTCGGCGACGGAGCCGAGGTCTTTTCCTATCACTACGAGGCCGACCTCGATCGGGGCGGATTCAGCGTGCTCGCGATCCGGCCGCTGCTGTGGCGCGATGGCTGGCCCGTCGCCGGCGAGAATGCCAAGGCCGGCAATTACATGCTCGAGTCCGTGCGCACCGGCACCGTGCTGGAACTCGGGGTCGAAGGGGTGCCGCTGACCCGGCCACGCGGCGGTCCACCCGGATTCGGCGGGCCCGGGGGCGGCCCAGGTGGTGGCTCACCCCCGGGTGCGCCGGCAGCAAGTGGCGCCGCGGTCGTTGGCGCCACGCCCCCCGCCCTGGCACCCGGCGCTCCACCCCCTGCCGGCGGTCCCGGCGGACCCGGAGGTCCGCGACCGCCCGGCGGTCGCCCGCCCCGCGCGAGCAGCGGCCCGCCGATTCCCCCCCAAGACGTCACGCTGGTTTCGAAAAACTGGCCCGAGGGCAACATCGCCACGCGCATGGCCAACTACCTCGACCAGGCACAACAAAAGTGGACGCTTAGTGCTGCGCCCAATGCGGGCGGTTATCCCGGCGCGCCCTATTTCAAGATCACGGTCGCCGGCACCGACCGGTCCCTCGCCGCCACCGCGGAGGGCGAATTGATCACCCTGCCATCGTTCACCGGAGCGCCCGAACAACTCTGGGCCGTCCAACAACTCACGGACGGGTCCTATCGCATCATGCCGAAGGCGGTTCCCGGCGCCAAGACGCCTCTGGTGCTTTCTGCGGTGGGCAGTGGATTTGCCACGCTGGCTAAATTCGATGCAACCAGCGACCGCCAACGTTGGAATCTCAAGGGGCTTTAACCGGTCCAACCCGCCCACTCCAAACCAATCCCTTCAAATCGCGATCCCCATGATTTCGCTCCGCCCATTTCTCAGTTTCACGTTCGCGGCCCTGGTCGTATTTTCGTCGGCAGCCTGGGCGGCAGACGCGCCCCAGCCCGGCGGTCTCGACGCTTCGCCTTCGCTCAAAACACCCACGACCCCTTCCGCCAAGCTAGGTCCCAAAGGATTTCTCTCGCGCTGGCTCGTGCTGGAACCCATCCCCGGCGACGGGCGGGTGGTCGATAGTGCGGTGCAGGCCGCGGCGAGGAAGGAATATTTTCCGGACCAGTTTTCCGTCCTGCCCCGCGCGGGAGACAAGGTCACCGTCAATGGCGCCGACTATATCTGGCGCGCCGTCGACTCCAATCGCCACAACGTCAACCTCTACCATTTCGCCTACTTTCTCGGCAAACCCACCTCCAACGTCGTGTTCTGGGGGGTGACCATTGTCGAGAGTCCGGAGGAGATCTCCGGCGTGCGTCTCGCGGTCGGCTCCAATGCGGGCTCCGTCTGGTGGGTCAATGGCCAGGAAGCCGTCGGGATCTACGGCGACCGGCAGACCTCAATCGATGATGGTATCTCCCATAAACTCACGCTCAGGAAGGGACCGAATATCGTGCGCTTCATTGTCGTGCAGAACGCCGGCATGGTCGACTGCTGCGCTCGCCTGCTGGATGCGACCGATCAACCGCTCACCGGGCTCACCCAGACGCTGACCGCGTTCGCCAACCGATGAGCTCTTCCCTCCGCCATGTCCTCGCCTGGGCCGCGCTCGTTGCCTCTGCGATGGCCGCAGACTCCCCTCAACGTCCGCTGCCCGCCGCACCCTCCAGCGCATGGGTGAAACGGCTCTTCGACGGCTGGCGTGCACCCGTGCCCCCACGGCATCTGGTCGGCAATATTTACTACGTCGGCGCGATTGGCGTGAGTTCGTATCTCATCACCACTTCCGACGGCCACATCCTGATCGACACCGGATTTGAAGACACGGTGCCGATCATCCAGCACAGTGTCGAACAACTCGGTTTCCGACTCGCCGACGTTAAGATCATTCTCAGCAGCCACGCGCACATCGATCATGTCGGGGGTCACGCGCAAATGAAGAAACTCACCGGTGCGCAAATCGCCGAAAGTGCCGCCGATGGCCGCACGCTCGAGTCGGGCGGCGCGGACGACTACATCCAGTGGCCCAAGGACACAATTCTCTATACGCCGGTAAAGGTGGATCGCATTGTCGCCGATGGTGAGCAGGTCACACTTGGTGGGGTCACGCTCACGGCCCATCTCACCCCCGGGCACACGCGGGGAGCAACCACGTGGACCATGGAGGTCGCCGAGGGCGGCGTCACCCGGCACGTCGTCTTCTTCAGCAGCGCGAGCATCAATCCCGGCACCCACCTGCTCAACAATCCGCTTTATCCCGAATTCGTGCGCGATTTCGAGGCGACCATCGAGAAATTGAAGGCGCTGCCCTGCGACATTTTTTTCGCGCCGCACGGCGGTCAGTTTGCCATGGCGGAAAAATTTGCGCGCCTCGAGCGCGGCGAGAAAGAAAATCCCTTCGTCGATCCCGCGGGTTGGAAAAAACTAGTGACCGAAGCCGAACGGGCCTTGCGCGATCAACTGGCCGTCGAGCGCGCCGCGAAGTGACAACCTGTTCCGCGACCCGGTAAATTTCGCCGGCACGTCAATCGATCTGCACGATACCGCGTTTGATCGCAGTGAGGAGCGCCTGGGTCCGGTCGGACACGCCCAGCTTGCCAAAAATATTCGTGATGTGAATTTTCACCGTACCTTCCACCACGCCGAGCTGGGCACCGATTTCCTTGTTGCTGAGCCCGCGGCCGAGCATCTGGAGCACGTCGAGTTCACGCGGCGACAACTGCGCGGGCAAGCGTTCGCCGACCCGCACGGCAATTTCCGGGGGAATGTATCGTTCGCCCTCATGGACCGCACGAATCGCCCCCAGCAACCGGCCGAGAGGCATTTCTTTCATCACAAATCCCGACGCTCCCGCCTTCATCGCCTGGTAGATCTCCTCGCCTTTCGCATAACTGCTGAAGACCAGGATGCGCGCGGTTTTGAATTCTTCCCGTAACGCGCGAAGGGTCTCGATACCGCTCAGGCCTTGCAGACGGAGATCCAAAATGACGATATCGGGACGGTGCTTCCGGTAGGCCTTGATCGCGTCCTGCCCGTTTTCGACATCAGCCACGACTTCCATGTCGGACGCATCACTCACTGCCGTCATGAGGCCCATGCGGATGACCATATGGTCGTCTACGAGCAGGATGCGGATTTTAGTGGGAGCGGAGAGCTTCAGCATGGCGGGTGACAGGTTTTCCGGGCGTCAACGGTACTTCCACACGGATCGAGGTCCCGGCATCCGGGGCACTTTGGATGGTGAATTCTCCGCCGAGCTTCATCGCGCGGCCACGGATGCCCCGCAGGCCAAAGTGGCCGCTTTTGTTCATCGCATCGTCGGGGCTGAAACCGCTTCCGTCGTCGACGATGGTCAGCGCCACGGAATCGGCGCCGTAGTCGAGTTCGATGGTAATCCGCGCAGGCAGGGCATGACGCACGGCATTCGTCGTCGCTTCCTGCGCAATACGGAGGAGATGGTGCGTCGTAAAACGCGGGAGGGGGACCGGAGGTCCGGAAATCACGATCGTGGGAACCACCGTGCTGGAGTCGGTGTAGGTGGTCAGCCGGCGCAGGGCTTCGCCGAGGTCATTGCCTTCGAGCAGGGGCGAGTCCATGTCCCATACCGCGTGCTGCACTTCCTGCCGGGCGTAGGACACCATGTTGCGCACGACGTTCAAGCGCGAGCGGAGATCGCCAGCGGCGGCCGGCAGTCTCAGGGTCGTGTCGAGTTGGAGGATCGCTCCACTCAGGCCCTGCTGAACGGTGTCGTGGATTTCAACCGCGAGCCGGTCCCGCTCGGCAAGGGTCGCGCTCACGCGGGTCTCATCGTTCAATCTTCGCATCGTTGCTTCCAACTCGCTGGTCCGCTCCCGTACGATCTGCTCCAGCACGCGATAGCGGCGGCGTGCGAGGTGACTGGACCACCACGCGAGGCCCAACACGGCGAACAAACCGAGCCCGGAGTAGGCGATGTAGGCCAGTCCCGTGCGGTGCCAGGGCGGCAGAATCTCAAAATTGAAGTCCAGCGGAGCGCCAGGCAATTTGCGGGGACCGCCGATTCTCACCTGGAGGTGATACTTCCCCTCGTGCAGGGCGGGAAAACGCAACGAGGAACCGGTGTCAATCGGTGCCCAAGGTTCCTGCAGGCTCAGCCGGTATTCGTATGTGGGGGCCCGGCGCCAGGCATAGTTGCCCGAGAAAAATTGAAACATCAGGCTGTTTTGTTCGAACGGCAGGGTCAGCAGGGCGGTGGGCCGAACCCTGTTCGCGAGGAGCTCCAGGTTCTTTCCTGTGTCATTAAGCGACACGAGCACGGGTTTCTCCGGCGGGGTGGAGGCAAGTCCGACCGCCGCTTCAACATGATGAAGCGAGTTGCTGGCGGTAACCCAAACATCGTTTCCCGCCACGATCTGCACATTGGGGTAACGGGCGTTGATCAGGTCGAAACTCGTGAGATCTATCTCGTAGTCACCGGCCTTGGGAGTGAATCGCACCAACCCTTCGATGTGGGTGCCCCAAATGGTTCCACTCGCGTCGTTCCACATGCGATTGATCCAGTGCGGCGAGCGATCCAGCAGTCGCTGGAGCTCGGGCCTTTCGCACCACTGCTCGGTGCGCTCGTCGAAAAATCTCCGACTTTCCCGCGCCGGGCTCAACACCACGGTGTCGTCCACGACGCCGATATTGACCCAGAGTGCCTGGGTCCACGGCTTGTTCGGCAATATCATGGTTTGCAGGCGTCCATCCTTGCGCGAAATACGCGCCACGCCGTCCCCGGCCATTTCCACCCATGCGGACTGGCCCGCCCGATGAGCGAGCGCTGGATTGCGCAATCCCGGGATGCGCGCCACCGGCTCGAACCAGTGCTGCCCGTCCCACTGGAGCAGGGCGATTTCCGCTTTGCCGATCGCGTAGCACAAGTCGTCGCCCACCATCACCAGTTGACGCAAGTCGCCGATGCGGGCGACTGGCCGCCAATTGCCCTCCGGGTCGAGGGAATGAATTTCCGCCCGGTTTCCGACGAGCAGATGGGGTCCCCCCGCTGCAATAATCCCGGCGCCGTCCGGGGGCTGGATTTTCACCGGCTGGAATCGGGCCGTGGCTCCCGTCGTCCCGGCAATCGCCTCGTAGAGGATCGTGCCCGAGGCAACAAACAATCGATCCTGCCAGGTCGCGACCGCCGGGCCGGACAGGGGCAGGCCGAGGCGTTGCCCGAACGAAGTAAGCCCGCCCTCGTAGAGCACCTTTTCGACGGAGTCTTCGGTCAGCAGCCACAAGACGCCGCGCTCCCGGCTCGCTATGCTCGAAACGCGATGATATTCCGGGATGGTCAGCGATAACACCGGGCTCCCCCCGGGCGTAAGGACAAAGACGCCTTTGCCGGTGACCGCGATCGCGATGTTGCCGTCGGGAAGCCGGGCGAGAGCCGAGATCGATCCGGTCAGGTCAACGTTATCGGACGTGGGCCAGGGCGTGACATTTACCCCATCAAAAACCTTCGGCGGTCCCTCCATGAAAGTAAACAGCGTGTGAGTCTCGTCCAACTGCGCGGAGAAAGTGACCACGTGCTGATCCAGGGCGGTGCCCGGCACCGACCGGACGCTGCGCGCCTTCACATCGATGTAGCGCAGGGCCTGGTCGAACGACGAGACATATACCTGATCCCCGACGGCCAGAGCGGCCGCCATCTGCGGCACCTCGAACAGCTGGCATTGCTTGTCCGCAAAATCCCAGAACGCCACGCCGCCCCGGCTGGCAAAGTAAACGCCTTCCGAGGTGACGATGATGTTGTCGAATGTGGTGGTTTTGGTCCAGGTCGGCGGGTCGGGCGGCACGAGCGATTTCGCATGCAGTTTTCCGTCTGAACCGAACTCGGCCAGGCCCCACGAGGCCCGGCCGCAATAAAAAGTGCGGCCCTGCCCGGTGTGGACCACCTCGGAAATGGGATAATGGGCCGGGTCGTCCAGGTTGGCGAGATTTGTCCAGACGGTGTCGTTCAGCACGGCATAGACACCTTCATGAATCACGGCCACGCGGCCGAACGGATCAAAATTCAGGCGCGAGTCCCGGGGCACATAACCGATGTCTTCCAATGAATAGATCCGCGAAAATGGCAGCCCCCGAATGTTGTCGATAGCCCGGGCCGTGGTCGCTCCGACCTGGAGCACCAAGGCAAGCGCGATCATCCCCCCCACCTGCCAGGGTCGGCGTGGCGAACGCAGCGCCAGGACGGCATGACGATCCGCGGCACTGCCGGATTCGGGGCCTATGCTAAATTGCTTGATGGGGTTCCTCCAAGTCGCGGGGTTCACGAGACCGACTAGTATCCCTCCGTTTATCCAACGTCTCTCTATTGGTCGAGCAAAAGGTATCCTGCCGGCGCTATGCCGAAAGCAATAACCGCGCCTAGCACCAATGGCGGTTTGATCGGACCGGCTCATCCTACCTACTGGGCGCAATGCTTTCGCTTCCCCTGAAAATGGCGTGAGCAATCAAACCCTACCACCCCGACTGACAGTGCCGCTAATCACGTCACTTGCATCCCACTAGACCACTTCCGACCCCTGGAGCGCTTTGCTTTCCCCCCGGAGAGCGGGCGAACCCAGTCGCGAAGCACTCCCAATCCCCCGGCGGTTGCCATCAGGCATAGCTGGCGCCCCACCCCAAAATATGACCACCCCAAACATGACCATCCCCGACGTGTCGTTGGCCTCCCCCGGCCGCCGACTGCTCCTTGCGATCAGCATGATCGTCGCTGCCCAGCTCCAAGCGCAGTCGACCACCCCGGCCCCGAGCGCGGCCGATCCGGCCCAGAAGAAAACCGACGCAACGAATGAAGAGGAACCCCTCAAGCTCACTCCTTTCACCGTAACCACGAGCAAGGATCGGGGTTACGCTGCCGGCAACACCCTCTCCGGTGGCCGCGTCGACACCCCACTCGAGCTTACACCCAGCTCGATTTCCGTGATCACCAAGGATTTCATGGATGACTTCAATGTCGTTAATATCAACCAAGCGGGAGCCTGGACGATCGGCTTCGATCTCGGCACCCCGGTGGGAAGTTCCAATCCATCGTCGATCAGCACCTATCAGGTGATGATTCGCGGCGCACAGCCCGACCAAAATTTCCCCACCCGCAACGGCCTCATCAATTTCGGCGTGGCCGACAGCTATAATACCGAGCGCTACGAATTCCAACGGGGGCCGGATACGTCGATGTTCGGCGACGGTGGGCCCGGCGGACGTCAAAGCAGCTCCAGCAAACGGGCCACCTTTAACAAAACCGCGACCAGCTTTAGTGGCGCCGTCAATACCTGGGGTGGCTACCGTGGGACGGTCGACCTCAGCCAGGGCTGGGATCGCTTCGGAGTGCGCGTCAATGGCCTCTATCAAAACGACCCTTACTACCAAAACTACACGGATCGGATCAAGAAAGCTGTCACGATCAATGCGGTCGCCAAGCTCGCCGAGAAGACCCTGGTCATGGCCGAATACGAGCGCGTCACCGAATTGAACCAGCTCTTTTCCCATACCATCGGCGACGGGCACAACTTGTGGGACGGCATCACCGTCAATACCGACAACTCGCCCATCGCGGGCAACAATACCGCGGCCCTCACCGCGCTCGGCGTCCAGCAATACGGCACCACCGACTACTTCATTTGGGATTTCACCACCGGCACGTTTGAAAACCTCAAGGGCAATCAATACGCCACCCGCAGCATCGGTCTGACCACCCCCTATCGCATTCCATGGGTTGGCAATCCCAATCTGCCCGCGACCAGAACGCCCAATCTGCCCGGCATTCCCAAAAAATTCAACCTGCACGCGCGGGGCAATATCGCCTGGCGCGACGCTTATACGTTGTCCGCCGCGCTCGAACACCGCATCGGCGACCTGTCGATCAAGCTCTCCGTCGATGAAAATCAATACGACAATCTCACGCCCAATTCCAATACCAGTCCCAACGACTATCGCATCGACCTCAATCGCCTGATGCCCGACGGACGGCAGAATCCCGAGTACCTGAAGCCGTTTGTCGACGTGATTCAAAACCGCCTCTACAATCAGGACAAAGTACGTGAATTCCTGGGCCTCGCCACCTACCAGTTCAGCAAGGCGCACCTTTGGGACTACAAGCAACAGCTTAGCTTGAGCGTCGGCCTCCGCAAGACGAACAACGTATCGTGGACCGATGCCTGGCGCCGGGTCGACAATCCCGCCAACCTGGATCCCTTTGCCGGCAACTCGGCGAACCAGATCCGCTATCGCATCTATTGGGATGCACCCCGTCCTGACATCTCGCAAATCTTCACCCATCCCGAGAAGTATTTTCCGGGCAAGTGGGTCCGGATCCAGGAAGCCGGTAACCTCACAGAGCGGACGGTTAAGTATGCGGGGCTAACGTCTCAGTCTGCCTTCTTCGATGAGCGTCTCGCCATCACCGCGAGCCTCCGGCAGGATGTGGTGGGCGTCGACACCATGAATCGCCTGGCCGGAGCCGCCGGCTACGATCCCACCACTTTCAATAATGTGTTGGGCACGAGCGGCGTCGCCGGCGCCCATTTCAAGCGGGACGAAACGGTCATATCGAAGGCGATCGGAGTTGTGACCTATCCGCTGCGGCGCACCGACAATGCGAGCAGCAGCTGGCTCAGGAAGGCGATTTCTCCCATTGGTTTCGTGTTTAACATGGCGGAAAACTCCCAGCCTCCCAACGGGGCCGCCAACAACCCGCTGATCGACGGCACTCCGGCGCCCCTGACCCATGCCAAGACCAGTGACATGGGGCTGCGTTACTCTATGCCGGGCGGCAAGGCTTACCTCACGGTCACCCACTACAACACCGACCAGAAGGATATCCCCAACGTCTTCGGCAGCGCCACGGACATTCGCAATATCTGGACCAATCTGGGTTATACCGACCCCTTGCTGGTCGGTGGGACCTCCTTCACCTATACGGACCCGGCGGACCGGAAGTTGGAAGGCTGGGAAGTCGAACTCACGGCGAATCCCACCCGCAACCTGACCCTCACCGCCAACTACGATCACCCGATCACTTTCATCGAAAAGGATAGTAACGCCCGCAAAGCATATGTCGCGGCCCACCGGGCCGAGTGGGATGCGGGTGCCGCTGCCACAGCGGGGCAGGTAATCAACGGCAAGACGATCATTGACCCGGGTATCATTTCCTCATCCCTGACGAATATTGACTCCAGCCTCGCCAGCTCGACGCCCGGGACGCGGGAGGATGGCACCCTTTCGGCCAACTTCCGGCATCGGATCAACTTCGCTGCAGCCTATGGCTTCAACGAAGGCGCGCTCAAGGGCCTGCGCCTCACTTACGGCGTCAACTTCAAGGGAAAAGTTAAGACTGGCAGCCGGGATGCACGCCTCAAGTTCGGCCTCCCCGACAACGTGACCCCGACTCCCGCGCAAACGGTGGCGGCAGCCTTCGATTACCTCTACGCGCCGAAGACGTGGGTCCAGACCGCCGGCGTAAGCTATTCGCACCGCTATGGCAACAAGGTCATGGTCCGTTACCAAGTCAACATCGACAACCTGACCAACAACGACAACCCAATCTGGGGCCGCAACGGTGCCACCGGCGGTTATACCACACTGGCGTCGAACCTCCTGTACCCTGGAAGTCCTCGCATGCAGCTCATGAACAACTTCACGCAATACGACCCGCGGAAGTTCACGTTCACGACGACGGTCAGCTACTAAGCTTTAGTTTGGTTCATCGTTGATCAAGAGCCCGGCGTTCGCGCCGGGCTCTTTTTTTGTTAGTAAAGATCCTCGGGGCAAGCCCCCAGGCATTTGATCAGACCCGCCAGGCCGCTGTGTCTGGCCGTCTTTTGTAGGAGCCTGCTTGCAGGCGATTCGGAACGCCCGCCCCCCCGGGACCGACCAGCAGAATCGCCTGCAAGCAGGCTCCTACAGCCCGACCAAGGCAAAGCACCTGTCGGCCATAGGCCGGGCAACGGCCGTAGCTTCGGGGTATGGGACCCTCAGCGAACAAACCCCGGGGCAGTCATCCCTCAGTCTATTTCCCCGCGATCGGCACGAAGCGCAGCTCATCAACCGCGAGATACTCGCCGTCGCGCGGTCCGCTGAGGCGGATCACCATGATCTCCGCGGCTCGCACGGTCAGCTCGAACTGTGGCACCGGGTCGCCTGGCGCCGTGCGGCCGGGTACCGCGGGAACCGAAACCTCGGCGACCAGCCGATCGTCCTTATCAAAAGCCTGCAATTTTGCCGGGCAGCCCGTCGAACCCCATAGCACCAACGTCACCGTTGTGACGGGTCCCGGGAACCTGGCCTGGAGGGGTATGGCCTGCTCAATGGCCATCGCGTTCAAGATGCCCTTCCGCTCCGTCGGTAAGTACGGAAAGAACATCACCCGACCGGCCGCCTTGCTGTGGACCGGGGCGCTCGCAAGGGAGAAGACGACACTTTTTTCCGTCCACGTCGGCACCGGCTTGCCGATCTCCGCCGTTTCGAAGTCGACGACGATCTCCTTCGGCTCCGCTGCCGACGCCACGACCGCCGTAATAAGGAGAAGTAGCCAGGAGCGTACGCGCATCCCTTGTAGGGGCGTGGCTTGACCACGCCCTTCCCGAGCGGACTGAAGGTCCGGCCCTACAGGACCGATGCCGCCCGCGTTCCGACTGGCTTTCGTGTGTGCGGAGATTTCCATCGGTTTTCAGGTCATTTCCAAGCCGGCCATGCGACCGGTGGACGAGGCGAAGCTGCCTTCCTCCAGTCCCAATCGCTGCAGCATCGAGACGAACAGGTTGGGCAAAGGGTAATTCTGCTCGCGGTTGAAGGCAAGGTGCTGGCCGTGGCGGAAGCCACCACCCGCAAAGATCGTCGGCAGATTCGTGGTGGAATGGGCGTTGGCGTCGCCGAAGTTCGAGCCGTAGAGCACCATCGTGCGGTCGAGGAGCGTATCCTCGCCTTCGCGCACGGCCTTGAGGTCGTGCATCAACCCCGCCAGCAGTTTCATGTGCCAGGCATCGAGCACCTGCAGCTGCGTGAGCTTGTCCTGCGCCTTTCCGTGGTGGGAAAGGTTGTGGTAGTCGTCGGTGAGCCGCTCACCCGCGATCTCCGGGACCGGGGTGCCCACGCTGTTCAACATGAGGGTGATGGAGCGCGTCGAGTCGGTCTCGAAGGCAAGCCGCACGAGATCATACATCACCTTCACCTTGGCCATGTATTGGGCATTGCTGGTCGGGTCGACCGGCGGCGGCACCATCACGACCGGCTTGGGTTTGCGCTCCCATCCCTTCGAGGTCTGCAGGCGATGTTCGAGATCGCGCACGCTGGTGAAGTACTGCTCGAGCCGGTCGCGGTCGCGCGGGCCGAGATTGCGCTGGAGGGCCTTCGCCTGGTCGGCCACGGCGTCGAGGATGCTCCGGCCGGTGTCGAGCTCGCCAATCTGCGCCTCGATCTCCGCTGGCGTGCCCTGGAGGAACAGCTGCTTGAACACGTCCGCCGCCCTTTCTTCCGGCGGGATCGCCACTCCAGCACCCGTCCACGAAAGGCTGCGGGTACTGGTATTGACCGCGAGCGTGAGCGAGGGGAAGCGGGTCATGATGCCGATGCGCTCGGCGACGTGCTGGTCGAGCGAAATCGTGTTACGGAACGAACTGCTCGCCGGGTGCGGCGCCGCGGTGAGAAAGGCAATGTCCGACGGGTGCCCGCCGTCAACGTTGGGGTGCGACACGCCGCTGAACACCGTGAAATCGTTTCGATGCTCTGCGAGCAGCTGCAGATAGGGCGAGGCGATGTAGTCCCGGCCGGTCCCCGTCGGGAAAAAATGGTCCCCCAGCAACCCGAGGTTGTTGCAGATGCCGAACATCCGGCGTGGCTTCGCGTTGGGCGCCAGCGGGGAGGACGAATCTGCCGCGCGCGCGAACGCGGGGAGCATGGACTCGAGGAACGGCAGGGACAGCAAGATGCCGGTCCCCTGCAGGAAACGGCGGCGAGAAATGGCCCGACGGGTCGCAATGAAAGGGGAAGGATTCATGGGGATGGATTTGACCGGGGAGGATCGGGGTTACTTGGTCTGAAAGAGTTCGCTCTGGATTATTTCGTGCACGAGGCTGCGCACGCCGTAGTGACTGCTGCCGGCGCGCTGCAGGATCTGCTCCAGCTGGTCTCGCTCCGAGAAGTGCACTGGCTGGCCCGTGGCGTAGGTCACCAGTTGCCGGACGAGATTGCGCGCGATGGGGAGTTCATCGGTGAGCAGGAGGCGCTTGATCTCGCGCACATCCGTGAACGCCCGGCCATCGGGCAGCTCGCCGGCGGCGTCGACCGGCAGCGCGTAATGAAAGGCAAAGCGCTGGCCGTTCAGGCCGACGCCGGGCGCGGGCTCGACACCTTCCTTTGCGGCACGGTAGCGGTCACGAAATCCGCCCATGACATCGAAGCTCTCCAAGGCGAAGCCGGGTGGATCCATCTTGGCGTGACAGGAAGCGCAGCTCGGGTCGGCCCGGTGCTTAGCCAGTTGTTGGCGAATGGTGACGGCGCCGCGAATGTCCGGCTCCACCGATGCAACCGGCGGCGGGGGCGGCGTCTCCAGGCCGAGGATACGCTCGGTAATCCAGTGGCCGCGCAGCACGGGCGACGTCGTGGTGCCGTTGGCCGTCACCTTCAGGATACTCGCCTGCGTCATGAGGCCGCCGCGCAGGCTGTCGGCGGGCAGGTCCACCCGTCGCAGCGCCGCGCCGGTCACGCCGGAAATTCCGTAATGCACGGCCAGGCGTTCGTTGAGAAAGGTGAATTTGGAATCGACCAGGTTGCTCGCCGGGTAGTCTCCACGCAGGAGTTCGGCGACGAAGAGCCGCGTCTCCTCGAGCGCGGCCTGCTTAAGAGGTTCGTCGAGCTCGTAGTCGTTGTAGAGCGTCGACGACGGCGAGGTGTCGTCGACCTTGCGCAGGTCAAGCCAGTAGTCGGTGAACGCGTCCACGAAACGGCGCGCGCGCGGGTCGGTGAGCAATCGCTCGGTCTCGGCCCGCAGCACGGCCGGGCGATGCAGCTCGCCGGCCGCCGCCCGGGCGCGCAGGCTCTCGTCGGGCTCGGAATTCCAGAGGAACAGCGCGAGCCGGGTCGCCAGCGCGTTTTCGTCCAGCCGGCCCGGCCGCTCCTCGACAAAAACGAAACCGGGCGACGCGAGGACCGCGGTGTAGGTCGCCAGCAGCGACTTGGCGAAGCCGTGGCCGAGGCCGAGTTGCTCCCGGAAAAGTGCGATGAAACGCTGCACCTCTTCCTCGCGGACCGGCCGGCGGTACGCCCGCGCCGTAAAGCGTCGCAACAACCGTTCCCCATCCCGGGCCGGATCCGGCGAATCCACCTCGACTGGCACCTCAGCCAGGCGTAACGACGGTGGTCCGAAGCGCCGGGGTGCGTCCGGCGGCGGGGGCGGCGGCACGGTCTCGATCATCACGCCGTGCGCGCCGGGCTCGAGACGCCGGAGCGGCAGGTCGCCAAAGAGCAGACGGTATCCGGCGGCGGTGGTCTCATCGTAGAGCGGGCCCTCGACCTCCAGCCATTGCACCGCATAGCCGGGCATGCCGTCGGGTCCCGCCAGCGGGTTCACGTACTGCTCGTCCGTACCGTTGACGCGCGTGCGGATAAGCCGCGAACCGTCGGTCTGCAGCACCTCGCCGGCTTGCAAGGTCACGTCGAGCGCCGCGACGGTCGGCGCGGAAGTGAAGTCGAAGGCGCCCAGCTGCCGGCGCTGGCCGGAGCTCGCGGCATACACGCCGATTGGTTCCGACCGGCGACCCGGCCAGACTTCGTCCAGATTGGGCCGGTGTGTCACCGTCCGCCAGTAGACGGGGGCCTTGGCCTCGCCCTGACCCTCGTAGAACCACCGGCCGATTCCCCCGCCACTCACCCAGATCGTGTAACCGCTGAAGCGGAGCCGGTACCGGCCGGCGACCGCGGCACGGAACTGGTTCCAGGAATAGCCACCCGCATCGCTGAAGGTGCTCACCACTTTGCCCACGGCCTCGCGCTCCCGGGTCTCGGGGCTGGAGACCGGCGCCCGGCCGGCCCGGACATCCGGCTGGGCGTGGCTGTCCAGGACAGGGAAGGAGAGCCGGTCGGGCAGCGTGCCGTTCTCGCGCTGCATAAAATTGCGCAGGCTGAATTCGTCCCTCGCATGGTATCGCCGCGTGGATGTCTCCGGCCGGATCAGCTGCTGGCTCATCGCCTGCCGCATCGCATAGTCTGCGGCACTCAGGTAGCGGGCCATCTGGACATGGGAAACATCCAGCGCCTCCCCGCTTTTGTTAAAACGGAATGCCTCGCCGTCCTGCGGCAGCTTGGTCATCACCTGTGCCCATGGCACCGACAGGAGATCGCGCAAAACGTTCTCGTATTCGTAGCGATTGAGCCGCCGCTGCACCGCGCGGCCGTCGCGGGTCATGCTCGCCTGTTCTGATGCCGTCAGGGTGGCGGCCAAGGTTTGTACAAACGGCGCAAGTTGGTCCCCGGCCGGGCGACGTTTGTCCTTCGGCGGCATTTCACCGGCCTGCACGCGGTCATGCACCTTCACCCACAGCGCGAAGTTGGCCCGGTTCTCGGGCGCGTAGGCCAGACCGGCCAGGTCGAGCCGGCCCTTCAGGTCGACGTCGTTGTGGCAACTGGCGCAATACCGGTCGATGAAGTTTACCGCGACGGCCGGCGGTTCCTGGGCGCGTAGTCTCTCACCGCCGGCGAATGCGATCGAGAGCAATAGAAAGGACCAAAGTTTCCGGAGCATGTGCACGGGGGAATCGGGGTGCACTAAGAAGAATCCATTCCGGGTGTCCCGCCACATCTTTTTGCCAGTGCTCGGAAGAATATTTCCTGCCGGTCGGCCGGGCCGGTGCAGGATCATTTTCCCACGGCCTCCGACCAGGTCACGAACCGGATCCCGGAACGAAAACGGGCCGAGCTGGGCTGCTCGGTCGCACAATGTTCGAAAGACCGGTTTTGAATCAGCGCACTCCAGCCAGTGGCACACCGCGCCGCTTTGAGTGAGCTGATTTTCACGCGAGATAGGCGATGTTAGTTGGAAGCCTGGCCGGCCGACCGGAGCAGGCGCACGTCATAGATGCCGCCGGCCAGGCCTTTCTTGGCAACGAACTTGATGATGATGTGTCCCTCGGGCGCGGTCCCGAGAACAGCGGCGGGGATAGCATATGACTTCTCGACGAATTCCCCGCGCTTTTCGGCTACGAGTTCCTGGGTGGCGAGCAGCGTGTCGTTGGCGAAAAGGTCGAACGACCGGTCGGCGTCATCTCCCGAATAGGTGACCGAAAGCACGACCGTCTTTTCTCCCCGGGCATTTAGCGTGTATTGGAACCACGTTCCCTGGCGCCAGTGCCGGCCGTTGCGGAGGCCGGTCTCCGTGCCTTCGCCCAGGTAGGTATGTTCGGTTTCCGGCTGTTGCTCGCCGGGAGCAACCCAATCGATCGTGGCGGTTTCATGGACCGCGCGGACGTGCTCGTCCGCCGTCAGTTTTTCCTGACGGGCGGCGAGTTCCTCGCGCGTCGTCGTTTCCCAATACATCTGGTAACGGGCGTCGTGCAGGCGGAAGAAGGGGATCAGGTCCAGTCCGCTCGGCGCCGCCGGGGCGACGACATCCATTAAGCGGAAATGCAGCGAACCGGCAGCGGGATCTGCCACGACCTTGGCGGGGATGGTGGCGGCCGTGGTCAGCAACACCGGCGCCTGGTCGAGGGGTTCCAACGGACCCGCGGCCACGTGAGCCATCCTGCTGCCGTTCGCGCGCAAACCTGCCAGGTCCTTGGTGCCTGCGGGATGGGCCAGCACAATCGGTCCGTGCAAAATCGCGTACCAAGGCGAACCGTCGGGCAGGCCCTCGACCGTGGTGTGCAAGGGCAACGCGATCTCCACCCGGTCGCCATCCCGCCACTCACGGCGAACCGCGACGTAGGAGGAGGGCGCCGTCGTGACAGGGACCGGTGCGCCGTTGACTTTCACCGCAAACGCGCCGCGCGTGACCCAGCCGGGTTGGCGGAGGTGCAGCGTGAAGGTTTGCGGTCGGGCGAGCTTCAGGGTGAGCCGGGTGCTGGCCTCGTCGGGGAAAGCAGTTTCCTGCCGCAAGGTGAGCGCGAGCGGGACATCCTTCAATTCGGAGGCGATGAAGAGGTTGACGTAAATCCCGTCAGCGGCACGGGCGTAAATGAACTGCCCATATCGGCCCGGATTTTCCATGCCGGTTCCGACGCAGCACCAGAAGGCCACGCCCGGCACCGAATAAACCCGGTAGTGGTCGGGCCGGATCGGCGTGAAATATACATAACCCGGATGGGCAGGATTGATGGAGGCGAGGATGTGGTTGTACAACGCCCGCTCGTAGTAATCGGCATAGGCCGCGTCCGGCGCACTGGTGAATAGCTGCTCGGTCAGCCGGAGCATGTTGTAGGTGTTGCACGTCTCCGGGCCCTGGCGGTGCAGCAACAGGCCGTGGAAGTCGTGCGGGTCGTTGAAATGCTCGGATACGCTGTTTCCGCCGAAGACCAGGGAGCGATGCTGCGTCACGGTGGTCCAAAAGAACCGCGCGCCGGCATCGTCGGCATGATTGCCGGTCAGGTTCGCGATCCGCTCCAAGCCGATCACCTTGGGGATTTGGGTGTTGGCATGTTTACCCGTGAGTTTGTCCTCCTGCTGGATGAGCGGATCAAGAATGGCGTGGTGGTTGAACCGCTCGGCGGCCACCAGGTATTTTCGGTCGCCAGTGATCGCATAGAGATCGGCGAGTACTTCGTTCATGCCGCCATGTTCCTGGTTGAGCATCTGCTGCATTTGCTCGTCGGTCAGCTTTGAAACAAGATTCACGGTCCAGTCGCCAAGGCGCACGAGGACGTCGAGCGCCGGCGCGTGGCCTGCCTCCAGGGAGGCATCGCGCAAGCCCGCCAGGGTCTTGTGGACGTTGTACCACGGCACCCATTTTTTATTGATTGCTGCGACGTTCCCGCTGCCGATGGCCGTCCACAAGGCGCGACTCCCGGGGACACCGCCGACGTAGCCATCGCCATAGGCTTTCTGGCATTCCTGCATCTCGCCGACCATGTAGGCGAGCCGCTGGCGGAGTTGCCCGTCTGCTGTATCCTCCCCCGCGGCGATCATGTGGGCCAGCGCGGAAAGGTAATGACCGGCCGTGTGTCCGTCGAGTCCCCCACTCTCCCAGTTGCCGTAGGATTTGGCCTTCTCCGGCAGGCCCGCCTCGCGCCGGAAGGGCGCGAGCAGGCGGTCGGGCTCATGCGCGAGAACGTACTCGCGGTTGGCCTTCACCGCCTCGGCGAAGGGGCTGCCTTCCAGCAGGCGGACCGAGTCAAGTGCCGGAAGTGTTGCCGCCGTATTTGCCGCAATGGTACCAGCGGGAGCTATCCCGGACGAAACCAGGGTGACCAGGATGGCGGCGCATATTTTTCCAAGGGTTTGGGGCATCGGATAGGGGATTTAAATGGTGAGGTATTCCGGAACCGGGTGAAGGTCAGGGGATGGGTGCCGGCACCGCGGTGAACTTGAGAAGTACAATGCCGTGAGTGGGAATCACAAGCGGCCAAGCTTCGCGGCCAATGGTAACGGTGCCGACGACCTTCTGGCGCCAGATATCGCGAACCTGCTGCCGGCCCGCCAGCCTAAGTCCGGCCAGGTTGGCATATTTCAGTTCGGCCGGCCGCGCGCCGAAATTGCAGAAGCCAACGGCGACGGAACCGTCCTCGAGTTTTTTGCTGTAGACGCGTACGTCGCCGACTGTGTCCACGCAACGGGCCTGCTGGCCCAGTGGGTCTTGGTCGAGGGCGATTACCTCGTCGTTGGTCAGGAGGCCCAAGGTGAAGGCGTCCAATTTTTCCATGTCGCAACCGATGAGGAGGGGCGCCGAGAACAGGCACCAGAGGCTAAAGTGCAGATACTGCTCGTCCGGCGTAAGGCGGGTGGGCTTCGGGTTCCCCCACCCGATGTAACCCAGGATCAGCATGTCGGGATCGTTCCAGTTCCCCGGCTTCGCCCAAGGAGCGGGAATATCCTGCGCGAGGATGATGTTGCGCATGCTTTTCCAGTTGCCAGAAATATCGTTCGTGGTCCGCCAGGAATTGCCCGCCACGGAACCGCCCCATAGCCAGACGTCGGACATCCCATACTGGCATAGGCTGTAAACAATGTCGCGGGGTTGCTGGCGGAGATATTCGCCCATCAGGCGGTAGGGTTTCTGCGCCAGGTCCACATTGCTCGTGCCCTTGCCCCATTCAACCGAAGGCAGCTTCGGGTCGGACGCAGCCAGGCCCAGCGTCAGGCCGCCATAGCTGCACCAATCGTATTTCAGGTAGTCGAAGCCCCACCCGGCATACGCTTGCGCATCTTGCAGCTCGTGACCGTAGCTGCCTGCGCAGCCGCCGCAGGTCCAGGGCCCCGGTGAGGAGTACAGGCCGGCCTTGAGGCCAAGGTTATGGATATAGTCGGCCAGCGCCTTCATGTCGCCGAAGCGCGAATTCGGGCGGATGTTGCCCTGGGCGTCGCGGACTTCCCCGGTGAGGGTCGGATCCTTCGAGGCGCGATGGTTCTGCCAGAAATCGTCGACGTTGATGTAGGTCCAGCCGTGATTGATAAGACCGGTCCGCACCATGGTGTCCGCCGCCCGCTTGACCTTGTCGGCCGAGACTTCCTGGGCGAAGCAGTTCCAGCTGTTCCAACCCATCGGCGGCGTGAGTGCGATCTGGTCGCCGCAGACGATGCGCAACGGGCTCTCGGTCCGGCCCGCCGCGTTCCCGGCCCGCAAGATGACTGCATAGGTTCCGGGATTGGTGAGGCGGCCCGTGATGCGGCCGGTCATGGCGTCGAGTTCCAGGCCGGCCGGGAGGCCCGTCGCCGAGAACGTCATGGGCCGCTGGCCGCTGGCCGGCACGGTGAAGAGAAAGGGCGAACCCGGGCGCACGCCAAAGACCCTCGCGCCGTTGATGCGCGGGGATGCGGGCGGCGCGGGCGTGAGGATATAGGGTTCGCTGACGGCGCGCGCGACGGTGGCGAACGTGCTTGGGCCGGCGGATTCGATCTTCGCGTCGACCCAGTCGGCGTGGTCGTAGTAGTTGTTGTCCTCACCGTCCGTCACTACGAGCTCAAGCAGTTTCACCTTTGCGAGCGGCACGTCGCAGGGCTTGGCCGCATCGCCCGTGCGCATCAGGCCGCTCGACCAAAGTTTCTGGCCGTCAACGAGGACGACGAACTCGACCGAACCGCCCGGCTTGCCCTTCACTTCATCGTCGATACCAACCTTCGCCGAAAACGTTCGGGCCTGCCCGTCCAGCTGGATCGCGAGCCAGCTCTCGGCATGGGTCGAATACCCGCGGGCGAACGTCTGGCCGGCGATCGTCAGTGCGTGGCCCCCGAGGGCGAGCTTTTTGACCGGCGCCCCGCCTTCCTGCTCGACCGTGGTCAGGTTGAGCTCGTCGATCCAAACGGTCCCGGCGTTGAGGGACGCGAAGGAAAAGAAAGAGATGAGTAGCGCGACGGCAAAATGGCGGGGATTCATAAGCGGGGAAAAGGCGCGATAACGATCGCGGCGCCGCGGACGATCCAGCGCAAAGACTCTTTAGCGAGGACGCGGGGGATTCGAGAGATCATTTTGCCAAGGGGGGTGATTTCACAGGAAATGTAAGTGAAGACCCCGCCGGAACAAGCTGCCAGCCGTCCGGCACTTCACCGTTAGGTAAAAGACCGCTTGGTGCTCGAAAAACGGGGAGCGGCTGGCTGGAGGGCGGTAGATTTGGCCCGAGCCCCACCTGGAAATACGCCGCGGGCGCCACCAGGATCACCGCCCCGGCGCGGGCGCCGGCGACCTAACGGTCACACGGCAAAGGTGTGTCGGGGGTGTTCCCGCTTGGATTATGATTGAGACTGTTCTTCGCCACCCTAACCCCGACGATTGCCCCATGAAAAAGTTATCTTCCCTGCTCGCGCTCGGTGCGCTGATGTGTGCCCAGTCCCTGATGGCCCAAACCCCGGCACCGGCCGCGGCGCCGGCACCGGCACCAGTGCCGGTCGAGGACTGGAAATCCGCCTCCACCAACCAACCCGGCAAGGAATATCCGAAGGTCAACAGCGAGGGCCGCGTGAAGTTCCGCATCGAGGCACCCACGGCCACGAGCGTGAGCGTGAGCTTCAAGGACAGCAGCGAGTTCAAGAAGGGCGATGACGGGGCCTGGTATGGCCACACGCGCCTGCTCGACATGGGCTTTCACTATTACACGATCAAGGTCGACGGCGCCGAGGTGCCGGATCCGAACAGCTTGATGTATTTCGGCGCGATGCGCTGGGGCAGCGCCGTCGAACTGCCGGCCAAGGACCAGGACTTCTACACGATGAAGGACGTCCCCCACGGCCAGTTGCGGGAGATCACCTTCCATTCGGCCAGCACCGCCGCCGAGCGCCGCGCCTTCGTCTATACACCACCGGGCTACGATGAGCATTCCGACCAACGGTTTCCCGTCCTGTATCTCCAGCACGGCTGGGGCGAAAACGAATACGGCTGGGGCGTGCAGGGTCGCGCCCCGGTGATCATGGACAACCTCCTCGCCGCGGGCGGGGCCAAGCCGTTCATCATCGTGATGACCTATGGCATGACCAACGACGTCCGGCCCGGTGGCATGCGCGACTTCAAGATCGAACCCTTTGAGACCGTGCTGGTGAAGGAACTGATTCCCTACGTCGACACCCACTTCCGCACGCTTGCCGACCAGCCGCACCGCGCGATGGCCGGCCTGTCCATGGGCGGTATGGAGACCAAGACCATCACGTTGCGAAATCTCGACACGTTCTCAGCCATCGGACTCCTCAGTGGCGGTACCGTCGCCCCCGGCGACCTCGCCGACTTGGGCGCGTTCAAGACGAAGAACCGGCTGGTGTTCGTGAGCTTCGGCAGCCGGGAGGTGGAAGGTGGGAAAACGCGCCAAGGCGGCAACCCAGCGGCAGACATCGCGGCGCTCAAGGCGGCCGGCATCAATGCCCACTACTACGTTTCCCCGGACACCGCCCACGAATGGCAATCCTGGCGCCGCAGCCTGCACGAACTCGCACCGCTGCTGTTTCGGGACTGAGGGCGGGAGAAGGCCTCAACGTATCCGTACGGCTTCTGTTCGGAATGTGGGAGGGGCTTTATGCCCCGACTCAACCGCTTTCGAGCGCGTCCCGTCGGGGCGTAAAGCCCCTCCCACACCCAAGGCATCGGGCCCAGCTGGAATATGAAGCTGCATCCGAGGACTCTCGGGCTTGGAGATTTTGTAGGAGCCTGCTTGCAGGCGATTCAACCGTTGGCCCGTGGCGGGCGTTCCGAATCGCCTGCAAGCAGGCTCCTACAAAGGGCGATGAGGCTGGCGGCACAGCGGCGACAGGCGCCGGTATGGAAACCGACGCCCACCCCCGGTTACTTTTTCAGCGCGATTTCCAGCTGGGTCAGGGAATGGGCCGGGAAGCTGTGGTTGATCCGGTTGCCGGAGAATTGCAGCGCGCTGGTGACGATCTTCACCTTCTCCTCCTTGGCGGTGTTGGTGGCCTCCACGGAATCGGCGGTGATGAGATGCACCTGCCCCTGGCCGGTGTAGGCGCCGGCTTGCAGCTCAACGTCGGCGGCCATGGCGTCGGTTTCACTGCGATTCACCACGTTGACCACCAGCGTGCCTTCGGCAGCATTCAGCACGGCGGTGACATCCAGGTAGGGAATACCCTTGAAGACCGTGTTGTCGTAGGTGGCGCAACGCGTGTAGACATCGAGCGCCGTACCCCGGCAATGGTTCGAATACAGGAAGAACGGGGAGTAGAGGGAGTTCTTGTAGTCACCCGCGGGGGCGCTGCCGACGAGACTGCTGAGGAAGGTCAGGTTCGCCATCTTGACGATGTCGGCATGGCGGATGAAGGAATTCAGGTGCTGGGCCAGCAGCAACGGGCCCGTCAGGTTGCTGGCGCGCGCGCCGTATTCGTCGAAGGAAATGGCGATCGGCCGGTCCGTCCCGGATTTGACCATCGCCTTCTTGATCTGGCCCTGGGTGACGTCGATCATCCGGTCAATTTCCATGCCCAGGGACATCTGGTCGGCAAAGGTCGGCTTATCAATTCCGCGCAATACCTGGAACACGTAGCGATGGAGGGAAATGTAGTCGATGACGCCGGCCATCTGGTCGAGCACGTAGTCATCCCAGTCAGTCCAACCGTCCTTGGGATCGTACTGTTTCGTGACCAACGGATAGTTCGACGCGCCAGCCGCCACCAACTTGATGCTCTTGTCGACCGCGCGCATTGTTTTGGCCGCCTCAATGGCGAATTTCACGTAATCCACCTTGTCCTTGTGCCCGAGTTGCCACGGACCGTCGGGTTCGTTCCCCAGCGCCCAGTACTTGACGGTGTAGGGCTCCGGATGGCCATTCTTCACCCGGAGGTCGGCGTACCGGGTCCCGGCGGGGGCGACGCAGTATTCCACCCAATGGGCGGCGTCCTCGATCGTGCCGGTGCCGCCGTTGATGCAGATAAAGTTCTCCGCCCCGACGAGGGCGCAGAAGGCCGCGTATTCATCGGTGCCCATCTGGTTTGTTTCCTTCCGGGTGCGGGAAAGGTCGAGCGTGACGGGACGCTCTTTCTTCGGCCCGATGCCGTCCTCCCAGTGATAGCCGGAAACAAAATTGCCCCACGGCCAGCGGATGGAGGACACCTTCAGGTCTTTGATTTGTTGGATGTAATCCTTCCGGAAACCGTTCTGATCGGCCAGCGGGGAGCCCGGGTCATACAAGCTGCCGTAAACGACGTCGCGTCCGACGGGCTCGAGGAAGCTCGAGTAAATGTTAGGATCGATGGCACCGATGGTCCGATCCGGATCGATCTTGATCAACGCGGGTTGGGCGGCCGCCAGATGGCCGCTGGTCACTCCGACCAAGATCAGGGAGGAAAGCATGAGGTTGAGTTTATTCATCGGATGGTTGGTTGGGGTTGTTTCCAGTGGGCCTGCGCCCGGGTTTTCATGCGGAGCACTACTACGTTACGTTGATCACGTCCGACACACCCCGCCCTGTCGGGCACCCCTCTCCAGAGGGGAATTTAGGCGGCCTTGGTTTGGGTCCCCTCTATGAAGAGGGGTGGCGCGTAGCGACGGGGGGTGTTGACGCATTTAAAGTAGTAGTGCGAGGTCCCCGGCCGGGATGTTCCCGGCCGGGGAGTCAGGCAGGGAAGTTTATTTGGCCGCTTTCTTTTCGAGGAACTTGTTATGGTCGAGCCAGTGGGTAAACGGTTCGAACCACCAGTAGGTGGTATGACCCGGGTAACCCATGCCGAAGCCATGGCCGCCGTCCTGATAGAGGTGAAATTCCACCGGCCGTTTGGCGTCATACCACGACTTGATCAGGCCGATCTCGCCGTGGAAGAGAAGAGTGTCGTTGGCGGCGATCGCCACGAAAAGCGGCGGGGCATCCTTCGGCACCTCGACCGCGCCCATGCCGCCGTAAATTGGCGCGATAAAGGCGAACTTCATGGTCTTGGAGTGCAGGAAGCTGTGCATCGTCAGCCCGGCCCCGGCCGAAAAACCCATCATGCCGATGCGGTTCGTATCGACGCCCCATTTGTCGGCGTTCTTCACGATAAGGGCGTAGGCGGCCTCGGCGTCCTCGAGCTGGTTGGACAGGTCAGGCATTCCCGGGGGCCGCCCACCCGTTGGAGCAGCGGCCGGAGTCGGGGCTGGGGCCGCGCCAGGAGCGGCGGCTTTGGCGCCGGCGGCGGGCGGAGTCACCGCGGCGAAGGTCCGGTTCATGGATTCCTTCAAGCCTTCGAGCGTCGGGGGCGTCGGCATGAGCCGGTACTTGAGCACGAAGGCGGCGACGCCGCGTTCATTCAGGGCTTTCGCGATTTTCCAGCCCTCGTTGTTGATCGACAGCCACCGGAAGCCGCCGCCGGGGGCCACGATCACGGCGGTGCCGTTGGCCTTCGCCGGATCGGGCAGAAAAGGCGTGAGCGTGGCTTCGGTGACGTTGCGCACCATCGGCTCGTTCCACTGGCGGAACCAGCTTTCAGAGGCGGGCTGGTCCTTGACGCCACCGGTGCCGAGCACGATGGCGCCAGGTTCGGCGGGGGCATCGAGCGGATAGATGGTCCCGTCCTGCGCCACGGCGTATGTGGCGAAAGCGAGCACGGAGGCCAGTGCGACCTTTTTGGTCATATTCAGGAATGTACCAGTCATAGTGATGGGAGCTTTGGGGTTGGGGTTTGTAGTTTGCATAAATTTATTATGACCATTTCGCATTCGAAGGGCGATCAAAGTTTCACGGCGACGGTCTGCCGGAGATCAGCGGACGAAGCGCCCGCGGCGAGCCCCCATTCGCCGGCTGGAATGGCGTAGTCCTTCTTCGCGACATCCCAGCGCCGGAGGGCGAGGACGGGCACCGTGATCGTGATGGTCCGCTTTTCGCCGGCGGCGAGGTGCACGCGGCTGAAGCCGCAGAGGGCGCGGATTTCCTGCGGCTGCGACGCCGCGGGCGGCGTAGCGTAGAGCTGCACGACGTCGTCGCCGTCGACGGCACCGGTGTTGGCGAGGTCCACTGTGACAGTGAGCGCGCCACCTTTGGCCGGCTTAACGCGCAGGTTGGTGTAGTCGAACTTCGTGTAACTTAGGCCGTGGCCGAACGCATAGAGCGGCTTGCCGGTGAAGTAGCGGTAGGTCCGGTTCTTCATCGCATAGTCATTGAAGTCCGGCAGGTCAGCGGTGGAACGGTAGAAGGTCACCGGCAGGTGACCCGACGGATTGATGAGGCCGAAGAGAACTTCCGCCACGGCGCGACCGCCATTCTGCCCGGGATACCACGCTTGCACGATTGCCGCCAGGTTTTCGTCCTCCCACGTCAACGCCACGGCCGAGCCGCTGCAGTTGACCATGACGACTGGCTTGCCCGTGGCTTGCAGGGCGTGGAGGAGGTCCTCCTGCTCCGGGGGCAGCTCGATGGATTCGCGATCGAAGCTCTCACCTTCCTGCGCGGGCGTTATGCCGCCCACGTAGATAATCGCGTCGGCCTGGGCGGCCTGCTCGAGCGCCTCGGCCTTGAGCTCCGCGACGGAACGCTTCGTCGTGTTGTCCTGGCCGCTCCAGGGCGCAATGGCCGTCTTGGTCGTGATCGGGCTGCCCATGGCGTAGGTGACCTTGAAGTCCTTGCTCGCCACGTTCTTGATGCCATCGAGAATGGAAACCGAGCGCGAGGCGGTGCCGTGGTAGTTGCCCTCGAGCATCGATTTGGAAGCGGCATTGGGACCGATGACGGCGAGCTGCTTCAGCTTTGAACGGTTCAACGGGAGCACGCCGTTGTTCTTCAGCAGCACGATCGATTGGCGCGCCAGCTCCAGCGACACCTGGTCGTGCTCCGGGATGTCGTTGTCGAGGAGCGTGTATTTCGAGAACGGAACGTTTTCGGCCGGATCGAAAAGCCCGAGGCGAAAGCGCGTCCACAGCGTGTGATACAAGGCACCATCGATGTCTTGCTCACTGACCAAGCCCTGCTGCACGGCGCGCACGAGCGCATTATAGTCGCCGCCACAGCACAGGTTGCAGCCGGCCTTCACCGCGGCGGCCGCAGCTTCCTCGGCTGTCTTCACGTAGTGGTGCTGGCGTTCGCCGTAAATGTCGCGGACCGCATCGCAGTCGGACACCACGTAGCCCTCGAAACCCCAGCGCTGGCGGAGCAGATCCGTGAGGAGGAAGCGGTTGGCGCTGACTGGCACGCCGTTGATGGAATTGTAGGCGCTCATCACGCCGGCAACCTGGCCTTCGCGCACGATGCGCTCGAACTGCGGCAGGTAGGTATCGAACAGATCGCGCTCGGAAATCACCGCGTCGAAAGAATGCCGGGTGGGCTCGGGGCCGCTGTGGACTGCGAAGTGTTTGGCGCAGGCCATCGCGAGAACGTAGTTCGGATCGTCGCCCTGGATACCCTTGACGAATTGGATGCCGATCTCCGCGGTGAGAAACGGATCCTCGCCGTAAGTCTCCTGGCCGCGACCCCAGCGGGGATCGCGGAAAATGTTCACGTTGGGCGTCCAATATGTCAGACCCGCCCACCATCTGGAATCGCCGTTGTGGGCGTTGGCGTAGTCGTTGAATTTGGCGCGACCCTCGATGCCGATCACCCGGCCTTCACGGTGAAACAGTTCCGGGTTCCACGACGAGGCGGCCCCGACCGGTTCGGGAAACACGGTCGCGGCTCCATTGTTGGCGACGCCGTGCAACGCCTCGTTCCAGTAATCGAAGGCGGGCAGGCCCAGCCGCGGGATGGACGGGGCGGCGTTCTTGAGTTGGGAAACCTTTTCGGCGAGCGACATCCGGCGGATCAGGTCGTCCGCCCGCGCACGCACGGGTTTCGTGGCGTCGCGCCAGATCGCCGGCTCCTTCACCTGGGGCGGAACCATGGCGGCCCGCGAGAAGGCGTCGGCCAGATCGGACGCGGCAAACGCCACGACCTCCTCCCCCGCCGGGTTCTTGATTTTCACCGCGTTGAATTTCGCGTTCCCTTTGCCCGCGGTAAAGGTCAGCAGCAACGGTCCGCGCAGGGCGTCGTCAACCTTTTCGATCGTACCCTGGATCGTGGCCACCTTGCGCGCCCCACCGGCGGCGCTGAAGAGATCGTAATCCTTGGCCAACACCTGGTCGCCCGCCGTCACGTCAAACACCCGCTCGCCGGCCTTGGTGGCGGTCGTCTCGGCGGCGGAGATCTCGATCGTGTAGCGGCCGGCCGGCAGGTTGGACACGGTCACTGTGAAGCGCGGACCGTTGACGTCCTCGCGATACGGCTCGACTAGCGCGCCCGGAAACGGCGGCCCGGGCGGCTCCCGGCGATGGGTGAAGTCACCGCTGACGGCCACCCGGCCGCCGCAGGTGGTGCAGGCTTCGTCCGCGGCGAAGACCGCGGAGACGGCGAGCAGCAGGCCGGCGAAAAGCGGGCGCACTAGTCGGGCGAGGGAGGAAACAAAGGCGGGGGTTTTCATGGGGGGATGGGTTTGATAACCCGGAGATCGTCATTGACCGTGAGCTTAGTACAGCGGCTCCGGCTTGGTTGGGATGTAGGAGCCTGCTTGCAGGCGATTCAGCACGGGTTCGGTTGGCGGGCGTTCCGAATCGCCTGCAAGCAGGCTCCTACAAAAGGTGATTCGGAAAGCGAACATGTTGTAGCAACCCCCTCAGCGGAAGATCCGCCGGGAGAAAATATACAAGTTGCTGCCCCATGTCGCGCCGTCGTGGCCGTGCTCGTCGACGTTCCAAAGGTGCGGGACGTCGTGTTCCTTGAGGTAGCGGTGGACGCCCTGGGAGAAGTTGATGAGGCCGTCCTTGTTGCCGCAGGAGAGATAGAGGAGCTTCAACTGGGCACGGGCGGCGACGGGATCGGGCACGAGCTCGGCCGGCGGCTTGGTATTGGGCGCGGAGGAGAACGCGCCAAGCCAGGCAAAAGTGTCGAGGTGCGCCAAGCCGAAGTTGAGGGTCTGGCCGCCGCCCATGGACAGGCCGGCCAGCGCACGGTGCTCGCGGTCGGTGAATGTCGAATATTTCGCCTGCACGGCGGGGATGAGGAAATCGAGCAGGTCCCGCTCGAACCTGGCGAAGCCGGCTTGCTGCTCGGGGGCGAACACGTTGGGGCCGGGGCGGTCGTCCGGGAGTGCGCGCCCGTTCGGCAACACAATGATCATCGGCACGGCTTTCCCGTCGGCGATCAGGTTGTCGAGGACGACGTTGGGTGAACCGGCTTTCAGCCACTCGGTGATGTCGCCGCCGATGCCGTGCAGCAAGTAGAGCACAGGATATTTCTTTTCGGGCGAGTAGCCCGGTGGGAGATAGACGTTGGCCTTGCGCCGCGTGCCCGTGACGCCTGAATCGTACTCGAAGAGCTCGAGCTTGCCGGCGGGCACGCCCGCGCGCACGGCTTTGAAACCGGCGGGCGCCTCGGGAAAGGCACGAACATCGTCGGAGGCAAGCACGATGGCGCGGGCGAAGTTGGCGCGGGCGCGCTCGGGGGAGGTGTCGGCGGGTTTTTCCTGGGCGCGAGCCGCAAGGGCAATGGCGAGAGTGAAAGTGAGAGTGGTAAGGGGATGTGGTTTCATGGGGTAATTGAAGATAAGGCCGGAAGTTCGCGTCAGCGGTCCTCCGGAAACATGATCTGGGCCGTTTGGTAGAGGTAACGGCGCCAGTTCAACCACTCATGGCCGTGGGAACTGAGCACCGAAAAGGTGCGGATGCCATGCTCGTTGAAAACGGCGAGGGTCTTCATGCTGTTGAGATAGGCGATGTCGGTCTCCCCCACTCCAAAATAAACCGGCGTGCGCAGGCGCAGGTTGAGAGAGGGGTCGCTAACGAGCGGCTCGATGTTGGCCTTGAACCGGGTCAGCATGTCCGGCCAGTAGCCGGAACTGAACACGTAGAGTTCGCCGAAGGTTTCGAGGTGGGTCAGGCCGGTGTTGAGGACAACGAAGCCACCCATCGAAAGACCAGCCACGGCGCGACTGTCACGATCGGCGCGCGTGCGGTAGTGGCCGTCGACGTAAGGCAGGATGTCCTTGAGGTATTCCTGCGTGCAGGCGTCATCCTCGCCGGGCGCGGGCGGCGTGCCCGTGACCAGGTGCCCGGTGTTGGGCATGACGATGATCATGGGCCGCGCTTTTCCTTCCCCGATGAGGTTGTCGAGGATCTGGTGGGCGAAGCCCTTGGCGGTCCAGTGCGTGTCGTTTTCGCCGCCGCCATGGTTCAGATAAAGCACCGGGTAGCGCCGGTCGGGCTCAGCATCGTAGCCCGGCGGCAAGTAAACGTGCAGCTGCTTCTCCTGACCGGCGGTGGTCTGATACTTGACGATTTCCACCCGGCCGTGCGGCACTTCACGCTCGGCATAGAACGACTTGTCCTCCGGGGCTGGCAGCGCCGGAAGGATGGCCACGGGATGGGCCGGACGCGGGACATTGTAGCGACCGTTGTTGGTTCGCGGCGGTCCGGCGGCCGGGGCGGCTTCGGCGGCGGGAGCGGCAGGCCCCTGGGCCCGGAGCGTGAGCGCGACCACGCCGGCAAGCCACGCAACCACGACCTTTCGGCGGAGATCGGATGATGATGTTTTCATCGAAGGAAAAGGGGATGCTACCGGGAAAAGTGGGTCAGGGATTCACCTGGAGAACGACGCGGCGATAGGCCACCAAGGGTGGCATACCATCATCCTCCGCCTGCAGGATCACGTGCACGGTGCCCGCGGGGGTCGCCGGCGGGAGGAGCACTTCGGCGGTCAGAGCACCGGTCGGCCGGACCGTGGCGCCCTTGACCGTGCCGGCCTCGGGGTAGATCCACCATGAGACCTTGACGCCTTGGCCGGTGTCGCCGGCGTCCGTCCCTTGCGCAGAAAGAGTCACCGTCGATCCGGCCTTGGCCGAAATCATGACGACGCCCGTGGTGTGATCGCCGTTGAGCACCGGGCGCGGATTGTGATTGGCCTTCGTGAAAGTTTCGGCGACGCACCAGTTCATGCGGGCGGCAAAGTCGTTCTGAAAATGCTCCCGCCAACGCCAGATCGTGGCCTGGTTGGAGCTGTCGAACCGGCCAGGTTCGACTTCGACCCGGTCGCAGGTCGCGGCGTTGTCGGTCCAAATGGGGCGCGTCTCTCCGGCGGGTTGATAAAGAGCGTACCGTCCGCCCCAACCGCCGTAGGCCGGGCTGACGTCCCAGCCCAGTCCGCGGTCGATCAAGCCGAGGAAACTCGGGGTGTCGCCTTCCATGAGATAGAGCCGGCGCGGGTAGAGCGCACCCAATGGCCCATGGTTCTGGATGATGTGGGTTTCGAGCCAGGGATTCGCCACCATCGCGGAATGATAGCCGGCCGCGGTCTGGGTCTCCTGCCCGCCGGAGATGCCGCTCCACGTGGCGCGGTAATATTCCTGATAGCTGGTCGGACTTGAGGGAGTTACGATATAATACAGCTGGGGAAACTCGCGGCGGATCCAGGCGCCCGAGTCATCCTGGTCCGAGATCGCGTAGACCCGGAGCTTGGTGATGAATTTCTCGACCTCGGCCGCCGACCGCGAGGCGCGCACGTCCCAGAGAGCCTGGGCCAGCGTGTTGGGGCCGCCCCATATCGATACCCAGACCGGCCGCTCGTCGGCGCGGTCCACTGCCTCGATGATGCGGCGCGAGCCGCCGGAGCCTTTTTCCGGACCCACGAAGGCCATACCATAGCCGGTCTGACCGGTCCGCGTGACCGCCAGCAGATCCGTCGCAGTGGGAAACGCGGGTGCATGCTTCACCAAATTCGCGTGGATCTGGGCATAGGCTTCAAGATCGCGCCGGATGAGATCCTCCCGCGGATTCTGCTTCAACCAGTTCGAAGTGGTGGCGACGAGTCCCTCGAGGTCGAATTGGTCCGCGTACACCAGGAGCCGGACCAGCGATTCCTCGTCGTCGGGCTCGTTGGAAAGATCGGTCAGCACAATCAGCCGCGGCTTGGCATGCGGGATGACGCGCATTTCCGGTTCCGCGAGCAACGACGTCGCCCCGCCGACCAACAATGCCAGCAGCATACCGCACACGCGAAGGCCTGCGGTCTGGATCGGAATGTAGGAGCCTGCTTGCAGGCGATTCCGCAGTTGGTCCGGCGGGAGGCGCTTCGAATCGCCTGCAAGCAGGCTCCTACAAAAACGAAAGGAATCAGGCATGGTGGGTTTGATCAATTGCCGCAGGTCCCCGGGGACTTTACTTGGCCCAAGCCTCGCCATCCGGCGTGCGGCGCCAGGCGAAATATGAGTCGAGCAAGGTCAGCGAGTTGGCGCTGGGCACGGGACCAGGTTTAGCCTCGTTTTGAAAATACATCACCTGTAGAGGATCGAGATATTGTGCCTTTCCTCGGCGGTCGGGGCCTGTGAACTGGGGCCAGACCGGCACGCCCGGTCCATTGGGATCACCGTGCTTGGCAAAATTCGTCCAGTAGGTGGAAACGGTCTCGGAGATCGCGAAGTCCCCGGGCGTGAGCTTGGCATCCTTGCGATCCAGCGTCTGGAAAACATAGGGCACGTCCATGCCGTGCGCCATGCCGTGATCGGCGTCGGGTGAACCCGCGGGATGCGCGCGGTGCTGGTCGAAGTAGTAATAGAAGACCTTGGCCTTGCCGGTCTGCACCTGCAGGTTGGCCCAGGCCCACGTCTGCCAGCCGAAGGCGGCGTCGCGCATCAGGTCTCGCGCGGTCTTCGGCACGGAGTCCGCGCCAACCGGGTAAGCCGCGAGGAGTTTGTCGGCAAAGGGCCCGTAGCGCTTCTGGGTGTTGATGACGAATTCCGCCGGCGTCTTTTCGCGAGAGAAGCTCAGGCCCTCGTCGGAGTTGTAGCCCACGAGGATTGCCACGTCGTTGTAACGGCCGGCCTCGTAGAGCTTGTGCTGATCGCTGGGGACGACCCAACCGTCGACGATCGGCCAGCCGGAACCGCTGCCAAATCCCGCTGGGAGCTTGCCGGGAGCGACCGCGCGTAGTTCCGCGAGCGAGGTGGCGCCGACTTTCTTGGCGAATTCGACGCCGGAGGCCTCGGCCATGGCCAGGGTGCGCATGTTCTCACCCGGGTAGGTGGTGGCGCGGGTCGGCCCGAAGGAACCGCCGCTCTGGGAAATTGCACCGCGGAAAAGCCCCTTTGCCTCGGGTGACGCGCACAGCATGCTGACCGCGATGCCACCCGCGGATTCGCCGAAGATCGTCACCTGGTCGGGATCGCCGCCGAAAGCCGCGATGTTCCGCTTGATCCACCGCAAACCGGCGATCTGGTCCATCAGACCGTAGTTACCGGAGGCGTGGTGCGGCGATTCGGCGGTTAGATCGGGATGCGCGAGAAAGCCCAGCGGGCCGACGCGATAGTTGATGCTGACCAGCACGACACCTTTGCGGGCGAGATGCTCGCCGTTGTGGGTCGGCGTCGACGTGGAGCCGAAGGAGAAGCCACCGCCGTAGATCCAAACCAACACGGGCACCTTCTCACCGGCTGATTTCGCCGGCGTCCAGATGTTCAGGTAAAGGCAGTCTTCGCTCACGTTGCCCTTGCCGTCGCCTTGGTAGGGATCCGGGCCGAACGACGTCGCGGCGCGCACGCCCTCCCATTTCGCGGCGGATTGTGGGGCGCGCCAGCGCAGGTCGCCGACGGGTGGTGCTGCAAACGGGATGCCCTTGTAGATGGTCAGGCCCGGCTCGGCGACACCCTGCACGGGGCCGGTTTCGATCGGAACGGGTGCGGGAGCTTGGGCGAAGCCGAGCGCGGCGGCGCCCAGGGCGAGAAGAAGGAAGGGGGCGAAATTGAGTTTCATAGATCGATGATCGAGTGGTGACGGCGATGAAGAAAAATCGGAAGAGACGATAATCCTTACACACCCCGCCCTTCGGGCACCTCTCTTGATAGAGGGGAACTTTGGCAGCGCGATTCTGGATCCCCTCTGGAGAGGGGTGGCGCGCCAGCGCCGGGGTGTGTTGGGGGCATAGCGGAGCGGTGCTATTTGCGCCAGAGATTGGGCAGGAAACGCTCGTGCAGCAGGTGACGCCACGTGGCCCAGTCATGGGCGGTGTAACCGCCGACATAGTACTCGTGCTTGATATGGTGTCGGTCGAGCGCGTCGTGCAGCGCGATGCAGCGGACGCCCATCCGCCCTTGGGCCTCAGCCGTGCCCTGTCCGAGGAAGAGATAGTCGATCTTGGCGTTGACGCCCGGATCATTGAGGAACGGGGCCAGGGATTTCTCAGCCTCGGTGTCACCCGCACTGAGCACCCCGAAGCTGCCGAACAGGTCGAGGGCTTTGAAGCCGGTGAACATCGTATGGCGGCCGCCCATTGATAAGCCGGAGAGGGCGCGGCCGTGGGGGTTGGGCCGGGTCGAGTAGGCGCCGTCCACGAGGGGAATGACATGTTCCCGGAGCTCGCGCGCAAACAGGTCGAAGGTGAGCTCGGCGTGTTTGGGATCGTTGCGGTGCACGACCTGGTTGTTGGGGATCGCGATGATCATCGGTACCGCCTTCCCCTCGGCGAGCAGGTTGTCCAGGATGAAGTTTACGCGGCCGTCGTAGATCCAGTTGTGCGGCATTTCGCCGCTGCCGCCGACCAGGTAAAGCACCGGGTAAGTCTTGGCGCGATCATAGCCGGGGGGCGTGTAGACGTAGAGGTCGCGTTCGCCGTGGGTGACATCGGAGTGATAGACGTGCCGCGTGACGGTGCCGTGCGGGACGTTGCGCGCATCATAATATGCCGGGCCATCACCGTGCACCACGAGCTGGCTGTAGGGCGGCATGTCGGTGAAGGCGGCGATGGTGTTCGAGGGATCGGCGACCTGCACGCCGTCGATCTTGATGAGATAGGCATACATGTCGGGACGCACCGGGCCGATGGTGAGGGTCCAGATGCCGTCGGCTCCCTTGGTGAAAGGCATGGTCTCGCCCCAAGCCTTGCCGAACGCTGCGAGGATGGCGCCGTTCAGCTGCACGTCCTTCGCCTCCGGCGCCTTGACCCGGAAGGTGACGATGTGGTCGTCATGCACCTCCGGCGAATTGAGCGGCGCGCTGAACGGGATGAGGTTCTGGGTGTTCTTCTGCGGATTCCAGTCGAGGTTGACGTTGGCCTGCTGGGCCCGGACGAGGGCCGGCGCAAGAAGGCACAATGCGGCGAGAGAGAAGCGTAGGCGCATTTGGCTGCGGAGGTTGGGGGTAGGAAGGGCGGAACCGGAGAGCAAACCTGACAGAGGGACAATCACCCAAAGGTAATAACGCGACCCACCCCACCGCAAACGGGTTCGCCATGTTACAGTCCAGTAGATGCCGGCCCACGCCGGAATCGGGAACCGCCGGCCGGTTCTTCGCCCTTAGAAGGTCAATTGCGGGCAGGGACCAGTCGCTGTGGATGTCTTGGTCGCGCGCTGAACTAGGGTGCTCTTACAATGTTTTGTCATCGCGAGGCCCGCCGAATCGGGCCGTGGCGATCCAGCCGATTCGACAGGCTCGAGGGACTGGATTGCTTCGTCGTCCCGCAGGGCGGGACTCCTCGCAATGACATTTTGAAGAAGTTCCCCAGGCTCCGAATTTCAACTATCTGCCGTCGGCTGGCTTCGCGCCCAGCAGCGGCAGCATCGTTTCGGCGTATCGTTTGCCCAGCTCCCGGTAGCCTTCGGGGGTGAAATGCAGATGATCCGGCCGGCAGACGCAGCCGGCCGCCGAGACGACATGGGCTGTGGGTATGGCTTGGGGAAGCGTCGCGATGATTTCGTTCATGCTGGCGCATTTGCCCTGCTGGTCGGCGCCCACGACTTCGCCCGCGAGCAAAGGCACGTCGGCCGCCTTCAGGTTCAGGTCCTTGAGCAATCTTTCATAAAGGGCCTTCATCTGGGCCGGCCATTCCTTGTCGTTGGTGTTGGCTTCGCCCTGGTGCAGCAGGATTCCCCGGATGACGCCATCTTTCTGGGCCTGACGGCCAAGCTCCACCAAGCGTTGGTAGGGATTACCGCCGTAAGCAGCGATCATCGCCTTTCTCCACGCGGGGGAAGCGGCCGCATAGGCCTCGACCGCCGTGGGGTCGTACACCTCGAGCTTGGCACCGGCGACCGAAACATTGACCACCCCGATTCGGACATCGGCAGGCAGGTGTTCGATCAGCGAGCGGCCGAAATAGTCCGCCGGGCAGAGGCCGGTCCGCGGTCGGCACAAGGGTGGTGCGGCGATATACCATTTGCCCGCCTCCCGCTGCAGGGTCGGGAAATCCACCGCCGCGAGGACTTGGAAACGGGGATCGGTCCACTGCTTATCCTCGTCCGCGATGCCAGGAAATCCCTCCATGTTGGACTGCCCGAGGCAAAGGAAGACATAGAAGTTCTTGTCCTGGGCCCTCGCGCCGGCGGCTACCAAAAGCAGGGCGGCCAGCGTACAGTGTTTGAATAAAGGTAATCGGGGCAAGTACCGGGGCATTTGCTCAAACCCACCATGGCCGTCAAACTCATCGCCTTTTGTAGGAGCCTGCTTGCAGGCGATTCCGCGCTCGGCCAGTTGGGGGGCGTTTCGAATCGCCTGCAAGCAGGCTCCTACATTCCGACAGAACCCGAGCAGGCTCCGGGGGACTAAACCAAAAGGAAAGAATCGGGTCGGGGTGCGCACGGGGATCAGCGGTTAAGGCCCACCACGATCTACGTGAAGGAGTGCGCCGGGAAACTATAACGCAGCGTCGTCCCGCTGGCGGCCAGGGACTCGTTCTTCGGCGCGTAGGAGTCGCGTGCCTCGTAGGTATAGGGCTTGTTGGAAATGTCGTCGCTGGCGATCTGGCTGACTGCGGCATTTCCGCTGAAGGTGCCGGTGACGCTCTGGATGTCGGTGGCGATCGCTTCGTCCTTGTGGCGGTTGACCACGTTGATGATGACCTGCTTCGCCTTTTCGTCATAGACCGAGGTCACGTCGAGGTACGGGATGTGCGCGTAGTGGTCGCTGGTCTTGAAAGTGTCGCAGCTGACGGCCGTGGCGAGCGCGGTGCCGCGGGCGCGGGTGGAATACAGCTTGAAGGCCTGGAACAGCGGCGACTTGTAGGTCGCATCCGTCTTCGGGTCCCGGCTGAGGAGGGAGGTTAGCAGGGTGTAGTTAGCCATCTTGATCGTGTCGGCGTGGCGGATGAAGGCGTTGAAGTATTCCGCGAGCGCCAGCGTCGAGAGGTGCCCGCCGCGGAAAGGCGGCGCCCACTCATCGACGGTGATGTACATGGGCTTCTTCTTCCTGACGGCGTCGACGGCCCGGATCTGGCCCTCGATGATCTTGATGCGCTCCTCGAGGTCCATGGCCCGCTCGCCGACGAAGGTGTAATAGTCGTCGGTGTTGTCCCAATAGCGGTGCATGGAGATATAGTCCGCGATGCCGTAGAGATTCTTCACCACGGTCCAGGTCCACTCCACCCAATCGAGGTTGTCCTTGTAGTTGGACGGTCCATTGGCGACGAACTCCAGTTTGGTGCCGGGCGAGCTCTTGGCCATCACCTTGGCCGCCTCGATGGCGAACTTCACATAGTCGTCGGCATTCTTGTAGCCCATGATCCAAGGCGCGCCGTCCACCTCGTTGCCCAGGCCCCAGAGCTTGATACCAAAGGGCTCCGGGTGGCCGTTCGCGGCGCGCAGGTCCGCCCAGTAGCTGCCGACGGGGGCGTGCAGTACTGGACCCAGGCGGCCGCGTCCTGGAGCGTGCCGGTGCCCATGTTGATGCAGACGATGTTCTCGGACCCGACCAGCTTGTTGAGCAGGATCCATTCGTCCGTGCCGACCTGGTTGGATTCCACGACGCCCCAGGCCAGGTCCATGCGTTTGGGCCGCTTGTCCTTCGGGCCAACACCATCACGCCAGTCGTAATTGGCCACGAAATTGCCGCCCGGCCACCGCATCTGGGTGAGCTGGAGCTCACGCGCGGCGACGAGCATGTCTTTGCGGAATCCATTCTCGTCGGAGTTCGGCGACTTCGGGTCGTAGAGCGGGCCATACAGCGTGTTAAATTTCATCTCGGGCCGGTTAAAGCCGATCGGCTCCATGAACACGCCGTAGATGCGGGGATCAACGGCGTCGATGACGTGGTCGACGTCGACCTTGATCGTGGCAGTCCGCGCCAGAGCGCAGAGCGGCAGGAGCAACAGCAGGGAGGTGAGGCTAATTGGCGAGGATTTCATGGGACCGAGGTTGGTGACTTGATGAAAAAGGACGGGGCGCGAGTTCCCACCTTCGTGGGGCGGACTCGAAACGGGAGCCTAGGGCGCAGCTTCGAGCAGACGGGCGGTTTCCTGCGGCTTGGTCAGGTGCACGACGTGAGTGCCTTCCATGATCTGCACTTTCCAGCCGCGCGCCTTCGCCCGCTCATAGTAGGGGAAGAACGTGTCCTCCTCGGGTTTCTTGCCCGGATCGACGGTCAGGATGTAGGTGGTCGGAATCGCCCGCGCCTTGTCCTGATGCTCGAGCTTGATCGGCTCGGTGAAGGTCTTTTCCGACTGCGGCACGACGTGGGACACGGGCTTGCCCGTCTGGTCGCCGAGCGAAATGAATCCGTTGACGGCCGGCCTGCGACGCGAGGAGTTTGCCCCCATCGAGCTGTACACGCTCTCGCCATCTTCCGGCAGGAAGGCATCTAGATAGATGACATGCTTGATGCGGTCCGGCAGGCGGTCGACGACGCCGGTGATGACCATGCCGCCATAGCTGTGGCCCACGAGCACGACATTGTGCAGGTCCTCCCATTCGATGAAATTGACCACGTCCTGGATGTGCAGGCTCAGGCCCACGTCTGGCGTGGCGAGATGCGAGCGGTCACCCTGCCCTGTCAAGGTCACCCGATGGACCGCGTGACCGTCCGCCTGCAAGGCTTCCGCGAGCTTCTTGTGTTCCCAGCCCCCAGCCCAGGCGCCATGCACGATAACAAAGGTCAGCTTCGCCTGAGCGATGGGCGATGAAGCCGTCTCAGTGGCGAGTAATTCAGGTGAGAAGGCGGCGAACCAGCAGAGCAAGGCGACGATAGTGCGCATGGCGGCAGAGGTTGAAGGGGGCTTGGCGATAAAGCGACGTCGCGACGGGCGGGCCGGCACCTGGATCGAATCGAGTGAAAGTTCATTCAGACAGGCCCGCCGATTTGAGCAGAGAAGTTTGTGGCCTCACCGTAATGTAAGGTCCGGTAGCCACCAGGTTGCCTTGGCTGGGCGATAGCATCAGGCCGATGCTTGGATACCATCGCATCCGCATAAATACTGCGCGACAGGTTGTGGCTAAGCACCCAACGGTTCGCCTGTATCCGCCGAGTAAATCTGGCTTGGGTTCAAGACTAAATATGCATCGCGCTTCTTGCCATCTTTCGGCTCGTTTCCGTTGGGGTAGAAAATCCCGTCAATTCCCTTGGATCGGAGCAACGCTTCGATTTGGCGGTTTGGCCCTCGACACTTTCGCACAAGTTCGTCGGACGTTTTACACCCCTTGATCATTTCGATGTCAGCCGCGTGGGCAAGTGGAAGTGTGATCTGCTGATTCCAGCCAACCACAGCGATATCAGTTTGATCAAAAATTCCGAAGGCGAACAATCCGTGGATGGTCTGATTGGGCCATTGCCATCCGAGGTCGAAATGTACTGCCACAAGTTTCGTGAATTTTAAGTGTACACGCAGAATGCGTGGATGTGGATATCGCTCCGCAATGTGACCCGCTTGTTCCATGCATCCAAAATGACCACCCGCACTAACCATGTACTCCATGCTGAACTTAGCAAAAGTAGCGCCAGTTGCATGAAATAGTACCAACCTTTTCCGGCTGTCGTCCAACAGGTAGTTTTGGTCGTCGAACACAAATGGTTTCACCCGTTGGTTATCCATTGATCGAAGGGTCCCGAGATTTATTCAGGCGATCGTTGCCCGGACCCGGTTCAACAACTTCACCCGTAGATCCTCAGGTGTCGTGTAGGTAATGTGATTGTATTGTCGTGTGTCGAAGTGCGCATCCTTGATGTGAGATTCGTGACAGGTCCAAATCACCGGCAGTCCCAAGCCGAGCGCAAAACCCGCTTCGAAATACACGCCTCCGCGATGGCCCGTGAAGTCAGCGACAAGATAGCGGCTACGTCGGATCTCGGCGACGATCTCGTCGTCGATCTTGTTGTTGTGGTCTTTGCGGTCGATCCGGATGGCAACGACCTTTTTGTCCTCTTCAATCGCTGGCTTGAACCCATTGTCGAAATAGGTGGTTTGCGAAGGATTGAACCACATGGCCACAAATGCCTGCTTTGCATCCCTGCCCGGTGCTTCCAATTCCTGGATCCTGTGCCAGCCTGCGGCCCTAATTGTGATCCGGTCGTCGTCGTCGTGGGTCTCAGCAGGGCGAATCTCGATGTAGCCGAGCTCGTCCAACTGCTTCACCATGTTATCCACCTCTCCCCCTTCACTGAAAACCGCCGCATCGTGTCGGCCGTTCCATAATAGTTCGCTTGTGGGATGAGAAACAAGTCGACCCAAATTCTCTAAGGCGCGATCGAAATACTCCAAAGGCTTTTTGGGATATGTAATAAGAAACTCATCCTTGGTAACCAACACGCCCGTCTTATGGTGCGGAAACTCGGTAGTTCTCTCACAGATCATGATTGGTTTGCCGCCCTTAAGGCGATGCTCGAACAACAGGTGCTTGATCTTGGTCATCTCTTGTCGATCAAGTGTGGGTTTGGCTCCGTCAAGGAGTCTGCCGCTGAGTCCCCATCGCCCACAGTTTGGACAACTCCAGGTGCTAAACTCTGGAATCGATTGGCGGGCCACCTTCAACTTTGCTTCACAGGCAGGACAGGTTCTTTCCAGGGTTTCGGCTTCGCTCATATGTACCAGCAGAACGGTTCATCATCGAAGAGCAACGCTGACTGCGTCAATTGACCAGTATCACTTGGCGAATATTAGGTTCCGTCGCCAAAATCGACCAAGGCCACGACCGTATACATCAGGCAGATGTATTTCGAGAATACTTCGGACCAGCCGTCGCCAGTTAAAAACTAAACAAGCTTCTAGAGTGTCGGCTGCCCGCGTCAGATCATTGCTTCGGCTCCCACTTTCCGTCCGGGGTGAAGTGGGGCGATCCCAAGCGACCGAATTCGTTCCAAACGTGGTCGAAAAGGCTCTTGAGCGCGGCATCAACGGACGCCGTGTCAATGCTCTCGAGCTCGTAGAGACCCGTCGCAAGAATCTGGCCTGTCTGGGCCAGCTGGGGCCGGAAATATGAGACGTGCGGTGGCTCATAGATGCTGAAGCCCACGACGTTCAGGTGACTGACCCCGACGAGGTAAGGAGGCATGAGACTGAGCCTGTTCAGGGCCCGAAGATACGGCAGGAGTGAATTCCGCATCTCCCGCTCGTAGTCAGAGGAAATCTTGTCGCCCGAGGTTCCCCCGCTGCGACAGATAACCGCCTCGAGGGCGCCATTCCGGTGAATCTGAACATAGCTGTAAATAGAGCGATCCGTCTCGCTGGAAAAGGCCATGACCCCACCCTGAGTTGCTCCCACGTCCATACTCCGCGGCGCTCCCATGGGATGGAAGTCGTCCCGCAGCGTCGTTATCACCTCGCGGGCGTTGAAATTGGAAAGTTCGGCCAACGGCAAAACGTAGAGCACCTGCCGGTATGGGGCGGCGAGCGTGATCGGGAGCGTGTTGTCAGCAATTGCCACGTCTCTTTGGCTCCGAAATTGCTTGGCCCGCTCCCGGGATTTACCGGTGTATAGGATGGCCACCTCAATCCCGGCTGTAGTCATATTCGCTCTTCCACTGGCGTTCCGGGTTACGTAACGAGGATTTCCGCCCAGCGTCACGGCGTGGAGCGTAGAACTGAGGTTGGGCACGCGAACAATAAATACTCCCTGGCCTGAGGCCAAGTGGACCAACTGGTACCCCACCCCTACAATCTTCTTGTCCGTCCAGGAAGCCAGCAGGCCGTCGATACGCTGGGCCTCAGTGTCGGCATTGAAATTCTCGAGCCCCGCAAGCTTCGTCGGCACCCCCTTGTCTTCCTCCACCCCGTAGAGAATGTCTCCGCCCGAAGCGTTGGCGAACGCTGCGATGTCGAGCAGGGTCTCGCGGTTGTCCTCGGGGTTTCCGACTTTCCAGATGCGTTTATACTCGATCTGGTGGCCTTCCTGGACCTGAGCCGCAACCAAGCCCTGCAGGTCGGATTCGGAAATTTGGCCAAGTGGCTTGCCTCGGAAGTTCATCCACCGACATCAACCCGCCGACCGGGCAATTGCAAGGGATGGTCCGTTGGGGTGAATGCTGGGGTGCGAACTAAGCCATGGCTTCACTTGTCTCCATGGTTGGCAAGACCCCCGTTTGAGCGCTTTGAAAGCCGGACAGTAACCGGACAAAGGAAAATCGGCTAAAATCAAAAAAGCACGTAATTCCTTGTCCTAGAGTGGTGGCAAGTCTCGGAATCGAACCGAGGACACAAGGATTTTCAGTCCTCTGCTCTACCAACTGAGCTAACTTGCCCCAAACCAAAGAGCGCGAGATAAAAGGCCGGCCGTCGGTCGCGTCAACGGGTAATTTTCAGGTACCCAAAAACGCGATCTACCCTCTCCCCGCGCTTTGGCGCAGGCTGCGCCGGTAGGGACGGACCGCTGGGCCGTCCGCGAAGGCCTTGACGGCGCGCCCAGCGGTCGCGCCCTACCTCAACACCGGTCACAGCCGGCGGAACACCAGCGAGGCGTTGTGTCCGCCGAAGCCGAGGTTGTCGGTCAGCACGGCGTCCACCTTGGCGCTGCGCTTCACGTTCGGCGTGTAGTCGAGGTCGCAGTCGGGGTCGGGTGTCTCGTAATTAATGGTCGGAGGCACCTCGCCCGTCTCGATGGTCTTGACGCTGATGACCGCCTCGACGCTGCCGGCGGCGCCGAGCAGGTGGCCGGTCATCGACTTGGTGGAACTGATATGAACCTTGCGGGCGTGGTCGCCGAAAACCTTCTTGATGGCGATGGTCTCGAACTTGTCGTTGTAGGGCGTGGACGTGCCGTGGGCGTTGATATAGTCGATCTGGTGCGGCTCCAGATTGGCATCGTGCAGCGACTTGATCATGGACTGCGAGAGGCCCTTGCCGTCCGGATCAGGCGAAGTGATGTGGTAGGCGTCACACGTGGCGGCATAGCCGGCCAGTTCGCAATAGATGTGGGCGCCCCGCGCCTGGGCGTGTTCCAAGCTCTCGATCACGAGGATGGCCGAGCCTTCGCCCATGATGAAACCATCGCGGTTGAGGTCGAAGGGCCGGCAGGCCTTCTGGGGCTGGTCGTTGTTGGTGCTCATCGCCTTCATCGAGCAGAAGCCCGCGTAGGCCAGCGGCGTGATCGCCGCCTCCGCCCCGCCGCACACCATGATATCAGCCTCGCCGCGCCGGATCATGCGGAGGGACTCGCCAATCGCGTGCGTGCCGGTCGAGCAGGCGCTGACCACCCCGAAATTCGGCCCGCGCGCCCCCAGTTCGATGGCCACAAGGCCCCCGCACATGTTGCTGATCAGCGCCGGAATCATGAAGGGCGACACCTTGCGGGGCCCGCGCTCAAGGAGCACCTTGTGTTGGTTCTCAATGGTCCACATGCCTCCGATACCGGAACCGATGATGACACCGACGCGGTCCGCGTCCTCCTTGGTCATGTCGAGCTTGGCGTCGGCCACGGCTTGCTTGGCCGCGCAGAAGCCAAAGTGGGTGTAGCGGTCGTTGCGGCGGACCTCCTTGGCGTCCATGTGCTGGGTCGGATCCCAACCACGCACCTCGGCGCCAATCTGGCAGGCGTAGTCCTTCGGATCAAACAGAGTGATGCGGTCAATGCCGCATTTGCCGGCCAGGACGTTGGTCCAGAAATCATTCACGTTGTGGCCCAGCGACGTGATGACGCCCATGCCGGTGACGACGACGCGACGTTGAGAAGATACGGTTTCCATCGGTTGATTCGGGTGGAAAATAAAAACGCCCTACCGGGCCAGCTCTGGGCCAGACGGTAGAGCGATCAGTTCAAAAGCCAAAAGATATTACTTGCCAGCCTTCTGCTGGATGTAGGTGACGACGTCACCGACGGTCTGAAGCTTCTCCGCATCGGATTCGGGAATCTCACCCTTGATCTCGTCCTTGAACTCTTCCTCAAAAGCCATGATGAGCTCGACGATGTCGAGGGAATCAGCGCCAAGGTCATCCAGGAAAGATGCCTGCGGCGTAATCTGTTCCTCATTAACATTCAACTGGTTAACGATGATTTCTTTAACGCGCTGTTCGATGGTTTTCTGGTCGGCCATTTTGATAAAAGGGGATGAAATATGCTTGGGGAAGAGGCATCACATCACCATCCCGCCGTCAACGGTAAAAACTTGTCCGGTAATGTATCCGGCCTCCTCGGAACAGAGGTAGGCGGTCATGTGGGCGATGTCGGCCGCCTCGCCGAGGCGTTTAAGCGGAATGACCGCGGTGATTTTGTCCGCCGCCTCAGCCGGGAGGGCCGCCGTCATGTCGGTTTTGATGAACCCGGGCGCGACTGCGTTCGAAGTCACGCCGCGCGCGGCGAACTCCTTGGCGATGGCCTTGGTGAACCCGATCAGGCCGGCCTTGGCCGCGCAATAGTTGGCCTGCCCGGCGTTTCCTACTATGCCAACCACCGAGGTGATGTTTACGATTCGGCCCCAGCGCTTCTGGGTCATCGAGCGGCCGACGTGCTTTGTCCAGTGGTAGCAGCTGGTGAGATTGGTCGAGATGACAGCGTTCCAGTCGGCTTCCGACATGCGGAAGAGCAGGCCGTCTTTCGTGATGCCGGCGTTATTGACGAGGATGTCGATCTGCCCGTACTCGGCCAGCAGGTCGGCGCTGGCCTTCGCGACGGCGGCGCCATCGGCCACGTCCACGGCGAGAGCCTTCGCTTTGCCGCCGGCGGCGGTGATGGCCGCGGCGGTCGCACCGCAACTATCGGCGGATTTGCTCACGCAAATGACGTTCACGCCGTTCTTCGCGAGCAGCTCAGCGATGGACTTGCCGATGCCCCGGCCCGCGCCGGTGACAAGGGCCACACGATTATTGTAGGTAAGACTCATGGTTCGGTGAGGCGCCATGGCACGCGCTCGCCGCGGCCGCGGCAAGCGCGAAAAGCAACCGAAGGAAAACGGGACGACCGGAGATGGGAGACCGGAAATCCTCCGCTGCGTCATCCTGAGCGGAGCGAAGGATCCAAGCGTGGAGCGAAACTCACGCCCTTCCCTTGGATCCTTTGCTCCGCTCAGGATGACGGAATTTGAGTGTACGTCCGATGGATTCAGTCGTCCTGGTGTTGAGGCTTCGTCCTGCCTCCCGTCTCCCGCCTCCAGTCTCCCTCAATACACGTCGCGCTGGTAGCGCTTGTCCTTCTTCAGCTGCTTGACGTAGTCCGCGGCGGCGACGGCGTCCATCTTGCCCTGCTCGGCCACAACCTGGTGCAGGGCGGCGTCGACATCTTTGGCCATTCGGTGGGCATCGCCGCACACGTAGAAATAAGCGCCGCCCTTGAGCCACTCCCACAGCTCGGCGGCGGATTCGCGAATGCGGTCCTGCACGTATATTTTCTGCGCCTGGTCACGGGAGAACGCGAGGTCCACCCGCGCCAACTTGCCCGCGGTTAGCAGCCGCTGCCATTCGTCACCGTAAAGGTAATCCGTGGCCGCGTGCTGGTCGCCGAAAAACAGCCAGTTGCGGCCGGAGGCGCCAGTGGCCACCCGTTCCTGCACAAAAGCGCGAAAGGGCGCCACCCCCGTGCCGGGACCGACCATGATGATGTCCTTGGTCAGGTCGGCGGGCAGCCCGAAGTGCGATTCGGCGACAAAGACCGGCACCGGCGTCTTGCGCCGCGTCACCCGGTCGGAGAGGAAAGTGGAGCAGACCCCGTAGCGCCGGCGGCCGTTGGATTCATAGCGCACGGGCGCGACCGTGAGATGAACCTCGCCGGGATGAAGCACGGGCGAGGAGGCGATGGAATAAAGCCGCGGCATCAGCCGGCGCAGATGATCGACCAGTTCCTGCGGAGTAAGGCGCGCACCCGGAAACTCCTCCAGCAGGTCGAGGAACTCCCGTTGCGCGAGGAAGGTCTCGCATTTCTCCTCCGCCCCCGGGGCCAGCAGTTCCGTGAGCTGCGTCTGCTCCACCGGATCACTCGACTTCGCCGCCAGGGTCCCGAGAATCTTCCTCGTCGGACCCGCCAGCGACAGCTTGCTGGTCAAGGCCTCGTGCAGGCTGACCGCGACGGTCATCCGCGACGGCAACACCGGCTCGTTGCCCGTGGCCTCCAGCAAGGCGATAATCTCGTCGACCAATTGCGGCCGGTTTGAGGCGTAGACGCCCAGCGAGTCGCCCACCTTGTAGGTCAGGCCGCTGCCCGCGATGTTAACGACCAGGTGCCGCGTGTCCTTGCTCGAGCCGTCCTTGTTGAGCACTCGATTCTCCATCAACACGGCCGGCAGGGGATTGTCCTTGGTGTAGGGATTGAGCGGCGGCGTTGAAAAATGCATCGGGGGCGGCGGAGCTTACTCTGGCGCCAATGTGGCATGGCAAGCCCGGTTTCGCCATCGTGAATCTCGTTGCGCCCCCTTCCGCCGCGTGCCATTCAGCCCGCACCCATGGAGCCCGTCCGCATTCAGAAATTCATCGCCGAAGCCGGGCTCTGCTCGCGCCGGGCCGCCGAGGCCCTGGTCACCGCCGGCGAGGTCTATGTGAACGGTTCCGCCGCCACCTTGGGCCAGAAGGTCGTGCCGGGGCTGGACAAGGTTACGGTCCGCGGCAAAGCAGTGAAGGCACAGGCCCAGCCGAAGCTGGCCCTCGTGATGCACAAGCCCCGCGGCATCGTCTGCAGCAACAGCGACCCCCACGCCGACCATACCATCTTCGACCTGCTCCCGCGCGAGTGGGCCCGGCTCCGTCTCTTCTGTGCCGGCCGCCTCGACAAGGACAGCGAAGGCCTCGTCATTCTCACCTCCGACGGCGACCTCGCGCACAAGCTGATGCACCCGTCCAACCTGGTCGTGAAGCGCTACTATGTCTCGCTCGAGGAGCCCTTCCCTCACGGCCGCCTCCGTCAGCTCCTGCGCGGTGTGGTCATCGAAGGCGAACACCTCAAGGTCGAACGCGCCAACCTCGTCAATCCCAAGGCCGACCACGCCTCGACCGAACTCGATGTCCATATGCATCATGGCAAGAAGCGCGAGATCCGCCAGCTCTTCACCGCCCTCGGTTTCGAGGTCCGTCGCCTGCGCCGCTACCAGATCGGGGCCCTCCGGCTGAAAGGAATTCCTTTGCGCGGCGTGAAACAACTTTCTAACAAGGAAATCCAATCCCTCTTCGCCGTCCCCCGGCCGCCGTCCTCCGACGGGCCGGCCCCTGCCTTCGATGAAAATTAATACGCTCCTTCTCCTGCTCTGCGCCTCGGTCGCCCGGCTCGCCGCCGCCGACATCCTCTCGGCGGACACCGCTGTCTTCCTCCAGCCCGACCCAAAGTCCCATGTCCTCGTCCGCCTCAAGAGCGGCAACACGATCATCTTTACCGGCGACGCCCCGGCCGGCTGGCGCCGCGTTGAGATCACCGGTAGCTTCGAAGGCTACGCCCACAACCGCGACGTCACCAAGGGCCTGGAGGTCCGCGCGGGCGCCAGCATCCTCACCGCTCCCAAGAAGGACGCCCCGGCCCTCACCGTCGCCCAGACCGGGGACAAGACGGAGGTCACCGGCCTCGTCGACAACGCCCCCGATTGGTGCCAGATCAAGATCGAGAAGAAACTCCAGGGCTTCATCGCCACCAGCGCCAACGCCAACACACCCGCCGAGGTGAAGCCCGCCTATGCGGTCGCGACCCCCGCGGCCCCGGCCGGTCCGGTAACCTCCGTCGGCCACGCCGTCCCACTCGGCAGCAATTCGGCCGACATGCCGCGACTCTTCGCCGGCCGGCTCGTCCTCGCCCGTCGCGCCATCCTCAACCCCAACCCGCCTTACGACTACCAAGTGACCGATAGCACCGGCCGCCGCTTCGCTTACGTCGACACCAAGCGCCTCCTCCTCACCGAGAAAATCGCGACCTATCTCGATCGCGAGATCACCATCAGCGGCACCGTCCGCAACACCGTCGACGGCAAGGACCTCGTCATCGCCGCCGAGTCGCTGTCGCTGAAGTGACGCTGCCCGGCAGCGTCATCCTGATCCCGCGGCCGCGGGAGAGAGATCCAAGGCGGGATGCTTCACTGCCCTCCATTTAAACCACTCCCATGGAACTTATTGACGGCAACAAAATCGCCGCGGACATCATCGCCGAACTCAAGACGAAGGTCGCCGCCCTACCCGGCCGCAAACCCTGTATTGCCCTCGTGCGCGTCGGCGAAGACCCCGCCTCGGTCTCCTACGTCACGAAAAAGGTGAAGACCTCCGCCGAGATCGGCATCGAGAGCCGCCTGATATTGCCTCCGGTCACGATTACGCAGGACGAGCTCTTCGCCCTCATCGACGGCCTAAATGCCGATCCCACCGTCGACGGCATCCTCGTCCAGTCGCCGCTGCCGAAGGGCATGAATGAGGTCGCGGTCTTCCGCCGCATCGCTGCGCACAAGGACGTCGACGGCTTCCATGTACTCAATCTCGGCAAGCTCGCACAGGAGGACACCACCGGGTTCACCGCCTGCACTCCCGCGGGCATCATGGAACTCCTGAGGCGTTCCGGCGTGAAGCTCGCCGGCAAGCACGTCGTGGTCCTCGGCCGCAGCCTCATCGTCGGCAAACCCGTCGCCCTGCTGGCCATGTCGCGCGCCGAGTGGGCCAACGCCACCGTCACGGTCTGCCATTCGCAGACCGCCAACCTCTCCGTCATCACGCGCCAGGCCGACGTCCTCATCGCCGCCATCGGCCGGGCCGAGTTTGTCACCGCTGACATGGTCAAGCCCGGCGCCGTGGTCATCGACGTGGGGATGAACCGCGTACCCGACCCCTCCAAAAAGTCCGGCTTCCGCCTCACTGGCGATGTGCACTTCCCGACCGTCGCCCCGCTGTGCGCGAAGATCACACCGGTGCCCGGTGGCGTCGGCCCCATGACTGTCGCCCTCCTGATGGCCAACACGGTCAAGGCCCACCGCCAGAACACCGCCCCTGCCCGGTAGGTTTGTAGGTGTATTCCCGACACAACGGAATCTTGCCAGTCGCGGATAAACCGCTTTGCCTCATTTCCTACCCCCATGGCGACGTCCAAGATCCTCGTAGTTGATGATCAGCCGATCAACGTACAGTTGCTGAAACGCAAGCTGGAGCGTGAGGGCATGACCATCGCCACGGCCTACTCCGGCCAGGAGGCGCTCAACCTCGTCGCGGCCGACAAGCCCGACCTGATCCTGCTCGACGTCATGATGCCCGACATGGACGGCATCGAAGTCTGCCAGCGGCTGCAAGCCGACCATGAGACCAAGTCCATCCCGATCATCTTCATCACCGCCCGCACCTCCAAGGAAGGCAAGATCGAGGGCCTCGGCGTCGGCGCCGTGGACTACATCACCAAGCCCATCGACCTCGACGAGACCCTCGCACGCGTGCAGACGCAGTTGCGCTTCGTCCAGATCAACCGCGAGCTCGTCGACCTCCAGCGCCGGCTGGGCGACTCGCGCCGCACCGCCACCATCGGCGCCGTCACGCAGGGCATCGCCCACAATCTCAACAATCTGCTCGGCGTCGTCATCGGTTACGTCGACCTCATCAAGGCCTACAACGAGAAGCCGGAGCTGGTGAAGAAGAATGCCGCCCACCTGGAGGATGCCGTCAACCGCATCGTCGCCATCATCAAGCAGCTCACCACCCTCGTGGTGAAGAACCGCCCCCCGCTCATCCGCGCCAGCCTCGCCCGCATGGTCGACAGCGGCATCCGCCGCTACCAGATCGAATTCAAGATTGACCAGCCCATCACCGTCACCCACAGCCCCGGCGACGTCCTGATCGACACCAACGTCGAGGTGCTCGAGGACGTGATCGCCAAGCTGGTCATCAATGCGTGGGAAAGCTACGGCGACGCGCCCGACGAGAAGCGCGCCATCAACATCCGCACCGAGGTCGTCGACAAGCCCGAGGAGGGCCGCTTCGCCCTCATCCATATCGAGGACCGCGGCCGCGGCGTTGACCCCGAGATCCGCGAGCACGCTTTCGAGCCCTTCACCAGCACCAAGCACACCGTCGGCGTTGGCATGGGCCTGACTGTGGCGCGCCATTCCATGCGCAACCTGGGAGGCGAGGTGACGCTCGCCGACCGTCCCGACGGCGGCGCGATCTGTACCATCCGGCACCCGTTGGAGCGCCGGAACAAGTAGGTGGTGGAGCCCGGCCTCCGGACGGGCTTGGCCTACCTGTAGGTCGGGGTTTATCCCCGACAGGATTGCGTGTCGGGCGTAAAGCCCGACCTACATAGAAACCCTCAATTGCCGCGTCGTGTTTGTCATTGCGAGGAGTCCCATGACGCGGCAATCCATCAGCCCAGACTGATGTCCACTACACGCATCGCCTTTCTCGGCGCCGGCAACCTCGCTTCCGCCATTGTTCGCGGGCTGCTCGACAAGAAGGTCTGCACCCCCGCCGACCTAGCCTGCACCAGCAAGAACGGCGAGTCCGCCCGGAAGCTCGCCACCGAGACCGGCATTGCGCACGAGCCCGACCTGGCCCGCCTGGTCGGCGGCGCCGACCTCATCATCGTCGCCTTCAAGCCCCAGTCGCTTGCCACCGCTGACCCGCGCCTCGCGGAACTGACCCGCGGCAAGCTCGTGCTCTCCGTTCTGGCCGGCAAAACCCTGGCCACTCTCGCCCGGACCTTCCCGCACGCCCGCGCCCTCGTGCGCACGATGCCCAACACCCCCGCGGCGATAGGCGCCGGTTATACCCCGTACTGCTCCCACGCGCCACTCACTGTCGACGACCGGAGCTTGGTTGGCCGCCTGCTCGACGCCCTCGGCGCCTATGTTGCGCTCGACGAGCAGTACTTCAATGCCCTCACCGCGCTCGGCGGCAGTGGCCCGGCTTTCCTCTTTGAGTTCGTCGCCGGCCTGCGCGACGCCGGCATCGCCGCCGGCCTGCCGGCGGACGTCGCCTACCGGGCCGCACTTGAGACCACGCTCGGCGCTGCGCGCCTGCTGGCCCGCGGCGACCAGTCGCCCGAAGCCCTGCGCGACAAGGTCACCTCGCCCAATGGCACCACCTACGCCGGCCTGCAGGTGCTCGCCGCCCGCCAGTTCCGCGAGACGCTCAAGGAAACCATCCTCGCCGCGACCAAGCGCGCCGGGGAACTTTCGAAGGATTAGTCGGGCCTGCTTTGGGTCGGGATCGAACTGTAGGAGGGGCTTTACGCCCCGACGCGATACGGCGCTAATGTCCCATCGGGGCGTAAAGCCCCTCCTACAGTTGCAGCCCTCCTTACTTGCCCCTTGCCACTTGTCCCTTGGCTCTTTCCTCTCCCGCCATGGAATTCGGCTGGCAAGATCGCGACGAGGACGGAACGAAATGGCAGATCTGCGCCCGCTTTCACGGCGGCAACGTCGTGTTCAGCCGCCGCACCGGCCATAACAATGGCTGGGCGGACTACGCGCCCACCGACGCCAACTGGGACCGGCTGCTCACCGAGGCCGAGAAACGGCTCCCCCGCCGCCTGATGAGCACGAAGGAATTCGAGCGTCTCAAGGCCCAGCGGCCGACTTGAGCAGATTTTTTGGCCACAAAAAGGCACAAAAATAGTTCATTTGGCCTTCGAGAAATAACCGCGCGCCTATAGGCGCCTTGAGAGTAGCATTTGCCGCCGGATCTCTTTGTGCCTTTTTGTGGCCAACTGCCCTGGTCTGCCTTGCGTAGTGTCTGGACTGTCGGAGCGACTTTACGCCGCGATTGACCACCGCGTCACAATCATCGCGGCATAAAGCCGCTCCTGCAGCCCAGGCTAAGCCCGGATATTCCCCCAGATCAACCGGAACGCCGAACAGTAATCCTGCGGTCGCACCGCTATGCGCCGGTTGAGTTCATCCGGCGCGATCCATTCCCCGCGCTCGATCTCGTCGGGACACAGCGTGAACGGCCCCTCGGACTCGACCCGATAGACCCAGACAAATTCCTGCCCCGTGTCCTCGCAGGCCTCGATCCGCCGCCAGCGCGCCGGCGGCTGCGGCAGCTTCAGTCCGATTTCCTCCTGCAGCTCCCGCCACGCCGCCGCATCGTAGTCCTCGCCGGCGTCGAGGTGCCCCGAGCACGACGAGTCCCACAGCCCCGGCGACATGTCCTTCCGCATCGAGCGTTTTTGCAGGAACACCTGCCCGGCCCGGTTGAACACGAGCACATGCACGGCCCGGTGCAGCCACCCGTGCGCGTGCACCTCGCGCCGCGGCGCCTGGCGCAGGACCTGATCGTGCGCGTCCACCACGTCGAAAAGTTCGTCGGAAGTTCGCGCCATTACGCCACGAAAGCCACCAATCGACGCGAGTCGAGCCGGAGCATGATGGCGCAGGGTTGTAGGTCGGGCTTTACGCCCGACACGCCTACGCTGCCTGTCGGGGGATAAACCCCGACCTACAGCAAACAACCGCCGGCCTTACGCCACGAACGAGTAGTCGTAGGGCTTGCGCATCTCGCGGGCGAGATACGTGTTCGCCTCCTTGGCGTGCTTGCCGGTGAACTTCTCGGTGGCGTAATCCCAGGTCAGGTTATGCCCGGTGCGGAGCGAGATGGCGCCCAGGTGGCACATGTTCGCCGAGCGATGGCCGGTCTCGACATCGCAGATCGGCAACGCGCGCGAACGCACACATTCCATGAAATTCCCCATGTGATCCTTGCTCTCGTAAAGGCGCACGGCGTTTTCCGGGAGCGGCTTGCGCAGCAGCTCCGGGTCGCTGGCCTTGATCGCGTCGCGGTTGACCCAGATCCAGCCGTCGGTGCCCTCGAAGCGGATGCCGTTCGGCTGGCCCGCCTTGTTGAGATGCTCGCCGTAGATGGAGTCGTCCTTCGTCGTGTTGATCAGCAAAATCACACCGTTCTCGTAGGTGTATTTCACCTCGTACTCGGGGAAGGTGGTGTAGCCGCCAGGGACCGGCTCGGTCAGGCGCTTGGACTCGACCTTGGTGGGCGCGATCAAACCGATGGCCCAATAGGCGATGTCGTTATGGTGTGCACCCCAGTCGGTCATGGTGCCACCGGAGTACTCGTACCAGAAACGGAAGTTGGCGTGGCAGCGCTCCTTCACGTAGCTCACCGCGGGTGTCTGGCCCTGCCAGAAATCCCAGTTGAGCGAGTCGGGCGCCGGCGTGGGGGCGAAGGGGCCACCGCGCAAGCCGGCGGGCAGCCAGACGTGAGCCTGCTTGAGCTTGCCCAGGCGGCCGTTGCGCACGAGTTCACAGGCGAGACGGAAGCGCTGCGAGCTCCGCTGTTGCGTGCCGGTCTGGAGAACGCGGCCATTTTCGCGGACCGCAGCGATGACATGCCGGCCCTCGTCCACCGTCAGAGTCAGCGGCTTCTGGGCGTAGATGTCCTTCTTGGCCTTGGCGGCCGCGATGTTGATGAGGGTGTGCCAGTGGTCCGGGGTGGAGTTGACCACAATGTCGATGTCCTTGCGCTCCAGAACGCGGCGGAAATCGGAATAGATCTCGGGCTTGTGCCCGAGTTCGCGATATTTCGCCGCCGCCGCCGCGCTGTGGGTCGAGTCAACGTCACAGATCGCGAGGAGGTTGCCGTGGGTGCCGGCGTTCTGCCCGTCCCAGGTGCCCATGCCCCCGCAGCCGATCAGCGCGATGCCGGGCTTGTCATTGGCCGCGGTCGGCAGCGGCTTGGCGTCGGTCTCGGCCGCGGCCAGTTGCTGGCGTTCGACAAACCAGGCCGGCAGGCCGGTGAAGGCCGCCACGGCGGTGGCACGCTGCAAGAAGGCGCGGCGGGAGATGGAAAAACTGGGGGTCGGGCTTTTCATGGAGGAATGGGAAGGTTCGCGGGAGGAAAAACGACTGAAACCATTTCCAGTAAAACGGGAATTCTGTGGCTGGGCCAGACAGATTAATGAAATTGTGCGGCGCGCGCTTCCGGCCGCTGTCGGCCGGAGGGTAAGGCTTGGCGATCGTCCGGTTCAGGCTATGGTATGGTCGAACGACCGCCGCCATGTCCTCCCCCCGCTGCTCCCTCATCATTCCTTTTTATCAGGAAGCGGGCAGCGTCGCGTCCGTCGTCCCCGCCGCCTGCGCCGTGTTGGCGCGGCTCGATCCGGGCTACGAGGCGATCCTGGTGGACGATGGCAGTACCGACGGCACCGGACGGGAACTGGACCGGATGGCTGCGGCCGACCCTCATTGTCACGTGCTCACCCTCCCGGGCAACCAAGGGCAGGCTACGGCGCTATTCACCGGCCTCCGTCAGGCAAGGGGTGAAATCATTTTGACCATGGATGGCGACGGGCAAAACGACCCGGCGGACTTCCCCGCCCTGCTCACCCTGCTCGAGCAACAGCACCTGGACGTCGCCTGTGGCTGGCGCCGCGAACGGCACGACAGCCCGCTGCGCCGCGCGATGTCGAGCCTGGCCAACGCTGTCCGGAGCCGCGTCCTGCGCGACGGGCTCCACGACGCCGGCTGCCAGCTGCGCGTCTTTCGACGCGCCGTGATCGCGACCCTGCAGCCATCGCCGCTGATGCAGTCATTTTTGCCCGCGATGGCCGTGGCGGCCGGACTGCGCGCAGGCGAACTCCCCGTGCACCATCATCCGCGGCTGCAGGGCGACTCCAAATACCATCTCGGCAACCTCTGGTGGCAGCCGTTCCGCGAGATGCTCCGTCTCCGCCGCGTGCTTCCCCGCCCCGCCGCGATGCGATGAACATTTCCCTTGTAGGAGCGGCTTTACGCCGCGACCCGAACGTGGTGCCGCCCACGAATCGCGGCATAAAGCCGCTCCTACAGCTTTCCAAACCAATGCCAGCTGCAAGTTGGCAGACACCCCGCACATGAACTGGCCTGTCTACAGCCATGAAGCCATGGCCACCACGTTCCAAATTTTTATCGCCGGCCGCCCCGCGGAATATGCCCGGCAAGCCGCTGCTGCCGCCTTCCTCGAGCTCGACCGGCTTGAAAACGAACTGAGCCGCTACATCGAGAGCAGCGACATCGCCCGGGCCAACCGACTCACCACCGGCGCCAGCATGGTCCTCGGCGAGGATGCCCTGCAATGCCTGCTCACCGCGGCGCAGATCTCGGCGCTGACCAATCGAGCCTTCGACCCCGCCTACGCTACGCCGCGCCCGGCCGGATCGGACGAACCGCTTTTCGCCCTCGATCCCACGTCGCACACCCTGACCTCACTCACCGAGCGGCTGCATCTCGACTTGGGGGCGGTGGGCAAGGGTTACGCGCTGGACCGAATGGCAGAGGTTCTCGCCGAGTGGGATGTGACTACCGCTTGCCTGCAAAGCGGCGGCAGCACGGCCCTCGCGCTGGCTGCCCCGCCCAACGATGCAGGCTGGCCCATCGGCGTCGCGGACGAGGTAATGTTGTTCGCCCACCGCGCCGTAAGCGGCTCGGGCATCGCCGTCCAAGGCGCCCACCTCATCGACCCCCGGACCGGTTCCCCCGCCGGTCGCACGCGACGCATCTGGTCCTTCGCGGCCAACGCCGCCGAGGCCGACGCTCTCTCCACCGCATTTTTCGTGATGACCGATGACGCCGTCCTCGAATTCTGCCAAGAGCACGCCGACTATGGCGCCGCGATCACACGGGCTAACGGGTCGACGGCAACTGTAGGGCGGGATCGCTGATCCCGCCGCGAACGCTAGGTCGCCCACGAAGGCGGGATCAGCGATCCCGCCCTACATCTCCCGCTCAAACACCACAAACACAAATCCCGGCCGGAGGCCAAGGAAACCCTCGCGGTATTTTCCTTTCAACCGCTCGCGCACCGCCCCGGCCTGAGCCGCATCGGCAAACACCAACGCCCCGTCGCAATCCGCCGGCGGCTCTTTCCAGTAACCCGTCTCGGGCCGGTGGCGGAGATACCACGGCAACGGCCAGTATTCGGGGCTGATGATCTTGATCGGGCCCACCGGTGCGGCGTCAGCAAGGGCCGCCACCTTTTTCATGTCGGGCGACGTATGGACATAGGCGAAGGGATTCCGCTCGTCCGCCGGACGAAGAAACACCGCCTGCCTCATCTGCCAGATCAGGCTCAAGACCATGAAGAATGCCAGTGGCAGGGCCACCGGCCGGCGCAGCTGCCCCAGGGCCTGCGCCGCCAGCGCGCACAATCCCGGGATGATGCCCACCGCCAGCCACGGCGTCTTGTAGGGCGTGACGGATAAAATGATCGCAAGAACCGCCGTATTAATCGCCAAAAACCGCGGCAGGCCGCGTCGGCGCAGCGCCACGACGCCACCAGCTAGCGCGGGCAGCAGGAAAAGCGTCTGGTCCCAGATGTATCCGTTCTTCTGCCAGACGAACAGGCTCCCGTAATACCACCACGGCTTCTCGTGACCCGATTGACCCGCGGTCGCCTTGATGGCCATGAGATCAATCGAATGCACCGCCTCACGCAGGCCGTCGTGATTGCGCCCGAACGACGAATAGAACAACCCCACCACGGGCAGCGCGACTACCAGCGCGATCCCCGCTGCGCGCCTGAGTGAGCGGCCCGGGCGCTTCGTTGCGCCACTCGCCGCCAGCGCCAACACCGCCACGGCCGCGTAGACGAGGGAGCTGACCTTGGTTGCCATCATCAGGCCCAAGCAAAGGCCAGTTGCGACCACCCATCCGACCCGGCCCGAGCGCCACCAGCGTTGTCCGCACACGAGCGCGCCGAGCGTGAACGTTACCAACAGGGTTTCCTGAATAAAATATCGGCTGTAATAAACCGCCGCCGGCGACACCGCCAGCAGCCCCGCCGCGAGCAACGCCGGCCAGCGGCCCCACGGCCGCACGAGCAGCCAGAGCAGGCCCACCGCCACCACCCCGGCGAGCGCGGGTGTGAGCCGCACCGTGGTCTCATCCAGCGCCGCCAGCGTGGTCTGTCCGCGCAGCCATGCCGGGATCAGGCCGAAATAATACAGCGTCGGCCCATGGTGATCCGCTGGGTCAAACGCGTAGATGCCCTTCTCGAGCAGCTGCCCGAGCTTCACCGCTTGGTTCGCCTCGTCCGCGTGCATGGGTCGCGCCGCGAGGTCGAAGCAGCGCAGGCCCAGCGCAACGAGCAACACCAGCAGGAGCAGACCGGCGTCGAGGCGCCGTGAGGTGTCAGGCGCGGTCATGGCGAAAGGCAAAAGTTGCTCACCAATCCACACACCCCGCCCGGCGGGCACCCCTCTTGGTAGAGGGGAACTTCAGCTGCAAAGGTTTGGATCCCCTCTAGCAAGAGGGGTGGCGCGAAGCGACGGGGTGTGTCGGGGCAACAACCAAGCAGCTCACCTTCGTAAATCTCCCCTTTGGCGGCGGCGGAGTTCACGACCGGAAGAAACTATTTTTTCCCGTAGACCTCGACCTCGACGTAGTGGTTCAGCTCGCTCGTGGTGTTGCCGTTGCTGTAGAGCCGGACGTAGCGGGCTTTCGCGCCCTTGGCGTCGATCAAGCGGCCTTCGCTCGTCTCAACATACGACGGATCCTTGCCCACACCCATTTTGGCGCTGTTGTCGTAATCGTTGTTGTAGAGTGTCGTCACGCCGGTCTTGAAAGCCGGATCGTCCGACACCTGCACGATGACATCGTGGTAAACGCGGGCCTGGGCGTGGAAATGCCAGAGCACAATCGCGTAGAGCGCGGCGGGCTCGCCGAGGTCGATCTGCACCCACTGCAGCTCGGGGCCGAACTCCACGAAGGTTCCCTCAGTGCCGTCCTTCTCACCATCGGTGACGAAACCGATCTCGCCAATGACCGGGAAGGTATCGCTGGCTGTGACCGGCTTGCCCTTGGCGAGGTTCACGGTGCCGGCCGGCGCCATAAACGGCGGACGCTTGGCCGTGCTGGCCTTCTCAAGGTTCGGCACCTTGAACGGCACGGGCGTGCCCACGAAGAGCGGCTTCGGCAGTTCGAGTGGAATGGGCACGAGGTCCTGCGCGCTGAGCGCAGCCGGAACGAGGAGAAGGAGAAACAGGGGAAGGATGCGGCGGATCATGGGAGGGAGAATTGGGATATACCGTTTGTCATCCTGAGCGCAGCGAAGGATCCACGAACGGGAAGGAATAAGCGGTTATTGAGTTGTGGCCGTGGATTCTTCGCTGCGCTCAGAATGACAGGCATTTGGTTCAAAGGTTGCGGCGGCTCACGCTACAAAATCCTCGGGCTTGAAGGTCAGCATCTGGCGGGCGGCGACGGCCTCGTTGACCTTGAGGATGGTAACGGCGCTGGCGAAGGCGGTCTCGGCCGGGCAGTTCAGCGTCGCCTTGCCGCGGATGGTATCGAAGAAGTTCTCGAGGTGCGGCTGGTGGATCGCCTTGTCGAGCGTGACGGGCATGTCCCAAGAGGACAGCGCCGCGGTCTCGCGGACGTCCACGACGCTGGTCCGGGCCGGGGCGCCGAATTTCGGACGCGGCTTTTCCCAGGGCAGCAGCTTCTCCGCGCCTTCCTCGGGCGTACCGGGCTTGCGGATGATGCCCTTGGTAACCCACTGGTCCCACTCGGGCGCGCGGGCCTCGCGGAACAGCTTGGTGTACGCCGGATTTTCGGACATCTTGAGCGAGCCCTCGATGCCCATGAAATACTCCATGTACCCGCCGCCGGCGCTCGTCGTGGTGAGAACCTGGTAGAAGGCCCGCACCGGTCCCTGCGCGGTGGGGAATTCGTAAATCGTCATCACGTTGTCGTACCACTCGTGGTTCTCATAGTAGTCGGCGCCGCCGCCGGCCATGACCGAGCTGGGGTTGGCGCCGAGGAACCAGTTGAAGACGTCGATCTGGTGCGCCCCGAGGTCGGAGATCGGGCCGCCGGCATATTTCTTGAACCAGCGCCAGTTCCGGAACTCGTGCATGTTCGTGAAGCCGTACTTGTGCAGGGCGGCCTCGGACAGGGCGTATTTCTCGGGCCAGCCGAGGTCCGCACTCACGCTGCGGTTCCACTGGCCGTTGATGTTGGTGATGCGACCGAGGAGCTTTGCCTCGTTGACCACCTTCTCCCGGGCGTATTGATAACGTGGGTTGCTCCGGCGCTGGTGACCGATCTGGAGGTGCTTCTTCGTCTCGCGGGCCGTCAGCACCATCGAACGGGCGTTGTCGACCGTGTTGGCCATCAGTTTCTCGCAATAGACGTGCTTGCCGGCGCGGAGGCAGAAATTGGTATGCTCCGCGTGCATGAAGTCCGGCGTCGCCACGATGACGGCATCGAGGTCGGGCACGGTCGCGAGCATCTCCTTGTAGTCCTCGAAGGGCCGCGCCTCGTGGCCGAATTTTTTCAGCAGGCGCTCACCGTAGGTACGGTTGTAGGGCCAGATGTCGCACACGGCCTGGAAGCGGATGTCGGGGATCTTGAGCGCGGCGTTGAGCAGCACCCGGCCCTGCTCGCCGCAGCCGATGAGCGCCACGTTGAGCGCGGCCTGGCCCGAGGTGGCTTGGGCCCGAGCGACGCGCGGCGCCACGAGGACGGCCGCGCCGAGTTTGAGGCCAGTCGACAGGAAGTCGCGGCGGGTGAAATCCGCGGGGGTGGACGCGAGAGGTTCAGTCATGTTGGTCGGCCCAGATGGCGAAGCGGTTGTAACGCACCAGCGCCAGTGCGGCGACGACGGTCAGCAAATAGACCCCGAGCCAGGCCACGCCGTCACCCTGCTGCACGGCCATGAGGCCGAAAGCCAGGGCGATATAGAGCAGGCCCATCACGACGAGGGTCAACCGGGTCTTGAGGCCCAGCAACAGCGCTACGCCCAGCACACCGAGGAGATAGCCAAGCGGCAAGGCGAAGGCTTTGGTCGCCCACAACGGGAGAAACGAGGCGCCGGTGATGCCCGTCGCCATGCGCGTCATGTTGGTGGTGTAGTTCGCGACTGAGTAGGTGCCGCCGGACTCGAATTTCTCGATGCAGGACATCAGCGCACGCAGGGCGAGGAAGAGCCGCAGGAGCAGGAAGGCATACGTCAGTTCGCAGCGAGCGGGGTTGTTATTGGATTGGGACATGGGGAAATGGGCGGGGGTTCTTCAAACTAATGCGTCATCTTGAACGAAGTGAAGGATCCAAGGACAGGATTAAAGCGGCGAATCGTGTAGTGATTTTTGGTTACAGGATACCTCACACCCCGAAACCGGGGCGATATTCCTTGGTGAGGTATTGATTGGCCGAGGCAAGGTTGGTGATCTTCATGGCGGTGGCGTCCCACTCGATGGGACGGCGGGCGCGGACAGCAATGTTGCTCAGGAGGCAGAGTTCGGTGAGCCGTGAGGCGTAGGCGAAGTTGGAACCGGCGGCGGGCCCGCCCTTGCAGGCACGGATCCACTCGGCGAAATGTCCGCCCTCGACGCGCGGGAGCGTCTTGGCCGGAAGGGACGGCTGGGCTGCCTTCATCTTCGCCTCGGGCACGATGCGAATGCTTTCGTAATAGGTCGGCGCGAGGACCGTATTCTTGCTCCCAACAATCAGTGTGCCGTTTTCCGGGAACGGCTTGTCGTCGGCCCAGAAATCCGGAAGGGCGGGCTGAAGGCCGCCGTCATACCAGGTCCACTTGATCGCCGGGCGGGCGCCGCGGCCGGCAAAATGATAGACGATCATGGAGGAGGTGGGCCCGCTAAGCTTGTTGGCCTTGCCACTGATCGCCTCGACCCGCACCGGAGCGTCGAGACCGAGAGCCCAAAAGGTGCCGTCCAGGATGTGGCAGCCCATATCCCCGAGGGCACCCGTGCCGAAATCCCAGAAGCCGCGCCAGTTGAACGGCATGATGGAGGGATCGTAAGCCCGCTCGGGGGCGACGCCGAGCCAGAGATTCCAGTCGAGCGTACCCGGCACCACCGGCATGAACTTGCTATGGTCTGGCGCCTTCACGCCCTGCGGCCAGATCGGGCGGTCGGTCCAGCTGTGGATCTCGGCCACCTCGCCAAGGACGCCGGCCTCGTACCACTCCTTGAGCATCCGGGTGCCTTCGTTGGCATGACCCTGATTGCCCATGATGGTCGCCACCTTCTTTTCGGCCGCAAGCTTGGCCAACTGACGGGACTCCCAGATGGTGTGCGTCAGGGGTTTTTCCACCATGACGTGCTTGCCCAGCGAGAGGGCGGCCATGGCGATCGGGTAATGCATGTGGTCCGGGGTGGACACGGTCACCGCGTCGATCTTGCCGCCCATCTTGTCCAACAACTCCCGGTAGTCCTTGAAACGCGGCACATCCGGGTAAGTGGCGAAGGTCTTGCTGGCGCGCTCATCATCCACGTCGCAGAAGGCCACGAAGTTTTCCGCTTTGAGGCCGTCGACCGCCGCCTCGCCGCGACCGCCGACGCCGATGCAGGCGACATTAAGCCGGTTGTTCGGCGTCGGGGTGCCGGCAGTCTGCGATTTCAGCACGGCGGGAAAGGCGGCCGCGGCCGCCGAGGCGAGGCTGGCGGAACGGATGAAAGCGCGACGGGTAACAAGGGAATTCATGGGCGGGTTGCTGGGGGTGGAAAGAATCGGCCGGTCCGACCGGCCCTCGCAGAACACGAGCGAGACGCAGGAGAGTTGCTGCCGCAAATCAAAAACCCGCACCTACTTGGGTAGTTGCTCTACGGTACGATACGTCGATGACCCGCCGGGCTCTCCTCACCCATTGCTGCAAACTGTTCGTTGCTTGCCCGCCCTGCAATCGATGGAGCCCTCGGGCAGAAAGTTCGGTTCAAACTTCTGTGCCTCGGTGACTCCGTGGTTCAATCCTTCCGGCTCCTCCTCCCCGCCACCACGAAGGTTGGGGACTGGTCCCGTGCGGTGAGCTCACCGCATCAGGAAATGAGTAATAACCTCGCCTCGCCGAGCCCCGCCGCCGGGGCGCGGTGGACGCAAGGCGGAACCGGACTGCCCGGCCAATCGACAGCGATGCGCCAGAGATGGCCCACGCCGAACGAATACGGCTGCGCGCCCGAAATCGGCGCGTAATGGAGATCATAGCAGTTTTCCCGCAGGAACTCGCGGAAGGCGTCGTCGTCCGCCCCGCCGAAAATCTTGAGGAGAGCGGCCCGGGTGGCGGGGACGTCCACTTTCCGCTCCGCCTCTTCGTTCCGCAGGCCCTCGCTCGGCGCCCCATGGTAGGTGCAGAGCCAGGTGTCAGCCTCGACCGGAGCGCTGTCAGCGTGGAAGGAGAAAACATCCGTTGCCACCGGACCCGGCTCCTCGTCACGCGGGTAGGCGTGGATGCAGTTGAGCCCTGGATCACGGCCCAGTTCCTGCAGGAGCCGCAGGTCGGAGAGCATGATATCAATCGCCGCCCGACCGTTTGCGCTCACGCGAAGGCTCGTGAGACGCGACGCGTCGAGGGTGACGATCCCCTCGCCTGCCCCTAGCAGTTTCACCACCTCGCCAAAATCACCCGGGAGCTTCCGCTCCCAGCAAAGGGCATTGACGCCTTCCGCGAATGGAGTGGTGGCCAGGGCCTGGAAATTGTCCACGCGCCTGACGCAAGGGTTGGAAGTAAACATAAACAGTAAGCGGTGAAGGGAATTTTATTTTTTCTGTAGGAGCCTGCTTGCACGCTATTCGGAACGCCCGCCACCGGACCGACCGCAGATTCGCCTGCAAGCAGGCTCCTACATCCCGACCAAGCCGACGCAAGCTTCGGGGTACGAGGGTGTGGCGTCAAACCCTGCAACCAACGCCAAAGCGCCGAAACATCGATCCGGTTTTAACCACTCATGCCTCGCCTAACGGCTCTGCTACTTGGTGCGCTCCGCCTTATCGGCTCCACCCTGGATTTCGGGGGTCGGCTAATCGCCGATAGACAAGCCAAATTGCCGAGCGGCGAATAGCCGCTCCCCGGAATCAAAACCGGAACCGATCAGGCGGAGGGGATATTGAAGCGCAGCCGGCAGGCGAAGCATCAGTGGTTAGTCCTCTCAGGGTGGTTTGAAAACACGCCCTAGATCCGAAGGAAATAAAACAAAGGGCGCCGCTGAGGGCGCCCAAGGTTGAGGGATAAAGTTTTCCGCTTTTCGCTTAGTGGCGATGGCCGCCACCGTGATAGCCGCCACCGTGGTAACCACCATAATAGTGACCGCCGCCATGCCAGCCTGTCGCCCAGCCAAGGCCGAGACCGAGAATCAGCGGGGGCCAGAAGTCATCATAGGAATCGCGATATACAACGCGTGTCCGGTACCCACGATCCACATAGACGATCTCGGGATCGCGCTCGGTTGAGACGACCGTGCGCTCCGCAACTTCCCTGCGGGAATTGACGCGATCGCCGCTGCGCATTGAGCTCAACAGGGCATAGCCGAGCGTGGCGGTATGGCCGTCCGGATACTTGTAGCTCACGACGATCCTATCGGCCATGCGGTCGAGACGGAGAACCGTCAGTCCGTTGTGCTCGGCGTCCTTCATTAGCTCGGCCGGCTCGGGCAAGAAGCTAAGGTAGACCATGTGATCGATCTCGGGCAACGCGGTCGCTGGAACGGCGGACGCGGCGGGCGTGTCTTCAGCCCGCAGTGAGAGGGCGCACAAGGCGCACCCGACGGCAAAACAAAGGGTGAGGAGAGACAGTTTTCTCATAGAGGTCGTTGGTTGGATGGAAGGTGGGACAGATGATTGCACCGTTTGTGCCATCGGCGGCGTGGAGCGGGGCCAAGACAATATTAGCACAGACAACGGATTAGAATACCGCCCAATTGCAAGCAGGGCTGTGCGGGAACGAGTTCGCTCAGAACGCGTCCGCAGGCCCTTCCTCGAATTACGGTGGGCGGCTGCGGATACTCCGCCCTGCATTTTGAGTTTTTGTACCTTATCTGGCCAATCTCCTAGATCTTAGGAAACTTCACCCATTTGGCACCGGCTTTGGAGGACTTAACGACGGTCTCGATGAAGGCCAGACCGGCGATGCCGTCATCGACCGTGGGGAAATCATAACCGGCCTTTGGCGCCTTGCGTCCGGCCACTGCATCGGCGATGGCCGTGGCGGCACCGCGATACACGTTGGCAAAGGCCTCGATGAAGCCTTCGGGATGCGCGAAGGGCGTGCGGGTGGCGCCTTGGGCCGCCGCAGACAGGTAGTTGTTGCCGCGGCGGTGGACTTGCTGCGGGGCGTCGGCTTTCTTCCAGATCAGCTCATTGGGGTTCTCCTGGAACCACTGGAGCGACCCCTTGGTGCCAAACACACGGATGTTAAGATTGTTTTCCTCGCCGCTGGAAACCTGCGAAGCGTAGAGGATGCCCCGGGCGCCGCCGGCGAAACGGATCAGACAGTTGCCGTCGTCATCCAGCGGGCGACCGGGGATGAAAGTCGAGAGCTCGGCGCAAATTTCCTCAATCTCCAGGCCCGTGATGTAACGGGCGAGGTTGTGCGCGTGGGTGCCAATATCACCCATGCAATTGGACGCGCCGGAAACTGCGGGGTCCATGCGCCAGTTTGAGATGGCGCCATCGCCCTTTTGTTCGAGGGCGGTGATGGCGTAACCCTGCGGGTACTCCACCACGACCTTCAGGATCCGGCCGAGCTTGTCGCCCCGCACCCATTCGCGGGCTTCCTTCACCATCGGGTAGCCGGTGTAATTGTGGGTGAGCGCGAAAACCAGGCCCGATTTCCGAACGATTTCGCGGAGCTGGCGGCCCTCCTTGACCGTGAAGCAGAGGGGCTTGTCGCATACAACGTGGATGCCGGCCTCGAGGAAAGCCTTGGCGACGGCGAAGTGCGTGTTGTTGCGCGTGACGATCGAGACGAAGTCGATGCGCCGGTCAGCGGGCAGGGCGGCCTCGGCCCGCGCCATCTCGGCGAAGCTGGAATAGACGCGAGCGGGATCGAGATGCAAATCCGCGCCGGAGACCTTGGATTTGGCGGAATCGGATGAAAAACACCCGGCGACGAGATCGATTTCACCGTCGAGACGGGCGGCCATGCGGTGCACGCCGCCGATAAAAGCACCGCGACCACCGCCGACCATGCCCATGCGAAGCTTGCGATTGAGGTTCATGTTTGAAGCTAGTTGAGAGCTGAGAGTTGAGGGCTGAGAGTAGCCAATGGTCCGCGGTCGCCTCGACCGCTCAGCACTTCACCGGTTGGCCGGTGGTGGCTGACTGGTAGGCGGCGTCGATGATCCGCATGAGGGCGACGGCCTGGTCGGGCGTGTTGAGCGGAGCCTCGGTGCCCTCGAGCGTCTTGATGAAGTTGGCCGCCGAGCGAATGCGACCCATGGTCTCGTCAGGCGAAACCAAGATGGACCGGTTAACGGAACGGCCGTTTTCCTGCACATAGAGTTCACAAGTGTCGGTCGCGGTGCTGTCGATGCCATCGACGCCAAAAAGCCGCTGGACGAGGCCGCCCGCCTTGGTGCCCTGAAAGACAACAGACACTTCCTCGCGCTTGACCATCTCGGCCCAGGAAATCTGGAGCGAGATGACCTGACCGGTCTTGCACTTCACCATGCCGTGACAGGCGCTCTCGACGTCCGTGATGCCGTTGGCCACGTCGGCGATGCCCCAGGGACCCTTGTGGTTCTTGTCGGTGATGAAGTCGGTAAACGTCTGCGCCATCACCCACTCCGGTTCGGGGCAGCCCATGAAGTAGAGGGCGAGGTCGAGCATGTGGACGAGATCGATGAGCGGGCCGCCGCCCGAAAGCTGTTTGTTGGTGAACCAGCCACCCAGCCCCGGAATGCCCGTGCGGCGGATCCATTTCGCTTGGGCAGAATTGATGCGGCCCACCGCGCCTTGCTTGACGTACTCCATCATCGCGAACGACTCGGGCCGGGCGCGGTTGTTGAAGTTGAACATCAGGGTCAGGTTCTTCGCCTTTGCGAGGGCGGCCATTTCGGCGGCTTCCCTGACGTTCATCGCGGGTGGCTTCTCGCAAAACACATGTTTGCCGGCGGTCAGGGCCTGCATCGAGACAGGCGCGTGAAACTTGTTGGGCACGATCACGGACACAGCGCTGATCTCGGGGCACTCGCGCAACATCACCGCCACATCGCCAAAGGATTTGGCGATACCCTCGCGGACGGCCACGCTCTTGGCGGCAGCCTCATTGACGTCGGCGACCGCGACAATTTCTGCCCCGGCCGACCGGAAGCCTGCGGCGTGATAGCGCAGCATTCCGCCGGCGCCGATGATGCCAATTTTGATCGTCATGGGAGGTGGGAAGTAGTGAGTAGCGAGTAGTGGGTAGTGAGTAGAAAGCAGCGAATCTGGGTGACGGACGAGGATCCTGATACTCGCTACCCACTACTCGCTACTTCCTTACTGGTTTTCCTTGTCAAACGCGGCGTCGAAGGCGATCTGGCTGCGGGCAAAGTCGAGCTTGCGCAGGAAGGCGCAGGACTCGGCCGCACCGTGTTCGCGGTCCATGCGGATGTCCTCCCATTCGACGGAAAGCGGGCCAGTGTAACCGACGTCGTTCAACGCCACGATGATCTCCTCGAAGTTGATATCACCACGACCGACCGAGCGGAAATCCCAGGCGCGGCGGGCGTCACCAAAGCTGGTGTGACCGCCGAAGGTGCCGACCGAGCCGTCGCCGTGGCCCCACCAGACGTCCTTCATGTGGGCGTGGAAGATGCGCGGGCCGAAGGTGCGGATAAACTTCACGTAATCCACTCCCTGGTAGCCGAGGTGCGAGGGGTCGTAGTTGAAGCCGAAACGCTTGTGGCCCTTCACCGCCGCGACGGCGCGCTGGGCGCTGGCGATGTCGAACGCGATCTCGGTCGGATGGACCTCGAGGGCGAAATTGGCGTTCTGCTTCTCGAACTCCTCGAGGATCGGGCCGAAGCGCTTGCCGAAATCGGCGAAGCCCTTGTCCCAATAGGCCTGCGAGGTCGGCGGAAAGGCGTAGATCGAGTGCCAGATGGACGAGCCGGTGAAACCATTGACGATGGCCGGGGCCTTGGCCTCTTTGGTGCCGGGCTTGGCATTGAAGAAGCGGCGGGCGGCCTTGGCCGTGAGCGCCATCTTCTTGGCGGCGCGCTTGCGCACGCCCTCGGGTTCGCCATTGCCCCACACATCGGGCGGGAGGATGGACTTGTGCCGCTCGTCAATCAGGTCGCAGATGGCCTGGCCGACGAGATGGCTGGAGACGGCGAAGCAAGTGAGGCCGTTGTCCGCGAGGACCTCCCACTTCTCCTTGATGTACTTGTCCGACGAGGCGGCCGCGTCGGTGTCGAAGTGGTCGCCCCAGCAGGCGAGCTCGACGCCGTCATAACCCAGCTTCTTGGCCAGCGGGGCGAGCGTGGTGAGGGGCAGGTCGGCCCATTGGCCGGTGAAGAGGGTGATGGTTCTAGGCATAAGGATGAGGGAAGAAGGAGGAAGGATGATGGAGCAGAATACAATGAAGGCCGGAAACGTTGGATAATTTCTTCCTTCTGCCTTCTTAATTCTTACCTGGCCGTCAGGCCGCCGCGGGCTTCTTCCGCATCACAGCAATGAGAATGAAGACAATAGTGAGGGCGGCGGGCAGGACGGCGACGTTGCCGAGCGCATGCAGGCCGGCGGCGGCCTGGATATCGGCCAGCTGACTGCCCGTGGGCGTGGTCCCGGCGGGGGTGCGAAGGGCGATGCCCTTGTCATACCAGCGCCCGATGACCGGCAGGACAAAGCTGACGCTCAGCATGCCGGCACCGCCGATGATGGCCATGCCGAGCGCGCCGGTCTTGGGAAAGTTTTCCGCGACAAAGCCGACCATCGTGGGCCAGAAGAAGCACACACCGAAGGCGAAGACCGCGGCGGCGGCGAAGAGCATCGAACCGGTGGCATGGCTCATGGCGTAGAGGCCGAGCGTGCTGAGGATGGCGCTGAGCACCAACATGCCGATGGGCGACAGCTTGTGCACGAAGGGACCGGCGAACATGCGGCCAACGGCCATGATGCCGTTGATCATGACGAGGACGAGGATGCCGGAGACGCCGGCGTGGCCGAGAATGTTGGGGATCCATTGGCCGGACCCGAGCTCAGTCGCGGCGGTGAGCAGCATGCAACCCACCATGAGAATGAAGGCCGGGGCGAGACAGGCCTTGAACATCGAGCCGGTGGACTCGCCGCGCTGGACGCGCTCGGTCTGGGGCATCTGCTGGTTGCCACTGAAGAACATCGAACCATAGGCGGCGAGCGGGACGAGCATGGAAGCGAACTGCGCCTTCCAACCGAGGTGCAAGTATTCCGTAAAGACGAACGCCAGCAGGCCGCCGATCACGATGCCGCCGGGGAACCAGACGTGGAAATGGTTCAGCTTGGTCGTCTGGTCCTTCGGATAGAGGGTCGCAACGAGTGGATTGCAGGCCGCCTCGACGGAACCATTAGCGATGCCGAAGAGGAGCGTGCCGCAGAACAGGCTCTTGAAGTCCCAGGCGAAGATGGTCAGCAAAATGCCCGCGAGGTGGCCGAAGAACGCAATGCCGAGGATGCGCTTGAAACCCAGGCTATCGACGAGCGGGCCGCCGAACATCATGGCAAGGGTGAAGCCCCAGAACGCGGTGCCGTTGACCCAGCCGGCCTGCTCGTTGGTCAGGTTAAACTGGGTAATCCAGTCGCCCGTCGCCCCGCCACGGATGGCGAAACTCATGGCTGTGGTAATGAGGGCGGCGCAACTGGCCTTGAACAGACGGGAGGGATTCATGGGGTGACGATGGGGGTTGGGATACGAAACCAAGGAAGAGTGAAAACATTTATGTTCATTAATGAACACTCATTTTTTAAGAAATGTGACCGGAATGTTGTGATTTTTTGGGGGGCCCGGCTCCCGCCGAGCCGCGGTCGATCAGCCCCTCGACGGGCTCGGGGTCCTGAGCTTGTCGAACGGAGAGATCAACCCTCGACCTACGCCATGCCTCGCAGCAGACCGCGGACATAGCCCACAGACTCCGCCAAGCCCGGCATGGGGTCCTCGGGGCTCTGCTCATACTCACACCAGATCGTGTGGCTGTAGCCGGTGTCGATCAGGGCCCGCAGGATGCCCCGCTCGTCCAGCACCCCCCGCCCCACCGGGATCGGTTCGTCCTTCTTCGTGCCGACGGGCACGGCCGTGTCCTTCAGGTGAACATCGTAAAGCCGGGCCCGGTAGTCACGGATGCATTGAGCCGGATCCGCCCCGGCCCGGTAGGTGTGGCCCACATCGATGCAGAGGCCGATGCGCGAGTCGAGCGACTGGATGGCCTTCCATGGCTCATGCGGCGAGGGCCAGTCCTCGTTTTCGGGTCCATGGTTGTGGATGGCGGCGCGAACATCGTATTCCTTCACGAATCGCTCCAGCCGGGGCAGCGCGGCGCGGGCCGGGCTGCAGCTGAAGAGCGACACCCCCATCGTCTTCACATACTCAAAGGCCGTGCGCATCTGCGCCTCGTCGTCCTTCAGGGTCAGGACGCCGACACAGGTCGCCGCGACCCCGGATTCCTTGAACTTGACCAACTGGGCGGCCCATCCCGGCGGCGAATTCTCCCACGGCAGGTGCAGACGGTTGACGGAAATCCGATCCAGCCCCACGCGCTTCACCGCCTGCAGCGCGTTTTCCAGCGGCATGCCCCGCAGGGTGTAAGAGGCGACGCCGAGGGTGAACCGAGGTTGAGAGTTGAGAGCTGAGGGTTGAGAGCCGGAAGCGGCCCGAGCGGGGCCGAGGAGCGGAAGCGTGGCGCCGGCGGCGAGGGTTTTGAGGGCGGTGCGGCGGTTCATGGGATATTAAAACGGATTTTCCCGCGAATTACGCGAATTGACGCGGATATAAGTGCGTCCAATCCGCGATCCTCAGCGCTATCCGCGGAGATGATTCGGTGGCTAGATTCATGCCAGTCCCAGTTTCTTCAAGACCTCAGGCGGCGGGCCCTTGAACTCGGGGAGCGGGATGTTGCCGACGTAGCCGAGGTCCTTCATGCCCTCGGGCGTCGTGAAGAAACCGCTGGCCGTGAGGTCGCGGAACTTCGCAAAGAACTTCGCCCCCTCTTTGTGCTCCGGCTTGGCGTCAGGCGCGTGGCAGAGATCGTCGCAGATCGCGGTGGTCTGGGCGTGGTCGAGATCGGCGAAATCCTTCCCGAAGCGCCGCTGGGTCTCGGCATTAAGCCAGCCCAGGCCGGTGAGGACGGTCGCCCGGTCGCCCTTCTGGTCGGAATAGGGCGAACTGATCCACTCGTCGATGAAGTCGTGCACGTGGAGGTCGGCGGCGCTGGGCACACCGTTCTCCGCCGGGATGATGGCGGCGCAGAGAGCGGCGGCGGTGTGGCGCTGGGCGTCGGTCATCGTCAGCGGCCAGAACGCTCCCGGCGCGTATTCCTTGTTGAGCAACGCGTCGGTGCCGTAGCCCTTGCCCGCGGGAGTGGCAGCTTGCGCCGGCCCGGCGAAGGCCTGCCGGTCGGCCACGGCCATCGCCGCACTGGCGGTGAGCAACCACTTGATGGCCGTGCGGCGGTCGAGACGGGGAAGGTCGGGTGTGCTCATGACTTGAAAAGGTGACCCAAGGTAGGGCGTGACCGCTGGGCGCGCCGTTCGGAAAAGTCGCGGCGGGCCCAGCGGTCCCGCCCTACCCCCAATCCGTTGAAATCCGCTTTCATTACAAACTCCCCTTTTTGAGTTCGGCCAGCATGTGGTCCCCCGCGCGCCAGGCGAGCGCCATGATGGTTAGCGTCGGGTTCTTGTCGGCGTTACCCGCAAAAGGCGCGCCGTCCGTCAGGTAGAGGTTGGGCACGTCCCAGGTCTGGCACCACTGGTTGGTGACGGATTTTTTCGCGTCGGCCCCCATAATGGCGCCGCCGACCTCGTGGATGATGCGGCCGCCCTTCTCAATCGCAGACCGATCGCTAACGCGCTTGCGGCTGGCATTGCGGCCGAGGACCTTGCCGCCCATCGCAGTCACGATGGCCGTGAAGGTCTGTTCCATGTGCTCGGCCTGCCGGAGTTCGTGCTCCGACCACTGCCAGGAGAAACGCAGCACCGGGATGCCCCACTTGTCCTTCACCACGGGGTCGAGTTCGCAGTAGGAGCCCTCGTTGGGAATCATTTCGCCCCGGCCGGAAAAATTCATAAACGATCCGTAGTAACGGCGGGCGTCCTCCTTGAGTTTCAATCCGTAGCTGCCGCGCGTAAATTTCTCGAGACCCGCGCCCGCGCCCATCCCCGGCATGCCCCGGCCGCCGCCGAATTCGATGTGGTAGCCGCGGGCGAAGCCGAGCTTGCCCGCCAGCTGCTCCTTATAAAGCCACCACGGCGTGTAGACGTGCGCGCCGCCGGCCCCGTCCTCGTTGTGCGGCGGCAGACCCTCCAGCGCCGGGATCTGGGCGTTGAGGCTGGCCCCGACGGTGTCCATGATGTTCTTGCCCACGAGCCCACTGGAATTGGCGAGGCCCTGAGGATATTGAGCCGACCTGGAATTGAGGAGCAGCCGCACCGTTTCCATGCCGCTGGCGGCGAGCACGACGACGCGGGCCTTGGCGCGACATTCCTGGCCGGTGGTCTTGTCAATGTAGACCACACCGTCGGCGCGGCCCCGGGCGTTCAGCGTGACTTCACGCACCATCGCGTTGGCGACAATATCCAGGTTGCCGGTGGCAAGGGCTGGCGGCAGGTGGACGGTGGTGGACTGGTAATTGGCGCGGATGGAGCAACCGCGGCCGCAGGGCGTGGCCCAGAAACAGGCGGCGCGCTCGCTCATGGCCTGCACCAGGATTCGTTGGGCCTTGGCGTTGCCGGGATGGAGTTTCGGTGCGAGCACAGCGGCATCCTGCCGCTTCGTCAGCACCGCCCGGTGGATCGCAACGACGGGCACCCCGAGGGTGGCCATGTGCTTCTTGGCGTAGCGCTCGCTGGCGCGCGCGGCGGGCGGCGGCTGCAGCACGCCAGGCGAGGAGTCGGGCGTGTTTTCCAGCCCATCGTTGTCGCCATAAACGCCGACGAGCATCTCGACCTTGTCGTAGTAGGGCGCGATTTCCTCGTAAGTGAAGGGCCAGTCAAAGCCGAGGCCGTCGCGGGTGCGCGGTTTGAAATCATAAGGGCCGTTGCGCAAAGAATGGCGCGCCCAGTGGTTGGTGCGGCCACCCAGCATGCGGGAGCGCCACCATTCAAACTGCCGCGCCGGGTCCTCGTGCACCTGAGTATAAGGCTCATCCGGTACCTGCCAGCCACCATCCACCGTGGCATCATGGAAACCAAAGGGTTTGTCGGGCGTCGCCGCCCCACGCAGAGGAGCCTGGCCGTTGGTCTGGAACATCGGCGTCTCCTTCACGGGGTCGTAGTCGCGACCGGCCTCAAGCATGAGGACCTTCGCGCCCTCCATGGTGAGCGTGTAGGCGGTCTGGCCGCCGGCGGCGCCGGAGCCGACGACAATCACATCGTAATCGGGTTTGACCTGGCTGGGGGTGATGAGCGGCATGGGGCGGGCCGAAATGGGGTGCGCCCAACTGAGGCAACCCCGGGAAAATCAGCAAGTGGAAAGGTGGGCCGAAGGCAGCAAGCTTTGGCACTACTAAGCCAAACTAATGATCCACTAATAAAACCTCTCCTGATGAGTGCTCCATTATTGAGGCTTACTCAAAGAAGTTACACCCCAACTGTCATTGCGAGGAGTGAAACGACGACGCAATCCAGCTGGATCGCCACGGCGCGCTTCGCGCACCTCGCGATGACAAAAACGGTAACTTCTTTGGGTAATTCTCATTAGTGTGCCTTAGTGGCTAAACTGCCTTGCCCTGTTTTTTTCGTGTCCTTTCGCGGGCTTCGTGGTTGTGGCCGTCACCGCCCGGAGGCACCCGCGCCGTCCACCCCTGCGCCTTGCGGCTCTGGGGCCAGCGCTGCGCGCTGACCATCTCCGCGCTGCCGCGCTTCGACATCCTGCCTCCACCATCTTGCTCCTTGCTCCCGGCTCCCGGCTCCTTTCTCTTCCCCTCCCATGGCCAAAATCGAAGTCAGTCAGGTCGCCGAGATCCTCAAGAAGCACAAGATCGAGCCGTCGCTCCTCCGTGAAATCGTCGAAGCGATGAACGAGGTCACCCAGCCCGCCGCGGACGAGGACATCAAGCCGCCTGCGCCCAAGAAGCAATTCGTCGTGCTGCTGTCCGACCCGTCCGGCAAGCTGCCGCAAAAGGACCTCACGGGCTGGGTCGTGCAGATCCCGGAGAGCGCCAGCCCCTACTCCACCACCGACCGCATCTTCAAAGGCGCCTACGATTTCAATGCCTCGAAGCGTGGGCGCCTGCTGCCGGTGAAGTCCGTCGGCGAAGCCCTCGAGAGCGGCAGCGCCAAGTATTTCAAGGAGTCCGAGCTCTGGGTAAAGACCAAGGTCCCCGTCGCCGTCGTCGTGACCGACAACGTGCTGCCGAAAGATGAGTTCAAGGTCGAGAAGGTGGATCGTCGCCGCAAGAACGACGATTGAGTTTCACCCGGAAACACCCCAACGACACGAAAAGGTGTCTTTCCTCTCGCTCCTTGCTCCCCGCCCGCCACTCCGGGCTCTTCACTTCCAGATCCGAAAATTCAGCCGGACCCGCTTCCGCTCCAGCAATTGCCGCCAGTCGAGGAATAGAAAGGCACCGAGTACGATGAGGCCGGCGACAATGGTAATGATGCCTTTCCAGGAGAAGGTGCCATTGACCACGTCCATCGAGCTGTGGATGGCATAGCTGCCCGTGAAAAGCATGACCGCATCGCTAATAAATTTGCCGACAAAGAACGGCGGTAGGATCTGGATCGGTTTGATCTTCGCGAGACCGGCGGCCGAGAACAGGGCCGTGGTGGACATCGGCAGCAGCGAGTACAACAGCACGAAGAGCCAGCTGCGCCAAAGACTCCCCTTCAGCTTGCGACCAACAAACTCCAGCTCGTCGCTCTTGGTCCGCTTCATCACCTTGCCCAACAGCTTCGGGACATAGAGACTGAGCACATAGCGGCCCAACACCGAACCGGGAACGCCCACGGCGAGCACCAGCCACGGGTTTAGGTCGAACTTCACCAGCATGAAGACCATAACCGTCCAGACCGGCGGCCCGATCACCGGAATCAGGTCGGTCGCCAAGGCCGCGAAGAACATGAGCACATAAGGCCAGAAGGTGGAGTGCACAGGGACGGTCGGGATGGGGAATGGGGCAGGTGAACCGCGAATGTCGCGGGCCCGGGATCATGACAGCCGCGGCGGGATGCGGTCACACGATATCCGATAAAAGTCTTCAAAGTATGCGTGCCTTTCCCGACGAAACCCGGGAACCGGGCACCCCTCGCACTGTTCTGGTTATGAACCCTCCCTTTATGAATAAACCCACCCATGAGGAAATCGCCCGGCAAGCCCAGGAATTCTGGCAGGACCGCGGCTGCCCCACCGGCTGCGACACGCAAATCTGGCTCGAGGCTGAGCAGGCCCTGACCAACGGCCTGCCGGCCACCGTTTTCTCCGAGCGAGCGGTCGCCGAGACTGCCGCGGAGAGCCTGGTGGAATTCCATGTCTCACCCGCGTTGCCGGAACAGGAGGCCATTCAGATCGCGCTGCAGAAACAGACGGCCCGGGCGCCGCAGGTGCCGCACCACACCGGCCCTAAGGCCAAGCCGGCTGAGACCGGCAAACCCCTCTGGAGCAAACCGCACTCGTCTTAACGGCAAGCTTTCGGAGGTCAGCGGACAGCTTGAAGTCAGGCGACCTCGCCCTGAGTTAACACAGTTTCAGAATGGCTTGGCGGGTGAGGGCGCATCACTGGGCTTGGTAACCCTTCACCTTGGCGCGCTCCATCGGCGGCGGAATCTCCACGCCGTGCGCGAGCATCACTTCCTTCAAGGCGGCGATGGTATCGAAGTCGGGCTTGAAATTGCCCAGGCGATGGCCCTCGGCAATGCGTAGCGGCGTCCAGCCCTGCTTGTTCGGTTGGTTCCACAGCTCGATCTTCGCCCCATGGGCGTCGAGGTATTTGACCACCTTTGGAAATTGCCCGTAAGCCGCCCCATGCATCGCCGTCTCGCCGGTGGTCGTCACGGCGTTGGGGTCGGCGCCGAGGCTGATCAGGTAGGTAACCGCCTCGAGCGCCTCGTCCTCTGTGCCCGCCTCATCCTTGTCGGGACCGGCGCCGAGCCCGGCCGCGGTCATCAGCGCGGTGCCACCCTCGACGTTGCGCACCTTGGGATCAGCGCCGAGCCCGACCAGCAGCTTGAGGTAGGTTGTGTCGGCGCGGTCGGCGGCAAGGAGTAACGCCGTGCAACCCTGGCGCGCGAACTTGCCCACCCCGGAAGGACCGCTGGGGAGCGCGAGATTGACGTCGGCGCCCTTGGCCACGAGGTGCCGGATGAGATCCTCGCTGGAAAAACGGCCGCTGCCGTCGGGCGGCGGGTCGCCGTTATCTTCGCCGATGTCGGGCTTGCGCACCCAAGTGAGGACATGCAGGGGCGCGTAGCCTGAGCGGAGGTCGTTGGGATTGGCACCGCGATCCACGAGCTCGGCGGCCAGCTCGAAATGCCCGTTCTCGATGGCGACGATCAGGGCGCTGGTGCCCGCCACGGGCTGTTTGCCGGTGCGCTTGATCGTCGGCGCGGTGGCGTAGTTGAGATCGGCGCCGGCCGCCAGCAGCGCCCGCACGGTGGCGGTGCGCCCGCCGCGCACGGCGAACAAGAGGGCGTTGAAGCCCGAGGCCAGCCGGGCGTTCACGTCGGCGCCGGCCGCCAGCAGGAGGCCGACGACTGCGGTGTTACCTTCAGCCGCGGCCCACATGAGCGGGGTCTGGCCGTTCGGGAGCGCGTCACCCACCCGCGCTCCGCGGGCGAGAAGGGCGCGCACGGGGCCGGGCTGGCCGGTGCGGGCGGCCGTCAGCAATGGCGTCTCCCCGCCCGGCAGCGCCTGCTGCGGATCGGCGCCGGCGGCGAGGAGGAGTTCGACCAGTTCGCCGTTGCCGTTCTGGCAAGCCAGTGACAGCGGTGTGACACCGTAACGGTTGGTCTTTTTGGGATCGGCGCCGGCTTTCAGCAAGGAGCGAGCTGTGGCCAGCTCGTCATTGGCCGCGGCCCATAGGAGAGCCGTCATACCGTCGGCCTGCACATCATTCACGCCGCCGGCGGACGCGGCCAGCAAGCGGGAAATCGCGGCATGGTCCCGTTTTTCGGCGGCATCCGCGAGTGGGGTGGCCGCAGCCGCCCAAGCTGGCGCAACCAGCGAGCCGGCGATAAGGAGCAGAAAGAACCTCATACCAAGGTTCCTTTCATTTTAGGCACTGGGAAGGGTTCCGCCTGTAGGGCGGGATCGCTGATCCCGCCTCGGGCGCGGCGGGGTCGGCGACCCCGCCCTACAGTCCAGAAGCGTGAGGCTATTGGCGTCACACACTCAGCGGCGTGAAGAGTTCGTTGGCTCGGCCGTTGCTGTCGGCGAAGGAGTCGATCTGCACGCCGATCTTATCGAGGAGTGTCAGGTGCAGGTTGGCGAGGGGCGTGGCCTGCTCGTAGCGGATGTGCCGGCCATGTCGCAGGCCGCCGAGACCGCCGCCGGCCACGATGACCGGCAGGTCGGTGTGATCGTGGACGTTGGGGTTGCCGATGCCGCTGCCGTAGAGCAGAGCCGAGTGATCAAGCAGGCTGCCGTCGCCGTCGGGCGTGTGGCGCAGGCGGTCGAGGAAATAGGCAAAGAGCGAGACGTGGTGGGCGTTGATCTTGGCCATGCGGGCAATCTTGTCGGGATCATTGCCGTGATGGGACAGCGGGTGATGCGGATCGGGGACGCCGATCTCCGGGTAGGTTCGATTGCTGGTCTCGCGGGCGAGTTGGAAGGTGATGACGCGCGTGATGTCCCCCTGCCAGGCGAGCACCTGAAGGTCGAACATGAGGCGGGCATGGTCGGCGTAGAGGGCGGGCACGCCGAGGGGACGCTCGAGATCGGCGGGCAGGTTGTTGGCGGTGGCCTCGGCCTCGGCGCGCTGGATGCGGCGCTCCACCTCGCGGACGGTCTCCAGGTACTCGTTGACGCGCGTGCGGTCAGCGGCACCGAGACCGAGCCTGAGACCGGCCAGGTCGTCGGCGACGAGATCGAGCAGGCTGGCCCGGCGGCGCAAGGAGGCCTGGCGCTCAGCGCGGCTGCCGCCCTCGCCGAAGAGTCGCTCGAAAACCACCCGCGGGTGCGCCTCGGAGGGCAGCGGCGTCGTGGGTGAGGACCAGGACAGGTTGTTCTGATAGACGCAGGCGTAGCCGTTGTCGCATTGGCCGGTGGTCTGGAGCATGTCCATGGAGAGTTCCAAGGACGGCAGCTGGGTTTCATGGCCGATCTGTTTCGCCGCCAGTTGATCGGCGGTGGTACCGAGGTAATAGTCGGAACTCTCGGTGTGCTTCGCCTTGGCGGCGCTGAGAAAGGCGGCGTTGGAGGTGGCGTGCGAGCCGGGATAGGCGTTGCGCAGCTCTAGGTTGGAGAGAACGGTAATCTGGTCCTTGTGCGGCGTGAGCGACTCGAGGATGGGCGGGAGATCGCCGAGGGGCCCGGTCCGACTGGGAATCCAGCGGGTCTGGTCGCAGCCCATCGGCATGAAAACATAGCCGAGGCGGCGCACGGGGCGGGCGGGAGTGAGGGCGGCGGCCGTGGCGGCCGGGATCATGGCGTCGAGGAGGGGCAATGCCAGCGTGGCACCCAGGCCGCGCAGGAAAGTGCGGCGAGGCAGGGCTTTCTTGGTAATGATCATGGGGTCGTCCTCAGTTGGAATGGCTGGCTTTGGGCCAGGCCGATTATCAGGGCGGAAAGGCGGTAGTTGCCGGGGGCAGCATGGCGGACAATTTCGCGGATGGCGGGCGCGTCCTGGGGGGTGACGCCCCGCCCCAGAGCAAAAACAAACAGCTTTTCCACCACGGTGCCAGCGAAGAGTCCCGGCCGGGCCAGGAGCGCCCTCTCCAACCCGGCGACGCCATCGAACTTGCTACCGTCGGGCAGGCCGCCCGAGGCGTCCACCGGGTGAAAATTATCGAGCGTGCGAAAGCGCCCGACCGCATCATACTGCTCGAGGGCGAATCCGACGGGATCGATGACATTGTGGCAGCTAGCGCAGACGGGCTTGCTCCGGTGGGCGGCGAGTCGTTCCCGGATAGGGAGCGCAGCGGAAATCACCTTGTCATCCAGCGCCGGCACGTCCGGCGGCGGAGGAGGCGGTGGCGTGCCCAGCAGGTTGTCGAGAATCCATTTGCCGCGGATTACCGGCGAGGTGCGCGTGGCGTATGACGTGACGGTGAGCAGGCTGCCCTGGCGCAGCAAGCCGCCGCGCTGCCGGGCGGGATCATCCGCGAAGGAGACCCGGCGGAACCGGCTGCCGATGACGTGCGGAATGCCGTAGTGCCGGGCCAGGCGCTCGTTCAGGTAGGTGTAGTCCGCACTGATCAGGTCGAGCACGCTGCGGTCCTCCTCCAACACGCTCCCGACAAACAGTTCCGTCTCGGTGCGCAGGGCCGAGCGCAGGTTGTCGTCGAAGTCGATGAAGAGCCGTTCGTCGGGCTTCACCGCCTCGAGCGCGCGGAGGTGGAGCCATTGCGCGGCGAAATTGGTGACGAGGTTTCGCGCCCGGCCGTCGGCCAGCATGCGGCGTACCTGCCGATCGAGGACTTTGGGCCGGTGCAGTTCGGCCCGAACAGCGCAGTCGAGCAGCTCATCATCCGGCACGCTGCTCCAGAGGAAGAAGGCGAGCCGCGAGGCGAGCTCGAGGTCGGTAACGGCGTGGACCGTGCCCGGTCGCGCCTTTACCGGCTCGCGCTCCACCCGGAAAAGAAACTGCGGGTTCACCAGCACGGCGCTGACCGCCCGCTCCACCCCAAGATCGAAACCCTGCTCGGCCCGGCCTTCCCGGAACAGTTGCAATGGCCCATGGAAATCCGCCTCAGCTACGGGACGGCGGTAGGCGCGGCGCATGAGCGGGGCAAGAATAGCGTGGGCCCGGGCCTCGTCGTCCGCCCCGGTCTTGAGGCCAGTGAGCGGCGCGAACAACCGGCGGCGGCTCGGCGTGTCGCCGGGCCCGCGTGCATTGAACGGGCCGGTGATCGTGACCTGGTAGATCGCCGGCATCGTGCGGGGGTGGCGGAAAATATTGAAGCGGGAGATATAAGGTTCCCGCACGGTCTCAAGCAGCGCGGCCGGTGGCCGGGGAAAGGTCACCGCTAGCTCGTGCGGACCGGCGGCCACCGTTGTGCGGTGTACAAGCTGCCGGTCCACGCCCTCCCAGTTCTTGTCCTCGCCCGGTGGCTTCACGGTGAACTCCGCGAGCTGGGCGCGATCGAGGAGAAACTCGAGCCGGGCGGGTTGCTTGAGTCCCTCGACCATCTCGTTGCGATCGCGGACGAGACGCACGCTGATCTCGTATTCACCGTCCTGGAGAAATTGATAGGGAATGCGTACCCCTCCCCGCGTGCCGGGCGGCAAGCCGTCGATCTGCTGTTCCTGGGTGACCTCGGGCCGCACCCTGATGGTGTCGCCGCCGGGCGCCAGGGCGGAGGCGCCGACCGCCAGCCGCGCGACCTTCTGCGCCGCGCTAACGTAGCGGTCCATGAGTGTCGGCGAAAGATTGCCGATCATCACGTTGTCAAAGCCGTGCGCCGGCTCGTCCTGGGGCAGCAGCGCGGTGGCGTCGATCTCCACGTCGAGCAGATCGCGCACGGCATTCTGGTATTCGGTGCGGTTAAGCCGGCGGAGAGCATCCGTGCGGCCCGGCTGCGGATGAGCGGCGGCGGTGCGATCCAGCTCTGCCGCGAGGTAGCCGGTCATATGCCGGTAGGCGCCCTCGTCGGGCCGCGACTTGCCGACGGGCGGCATCAGCCGGTGATCCAGTTTGCGCAGGACCCGCTCCCAAACCTCCGGATTGGCCCCCGGTCGGGCATAGTCCAATCCCTCCAGTGACAGGTCACCCCGAGTGTGCCCCGAATCGTGGCAGTCCAGACAGTGCTGGTCCACGAAATCACCCAGACCAGCGTGCGCGGGCTCCCGGCCTGATAGCACCATGGCAAGAATAGCCAGGCTAAGGGGAAACAAAGCACAGGAGCGGAAACGCATGGCGCAGGCAGAGGGGACTTTGGCAGCTGTGGGGTATCCCGCCGGCAACCGGCCGGTCAAGGGGGTGAAAGAAAGGAAACGGAAGACCCAAAAAAGCCGGTTGCGCCGGTTATGCAAACGATTCCCACCCAATCAATCCTTGGCTGTGGCGTGCGCTGCCCGGTTCACCTAGCGGGGATTGCACACTCGCGTTTACTTCAGCCGGTAGTCCGACGGCTGCATACCCCGGGCACGGATGGCCTCGGCCAGCGCCACCATGTCGATCTCATCGCCAGGTTTCAGGCCGTGCGCGCGAAACCAACCTTGGTTCATCTCCAAAGCGAACTGCCGAAGTCCCAGCGACTGGATTGGCCGCTCGTCATGGGGCAGCATGTTATAGACCTCTTTCAACTTTCCGTCGGAATCGAAATAGCCAATGTCGAGCGGAAGCTCGGTGTTCCGCATCCAGAAACTCATCTGCTGCGGGCGGTCGTACAGGAAGATCATCCCCTCGTCCGCGCCCATCGAATTCCGAAACATCAGCCCCTGTTGCAACTCGTGCGCCAGGATAGCGACCTGCATCTGCACGACCTGGCCGCCCACCTTGATGGCGAACCGATTGTCCAAGGTCTTCGGCGCAGGGGGTTTCTTGGCCTCGTACCCACAGCCGGAGAGCAGCACGATGACGGCAGTGGCGAACAAGGAGAGAAAATGGCGGCGGGAAAACATTTTTTGCGTTTTTGCCCAGCTTCACGGTCAAAGTCGCCAAAAAACCATCCCGTTCTTGAAAACGTCACCACTGCTCGTGACAGCAGGTTCCAAGCGTGGTCCGCCGCGTCGGTCACCCGCGCGCCAAGAATTCGAAGTCGACCTGGCGCATCTCAGCGCCCGATCCGTCGCGGCTTGCGGCGGTCACTTCACTTTCAGGCGCACCTCGAAAAGCTTCGGCCAGCGCTTGCCCGTGACAAACAGCCGGTCGCCCGCGGCATCGTAGGCGATGCCATTCAATACCTCCGTGGTCGCGCCATGGTCCTCCGGCGCCAGCAGGCCCGTGAAGTCAACCAGTCCAGTGACGTGTCCCGTCGCCGGGTCGATGCGCACGATGTAGTTGGCGCCCCAGACGTTCGCGAAGATCTCCCCCTTGATGTACTCGAGCTCGTTCAACTGGGTGACGGGATGGTCGATCATGATGACGCGAATCGTCCGCTGAACGGCAAAACTAACGGGATCGAGGAACCGAATCTCATCGGTGCCATCGCTCAGGATCAGCGAATGGCCATCCGTGGTGAGACCCCAGCCCTCGGTCTCGTAGGCGAACTCCTTTTCCCGGCGGAACGTCCCCAAGTCGTAAACAAAACCCTTGTGGTTCCGCCAGGTCAGTTGAAACGCCCGGTCCCCCAGCACCGCGAGACCTTCCGCGAAGTACTCCGACGATACCGCCACCCGCTGGCGCACGGCACCGGTCTTGAGCTCGACGCGGCGCAACGAGGATTCGCCGTTCAAACCCGTGCTCTCCAGCAAATCCCCGTCGGCAAGGTAAACCAGCCCCTGCGTGAAGGCCGCGGGGTCGTGCGGCATGACGTTCACAACTTCATAGGTATAGACCGGCACCCCCGCGGCGGGCTTGGCCGCGACCGGGCGGACCGGTGCCACTGGCGTTTTGGCGGGTGCCGCACCGGCGTCCGGCTGGGGCGCGGCGCGCGCACACCCGGCCAGCGCCAGCAGCATGGGCGTGAGCGAACCCAGCAGCAAAAGGCGGGAAAACATTTTTGCGTTTTTGCACGGCTTCATCGTCAATGTCGGCAAAAAACCATCCCTTTCTTGAAAACGCCACCTCCGCTCCTCTACGCCAGCACCCAGCGCAGCGCCGACATGCTTTATTTTGGCGGTGTGGAGGTCCATGACCCATTCATCGCCTTCGGAGCGAGAGGCAAAAAAATCACCGTCCAGAGCGCGCTGGAATTCGGCCGGGTGAAAAGGACCGGCGATTTCGCCTTGGTCCTCCCGCTCGAGGCCTGCCGGACCCGGGCCAAAGCCAAGTATCACGGGAAAGCGGGCCCCGCCGAGATCATCGCCACCGTCGCCCGGGAACATGGCATCCGTCGCTTCCGCGTCGCCGACGATTTTCCCGCCCACCTCTACGTCAAGCTGACGAAACTCGGCCTGAAACTGGAGCTGGCCAACGGCCTCCTGTTTCCCGAACGCGAAATCAAGTCGGCCCGCGAGGCGGAATGCATCCGCGAGGGCAACCGCCTGTGCTCCGTCGGCTTCAACGTCGCCGAGCGAATCCTCGGCGCCGCCCGTATCAAGGGCCGCACTCTGGTATATCGCGGCAAGGCGCTGACCTCGGAGCGCCTGCGTTTCGCCCTCGAGACGGCGATCCACGAGCAGGGCGGCAACCCACAGGACACCATCGTGGCCGGCGGCGACCAAGCCTGCGATCCGCACGAGCGCGGCTCGGGCCCCCTGCGGCCACACGAGCTTATCATCATCGATATTTTCCCGCGCGTCACTGCCACCGGCTATTTCGGCGACATGACCCGAACCTATTTGAAAGGCCAGCCGCGCGAGGTCCAGCGCCGGATGGTCGCCACCGTGCGCGACGCCCAACAGCGCGCGCTCAAAGCAATCCGCGCCGGCGTCGACGGCCGGCTCGTGCACCGTGCCGTGACGGAGTGTTTCGAATCCGCCGGCTACGAGACTCGCCACGGCAAGAGCGGCTCGGTCGGCTTCATCCACGGGACCGGCCATGGGCTCGGGCTTGAGGTACACGATCCGGGACGCATCTCCCCCGCCGTGGCTGCCCCACTCAAGCTCGGATCCGTGCTCACTGTGGAGCCGGGGCTGTATTATCCCGGACTCGGCGGCTGCCGCTGGGAGGACGTCGTGCAAGTGACCAAGGGCCCGGCGAAGATGCTGTCGCGACATCCGTATAGATGGGAGATCCGGTGAGCAACATGTAGGAGCCTGTTTACAGGCGACCCACCAAGGCATCGCTTGCAAGCAAGCTCCTACAACAAAACCATCCACCCCCATGCCCGAACTGGCCGAAGTCGAGTTCTTCCGCAAACGCTGGAGTGCCGGACATAGTGCCAAGGTGCTGACCGTGCGACTGCACGAGGGGAAGAAGGTCTTTCGCGGCTGCGACACCGGCCAGATCAAACGGGGACTGACCGGCGCGCGGCTCGTCGGCTCGGAAACCGCGGCAAAGCAGATGCTCTTTCGTTTCAGCGGTAGCAATTGGCTCGGCATTCACCTCGGCATGAGCGGCGAGCTCCGCGTCGAGCCTCCGGACTACCGGGCAACCACGCACGATCATTTCATCCTCGTGCAGAAGCTGCGCCAGTTGGTGTTCAATGACCCGCGCATGTTCGGGGGCGTGCTCTTCCATCACGGCAAGGCTCCCCCCGCGTGGTGGACCAAAATTGCCCCGGCCATCCTGTCGCCAGCTTTCACCGTCGATGCCGTGGAGGCGTTTCTGCGGCGCCGCGCCCGGGCACCGATCAAAGCCGTGCTGCTCATGCAGGAGCGGTTCCCCGGCGTCGGCAATTGGATGGCCGACGAAATCCTCTGGCGCGCGGCAATCCATCCGAAACGGCTGGCCGGTTCACTAAGCCCGGCCGAAGTGCGCGCGCTGCACCGCGAGTGCCGCAAAGTCTGCCGCCTCGCACTCGACACCATCGCTGGCAAGGGCCGTTACCTGCCGGCCAACCTCAACGCGCACATCCCGCGATCATGGCTGTTCTGGCACCGCTGGGAGGACGGTGGCCTCTGCCCGCGCACGAAGAAACCGCTCCATCGCGAGGAAGTCGGCGGCCGCACAACGTGCTGGTCGCCCGCCCGCCAGAAACTTATCAGAAATATGTAACGTAATACGTTACATATTATCCGGTCACCCCAAAGGAGTTTGTGGTTTAGTAGACGACAACGAGCTCGGGGAATGCAGGGATTTATGGCGTGGACGGGATGGTGATGTGACGTTTCGCTGGCCGGGTGTCCAAGGGGAAACAACGTCTCGATGAACTGCTGGTGACCCGTGGGCTCGCCCCTACCCGCGCCCAAGCCAAGGCCTTGATCATGTCGGGCCGCGTGCGCCACGGCACGGAGCGGCTCGACAAGCCCGGCAAGGAATTTCCGGCTGATTTTGAGCTCAGCGTGGACCAGCCACCGCGTTTCGTGAGTCGCGGAGGCGAGAAGCTCGCCGCCTACCTCGAACAATTCCCCGTCGATCTCACCGGCGCGCACCTGCTCGACGTCGGCGCTTCGACTGGCGGCTTCACCGACTGCGCACTGCAGGCCGGCGCCGCGTCGGCCACTTGCGTGGACGTCGGCCACGGCCAGTTGCACGAAAAACTCCGGCGCGATCCACGGGTGATCAATTTTGAAAAGGTCAACGCCCGCCACCTCCAGCCCGGCGGCCTGCCGCGCGCCAGCTATGATGTCGTTGTGATGGACCTGTCGTTCATCTCGCTGAAGAGTGTGTTGCCCGCCGTGTGGCCGTTCCTGCGCCTGGGCGGGACGCTCATCGCGTTGGTGAAACCCCAATTCGAGGCCGGCAAGGCCGAAGTGGACAAGGGCCAGGGCATCATCCGTGACGACGTGGTGCGGGCGCGCGTGCTGGCCGAGGTGCGGGACTTCATGCTGGGCGAGCTGCCGGGCGCAAAAGTGCACGGCGAAAGGGAATGCCCGGTGCACGGCGCCGACGGCAACCGGGAATTCCTGCTGGGGTTGACCAAGGCGCCGGCCATGTAGCGGCGGGTCATAGCCCAATCCGAATTCGACATTGGTGCCCAATAGTGTGCAGTGGTGGCCCAAGCATGGCCCCCATCCGCAGACTCGCCTTTGTCGTCAACACCGAGAAGCCCGGCTCAGCCAAGCTGGCCCGCGAGCTCATCGCCATCGCTCGCACGGTCGGGGTCCGCCGGATCAAGAGCCGACCGGCCCGCAAGCTCCCGCGAGGCTATTTCAAGGGTTGCGACGCCGGCTGCATCATCGGTGGCGACGGCACACTGCTCGGCGCGGTACGTGAAGCGGCGCAGGCCGGCCTCCCACTCATCGGCGTCAACCAGGGCAGCCTGGGCTATTTGACCAGTTTCTCCCCGGACGAGGCCCGCGCCTGCTTCGGCGAAGTCCTGCGCGGCGGCTACCGCGTCGCCCAGCGCACCCTGCTCGAGTGTCGCACCGGCCCGGGCCGACGGGACCTCGCACTCAACGACGTGCTCATCAAGGCCGAGGTCAACTCGCAGCTCGTGCGCCTGGAGGTCCGCGCCGACGGCGAACTGGTGACCGACTATCTCTGTGACGGACTCGTGCTGTCGACGCCCACGGGCTCGACCGCGTACAATCTCTCCGCCGGCGGACCAATCATCCACCCGGCCGCACGCGTGATTGCCATGACCCCGATCTGTCCCCACACGCTGAGCAACCGCACGATCGTCTTCGAGGACAGCGTGAAGCTCAGTATTCGCAGCAGCTCCACCGGCTCGCGGCTGCTCGTCGCCCTGGACGGGCAACGCAATCGCGAGGTTGTCAAGGGCGCGACAATCAACGTCACCATCGCCAAGCGCCGGCTTGGGCTCGTGCAACGCCGGGACTACTCCCACTTCGGCGTGATGCGCGCCAAGCTCAAGTGGAGCGGCGGCCTGACGGACAAGAAGTGACATTCCCGCTTCCGGGAATGTCATCCTGATCCCGCCACCGCGGGGGAAGGATTCAAGGGAACGGACGGAGCGCCGACTTCGTGGATCCTTCGCTGCGCTCAGGATGACGGAGAGGCAGGACGCCAATCCCCCCTGCCGCCTCCTCCTGAAAATAATAAAGCCCCGGTGGTCCCCCGGGGCTGGCCCTGTCATTGCGCGGCGGCACGCAGAACGCACCGCGCTGACGGATTACTTCTTCTCCGCTTCCTTGGCGGCTTTCCGCGCGTCGCGCTCGGCCTTGGCCGTATCATGCGCGGCTTGCTCGTCGGCCTTTTTCCTGGCTGTTTCTTCGGCATCGAGCTTGCCGTCTCCGTTGGCGTCGTACTTCTTCAGGTTCGCTTCACGGGTTTCCTTCGCCTTGGCTTTGGCCCCTTCCTTGGCGGCGGCTTTCTCTTCGTCGCTCAGCTTGCCGTCCTTGTCGGCGTCATATTTTTCCTGGTTCTTGCTGAGCTTCTTGGCGGCTTCGCTCTCGGCCCGGAGAGCAAGCGGAGTTACCATCAGAGTCAGTGCCAGCAGGGCCGGCACGACTTTCACTAACGGGCTTAGTTTTAACATAGCGCCCTGAAAAAAGCCGGGTCAGCCCGCGCCGACAAGCCCTGCGCTCCGCCTAAAATCAGGCGGTGGCCGCCGGCTTGACCACCAACTGCACGCGCTGGGTCTGCACGAAGTATTTCCGGGCGAACTCCCGGATCGACGGGAGGGTGACGGCATCGACGCGCGCATCGTAGGTCCTCCAGTCGTTGACCGGCAGGCCGTAGACCGAGTTCAGGGCCGCCTGCATGGCACGGGCGGAATTGGTCTGCATGCCCATGCGCTTGCCGGCCTTGAGCCGGACTTGACAGCGCGCCAGTTCCTCGGCCGTCACGCCCCCCTCGCGGACCCGCTTGATCTCGAGATTCAACTCCTCGATCACCTCCCCGAAGCGCTGCGGGCTGGTGCCCGCAAAGAAATAGAACATGCCGGTATGCAGGCCGACGATGCGGCTGGAGCGGACAAAATATGCCAGGCTCTTCTCCTCGCGCACCCGTTCAAATAAGTGCGAGGACATGCCGCTGAACAATTCGTCGGCGACCTCGCTGACGGTGTAATCCTCGGCGAGGACACCCGGTCCCGGGAAGGCCTGAAAGACGATCGCCTGCTGACGGGGCTGGATCTCGATGAAGTCACCCGCCTCGACCGCCAAACGACCCTTGGCCGCGGGCGCCCCGCCCAGCGGGAGCTTGGCGAGAAAGGCCTTCAGCTTCGGCGCGAGTTTCCTGGGGTCAAAGTCGCCGGAGACGGCGAGCACGGCATTACCCGAGACAACGAGCCGCTGATGCAAGGTCTTCAGGTCGGCGACTGCGATGGCCTTCAGGCCCGCCTCGTCGCCGCCGGTCTCGATGGCGAAAGGATGGCCGGCGAAAAATTTCTCGCGCATTTTCTTGCGACCGACCGTGACCACGTCGTCGAGGCTTTCCTTGAGCGAGGCGAGCGACGACTCGCGCTCGATCTCGAGCCGGGCCGGCTTGAAGGCTGGCCGCAAAGTGCCGTCGGCGATCAATTCCAGGGCCAGGTCAGTGTCGCCCGGCAGCACCTCAGCACTGAGCCCAAAGCTATTGTTGCCCGAGAATTCATGGAACGAGCCGCCCACCTCCTCAATGGCGCGGGCGACCTCCTCGGCCGAACGCCGGGTGGTATCCTTGGCCAGCAAGGACGCCATGAGGACGTTGAGTCCGCGTCGTTCCGCCGGCTCGAACATCGCGCCGCCGGCAAAGGCGAGGCGCAGGTGCAGGTTGGGCAGGTGGTGGTCAGGCTGGAGAAGTAGGCGCGCCCCGTTGGGCAGGGTGATCTCCTCGAAGTCGAGGGAGGAAGTCGCACGAGGGGCGGAGGTCGCGGCGGCGGCGAGCGCACTCGCCGGATTGGACGAAACAACCGTGAGCTTCTCCGCCACGAGGTAGATGTGCATCACCCGCTTCAGTTTCGCCGGGGTCAGCGCGAACAGCCGCCGGAAATACTCGCGGGTGTAATTGATGTCGCCCACGACCACCTCGCCCGACCCGAGGCGTGAGGCTTGGCCGGACATCGTTTTGCGCATGTTGATCTCGGAGGTCACGGCCTGGCGCACGGCCTTGGCCAGGGCGGCGGCGCTGACGCCTTTCGCGGCGATGCGGTGGAGTTCGCGGAGGATCGACTGCTCAGCTGCGACGCGCTTGTCGGGATCCGCCAGGTAGGAGATGTAGAACAGACCGCTCGTGCCAGGGCCCCAGGCCATGGCGTCGATACTATGCACCAGCCGGGCTTTTTCGCGGATCGACTGCCAGAGGAGCGAGCTGTCGCCGTGGCCGAGCACCATCGCGAGCATGTCGAGCGCCGGCGTGTCGGGATGCGCGAGGCCGGGGATTTGCCAGCCGAGGCCAGCGCGGGACACCTGCACGTCTTCGTGCAAATGCTGGTCGCGCCGCGAGAGTTGCACGGTCTCGTCGGGCACAAGCACGGGGGCGAGACGGACTCGCGGGGCCTTGCCAAAATGCTCGGCGATGGCGGCGCGCGTGGCGGCGGGGTCGAAGTCACCGACGATCACCAGCACGAGATTGTTGGGCACGTAACGAGCGCGGTAATAAGCGAGCAGGTCGTCGCGGGTAACGGCGGCAAAGACTTCGCGGTGGCCGATGATCGGCTGGCGATAGGGATGCGTACGGTAGGCCGTCTCGAAGAGGGCCTGCGACAGGCGCTGGTCGGGATCGTCGAGGCACATGTCGATCTCGCGCAGGATGACATCCTTTTCCTTCGCCACCTCGTCGGCCGGCAGCGTCGAGTGCAGCACGGCGTCGGCCAGCAGGTCGATGGCGACGGTCGTGTGGTTGGACGGCACGTCGATGTAGTAGACGGTGCGGTCGAAGGTCGTGTAGGCGTTGATGTAGCCGCCGTGTGCCTGGACGGTGGCGGAGATCTCGCGACCGGCGCGGCGCTCCGTGCCTTTGAAAAGCATGTGCTCGAGATAATGCGACAGACCGGCGCCGAGATGGGAGCCCTCGTGGATGCTGCCGGTCTTCACCCAGACCTGCACGGAGCTGACCGGTGCGGCGGAGTCGGGCTTTAGCAGGACGGTCAGGCCGTTGGGCAGCGTATAGCGTTCAAGGGATTCGCGCCAGAGACTCTCAAGCAGGACGAGGTCGCGCGAAGGGACGGAAGATTTCTTGGGCATTGAGCGGAAAGGCGACTCAGGCCGAACCTGGCGCGCCCCGCGAGCGGCGGGAACCGGCCGGCTGGAAGGGCTTCACGAAGGCTTCGTCAAAATCATAGATGTCGGCGAAGTCCTCGCGCCGGTCGCTCTCCGTCTTGCTGAAGACATTATACTCGATGAGATTGAAAACGATGTCGCCGAAGTCGGAACAACGGCAAATACCCCAGGTGTTCAGCAGGGTCTTGGTCAGCGGACCGAACTGATCGAGAGCGTAGTCGCGAATGCCGTTCAACAACTCGGCACCCGTAACATGTTGCGACTTGCCGGTGCGCTCGGGCTGCTTGCGCTTCAGTTCCTTGACCGTGTGATCCAACGCCTGCCGGACAAAATCATAGGCCTTACGGTCAAAGCGGGAGTCCTCCTTGCAGATCAGGCCGACGATTTCGGAAAATTCGAGGTCTTGCATGTTATTGTATATTCCTTGCTAGCACAGGCTCAAGCTGGCCGCAACTACGCAGCCGAGCGCATTATGGGCTGATTTTTACGACCCCGAATTTGGTGGCTTTTGCGATAAACTTACGCTCGCAATCCCCTGATTTTCATTCATAAACGCAGCAGATGATAGCCGCCACACAGTCTAATCATCCGGTCTCTGGCCCGCCAAATCCGCGCGCGCTGGATGCATCGGTGAATGAAGCTTGCCACCGTATACGCATGGCCGGGATGCGCGTGACCAAGCCGCGCATCGCCTTGGTCGAGACTTTGATGAAGCTGGACGGGCCGGTCAGCATCGAACGCATCCATCAACAGGTAGGGATCAAGTCATGCGATCTAGTCACCATTTACCGTTGTCTCGCGGCGTTTGAGAACCTCGGCTTGGTGCGCCGCAGCTATTTGCACAACGGCACCTGTCTCTACGAGCAAACCCTCGGAGTCGACCGCCATTATCACATCGTCTGCAAATCCTGCGGCAAGACCGACAAGGTGGATTACACCCTGCCCGACGGAGTTGAGCAGAGACTGCAGGACAAGGGTTACTCGCATCTCAGCCATGTCGTGGAGTTTTTCGGCGTCTGCCAGGAATGCCAGCAGGTCGCCATTTCGGCGCGAGGCACTTCAATCGGCATTCCCGCCCGCGGCACCTCGGTCGGCATCGTTACCGAAGCTTGATCAACGCCGGGGTTTGCTAGCCGCGGCTTTGCTTTTCGTTTGCAGCGCATTCGGCTAATCGTGGCGCAGTGGCTGGACCGCCCGTACCCACTCCGCCACCGGCACTCCGCCTACCAGATGTTCGCGGCGGATGCGGTCGAAGCGCTCCGGGGTCACTTGCGCATACCAGACGCCCTCCGGATAGACCACGAGCCATGGTCCTTCGCTGCACTTGCGCAGGCAGGCCGCCTTGGTCCGCATCGCAGGCACACCATGATCCTTCAGCGAAACCTTTAGGTGCTCCCAGGTCGCCAGACCCTCGTCGGTCGAACAGCAGTCCGGCCCGATACAAAGAAAAAGATGATGCCGGGCCGTGGGCAGGCCAATTTCCTCGAACGTCTTCGTACTCATACCCGCACGAATGAGGCATGGCGCGGCGGAGAAACAACCCGAATATAGGGGCGGGGCCTCGTGGAGCGGGCTTGTGCTCGCCGGGCGATCCGCCTAACAAACCTGCCCCCGTCCGCATGCTGCCATTCAGCCACATCCTTGATTTCGACGAAACCCAGCTCCCGGAAGTGGAACGTCGGCGGGCGCAACGGCATGTTCCCGGACGCCTCTTCCCCTTGCAAGCCACCATCGACGTCGACGGCGAGTCGCGCATCGCCCGGATCGTCGACCTCTCGCCCGGCGGTGCCGGCCTGCAGGTGTCCGGACCCTCCTACCAGCGGGACACCGAGGCGAAGCTGCACCTCATGATCGACGACGTCTGGCTCGATTTCCGCTGCCGCATCGCCCATGTGCGCGCGATGGCCGCCGGCTGCCGCATCGGGCTGACGGCGTGCTTCGACGATTTCGCGGAGAAAAAAGCCTATCTGCAGCTTTTGCAGCCCGTGGCCATCGGCAGTGCTTTCCGGCCCGTACCGAACGAGGATATCCGCCAGCCGGAAGCCGGCCTGCACAAACTCGTTTTTTCCGGCCGGCCCGGCGCAGAACTTGATGTCTGGTGCCAGCGCGACAGCAGCGGCCCACCCCAGTCCTTCCTGTGGCAATTGGACGATTACCTGGTGCAGGGCGCCCTCGGCGAAGACAAGCTGCAGATCCATTCCCGAAAATACATGATGGTCCCGACCCGGAAAAAAACCGGGCCGGCCTACCGGAAACTCCCGCCCAAGGTCCGCGAGGAAATCCGCCGGCTCTTTCACTGGACCATGTTGAACCTGTCCAAGGAAATCCCGGTGGATGTCCGGGCCTTCCTGCAGGAATTCAAGCACTGAGACGGGGCCAGCAGCGGAAACCTGGCACGTTGAACGACGTCAAACGGGCACGATCCGGGAATAATTTGCCTCCGCCTGAGTCCAGTTGAGCACATTCCAGAAGGCGGTCACATAGTCCGTCCGCCGGTTTTGATAGTGGAGGTAGTAAGCATGCTCCCATACATCCAGGCCGATGATCGGCGCCAGTCCCTCGCTCAAGGGTGAATCCTGATTGGCGGTCGAATGGATCACGAGCTTGCCGTCAGCTTTGGTACTCAGCCACGCCCAACCACTGCCAAACCGCTTCAGGGCCGCGTCAGCAAACTGCTTCTTGAAATCGTCGCTTGAGCCGAAGCTCTTGGCGAGAGCCGCCTCGAGCCGCGGGGCGGTCGACAAGCCACCCGGGGCGATGATCTTCCAAAAAAAAGTGTGGTTCACGTGCCCGCCCGCGTTGTTGCGGATGCCAATGCGGATTGCCTCGGGCACGCTCGCCAGATCGCGCACCAGCGCCTCGGGACCGCGCGCCAGCAGGTCGGAATGGTCGGCGAGGAGCTTCTTCGCGTTGGTGATATAGGCTTGGTGGTGCTTCGTATGATGAATCTCCATCGTCTTCGCATCGATGTGGGGCTCGAGGGCGGCGTAGGCAAAGGACAAGGCGGGCAAATCCCATCCGAGAGTATCTGCGGCGATTTCTGCGGCGGTCGCACGATTCAGCCCGAGCCCGGTAGCGGCGACGGCGGAGCCCATGATTTTCAAGGCATCACGCCGCGATACGGAGGTAGTTTCACTGGAGGTCATGGTCATATCATGGCTGGATAGGCCATAGGCGCAAGACCGACCTGGTCTGCCATGCTACTGTCGATGGGCTTGTATTGCCGAGCCGACGGGACTAACAGATTGGCATGCTGATTTTCCGACGAATATTTAACTTCGAAAAGGCCAAGGTTGAACAGCTGGAGAAACGCCAGAACCAGCGGTTTGAACCTAACCGGGATTTTCCCCTGCAGGCCAAGGCATATTACGCCGGCCGGGAGTATGCCGCGAGCATCCTCGACTTATCCAGCAACGGGATCGGGCTTGTTGTCGCCCGTGATCCCGCCCTCGCCCCCGGACTTCACCTGCACGTTGAACTCACGCTCGGCCAGCACAAGCTGGAGATCGAGGCGCGAATCGCCCACCTGAAACCCTTGGAGGACGGCCTATACCTCGGACTCGGCCTGGTCTTTAAGGAATTCGAATTGCAAAAGTCTTATCTGCAGCTCCTGCAACCGGTCGTCATCGGCCAGTCGCTCAAGCCGATGGCCGCGGAGCGCGTCATCCAGGACGACCCACGGTACATCAAGCAGGTCTTCATCGCGGAACCGGATTCCCTCCTCACTGTGCGCATGGAGGCGATGCCGGGCAGTCCGCTGCACAGCTTCGAGTTCATGATGCTCGATTCCTTCTGCCGAGGCATCTTGCGCCAGGGCACAGCCGCGCCCTACGCGCTGGAATCCCGCGAGGAGAACAGTGCCAGTCAGGGCAAGCCGGTCTTCGAAACCTCAGGCGGGTTGCATGATGAGATCCGCCAGCTCTTCCGTTGGACCCTGCCCAACCTCTCGTCGGCTGTCCCCGAAAACGTCCGCGTTTTCTTGCAACGCTTCGCGGAGTGACGGGGCCCTGCTTTGGGTTAATCGCGAGCAAGCCTGAGCCAGGATCAGGCGATTGAATTGGGTGGAACGCGGCCTCTGTTACCCTTGTCTCCGGCCTAAACACTCTGGACGCGTTTTTTCACCTGTGGATCCTGAGAACCCGTCCGGAGGCCGGGTTCCACCTTACATTCCAGGCACTCGCGAGTGAATACGCGCCTCAACTGCATGAGTCCGGTTGAGCCCTCCCCCATAGCCTGATAGGGCGTCTGAAGCGTCCGGCCAGCGTCCGGCCAGCGTCCGAGAAGGAAGCGCAGCGCCTGACCACCCGCACCGTTGCTAGTGGGCCCGCCTGCTAACGAGCTGCCCGCCACGGTTTTCCACCCGACTTTTCGGCTTATGTCCAAGAACTGGCGTTGACCCCGCCGGCCACCTTGCCTTGCTTGCCCCGGGCCCGCCACGAATTCACCGACGCCGCGAAAGTGCGCCGGCAAAGGTTGACTATGCCTAACCGACGCGCCGCAGCCAAAACCCCTCACAAACCGGGAGCCGACTGCGGCCGTGCAACACTGCAACGTGTGCTGTGGATTCACGAACGCCTCGGCAACCAACGGCCTGCCACCTCGGCCAGCCTTGCCAGAGAACTCGATGCCTCCGCCCGCACCATCAAGCGCGACATCGAATTCATGCGCGACCAACTCGGGGCGCCGATCGAGTGGGACGGCAGCGCCCATACCTACGCCTACACCCGCCCTTGCGACATTCTCCCTCTGCTGCGGATCGATGCCAGCGAAGCCCTCGCGCTCGCGGTTGCCGGCCGCACCTTCGCCGCCTGGCACGGCACTTCCCTCGGTCGGGCCCTGACCGCGGCCCTAGACAAGATCGCCGGTGTCGTGGGCGGGGCGGTTTCGCTCCCAGCCACAGAAATCATCGACCTCGTTTCCCAGCCCGACGATCCCGCTGCCGCCACCGAGCTTCGCTGGTTCACCACGGTCCTCGAAACCATCCGCCGCCGGCGCACTCTGCAAATCGTGTATCAGAAACCGCGGGCCGGCAGTCCACCCGAAACACGCCTCGTCCATCCTCTGCACCTCGCCTGCCTTGATCACCGTTGGGTTCTCATCGCTCACGATTCCAGCCGCCGCGCTCCGCGGAATTTTCTCCTTTGCCGCATTCGCGGGGCCAAGGCCACCACGGGTACCTTTACTCCTCCCGCTGGCTTCAATCTGCCCGCGTACCTGCGCGGGAGCCTCGGCCGTTTCACCGGGGACAGCGAGGAAACCGAAGTCCGACTCGCCTTCGCGGCCGATCTGGCCCCCTACCTCCGCGAGCGCCCCTGGCACGCCTCACAGGTCATTGCCGACCGGCCCGACGGCGCCATCGAAGTCACCCTCCGCCTGAACAATCTGACCGACCTCCGCCGCCATATTCTCGCCTGCGGCCGCCACATCGAGGTCCTCGCCCCCACTGAACTGCGTGAGGTCATCCACGCCGAAGCCACTGCCTTGGCCACCCGACACACTCGGAAAGAAAGATGACTAATTTCCGCACCGTGACAGCCTTTGTCCCACCCCTTCCCCTATAATGAGCGGCGCCATGCATTGTGAGAGCCAGCCCGAGCGCCGCTTGACCCGTTACTACGCCCACACGGCGGAGGACGCGGACGGCAACCGCCTGCCCGAATCATCCGGCAAATGGCAACCCCTCGCCGATCACCTGCGCAACGTCGCCGATCTCGCCGCCAAGTTCGCCGCCCCCTTCGGCGCCAGCGAAGAAGCCAACCTCGCCGGCCTGCTGCACGACTTGGGGAAATATTCGACACGATTTCAACAACGCCTGCGTGATCCTGCGATCCACGGCATCAACCATTGGTCAATGGGCACTCTTGCCGCGTATTTGGAAAAACAGCTTCCGGCCGCATTTGCGATTGAAGGACACCATACCGGTATGCCCGCCTTGTTGGACAATGATCCAGAAACTTCACTCGAAGCACTCAAATCCAGACTGACAAACCTCCAATCTCCGGGCGCTGCCGAAAAACTGAATGGATTCCCGGAATCGCTGGCCGACTTAACTGCATGCCTTAACTCCGACGGAATTACACCACCCCAAAGCACGCCACTTCATTCACCCGGCAAAGATTTCGCCACGGCCCTTCGCACGCGAATGATCTTCTCGTCCCTCGTTGATGCGGACTTTCTCGACACCGAACAGCACTTCGACGCGACCCAGGCAACCCGCCGCACCACTCCATCACTTCAACCTGACGCGGCCTTGGTCCATTTGCTCGCCGCATTGGCCAAGAAATCCTCCACCGGCTTCGTCAACGAACTGCGCCACCAGCTTCTTCAAGATGCACTGGCTGCTGCCGAAGGGCCGCCTGGACTCTTCACGCTCACTGCGCCCACTGGCAGTGGCAAAACCCTGTCTTCCCTCGCTTTCGCGCTCCGGCACGCCGCCCACCACAACCGCGATCTCGCACCCAACGATCGCCGGCGACTCCGCCGCATCATTGCCGTCATTCCCTTCACCAGCATCATTGAGCAAACCGCACGCATCTATCGCGAGCTGTTTGAACCGCACTTCGGCGCGGACTATGTCCTCGAGCATCACAGCGCCATCGCCCCCCGTGAACGCAGCTCCGATGTGAAGCAAGATGCCGAGGACGAACGCCTGCGTCGTGCCCGGCTCGCCCAAGAGAACTGGGACGCGCCCATTGTCGTCACCACCAATGTTCAGTTTTTCGAGAGCCTGTTCGGCTATCGGCCTTCCCAGTGCCGCAAGCTCCATAATATTGCCGGTTCCGTGGTGCTGTTTGATGAAGTTCAAACCTTACCTGCACGACTCGTGCCGTCGCTTCTTTCCGCAGTGACCGGCTTGGTGCGTGACTATGGAGTCACCGCCGTGTTCGGGACCGCTACCCAACCCGCTTTCGCCGCCGCTTCCGCGGCGATTCCCGGAGGCTGGCAACCCACAGAAATTTCCTCCCAACCCAAGGTCATGGCTGATGCCCTGCGTCGCACCCGCATTGTGCGGCGGGCCGCCGATCAACAGCCGACTTGGCCGGAACTCGCGGCGGAGATCGCCCAGCATCGCCAAGTGCTCTGTGTCGTGAATCTCAAGAAGCACGCTCGCGAACTGTTTTCCGCCATGCCCGCCGAGGATCGTTTTCATCTCTCGTCGGCCATGTGTCCTGCACATCGCCAGACCAAGCTTTCAGAAGTGCGCCGTCGCTTGGATCGCGCTCACGCCGAGCCATGCCGCCTCATTTCGACGCAACTCATCGAAGCCGGCGTGGACGTTGATTTCCCCCGCGTTTATCGCGCCGCCGGCCCCCTTGATTCGATCATCCAGACCGCCGGGCGCTGCAATCGTGAGGGCCGCAATGCCGAGCCGGGCGAAGTCACCATCTTCCGCCCGCAGGATCACGGCCTGCCACCGGGAGCCTACAAACAGGCCGCTCTCATTACCGAGGCCTTCCTCGCTGAAAATCCCGGCATTGATTTGCACGATCCCGCAACCTACGCCGCCTACTTTGCCCGGCTCTATGGCACACTTGGCCCGGCCTCGGCTAATGACGATCCCGCCTATGCCGCATCGGCCGCACTCAACTTTCCTCTCGCCCATCGGGAATGCTCGCTCATCGGTGAGGACACCCGCTCCGTCGTCGTTCGTTGGGGCGAGGGCGAGCGGCTTGCCACAAAGATGCGGATCGAGAAGCATCTCTCGCGTGACGACTGGCGGCTGGTGCAACGTTTCTCCGTGAATTTCTACCTCTCCGAGTTTAACACCGCCCTTGCTCGCGGCACCATCGTCCAGCCACTCCCCGACACGGAGTTCTACTTCTGGAACGGTCACTACGACGAAGACCTCGGCGTGGCTGATCCTTCGTTATCCCTATATTCAATATGAACAACCCCATCTATCTCCGCGCCTGGGGAGACCTCGCCTGCTTCACCCGTCCCGAAATGAAGGTGGAGCGCGTCAGCTACCCGGTCATCACGCCCAGCGCCGCCCGCGGTCTGCTCGAAGCCATTCTCTACAAACCGCAATTCCGCTGGCGTATTCATCGCATCGCCGTCCGCCGCCCCGTCCAGTTCCTCGCCTTCCGGCGCAACGAGGTGAAATCAAAGGCTCCGCGCAACCCCGAGCCCATCTTTGCCGACGAGGACCGCACCCAACGCAACACGCTCGCCCTGCGCCAAGTCGATTATGTGATTGAAGCCAGCCTGGCCCTCACCCCGCTCGCCGGTCGTGCGCGTTTCCGACCTCATGGCGAAGACGAACCGGTTGGAGACGACAACCTCGGCAAATACTATGGCATGGCCCGCCGCCGCATCGAGCAAGGCCAGTGCTTTCATCAGCCCAGCTTTGGCTGTCGCGAGTTTCCTGCGCACTTTGAAACCGCCTCCGCTTCCGACATGCAAGTCGCACCCGGCATGAACGCCGACGCCGATCTTGGACTAATGCTCTACGATGTGTTCGACCTCGATATCGGCGACGCTTGGCAAGCCGGCAGGATTGAGGCCCGTCCGCAAATCACCTTTTTCCGTGCCGCCCTCAAAAAAGGCATCGTCGAAGTCCCTGCATGGTCCGAAGTCCGCAAGCAACTCGGAGGTGCCGCATGATGCTCCAAGCCCTCATCGCCTACGCCGAACGCGACAACCTCGGCGACCCCGATTTTAAAGCCGCGTCCATCCATTGGCTGATTCCGATAACCGCCGACGGGAAACTCTCGGGCGATCCGATTCCGCTCTACGACGATCCCACCGTCAAGAAGCCGCAGCCCAAGAAATTGCTCCGCGCCTTCACCTCGTCCAACGAACTCAACCAAGGCGACAAGTCCCACTTTCTCGCCGACAGTCTGGAGCGCGCCGTCCTGCTGCCGAACCCCAAGGCTCCTGAAAAAGCCGACGGCCGCCGCGTGCAGCACGCCTACTTCAAGAAACTCCTCAGCGAGGCCTCCACCGCTGCGCCCGAGACCTCGGCCAAACTGGCCGCACTCCTCTCCTTCCTCGCCGACGAAACCGAACTCGCCCGGCTACACACCGCCTTCGTCTCCGCGAAAGCCAAGCCGACCGACAACGCCACCTTTCAAATTGCCGGCGAAAATCTCTTGGACAACTCTGCCTTGAAAACATTCTGGCGCACTCGCCGAGCGGCTCTCCGCGCCTCGACCACACGCAGTCAACGCGTATGCCTCGCCAGCGGGCGTCTGGCCGAGACGCTTGATACCACAGAGAAAATCGAAGGAGTGCCCGGAGGGTTGGCGACCGGCACTACTCTCATCGCATTCAACAAGGAGTGCCCGTCTTTCGCCTCTTATGGCTTGGAGCAGGCCCAAAACGCAGCCATCAGCGCAGATTCCGAACTCAAGTTTCGTTCCGCGCTCAATACGCTCATTTCTCTCGGGTGGCGGCCGACCAACGACTCGATCCATCTCCATTGGACCCGCGAGCCAGCCCCCACTGATCTCTTCGTCCTGCTCACTTCCGCTGACGAAGCCGAAGTCAAAAACCTCCTCTCCGCCCCACAAACCGGCATCGCCCCAGCCTCCATTCAAACCAACGCCTACTACGCGATGAGTCTGTCCGGCAACCTTGGCCGCATCGTTGTCCGCGACTGGCTCGAATGCACCGTCCCCGAAGTCGAAGCCCACATCCGTCGTTGGTTTTCCGATCTCACGATCATCTCACCTGACGGTGCCAAGGAAGAAAATGCCTTCAAGCTCGGCCGCCTCCTCTATGCGATGGTTCGGGATAAGATCGATGAGCTCCCCCCGCAAATCCCGACCCAACTCCTCTACGCCGCCCTGCGTGGCACAGCACTGCCTCAAACGGCACTGACTGCGGCGCTCCGCCGCCAACAGATCGAAAACAAGCAACCCGGCGATCACGCTGACCCACGCCTCAATCCCGCTCGTATGGCCCTGATTCGGGCCTGCCTCAACCGCTCTCTCAACTCATCGAAACATCAACCCGCCATTCGTCCCATGACTGCCTCACTCGACTCCGACTCCTCCGACGCCGCCTACCTGTGCGGACGTCTCTTCGCCGTGTTTGACCGCCTGCAATATCTCGCTCTCGGCGGGGTCAACGCCGGCGTGGTCGAGCGATTCTACGCCAGCGCCAGTGTCACTCCTGCACTCGTCATGGGCCGCCTGTTCCGCAACGCCCAGTTTCACCTCGCCAAGGCCGGTGGTGGCATCGCCGAAAATACCCGCAAGGATTTTGAGGAAATCTCTTCCGCTCTCGGGAAAGCTTTCCCTGCCTCGCTCGACCTTGAAGCTCAGGGCCGATTCGCCCTCGGCTACTATCACCAAAAAGCCGACTATCGACGTCGCACCACCGAACGGAACGAAGCCAAGGCAGCAGCCGAGGCCGCCAGCTCTTAGTCCACTATCCAAACTCATCTCCTCACACTCAACTCCTCCTCCCATGTCTCAACCCATCCAATCCCGCTACGACTTCGTTTATCTCTTCGACTGCAAAGACGGCAATCCCAACGGCGACCCCGACGCCGCCAACTCCCCCCGTGTGGACCCGCAGGACATGCACGGCCTCGTTTCTGATGTCTGCCTCAAACGCAAGGTCCGCAACTACGTGCTCCAAGTAGGCGGCCCACGAAACGATATTTTTGTGCAGACCAAATCGCCCTTGAATCCCCGCATCGCCGAAGCGTGCAAGGAAGCAAACCTTCCCGACTTCAAGAAGGGCGAGGGCAAGTGGGATACCGATAAGGCAAAAAATCGTTCACAAAAAGACATCCGCACCCTGCAACAGAAACTCTGCGAGCGCTACTTTGACGTTCGAACCTTCGGCGGTGTCATGTCGACTGGCCCAAACGCCGGCCAGATTCGGGGCCCGGTGCAAATGACATTCTCCCGGAGCATAGATACGATCCTGCCAATCGATCTCTGCATCACCCGTGTTACCGACACCGATAAGGAAGAAGGTGAAATGGGCCGCAAAAACCTCATCCCCTACGGCCTCTATCGCTGCCACGGCTTCATCTCCGCCAACCTCGCCAAGGATACCGGCTTTACTGACGCCGACCTCGAACTCTTCTGGCAAGCCTTGTCCCAGATGTTCGATCACGACCGCTCCGCCAGTCGCGGCACCATGGCCCCGCAAAAGCTCGTCGTCTTCAAGCATGCTTCGTCCCTCGGCAATGCCCCGGCCCACAAACTGTTCGAGCGCGTTACCGTCGCCCGCAAGCCTGGCGCGACTACCGCAGCCCGGCAATTCTCCGACTACGACGTCACGGTGAACGAGCAAGGTCTCCCCGCCGGTATCACCGTTCAGTCTCTTCTGTGAATCCGGCAACCGGAGAGTCACCACTCCCCCTCAGCGCCCTGAACGACTTCCTCTTTTGCCCGCGGCGGGCGGGGTTGAAGTTCATCGAGGGCCTGCGCGGGGAAAATGAGCACACCGTCATCGGCGATCTGGCACACGAGCACGTGGACTTCCAGCACACGTCCGCCCTCGGTAATGCCCCCGCCCACAAGGTCCTTGATCTGGTCAAGGTCACGGGCCGAAAGGACGCTGCCGGCAAGTTCCCCTCCGGGAGCGAGTTCCCGGGTGGTCTCCACGACTACACCGGCTCCGCCCCCGACGGCCCGCTCTACACGCTCACGAACAACCACGGCGTTGTCAGCGGCTGCTCCGAAACTAAACCCGCCGCCAAGGACGGCAACAATCCGTTGCCCACCATCACCGCCAGACGCCTGATCTGGGAAATCCCCGCAGTCACCTGACGCTTTGCCCCCCAGTTTCAGTGTCCGCAGTGCATGGCTTCGTTCTTACCGTGCCTCCTCTCGACTTTTGGGCGCTCGCTGTCACCTTCTTCTCCATGAAAACCGTCACCCTCTCCGCCGTGTTTGACGGCACCCACATCCGGCTGGAAGAGCCCTACGTCATCCCGCCCCAGGCCCGTCTCCTCGTCACCGTGCTCCCTCCCGAGTCGGAGGCCGACCGCGCGGCCTTCCTCCGGCTCGCCGCCCAGGGCCTCGCCCGGGCCTACGGCGATGCCGAACCTGACTACTCCCACCGCGTCGTCGAGGAGCCCAATGCCCGCTATGAAGTCCGGTGACATCGTCCTCGCGCTCCTGCCTCAGGCCGACGGCCACGCCAAACTCCGCCCGACCCTCGTCCTCTGCCAGCTGCCCCCGTTTGATGACATTCTGGTCTGTGGCATCAGCAGCCAGCTCCGCCAGCGCGTGCCTGATTTTGACGACCTGATCGATCTCAACGACCCGGACTTTGCCCGCACCGGTCTCGCCGCACCCTCCATCGTCCGTCTCGGATTCCTCGCCACCGTCCCCCAATCCATCATCAAGGGCCGCATCGGCGTCCTCGCGCCACCCCGTGTCGCCCTTTTGCGCCAGCGCCTTGCCGAACGGCTGGCCGAGGCCCAGGGACAGTAATTTTCACGCCGGCAGCGCACCATGGAACCGTTGCCCCTCTCCGCGCTCAACGACTTCCTCTACTGCGAGCGCCGCGCCCACCTGAAATTCGTGGACGGCCTTCGGGGCACCAACGAGCATACCCTTCTCGGCAATCTCGCCCACGAGGCCGTCGATCACCCCGGTTATGAGCACCGCGCCGGATGGGAACTGCTGCGTGCCCTGCCGCTCTACTCCGACACCCTCGGGCTCACCGGCAAGGCTGACTTGGTGGAAATCCGCCGGGCGGATTTCCATGAATCTGAAATCGCTAATTTGAAATCTGATATCCCGCGGATCGTGGAAGCTAGGCCCGTGGAATACAAGAAAGGCCCGGCTCGCCGCTGGTCCAACGATCAGGTCCAGCTCTGCGCCCAGGCTCTCTGCTTGGAGGAAATGCTCGGGCTCCGCATCGAAGCCGGCCTGATCTACCACGTCGCCTCCGCCAAACGCGATGAGGTCGCTTTCGATTCGCCGCTCCGCTCCCTTACCCTCGCCACGCTCGATGCTCTGCGCGCTTCCCTGATCCGCCCCAACGCCCCGCCCGCCCTGCTCAAGCCCCAATGCGATGGCTGCTCCCTGCGCGGAATCTGCCTCCCCGAAGCAGCTTCAGTCCGCCGCGCCGTGCTCTTTGAGCCGCGAGATTATACCTGACTCCGCCGATGGCCCAGAACCTTCAAAACGTCCTCTATCTTCTCACCCCGGCCTTGTCCCTTCGGCGCGACGGCCTCGCTCTCCGGGTCGAACACGAGAAACAGCTAAAACTCTCCCTGCCCGTTCATAACTTGGAGTCGGTCTTCGTCTTCGGCGCCGACATCTATGTCTCGCCGTCCGCCATGCGCCTGTGTTGGGAGCACGGCGCCAGCGTCTGCTTCTTCACCGACTGGGGCCGGCTGGAGGCCCGCGTCGAAGGAGTACCGCAGGGCTCGATGCTCCTGCGCCGCGCCCAACACGCCGCGGCCGCGTCCCCCGCCCGCTCCGCCGCGCTCGGGCGCGCCTTCGTGGCCGGCAAACTCCACAATGTGCGCTGGCTGCTCTCCCGCAGCGCCCGCGATGCCGCCGAGGAAGACGATCGCGATTCCTTGCGCACGGTCGCGGAAGCCCACGCCCACCTCCTGCGCGAACTCGGACGAGCCTCCGACGATCTCGATGTGATCCGCGGCATCGAAGGCCGGGCCGCTGCGCTGCATTTCGAGGTATTTTCCCGGCACCTGAGACCGGCCCTGCGTGCCAGCTTCCCGTTCGACGGACGCAGCCGCCGGCCGCCGCGCGATGCGCTCAACGCCCTGCTTTCCTTTCTCTATGCCCTGCTCCGCCATGACTGCGTCTCGGCCCTGACGGCCGTCGGGCTCGATCCCTTCGCCGGCTACCTCCATGCCGACCGGTCCGGTCGCGAATCGCTGGCGCTTGATCTCATGGAGGAGTTTCGTCCTTGGGTTGAACGCCTCGCCCTGACTCTCGTGAACCGCGGCGAGCTGAAAGTCGGCCAGTTCTTGGCCCGTGACGGTGGCTCCGTGGAACTCTCCGAAGCCGCTCGAAAAGCGCTCATCGCCGCCTACCAGCAGCGGAAAGCTGAGGAGGTCCACCATCCGCTGTTCCAGGAAAAAGTCCGGCACGGACAACTCGTCTTCATCCAAGCCCGGTTGCTGGCCCGAGCCCTTCGCAGTGAAACCGACTACACACCGCACCTCTTTACCTGAACCGCCATGTTTCTGGTGATAACCTACGATGTCAGCACGCGCGAAGAGCGCGCCGGCGCCCGGCGTCTCCGCCGGGTGGCGAAAGCCTGCACTTCCTACGGCACGCGAGTGCAGAAATCGGTTTTTGAAATGCAACTCGGACAAAAGGAATGGGTGGAGCTGCGCAGCCGGTTGCTGAGTGAGATTGACGACACCCAGGATTCTCTCCGTATCTACTTTCTCGACCAGACTGGCCAACATCGGATCGAACACCACGGCGTGCAGGTGCCAATAAACGTGGTGGATGACTCGTTAACGATTTGAAAAGCAAGCAAGCGAACCCTGCGCCTCGAAGCCCCCCACACCCTCTCGCGATTCGCAGAACTGCCTCACTGACAAAGCGCAGGCTCCATTTGTTAGACCTCGCCCGGCGAAGCACTTTCCGTTCTTTGACAGTTTCGCAAAACCCGCCCACAAGTCTTTCGCGCTCAGGCCCAAAACCTGAGCGCGGTCGCCCCGCTCCTCGGAGCGGGGCGCGGATTGAAACATCGGTGTCTGGCTCGTGCTGTCTGAATGGAAACGTCGCCCCGCTCCTCGGAGCGGGGCGCGGATTGAAACGCTGAAGCTGAGGCCGCGCGGATCGCGTTTGAAGCGTCGCCCCGCTCCTCGGAGCGGGGCGCGGATTGAAACACTCCGAAGAACTGAGCGTCAAGGACTCGGTAGGTGTCGCCCCGCTCCTCGGAGCGGGGCGCGGATTGAAACACTAATCAACACCATCGGCCGTCATAACGTGACGGGTCGCCCCGCTCCTCGGAGCGGGGCGCGGATTGAAACGATGTCGGTGGGGAGTGTTATTGTCATGTGATTAGTCGCCCCGCTCCTCGGAGCGGGGCGCGGATTGAAACTTAGCAACGGGCCACGGAGGCGCTGCCTCAGCAACGTCGCCCCGCTCCTCGGAGCGGGGCGCGGATTGAAACTCGCATGAAAGTGAAGTGGATTAACGCGCTCCGCGTCGCCCCGCTCCTCGGAGCGGGGCGCGGATTGAAACAAGTCAATTCCCGACGGCACCGACTTGATTACGCTGTCGCCCCGCTCCTCGGAGCGGGGCGCGGATTGAAA
>JANYDW010000008.1 GCA_025363455.1 Oleiharenicola sp. | reverse complement strand
ATGGCCAAGATCTAACGTGTCTCCCAGCGACCAAAACACCGCTCCGCACGCAAAATGCGTCACACCCCAAAACTGACCGATGAAACTCATATCATGAATGTTATAGAATCTAACCGCTCCACGTTCCGGACAGTAGTGACGAAACACACTAAATACACGAAAAAGATAAAATCACGGACATGCCACTGTTGAACCCAGCCCTGCAAATCACCGTTCCAAGCTCAACCGTTCCTGCCGAAACTTGGCTTTCGTGTATTTCGTGGTGAAAATCCGACTGAATCGATCCGGACTAGTGAGTCATTGTGGAAATTAGTGGTTATCCATCCGATGTCTTCTTCCCGTCAGATCAACGTCCGCTTCTTCGCCATCCTGCGTGAGCAGGCTGGGGCTTCCACGCTCATGGTTAATTCCACCGTGCCCGACCCTGCCGCCCTCTACGCCGAGTTGCAGGGTCGTCACCCCGGTCTCACCTTTCCCGCCACGCTGCTGCGCGTCGCCGTCAACGAGCGCTACGTCGCGATGACCACGCCGCTGGCCGCGGGCGACCGCGTGGTTTTCATTCCCCCCGTGGCCGGAGGCTGAGCATGTTCGAACTCACCGACCGACCCATCGATTCCACCGCCTTGCAGGCGCGGCTCACCGCACCCGAAGCGGGGGCCCTGACGGTTTTCGAAGGCCGGGTCCGCAATCACCACCTTGGCCAGCCGGTCACGAAGCTCGAATACGAGGCCTTTGACGACCTGGCGCGACTCGAGGGCGAGGCCATCGTTAGCGAAGCGGAAAGAATTTATGCCGGAGCGAAAGTCCTGTGCGTCCACCGCACCGGCCCGCTGCAAATCGGTGAAGCCGCCGTCTGGATCGGCGTGGCCTCGGCGCACCGCCAGACCGGCTTCGCCGCCTGCCGGCATGTGATAGAGGAGTTGAAGCTGCGCCTGCCCGTCTGGAAAAAGGAGCATCATCCCGGCGGCGCCGCCGAATGGGTGAATTGCACCGCCGAGGCCGCGGCCAGGACCGGTGCGAATGAAATGTTCGCCCGGCAAGCCGCCCTGCCCGAGGTCGGCGCCGCGGGTCAGCAGAAACTGGCTGCCGCCCGTGTGCTCGTGGTCGGGGTCGGTGGGCTTGGCTGTCCGGCCGCGCTCTACCTCGCGGGGGCCGGGATTGGCCACCTGACCCTCGTTGACGGCAGCAAGGTCGAGCACTCCAACCTGCACCGGCAGATCCTGTTCACGACCGCCGAGGTCGGCGCGCCCAAGGCCCTCGCTGCCGCGGCCCGGCTGCGCCTGCACAACCCCGCGGCCCGGATCACCAGCCACGAGGGCGAGTTCACCCCGCAGAATGCCCGCGCCCTGGTCGCCGGACAGGACGTCGTGCTCGATTGCACCGACAATTTTACTTCGCGCTTCCTGCTGCATGACACCTGCCTCGCGCTCGGCGTACCACTGGTGCAGGCCGCGGTGCACCGCTTCGAGGGTACGCTCGATGTCTTCCGTCAGGGCGCGGGCGGCTGCCTGCACTGCCAGTGGCTTGGCCGCACTCCGGGTGACCTGGACCTGGCGGGCAACTGTGCTGGCGGTCCGGTCTTTGGCCCCGCCGTCGGCGTGCTCGGCGTGATGCAGGCGGCCGAGACGATCAAGCTCCTCCTCGGCCACGAGGGCGACGCGCCCCGTCAGACGCGCCTCGTCAACCTGCTCGATGGCTCGCAACTCATCATCGAGCGCAGCGCCCGACCCGACTGCCCGGTGTGCTCCCGGCTGGACCAGCTCAAGGCGGCCAAGCCCACCACCGTCACCGACACTTCCCTCTTCCTCAACGCCGCCGGCGTCACGGCGTTGGGTGCAACCGCGCAGACGATCTACCTGACCGAACCGGGCGAAGCCGCGCCCGGCGGAAGATCCGCCGTGGCCGCGCTGGATCTCGCCCGACTCCGCGAACTCGCCGCCGCCGGCCCGCTGGTGCTGACGTGTCGCTATGGCGTGCGCAGCGCCGCCCTCGCCCGGCTCCTCCGCGGCGAAGGAACCACGAATGTCTTCACCCTAACCCAAGCCTGATTCCTTGACGGCGATCCCCATCAAAGTTTTGGAACCGCTAATGAGTTCCGGCAATGGCCGGAACTTTATTTCAGCGGCTTCGCCTTATCGGCTCCACAGTAGAGCCAGGAGGCCTGCTGATCGCAGGCCATCACCCATCGCGATCAGCGGTGCCCAAAATAAAATCCGGAGGCGATCAGCCGCAGGGTACTCTGTAGGATTTCTCTTTGAGAAATCCCAATAGCGGTTTCCCACTCTTGCCTAACCTTATGCCTGAGATCGCCCGCATTCTCTCCGCCCTCGACGCCGCCGCCGGACAACCCGCGGCACTGGCGACCTTGGTGCAGGTCGAGGGGTCTTCCTACCGACGTCCCGGCGCGCGCCTGCTGCTTCAGACCAACGGCTCCCGCCTCGGCTCGATCAGTGGCGGCTGCCTGGAAGAGGACCTCATGGTACTCGCCCGCCGCGTCCTCGCCACGGGCCGTTCCGAGCTGGCCGTCTACGACACCACCACGGAAAACGATCTCGTCTGGGGGGTGGGCCTCGGTTGCCAAGGCGTGGTGAGAGTCTTCATCGAGCAGATTCCGGTGCGGCGGCCCGATTGGATCGGAATCCTGCAGGCCAATTTGCGTGAGCGCCGCGCCACCGCACTGAGCGTGGACTATGTCGACCCGGCGCCACAAGGCACCCGGTTGGCCGGTACGACCACACCCGATGCCGGAGCCTGCTTCTGTGAGACAATTCCGGCCCCGCCTGTCCTGCTCATCTGCGGCGCCGGCGATGATGCCCAGCCGCTGGCCCGCCTCGCCAAGGAGATCGGCTGGCACGTGACCGTGGCCGACGCCCGCGGCGCCTACGCCACCGTGGAACGCTTTCCTGATGCCGACCGGATCATCACCGCGTCTTTGGCGGAAATTGCCGCGAGCCTGCACCTCGACACCCGCACGTTCGCCGTCGTCATGACCCACCGCTACCTCGACGATCGGGAATTTCTGCGAGCCCTGCTGCCCCGCGAATTGCCTTACCTCGGACAACTCGGCCCGCGGACCCGCACCGACCGGTTGCTCGCGGAGCTGTCTCCCGCTCCCGCCCAGCTCGCCAAGCTGCACGCCCCGGTCGGCCTTGACCTCGGCGGCCGCTCACCCGAGACGGTGGCGCTCGCCATCCTCGCCGAGTTGGAGGCCCGGCTCGCCGGCCGCACCCCAGGTTTTCTCCGCGATCGCCCCGGCCCGATCCATGGGTGAAGTTTGGCCACGAAAAACACGAGAAACACAAAAACCGGGACTTCTCTGAATCTCATTTACCTTCTGACCCCATCGGGGATCGAAACCTCTGGCCTAAACAAGGCCCTGACAAGTGTTCGTCCAATCTTGTTCATTTTGGTGTTTTTTGCGTTTTTTGTGGCTAATTCCTCTGCTGCCTTGAAAAAGATTTTGCGGTGAACCCACCTGACTTTCGCTGCGGTCTCGTCCTCCTCGCCGCTGGCGGCTCGCAGCGCATGGGCCGGCCCAAGCAGTTGCTGCCAATCGGCGGCCGGCCGCTGCTGCGTCATGTCGCCGAGCGCGCGCTCCGCTCCCCGGTCGACCCGGTGGTGGTGGTGCTGGGCGCCCTTGCCGATGAAATCGCACCGGCCCTGACCGGCCTGCCGGTGCACCCCGTCATCAATCCCGCGTGGAACGACGGCCTGGGCTCGTCCCTGCGCACCGGGGTGGAATCGGCCCTCGGGCTCGCGCCCGTTCTCGACGGCCTGATCATCCTGCCCGCCGACCAGCCGGATCTGCCGGAGCATCACTTGGAAAAATTGATCGAGAGATTCCTCCAAGGCGACTGCTCCCTAGTCGCCTCCCAAACCGGGGATCGGCGGGTGCCGCCCGTGCTGTTCGGCGCCGCCTGGTTTGCCTGGCTGCGGCAGCTGACCGGCGATGCCGGCGCCCGGGAATTGCTGCGGGAGGATCGCCCGGATTTTGCCGCCATCCCGCTCGCGTCCAACACCGACCTGGACACGCCCGAGGATTACCGCAACTACCTGAGGCAGGCCCCGCCCTGATCAGCGGCGCCGCGGGAGCTTGAGGATGAGCTTGCCCGCGATGAGCGCGAATTTTTGCGGACGCGTCAGCTGCTTCAGCTGGTGTTCGCGGCGCAGGGCGCGGCTAACGGTCATCGGGCCCTCCGACCAAAGCAGTTTCACCGGGCCGCGGGAGCGGGTGTACTTGGCGCCCTTGCCGGCGTCGTGTTGGGCCAGGCGTGCCGTGATGTCTCTCGCCGTGCCGATGTAGAGCGTGCCGTCGTAGCAGCGGACGATGTAAACGTAGGCCCGGGGTGACATGATTCTCTTTAACTGCTAATCTTCGCTAATTCCCGCTAATTCCAAACCGGTCAGATCGGGATCCATTAGCGGAAATTAGCGTCAATTAGCGGTTGGTCGCCAGGCCGAGTAGGATGTCGCCGGGGGGCAGCTCGTCGTATTCGATCGCGTTATACAGATTCCGACGGATCAGGTCGGCGGTCATTTGGTCCACGCCGATCAGCAGGGCCAGGACTTCGGCAGAGGGAGATTCGCTTGACGCAGGGGCGCGCATCGCGATGCCGGGAAAAAGTCCTGTCAGATACACTCCCGAAGCCGTGTTGAAATAGTGATCGTTCGTCACAGTCAGCATCTGCTTGGATACTTCATCCTCCTTTCCATGCACCGTCCGCAGAGCCAGGATGGTGCCCAGGAAATCCGCGGCGAAGGGAAAGCGCTTTGAATCGGGGGAAAAGGATCGAGACTCGTTTTCAGCCGCCGGCTCTCGGGTCAGAGGGATTTTATTCATGACTTCACCCGCCAGCTTCTGGAGCCGCTTTTCCCCACTCTGCTGCAAAGCCACCACGAACAGGCCCCAGGCAGTAGCGGTGGCTGACCCAACCTTCACGAATTTTGGCCGCTTGGCGGGATCGGGATTCTCCTCCAGCGTGCCGTCGAGTGCGGCAGCGAAGGTGCTGTCGGGATTGCGGAGTTCCTTGAGGACGAAGTCCAACGCGCCGATGCCGGCGGCGCGGAGCTTGTTGTCCTTCGCGGCGGCGGCGGCCTCGAACAGCGCCAGCGCGATGCGGGCCTGATCGGCGAGGGTTTTCTGGAAATACGGCTCCTTCCACTCGTCGTCGATGCAGCGTCGATAGAAGCCGCCGTCGACCGGATCGCGGAGCGCGCCCTTCACGAGGGCGCGGGCCGCGTTGATCGCAGCGTCTTTCGCCGCCTGGTCACGCGTGAGCAGAAATCGGATCAACTCTGGCTCAGGCCGTTTGGGGGCGGTGCCGAAGCCGCCGTTCTTCACATCGACCGCTGCCACCCAGGCCTTGGTGGCGGCCTCGAGCTTCGCCGTGAGGTCAATCTTGGCCTTCAGGTCTAGCGGGGGCAGCTTCATCATGGAGATCGCCTCCTCGGCCTGGGCATGGGCGCGGGCCGGTTCGTTTTTCCAAGTATCCAACGCGCTGCGGGCGGCCTTGAGGAAACCGGCCTTCCCCCACTCTTCGGACGGCGGCAGGTAGTTGGCGCCGTCGTAGGGCTGGAGCGTGTCGGGGGTCAGCCAGAGGTGGATGGGCGATCCCTTGAGTTGCTTGACGCTGGCGATGAAGTGCAGCGCGTAGGCCGCAACCGCCGGTTTCACGTCGGCATCGACGAAGATGCAGAAGAAACTCTCGTTCAGCCAGGCCACAGTCTTCTCGCTCGTAAACGTCTGGTTGATCGTGGCGCGCGTCAGCTCGCTGAGCGGCGCGCCGACGAAGACGTAGACGGGCTTAGTTTGCTGCTTTGCCTGCGCCAGCACGGCGTCGGTCCACGGCTGCCAGTGGACGGAGCTGGTCGCCTGGTCCCTGACAAAGGCACTCGGTGCGTCGGCCAGCGGGGATTTGTCTGCGGCAAAAGCAGCCAAAGGGAGCAACGCCCAGGCGCAAAGAGACAGGATTCGGAACAACATTACCACGCAATGAGAGCCAGTTCCGACCACAAGGCGAGTCTCGGCTGCGTCAGCTTCCCGCTTGCCCCGGGAACCGGCCTGGACATGGTAGCGGCATGGCTCTCACCAACACCATCGTCCGGGAAATCCGACGACTGACTTCGAGGGAAAAGGCCGCACTGGCCGATCACCTCTGGCGTGAGGCCGAAGGCGAAGTGGCGCCGACCACGGCACAACTCGCACGACTGAACCACCGGGCCGAACAAGCGTTGCGCCATCCCGAGCTGACCAAACCGGTCGGGGATGCGACACGCCGGCTCCGGAAGTGAAGCCCTTCCGCGAAGCAGAGGGGTATGCCGGCGACCTGCAGACAGCCTACGACTACTACCGAAATTACAGCGCCCGGGCCGGGACCCGGTTTCTCCATGCTTACCTGGCGGAAATCGCCGCCATCACGGCCAATCTTCAGGTCATCCATGTGAGCCGGCATGGCTGGAGACAGTTGCCGATCCGGCGGTATCCGCGGTATGCGATTTTCTACAAAGAGCTGCCGGATTTCTGGCTGCTGGGAGGCATCGTTCCAGCCATGCGCGATCCCGATCAAATCCTCGTCAAGTTGCTGATCCGGGAACTCGGCGGAGATTGACGTTTTCTTGGGACCCCGGCGGAAGACCGAGCATCACACCGACGGCTATCCAAACGCCATCGGTGCCATCCGTGAGCGCAACTCACGGCGCGGGTGAACCGGGGTTCTGTTTTTGGCGCTCCCACTCCCGGCGGAAATGGTCGCGGCGCTCGGTGATGTAGGCCTTGTAACCTTCCGGATCGATGAACGGATTCACCGCCGCCCCCGCCTGCAGCCGGGCATACTTGGCCTTCAGGTCGAAGTACGCGCCGTGCGCGCCGAGAAAGAGATCCGCCGGCAGGCTGAGCCAGGTCGCAAAGGCCTTCTCGTAGTCCTCGGCGATGCCCGGGTATTCCTTGTTGCCTGCTAGGAAGTAGCCCGGGTTGACGTTCGGGCTGCCTACGATCACGGCCAGCAGCTTCCGGCCGCCTTCGCCCACCTCCATGGTCCAGGTGGTGCAACCCGGCGTGTGTCCGGGCGTGAGGCGGCCGACCAGTTTCGTCCCGCCAAGCTCGACGACGTCGCCGTCGTGCAACACCCGGTCCACCTTCGCGCCCGGGCGTCCGGCCGCGGTGCTTTCGACGGCGGCGACATCCGGTTCCATCACCATGAGCCTGGCGCCGGTTTCCTTCTTCACCTGCGCCACAGCGGCATCGTGGTCGCCGTGCGCGTGGCTGATGAGGATGATCCTGGTGTCGGTGTACTTGAAGCCGAGTTGCCCGATGTTGCGCCGAATGACGGGCAGGTCCTAAGGAAAATCGGCGTTGATCAGGATGTTGCCCGCCGGCGTGGCGACGAGGTAGACGGCGAGATCGGCCGTGCCGACGTAATAGAGATTGCCGGCAATTTTCACTCCAGGGAACTCGAGGTGCCAGTCGAGGTTACCCTGGGCGAAAGCGCGGACGGCGAGGAAGAGTGACAGCAGGACGAAGTGCAGCGGGGTTTTCATGGGGTATGGGAAAACTACCCAGAACACAGGGAACGCAAACGACTGCGCTGTTCGTACGATAGCACAACCACCCTTGGCGGGGGGGTGGGGGGGGCGCCCCCCGGGAGGT
>JANYDW010000007.1 GCA_025363455.1 Oleiharenicola sp. | reverse complement strand
CTTGACCGGGTTGGCGTCCTTCGGGACTTTCTTCAGGCGGAGACGCGCTTTCTCCAACGTAACTTCGCCTTCGCCCGGCTGCGGGTTCAGCAGGTAATTGCAGAAGTCCAGCCAACCCTTGCCAGCGTTGCCGAGCGCCTTCCATTCCGGCGCTTCCTCGATCGGCCACGCGCCGGGCAACCGGCGGCGGACGATCGTCGCCAGCATCGTGCCGACAGCGTTGAGATCTGCCAGCCGCAGGGCGGCGGTCGTCGTTCCCGGCATGAATGCGGGATCGGACAGCCGGGCCGTCATTCCGGTCAGGGGCCCGGAGTGATCCAGGAAAATATTCGCCGGCTTCAGGTTGCCGTGCGGCCCGCCGGTTTCCTTTTCCCACGCCTCGATAGTGTTCAGCAGGCACGTGGCCAGCGCACGCAGCGTGTCACCCTTCTGCTGGAGAGTCTTGATCCACGGCTCAAGATAGCGCTCCTGCCAGGGCATGACGGCAAAAGCGCCTTCCTCGCAACGGCCGCAGGCCAGCACTTCGAGCACCGACCCGTCCTTCTTGGCGGCATCTTTCTGGCGCTCGGCCGCGAGCAGCCAACCCTCGATCGCGTAAATCCGCCGCGCATGGGTGGAAGCCGGTGGATGGAAAATCTTCAGGGCAAAGCGTCCGGGCCGGCCATCGACGGCCACAGCCTCATACACACTGGTCAGCGGAGCCAGCGAGTGGGGTCGTTTGATTTTAAATCCGCTATATTCGGACATAACCGATTGCTACTGAACCCGACTAAAAAAATCCTCCCTGGACTGTCGCACTGGCTGGGCGCAGTTCATTTCGTGGAGAGGGGTACACGATGGGAAAGGTTAACCAATACGGCCAGCAAAGGCCTTAATGTCCCCGCAGGCAAGAACAGGTTCACAATAAAGGGGATGCCACATTCCGGTGGCAAATACGCCCGCAGAGGCCGGCGCTCTAATATATGTGCGGGGTGCCTTGAGAGCGAAAAATGCTCCGAATTGGTTCATCCTGCCCGGCCGGACGCCGGCCGAACGCTGGCCGAACGCAAGCTGGACGCTGGCCGGACGCTTCTAAGCCCCGCCGGACTGGGGGCCCCTCTCCAGCCGGAAGCATTCAGTTAAGGCGTGTTATCATTCGCGGGTGTCCGGACTAAATGGTGGAACCCGGCCTCCGGACGGGTTCTTTAGGTAGGGCGGTGAGTCCCTTCACCGCCGAAGCGGCGCCGAGTGGAATCCGCGCCCTACCATCGCGTCCAAAGGCCGCGTTCCACGTGATTCAATTGCATGAGTCCGGCTGGAGAGGGGTGGCGCAAATGCGCCGGGGTGTGTTGAAACCTGACGGAGTAGTGCTAGTCGAATGGAGAAGCCGACGCCCACCCCTTGCTTGATCCCGCCTTACACCTCGTACAGTCGCAGGGGGATCGGATCGACGACCTTGGCCTTCGGGAGTTGCTCGGCGAGCTGGGACTTGAACCAGTCACGCGCATCAGGATCGCCGTGGGTGAGCACGATGCTGCGGGCCTTGGTCTGCACCGCGAACTCCAGCAGTTCGCCGCGCTCCGCGTGGCCGCTGAGCTCGAAGCGCTCGACGCGGGCCTTGATCTTGGCCCTCACGTCCAAGGCTGAGAACTGGAAGGTCGTGCCGGGCTTCGCCGCCAGCAATTGGCCGCCGGGGGTGTCGGGATCGCAATAGCCAACAAAGCCGATCGTGTTGCGCGCGTGGCCCAGCAGACCGGAGGCGAGCGCGTAGCTGGGGGTCTTCTCGACGAGCATGCCGGAGCTGACGATGTACAGGCCGCGATGCTGCGGTTCCTGCCCGGGGGTGATCTTTTTCGGCAGCTTGCCGATCCGCAGGTCCTTCAGGATCCGCATGTCGAACTGAACATCCTTGGTCTTGCGCGAGACCTCGTCGAAGAGCTCGGAGAGCCCGATGCCGAGGCCGCCGGCAAAGATCGGGCAGTCGATCAGCCGGCCGAAACGCCGCGCATCATGGAACACCGCGAGCAGTTCCTGCATGCGGCCGAGCGCAAACACCGGCAGCAGGAACGAGCCACCCTTCGCAATCGTGTCGTTGATCGAGTCCATGAGCCGGGCGATCTCGTGCACGCGCTCCTTGCCGTAGGCGCGCTCGGTCATGCCGCGGGTCGTCTCGATGATAAGCGTGTCGAAATGCCCGATGGGAAAGTGCGCACCCTTCAGCGTCCGCAGGTGCTCGAACAGTACGTCGCCCGTGAGGAAGATCTTGCGCGTGCCGTGGTGGATCTCGACCGCGGTGGCGCCGGCCACATGGCCCGAGGGATGGAACATCAGCTCGATCTCGCCGCGCTTGCCCTTGATCTTTTTGACCTTTTTGAAGGGCAGGCCGACGAAGCGCTTGGACAGGCCCTCGATCTCCTTGTGCGTGAAGAGCGGGTAGCCCGGGATGTTGTCCTCCTGCTTCTGCTTCGTCATCACGTTGGCCGAATTGTGCAGCATTTTCTCAATGAGCATGCGGCTCGACTGCGTGAGCAGCACCGGCGTCTTGGGATGCTGGCGCATGACGACCGGCAGCCCGCCGATGTGGTCGAGGTGGCAGTGCGTGACGATGATGAGGTCGAGCTCGACGTTGCGCAGCAGCGAGAGGTCCGGCAGCGCGCCCAGGCCCGGGGTCTTCGGGTTCAGGCCGCAATCAACCAGGATGTTGAGGTCGCCGATGAGGAGATAAAGCGAGTTGGCGCCGATGCCACCCTGGCGGTTGAGGTCGATGAGTTTCATTTGAGTAAACGGTCATGGAATCGCCGCCGTCACCCCCTGGCAAGCCCGGGTTTGGCGCACTGCTGGAATGAGGGGGAGCTTTATGCCCTGCCTGCACGCGCAGCTGCCATCCCGTCGGGGCGTAAAGCCCCTCCCACCTTCTGATATCCCCCGCACTCCGGCGCAAATTGCGCACCCCTTTCCGGCTCGACCGGGCCGGGCCGCCGGATTGGATGGGCCCGCACCCTACTCCACCCCATGAAGAAATACCTCGTCGAGTTCATCAGCACCTTCTTCCTCGTCTTCACCATCGGCATGACAGTCATTGCTCCCGGCGCGGGCGCCATGGCGCCGATCGCCATCGGCGCCGTCCTCATGGTCATGATCTATGCCGGCGGCCACATTTCCGGTGCGCACTACAACCCGGCCGTCACTATCGCCGCGTGGCTGCGCGGCAAATGCCCGGCCGCGGACATCGTTCCCTATATTGGAGCGCAAGTGGGCGCCAGCTTGGTGGCCGCCGTCGCGGTGAAGGCCCTCAAGACGGGCGTCGTCGCCAAGGCCGCCGCCTTGGGCGGGCCGATGATCCCCGAGGCCTTGCCCGCGCTGCTCGTCGAGTTCCTGTTCACTTTCGCCCTCGTGTGGGTCATCTTGCACGTGGCCACCGCCAAGGGCACCGGTGGAAATTCATTCTACGGCGCCGCCATCGGTTTCACCGTGACGGCCGGCGCCTACGCCGTCGGCGGCATCTCCGGCGGCGCCTTCAACCCGGCCGTTGCGCTCGGCCTCTGCGCCATGGGCGTCATCTCCTGGGGCAGCCTCTGGATCTATCTGGTGGCGTGTTTCGCCGGCGGCATCGCGGCCGCCTTCGCCTTCAAGGTGGCCAACGGTCCGGAGTAAAGATCTTTGGAGCAAGCTCCGGGCATTCCACCAAGTCACTCGGTTCGGTGGTGGGAGCGACCTTGGTCGCGATTCGTTTACCAAACATCGCGTGCAAGCACGCTCCCACAGATTTAAGCCAGGCCGGAGCAGGCTCAGGTGTACTAGACCCAAAGGGAATAAACTCCACTTGCAGTCCAAACTTGCCAACCGGCGCGGCCTGCAGAGCATACCGCCCATCTCCCCGGCATGAACAACGAAATCCTCTGGCTGATCCGGCTTGGCCTTGACCAGAAACTGTTCAGCCGCGACCAGGCGCTGACCATCGTCCGCATGCTCGGCCAGGACGTGGCTTTGATGGATTTCGCCCAGAAGCTCATCGACGACGGCCTCGTCACGGACGTGGAAAAGCTCGAGGCGATCGCCGGCGACGCCATGGCCCGCGCCGCCTCCGGCGGACCCGACAACAATCCGCTCCTCGACAAAGCCCCCGCCGTTCAACCTGCGCCGGCCGCGGTCCAAGCCAGACCTGCCTCGACGGCATCGGCCGGCGCGCCGCAGTTTCCCTTCAACCAGATTGCCTCGCTCGATGACAAGGATCTCGCCCAAGCCGTCCGCCAGCTGCTCATCGATGCGGGCAAGTACGGCGCGAGCGATCTCCACCTTTCCGCCGGCTCCAAGCCCTTCATGCGGAAGCACCGAGTGCTCACGCCCATCACGGAGCACATCCTCACCGACCAGGAAGCCCTGCGGGTCAACACCGTCCTTCTCGCCGACCACCAGAAGAAAATCTACCTCGAGCGGCGCGACTATGATCTGGCCCTCGCCCTCGACGCCGAGAACCGCTACCGCGTTAACCTCATGTTCCACAAATGGGGCGCCTCGGGTTCCTACCGCATGGTGCCGTCCACCATGCCCAAGCTCGACGAGCTCGGCCTGCGCAACCTCGAGGCCATCCGGAAGCTCCTCTCCTACCACAACGGCCTCATCCTGATCACCGGGCCGGTCGGCGCGGGCAAGACCACCACGCTCGCCGCCCTGGTCTCCGAGCTCAACGAGCAGCGCTCCGACCACATCATCACGGTCGAGGATCCGATCGAGGTCGTCCAGCCACCCCGAGGCTGTAACGTCACGCAGCGCGAGGTCGGCCCGCACACCAAGTCCTTTTTCACCGCACTCAAAGGCGCCCTCCGCGAGGACCCCGACGTCATCATCATCGGTGAACTCCGCGACCTTGAGACCATCGAAATGGCAATCAGCGCCTCTGAGACGGGCCACCTCGTCATCGGAACGATGCACACCAGCGACGCCTCGACGACCTTGAATCGCCTGCTCGATGTCTTCCCGCCCGCCCAACAGACGCAGATCCGCGCCAGCGTGGCCGAAAGTCTCCGTGGCGTCGTCTGCCAGCGCCTGTTGCCCGCCATCGGCGGCGGCCTGGTCGTCGCCTGTGAGATAATGATCTCCAACACCGCCATCCAGGCCCTGATCCGCGAGGGCAAGACCTCCGGCCTGCGCAACGTCATGGAAACCGGGGTCAAGGAGGGCATGTGCGTCATGGAGAACGTCGTCCTCGAAATGTATCAGCAGAAGAAGATCACCAAGGAGACGGCTCTCATCAACGTCTCGACCAAGAATGTCCGACAGAAGGTGGATCCGCCGCCCGCCCCGCCACCGGTCGCCACCGCGAAGAAATAAGCATGATCGCGAAGCATTTTATCCACCCACCCCGCCCTGTCCGGCACCCCGCTCAAGGGGGGATCTCCGTTCGCGCGGGTTTGGTTCCCCTCTCTCAAGAGGGGTGGCGCGCAGCGCCGGGGTGTGTCGCCTCGGTTGTTCCTGCCTCCCGCCTCCCGTCTCCCGCCTCCTTCCTTTCCTGACCCATGGCCGCCATCGACTCACTCCTCCGGACCATGCTCGATAAGGGCGGCTCCGATCTGCACCTCACCGTCGGCCTGCCCGCGAAGTCCCGCATCTCCGGTTCCCTCCAGCCCATCGGCGAAAAACCGCTGACGGCGCAGGAAATGGAGGCCCTGCTCAAGGAGATCACCCCCGAGAAACGCTGGAAGGAATTCCTCGAGCGCAAGGATCTCGACCTCGCCCATGAGGTCGCCGGCCTCGCCCGCTTTCGCGCCAACTTCCTCTACAACCACTGGGGCCAGGCCGCCGTCCTCCGCCAGATCCCCGCCAAAATCCTTTCGTTCAGCCAGCTCAACCTCCCCGAGGCGCTGAAGAAACTCTGCCACCTCGACCAGGGCCTCGTCGTTGTCACGGGCCCCACCGGCTCCGACAAGTCCACCACGCTCGCGGCGATGATCGACTACATCAACGACAACCTCGCGCGGCACATCATCACGATCGAGGACCCGATCGAGTTCGTCCATCCCTGCAAGAAGTCCACCATCGTCCACCGCGAAGTCGGCGACCACACCGAGACCTTCGGCGCCGCGCTGAAGGGTGCCATGCGCCACGACCCCGACATCGTGCTTCTCGGCGAAATGCGCGAGATGGAAACGATCAAGCTCGCGCTCTCCTGCGCCTCGATGGGCATGCTGGTCTTCGGCACGCTGCACACCAACAATGCCCCCAAGACGGTCGACCGCATCATCAACACCTTCCCTGCCGAGGAGCAAAACCAGGTGCGCGTCATGCTCGCCGGCTGCCTGGCCGGGGTCGTCGCCCAGCTCCTCTGCAAGAAAGTGCCGAAGGGCCGGGTCGCCGTGCACGAGATCCTGCTCCAGCATGAGGCCCTGCCCAACACCATCCGGTCCGGCATGATCGCCAATATCCGCGGCATCATTGAGAGTGGCTCGTCCGAAGGCATGATCACGATGGACAACAGCCTCATGGCACGTGTGAAAGACGGCACCGTCGAGCCCAAGGAAGCCTACATGAAGGGGTCCAACAAGGCCCTCTTCGCCCCGCTCCTGAAGCCGGGCGACCTCGACGGCGGCCACTAGGCCGCCCGGGTTGAATTGCGTGTAGGGCCGGCTCGTCACCGCCCCGTGTCTGAACGGTAGGAGGGGCTTTACGCCCCGATTGCCCAGACGGTTTACTTAGCCACAAAAAACGATCGCTCCATCTGTAGGGCGGGATCGCCGCATCCCGCCTCTCTTCTTCCGAGCTGTAGGAGGGACTTTATGCCGCCACTTTCTCCACTATTTTTCCAGTTGTTCGCCCCCCCATCCCGGCTACATTTCCCCCATGACCAAGCTCGCGCAGATTCAAGAGGCCATCCGGCAGCTGGGCCCTCAAGAACTGCAGGAACTGCGACGTTGGTTGCTCGAAGAAGAAAGCCCCGAGCTGCTGGCTGCGGTTGATGAAGGCCTTCGCTCACTCGTCGAGGAGCCTACGATTCCGTTGGATGAAGTCCGACGGAAGATCAAGGAATGGACTACAAAGTAGTCCTCACTTCACGGGCCCAGAGCGATTTGTTCGAAGTTGTTTCGTTTGTCGCGGAGAAATATCCGTCGGCCGCGGAAAGGATCGGATATGCATTGCTGGCAACGGCGGAGTCCCTCGCATCGCTGCCCTATCGTGGCCCGGCGATGAAAGGCCGGCCCGGACTGCGCAAACTCCCGCATTTGCCCTACCACTTGATCATCTACCGGGTGAATGAGCCCGCCCGCATCGTTGAAATCGTACGCATCTGGGACGGCCGGCAAAATCCTTGCCTTCTAAAACCACCTTAACGATCACGCCCTTATCAAACGTGCGGGATTCGATCTGCAGTCAAATCGTCTGGTTCGCCGTGGATTACCGGCCCCAGACCCGGTATGAAGCCCCGCCCCAAACCGGCGGAAAAACGGGAGATTGTTCATGGAGACTGGAACTCATTCCCGGCGAAATCTTCCCCTCATACCGTCCGGCTGGCACATAGTCAGGAACCGCCCCCGCCGGCGGATGGTCATGTCTGGGGGTGACTGCCACAACATACCCCTCGCCACCGGGCTCCGCCGTCCCGGCAGACAATCCCCTGGCCTGTCCGCTGTGCGGCCAGTTGCATGAACGTGTCCGGCTTCGCCCCGGCGAGACGAGCCGCTGCGTCCGGTGCGACACCCAGCTCGGCTTCGGCCGCTCTTCCAACTGGGTGGTGACCCTGGCCTGGGTGCTCACCGGCCTGATCCTGTGGGTGCCGGCCAACCTGCTGCCCACTGTCGTCCTGTCGCAACTCGGCAATACCCGCGAGAGCCTGCTCCTCACCGGCACCCGCAGCCTCTGGAACGAGGGCATGCCCGAGGTGGCCGGGCTCGTGATGTTGTGCGGCATCATGGCCCCGTTGCTGTTGTTGCTGGCACTCACCGCCGTGCTCCTGCCGATCGCGCTCGGCCGGCCTTCTGCGCCGGTGCGTTTTCTCCTGCGCTGGGTACATGTGCTCGAGCTCTGGTCCATACCGGAGGTCTACCTCCTCGCGGTGCTGGTGGCGTTCCTCAAGCTGAGTGACATCGTCGACGCTGAACCGTCGGCCGGATTGTGGTGTTTCGCCGCGATGACCGTCGCCCTGCTGGTCGCGTGGCGGCGCTTCGATCCTGACGCCGCAGCCGCCACACTCGCCACCGGGCGAAGCAAGGGGCCGTTGAACTGATGGACCACGCCCTCCATTGCGCTGCCTGCACGCTCACGCTGCCCGCGTCCCGGCCGGCACCCGAGGCCGCGGACTGCCCTCGTTGCGGGGCCCAGCTCCATCGCCGCAAACCCCACGCGCTGGAATACAGCGCTGCCTTCACCCTCGGCGGCCTCATCATGCTTCTTCCCGCCAACCTGCTGCCCGTCTTGAGCACCAACCAGCTGGGACACGCCCACACCGATACGATTTTCTCCGGCGTGATGCGGCTGTACTCGGATGGCCTGTGGGGCCTCGCGCTGATTGTGTTTACCGCCAGCATAGTCGTGCCGCTGCTCAAGCTGGTGAGCCTGGGTTTCCTCCTCCGCGCCCTGTACCGTCGGTCCACCGCCCGTCGGCGCGGCCTGACGCGGCTCTATGCCTTCGTGAAGTTCATTGGCCGCTGGTCGATGCTCGACGTGTTTCTCGTCGCGTTTCTCACCGGCGCGGTCCAGTTCGGCGCACTCGCCAGCGTGCGCCCCGAGCCCGGGGTGATCGCCTTCGCGGCCTCCGTCGTGCTCACCATTTTCGCCACGGAAACCTTCGATTCCCGCCTGTTGTGGGATGACCACGACACAGCAACCTCCCCATGACCAAGCCGCCCGGCCCCCATCATCATCCGCCACCGCCGTTCGCTCCCCCTCATCTGGGTGGTACCGCTCATTGCCCTCCTCACCGCCGGCTGGCTCCTCGTCCGCAACTCGCGGGACCGCGGGCCGGAGATCACCATCCGTTTCCAGAACGGCGCGGGCATCGAGGCGGGCAAGACCGTCCTCGAGCATCACGGCGTCGCGGTCGGTGCCGTGAAAAGTGTGCAGCTCGACGAGAAGCTCGACGCGGTCCTCGTCAAGGTGCAGCTCGCCAATAGTGCCGCGGCGCTAGCCCGCACCGACTCGGAATTCTGGCTCGTGCGCCCGGAGATCGGCTTCGCCGGCATCAAGGGACTCGACACGCTCCTCACCGGCGCCCGCCTGAAGGTCCGGCCCGGCACCGGTGGCCAACCGGCTTCCGAATTTGTCGCCCTGCAACGGGCCCCGTTGCTGCAAAACAACGATCGCGGCCGCTCCTTCATTCTGCACGCGCACACCCTCGGCGCTCTCACGCCCGGCGCCCCGGTGTTTTTCCACGAGGTCAAGGTCGGCTTCGTCGAGGCCCATCGATTGACGCCCGACGCGGACGGCGTGCTGGTGCGGGTGCGCATTCGCGCCCCCTACGACCAGCTGGTCCGGCCCGAGACGAAATTCTGGAATTCTGGTGGCGTGGCCGTAAAGATCGGTTTGCTCGGCGCGGAGATCCGCAGCAATTCGCTGGAATCACTCGTTACTGGCGGGGTCGCCTTTGCTACGCCCGACACCCGCGGCAGCGAACCCGCGGCCGACGGATCTGAGTTTCCCCTGGCGACCGAAGCGGAGAAGGAATGGCTAAAATGGAAGCCGAAGATCCCCATCGTGGAATCCGCTGAGGGTTGGGATGCGCCCGAGCAGCCCGAATCGGCGGGTTGAACCGGCCTTGTCTGGGTTGTCCGCGGCCATCCACCAAGGGCGTCCATCAGCTGATGCCGTAGCCGCCCGAAAGTTTCACCACAGCGCCTGGCTTGGCTGGGCCTCGAACAAGGCCAGAGGGTCCACCCTGCGGCCAGTCGATTTCCTAACAGGGCCCATGAGCGCCAGGCTTTAGTGCCGTGAGCATCATATTCGGCTAAAGATTTCCGTCTGGCACCGATGGGTAAAAAACCAGACATGAATCCATCTTTGAACCCGTCACAACCGACCGGGCCCGTCCTGCGTTGCCCGGATGAGGCGGAGCTATACCGCACGGTCTTTGCCGAAGGTTTTGAGTGCAAGGCGATCAGTGACAATGGAGTGATAGTTGATGTAAACGATGCGACCCTCCGCGCCTTCGGCTACACCCGGGCGGAGCTGATTGGAGCCCGGCTGGTGGACCTCGTCGCACCGGAATCACGCCCTGCGGTTTCGGCTGTCGTTGCTTCCAACCGGGCGGCGCTCAATGAACTGCCTTTCATCCGCAAGGACGGTTCTCGCTTTGATGCCGAGGCTCAGGGCCGAGCCTTCATGCTGGGCGGGAAATTGCTTCGTCTGACGGGCCTGCACGATCTCACCGAACGCCGCAGCAGCGCCGCCTCACTGCACGACCAGCAGATCAAACTCGGGTTGGCGATGCAGATGGCCCGGCTGGGCCATTGGGAACTCGACCTCGCCGCCCAGCGCTTCACGTTCGACGACAATTTCCTTCGCCTCCTCGGCACCAGTGTCGAGCAAGAGGGTGGCCGCAGCATGGCGGCGGATGTCTACGCCAGCCGTTTCATCCCGCCGGAGGAAATGAGCCTTGTAGGCCAGGAGATCGCCGCGGCCTTGGCCACCACGGACCCGAACTATCAGCGACAGGTCGAACATAATTTCTGCCGCGCGGATGGTTCGATGTGTGTGATGCTCGTCAACATCGCGATCGTGAAGGATGCCACCGGCCGCACCATCCGCACTTTCGGCATCAACCAGGACATCACCCAGCGCCGGCAGGACGAGGAACAGCGGGCCCGGCTGGAGGACCAGCTGCAGCACACGCAGAAGATGGAGGCACTCGGGACGCTCGCCGGCGGCATCGCCCATGACTTCAACAACATTCTTACTGGACTGCTTGGCCACCTGCAGTTGGCGGCCATGGACCTGTCCGCGGAGCATCCCGCACGAAACAGCCTGCAGGAGGCCGCCACGGCCGGCTGGCGCGCCCGCGACCTCGTCGCCCGGATTTTGGCCTTTGGCCGGCGCAGTCCGCACGACCGCCTGGCCCTGCCACTCGGGCCCGTGGTGCAGGAAGCGCTGCAGCTGCTCCGGGCCAGCCTGCCCGCCACCATTGAGATTGCCACCAACGTCGCCCCCGACCTGCCGCCGGTGCTCTGCGATTCGGCCCAGATACCACCAGGTATTGATGAACCTCGGCACCAACGCCGCCTATGCCATGAGAGACCAAGCCGGCGTGCTGGACGTTACGCTCGAACGCGTCCCGCCTTCGCCCACGCTGTTCAAGCACCATCCCCAAGTGCAGCCCGCCCATGTCGTCCGGCTGGCCGTGCGCGACACCGGCATCGGCATCGATGAGGCCGTGTTGCCCCGGATTTTTGAGCCGTTCTTCACGACCAAGCCCACCGGCGAGGGCACCGGGCTGGGGCTCACCATGGTGTACAACATCATGCAGAATCACCACGGAGCCATCGTCGTTGAAAGCACGCCTGGCTTGGGGAGCGTTTTCAATTTATATTTTCCGGCCGCCACCGGGGCCACGCCCGCACCAGTTCATCGGCCCGCCGCCCCCGCCGCACTCCAACCCTTCGGCCGCGAGCGCCGCATCCTGCTGGTGGATGACGATGAAGCCGTGCGCAGCGTCGGCGAACGCATGCTGCACCGGCTCGGCTTCATCCCGACAGTCCTGTCCACTCCAACAGAAGCGGAGGTCATTTTTCGCGAGTCGTCCGCCGATTTTTGCACTGTGATCAGCGACCTCACCATGCCCGGGATGACCGGACTGGAAATGGCCCGGCGGTTCTTCGGCCTGCGTCCGGATATTCCACTGATTCTCGCCTCCGGCCATCTCGACAACCGGACCCAGACCGAAGCCCGGGAAAGCGGCGTGCATCATTTTATCAACAAGCCCTTTGACCTGGGAGAACTGGCGATGAAAATCCGCACCGCCCTCGACGAGGCCGGCTGAGCATCTTTGCGCCTACCGGCCTGGCCGCTGCAGAACGGGCCGCACCTCGATCGTCATGCCATAGTCCAGGCCCGGGCAGCGTTTCGCCATGGCCACCGCGGCTGGCAGGCTGCGCGCCTTCACCAGCACGTAGCCGCCCACGACCTCCTTCGCCTCGATGTAAGGCCCGTCGGTAATAACCATCTCGGCCAGTGAGCCGCGAATGATCTTGCCCGTGGGCTGCAGTCCGTTCGTGCCGACCACCGCATCCTTCGCGCGCAACCCATCCATCCACGCCCCAAAGCGAATCATGATCTTTTTCATTTTCTCAGGCTCGGGTCCCGGGCCGGTGCCGGGCTGGCGTAGTATGATCAGGTATTGGTTGGCGGAGGTCATGGTTATTGGAGGGGTTCAACCATACAACGAACGACCGGGGCGATTCCGGACATTCTGGTGCGATTATTTCTCTGCGCGACTTACTGCAGCGAAAGGAATGCCCGCGGGCCCTTGTTCTCTTTTGCCGCGGGGTTGCCCGACGTGAGGAACAGCCGGTCGGGGGTGATCTTGCCCACGTTTAGGAAATAGTCGCGCACCTGCTGCGCCCGGGCATCGGCCAGCGCGCGGAGGTCGTCGTCTGTCACGACCATCGTTTCCGCCAGCCGGCCGGTCATTTCCTCCAAGGTCGGTCCGCCCGCAGTCGTTGCCGCCGGGCCCGCGACCGCCGCGACCGGCTTGGCCGGGGAATCGCCCGGCGTGAACACCGCCACCACCCGGCGGATGAACCCCTTCTTCGGCGCCGCTGGTGCTGCCGTCACGACCGGAGCAGGCGGCAGCGGTGCGCCCAACTCGGAGCCGGGCGGGAATTTTTCGTCGAAGAGCCTCTTCATCATCGCGGCGTGCGCCTCGGGCAGAATCTCCAGTTGCGCCGGCGGCGCAATGTTCGGCTCGGTGGTGTGACGTTCGTCCCAAATTTTATTCCGCACCAGGGTGGCGAGCTTTTTTCTCTTCAGCACGTAAGCGTCGGCCGGGCCATCATAGCCGCCCTCGATCGCGAGGCTGAGTCCCGGGCGATTGGTGAGCGCCTTCCTCATCGTCACGAGCTTGGCCGTCTCCGCCGGCTGCAGGTCGCTGCCGCCGGGGGCGAATTCCTGGAAGGCCAGCTCGTCGCCCCCGCCGCCGAACATCGAGCCCAGCAGGGCGAAGGGCGATACGGCCGCCTTGGTCAGGAGATTCCCGACGACGCGCAGTACCACCTTGCCGATCCGCAGGCTGGGATCGTCGATGCTGCCGACCATCGGCACGTCGATGACGATCTGGCCGTTCGTGTCTTTGAGCAGCGCGACCCCCAATCGCACCGGGAGCTTGGTGGCGTCGGGGCTCTGGACCGGCGGGCCGAAAGTGAATTGGTTCAGCGTGATGACATTGGCCACGTCGAGTTGTTTGTCATCAAGCTTGGCGTGGACGTCGACATTCAGTTTGCCGCGCGTCAGTTCGTAGCCGGCGTATTTGCCACTGTACGGGCTGAACGGGAGCAGGTCCACGTTCTTGAAGTCCACCTTCAGGTCCACGAACTTCTTCGTGCCCAGCGGGTCGAGCTTGCCCGTGATGGCGATGGGACCGGCGCCGTCCACCGCCGCCTTCAGATCCACGTCCGCCCGCGCGAGATTTTCTGACGACAAGCCGGCAATGGTACCGCCGAACTGGGTAACGGCCAACCGCACGTTGGGCTCGAGCGAACGGTCGACGAGACTGAAGTCGCCGTCGGTGATGGTGACCTTGGCGATTTCGATCTTGGGCAACGGTGCGGGCGGCACGGCTGCAGGAGGGGCTTTATGCCCCGACAATTCAGCGGCAGACGCCGGGTCGGGGCGTAAAGCCCCTCCCACATTCGAGCCAACCGGAGGCACGGCGGTCTCCGTCTTCGCCAGCGCCGCGAGGTTGAGTGTGCCGTCCTTGTTCACGAGCACGCGGGCGTAGGGTGAGGCCACATTCACCTCGGCGAGGGAAACCGTGAGCTGCGGCGCGGTCGCGGCCTTCAGGCCAGTGAGCGCGAGCGTGGCGAAACCGGCGAGTTCCTCGTTGTTCGCCCCGTCCACCAGGCCAAGTTTCTCCACGCTCACGCCGCCGTCGAAGGTGATGGCCGGCACCCCGCCGGTCATCGCCAGCTGCACGGTCCCGCGAGTGGAGACCACTCCTTGGGTGATGTGAGCGTTGACGAACTGTTCGAGGTAGGGGCTGAGCGGCAGGAGTGCGAGCGCGGTCACCTCGGTCTGCAGCGTGGCTTTCAGCTCCGGCTTGATCGCCACCGTACCCGTGACTTTCACGGAACCCGCCGGCGCCCAACCGAGCGCCAGCTGCAGCGGCATCTCCGCGCCGTCGGTCAGCGTCACGTTTTTCAGCGAAAGCTGGAGGTCCACGAGCCCGAGTTGCGCGGGTCGCGACGCGGCCAAGTCGGTGAGGTCCACGGAGAAATCCTTCAGCACCACCTCACCAATCAGGAAGTCCGGCAAAAGCGCGTGCTTGGCGGGATCGGGTGTGGGAGGGGCTTTACGCCCCGACTGAGGGGCGGAAGTTGAGCCGTCGGGGGACGAAGCCCCTCCCCCGTTTTCATTCTTCGGCGGCAAGAGCAGGTTGAGCAGATTGATCGTGCCGTCGGACTCACGCCGGACGCGCACGTGTCCGCCAGTGAGCGCGACCGAGCCGACGGTCCCCTTCAGCGTCAATGCGTCGGCATTGACGCCGACAATGTCGATCCCCGGCAGATCCAGCAGTGGTAGCTGGCCGGCCCGCTCGATGAGCTTCAGGTCGCGTAACCGCAGTGCGCCGCCGATCAGCTTCATGACCTTGGAACTCCCGTCGAATTTGGCCTCGTAGCGCCCGCTTAGGGAAAGATTCCCACCGGTGAGGTCGGCCTGCATGAGATCGGCGTAATAAGGGACATATTTCGGGAGGCGGATGTTCTCCAACCGTAGTTCGCCGACCGAGGCCAGGGGCGCGGCGCTCAGGGTGCCGCTCCATGCAAGCTTTTCACCCGTCTCAGTCACCGCTTCGAAACGGTAGGGGGCGCCCTCCCCGACCTCCGTGTGGAAATCCGTGAGGATGAAACCGACCGGCCCGAGCGTGGTGGCGAACGGCCGCGCACGCGACTGATCCACAAAGTCAAGTCGTGCGCCCTGCACGTGGAGCCGGCTGACCCGCACGGCGGGCAATGGCTTGGCCGGCCCAGCCGGGGTCGGCGCGGAAGTCGCCGCGTTCAACCGCTCGATGATGTCGGCAAAATTGAAGGTAGCGTCCTTTTTCAGCACCGCCGTCATGTGGAAGCCGTCCAACTCGATCTCGCCCACGGTCCAAGTGCCCAGCAACGAAAGCAGCGGCTCGGCATTCACGTACATCCGGTCCCAGCCAAGGAACGACCCCGTGCCCTCCTTCAGCCGCAGGTCGAGATTTTCCAACGTGAGCGAGGCCGCGAAGGGGTTCACGCGGACCCGGCCCACCGTGACCGTGCGGCCAAGCGCCGCACTGGCGCGTTTCTCCAGCTGCGACTTGATGATCGACGGGGCGAGGAAAAAGCCGAAAATCGTGAACATCGCGAGCAGGCCGCCCACGATCCAAAGCATGCGACGCAGACGGGAGGCAGGCGGGCCCGGATTCATGCCGGAAACCTAGACGATTGCGCCCACCGTGCAATCCGCTTCTCCCCAAGACCACCGCCCGGGCAGCAAATTAATTGCCGAGGCCAGCGACTTTCCACTCGATCCCTTCCGTTTCGGGCGCACCGCTGTAGCGCATCAGTGCTCTCTGGAAAAACGGCCCCTTCAGGGCTTCGGGAAACGACTCGTTCAGGAGTTTGGCCAGACCGGGATCCTCGTTCCGGGTGACGAGGCTGACCACCCGCTTCGGATCCCCCGAAACCGGCACGGCCTTGATGATGGTGAAATCGGAACTGATCATGGCCTTGGGTACGGCACCCCCGACCACGACGGCCACATCATAGACCCCGGTGCCAAGGCCCCAGCCCGCGCGCGAGGCATCCAACTTGATCGGCTTGATCGGCGTCGGCATCTTGCAGCGCTGGCTCATCTCGAAACTCAGGCTCTCCTTGAAGGCCTCAGTGAGCTGGTCGCTGGCGGCGTTCTTGCGGTCGAGATCAACTACGGCGAGCGAGAGGCTGCGGCTGGCTTGCACTTTCACGCTCGCTTCATCGGCGGCGCGCAGCGTCAGCAGACAGCTGACACAAACGAGCAAGAGGCCGGCATGGCGGGGGGCTTTCATACAGGGATAGGGTTTGTCCTGGCCCGTTATCGGCACAAATCGCCTCCTCCTGAGGTCAATCCCGGCGGGCCGCCCGTCCCGTCGACAATTAGTGCAAGATACCGGGGGAGGCCCTCACCCCCGGCTGGACAAATTCCCCTGTATGGGTGTCTGTATTCCCTCCCATGATCCGCGTTTTCACCGATTCCCAAGGTCTGCTTCTGGTCCAGGAAGGCACGGTTCGCCGTCCCGCCGCTCCGCTGACCCTCGATGCCCTCTTCACCGCGACCGACCCGACCGCGCTCATCCGCAATGCGTGGATGTCCGGCATGTCAGCCACGTTGCCGGCCAATCCCGGCGCGCCCATCGGGACGCAGGAAGTCTGGGCCGCGGGCGTCACTTACCTCCGCAGCCGCACGGCCCGCATGGAGGAGTCCAAGGACGCCGGCGGTGGCACGTTCTACGACAAGGTCTATAATGCCGCGCGCCCCGAGTTGTTCTTCAAGGGCACACCGCACCGCGTGGCGGCGCCCGGCACTCCGGTACGCATCCGCGGCGACTCCAAATGGAACGTCCCGGAGCCCGAACTTACGCTGGCCATCAACCAGCACGGCCGCATCTTTGGCTACACCATCGGCAATGACATGAGTTCGCGTGACATCGAGGGCGAGAACCCGCTCTACCTCCCGCAGGCCAAGGTCTACGACCGTTCCACCGCCCTCGGGCCCTGCCTGCTCATCACCGACGCGCCCCTCCCGCCCACCACGACGATCGCCATCGCCATCAACCGCGCGGGCACGGCCGTCTTCACCGGCTCGACCCAGATCAGCCAGATCAAGCGCACCTTTCCCGAACTGGCCGAGTTCCTCTTCCGCGATAATTCCTTCCCGCGCGGCGCCTATCTCATGACCGGCACCGGCGTCGTGCCGCCCGATTCGTTCACCCTGCAATCCGGCGATGAGATCTGCATCACGATCGAACCCATCGGCACGTTGGTGAACACCGTGGCCTGAGCCAAGGCAGTGTTAGCCACAAAAAGTCACAAAAAATTGGCCGCCGGTTGCACCTTGACCGCGCCTATAGGCGCACGGGCTTATTCACGCAGCAGGACGAATGGTTTTTGTGTTTTTCGTGGCCAATGATTGTCTGTCTTCCATGAGCCGCGACCCCATCCTCGATTCCGGCAACGACGCGATCTATACGCTGCGCACGACCGCTCCCGGCCCGGCCGGCAGTCTGCCGCTCGACGCCGACCGGCTCCGTCGCATGTCGAGCGGCGAGCTCTTCGGCTGGACCCAGAATGCGGGCATGGGTTGGTCGCCTGCCGCGATGCTCGGCAAACAGTTCCTCATCCTTAGCACCCAGGGCGGGATTCGCGCACCCGACGGCTCGCCCATCGCGCTGGGCTATCACACCGGCCACTGGGAAGTCGGCCTGCTGATGCAGGAGGCCGCGCGGGAGTTCACCACCGCCAAGGCCATTCCTTTCGCCGGCTATGTCAGCGACCCCTGCGACGGCCGCACCAACGGAACCAACGGCATGCTCGACAGCCTGCCTTACCGCAATGACGCGGCCATCGTTCTGCGCCGCCTGATCCGTTCCCTGCCCACCCGCCGCGGAGTGCTCGGCATCGCCACTTGCGACAAAGGCCTGCCCGCGATGCTCATGGCCCTCGCCGGTTCGCCCGACCTGCCGACCATCCTCGTGCCGGGCGGCGTCACGCTGCTGGCCGAGGAGGCCGAGGACACCGGCAAGGTCCAGACCCTGGCCACGCGATTCGCCCGCGACGAGATTTCGCTCGAGCACGCCGCAGAGATGGGCTGCAAAGCCTGCGGCTCGCCGGGCGGCGGCTGCCAGTTCATGGGCACGGCCGCCACCAGCCAGGTCGTGGCCGAGGCGCTCGGGCTCTCCCTGCCCCACGCCGCCCTCGCCCCTTCCGGCTCGGAAATCTGGCGCGACGTCGCCCGCCGCTCCGCCCGCGCCCTCCTCGCGCTCGACCTCGCCGGCACCACCACCCGCGACTTTCTGTCCGATGACGCCATCCACAACGCCATGGTTTGCCATGCGGCCTTCGGCGGCTCGACCAACCTCGTGCTGCATATACCCGCCATCGCCCACGCCGCCGGGCTGCGCCGCCCGACGGTCGAAGACTGGGCGCGGATCAACCGCGCCGTGCCACGACTCGTGGATTCCCTCCCCAACGGCCCGCAGCACTACGCCACCGTGCAGGTCTACCTTGCCGGCGGCGTGCCTGAGGCGATGCTCCATCTCCGCGACCTCGGTTTGCTGAAGCTCGACGCCCGCACCGTCACTGGCCGCTCCCTCGGCGAAAACCTGATATGGTGGGAGAAGAGTGAACGCCGCACACGCTTGCGCGAGAAGCTTCGTGCCCTCGATGGCATCGACCCGGACAACGTCATCATGTCGGCCGCCCGGGCCGGCGAGCGGGGTCTGACCCGCACCGTCACTTTTCTTCGGGGCAACCTTGCGCCCGAGGGTGCGCTGGTGAAGAGCACCGCCATCGCCCCGGCGCTCATCGGACCCGATGGGTTGTTTTTGCATGAGGGCCCGGCCCGGGTTTTCGTCAGCGAGCAACAAGCCATCGCGGCGCTGAAGGCCGGCACGGTGAAACCGGGCGACGTCATGGTGCTCGCCGGTATCGGCCCTGGTTGCGGCATGCCCGAGACCTACCAAGTCACCTCGGCCCTGAAGCACGTGAAGGAGGGTTCGCGCATCGCGCTGATTACCGACGGACGTTTCTCCGGCGTCTCCACCGGCGCGTGCATCGGCCATATCAGTCCCGAGGCCTGGGCCGGCGGTCCGATCGGGAAGTTGCGCGACGGCGACCGGATCCGCCTGCGGGTCGACACGATCAACCTCGAGGGTTCGGTCGACGTCGTGTCGGTCCCCGCGCCTGAATTCGCCGCCCGTCCCACTCATCCCGGTCTCCAGCCCAATCCCCATGTCCCGACTGACACCCGTCTCTGGTCCGCCTTGCAAAATGCCAGCGGCGGCAGCTGGGCTGGCTGCGTCTATGATGCGCCTCGGATCGAGCACCTGCTCAGGCTCGGTCTTGCCGCCGAGGCCGCCGGCGTGACCCCCGTTTCAGACCGGATATCCGGCCACTGACCCGCCTTCTCATTACCGGCTGGCCAACCTGGCAAATCCGCTGTCAAAAGCGGGAAATTGCACGCCGGTTGAGCAATCAGGTTTACAACCTCCCGATTATTTCCCCTGTTTAACGAACGAGATGTCGACGCCAAACCACCCGGAGTTCTGGAATTCACGCTACCTGAAGGATGATACTCCTTGGGATTTCGACGGCGTTCCCGCTGATTTGAAGGAATTTCTGCAAAAGAAAGGCCGCGGCGCGAAGGTTCTCATCCCCGGCTGCGGTTCGGGTTACGAAATCCAAGCCTTTGCCGAGGCGGACTATGAAGTCACCGCCATCGATTTTTCGCCCTTCGCGGTGGACCGCGCCAAACGCATGGTCGGCCCCGATCTCGCCAAGAACGTGCTGCTCGGTGACTTCTTCCAGTATGATTTCCCCGGTGAGGCCTTCGACCTGATCTACGAACGGGCGTTTGTGTGTTCCATCCTGCCCGACCGCCGCCAGACTTACCGTGACCGCCTGGCCCAGTTGCTTAAATACCGCGGCCTGCTGATCGGCTACTACTACTACAAAAAACCGGTCCTCTCCGAGGGACCGCCCTACGGCTTTGCGTGGGGCACTGCGGATGACTTGTTCTCACGCTATTTTCTCCTCGTGAAGGATGAGCCCGTGAACGACTCGCTGCCCATTTTCGCCGGCCGCGAGCGCTGGCAGGAACGCCGCCGCACCTCGATCCAGGAATAAAATTGTGCGGGTTGTAGGAGCTTGTTTACAAGCGATCCAGAACGTTGCCGGTCGGCGCGAGTTTCGAATCGCCTGTAAACAGGCTCCTACAACAATCACTTTGGTGTTCCGTCTCCTTTCCGCTCAGGCCGGCGCCGCGACCGGAACGAACCCCCACGACGCAGCCGAGAAGAGCCCCCGGTCGCTCAGTTTCAAATCGGGTATGACGAGCAGGGCCATGAAGGAAAGGGTCATGAAGGGAGCATCGAGTTTCGAGCCCAGGACCTTGGCCATCCGATCCAGCTGTGTGTAACGCCGCGCCACGACCCGGCCGTCTCGATCCGACATCAGTCCTGCGATGGGTAGCGGCAAGACGGCCCGCCGCCCGCGTCCGACCACGCTGAGCCCGCCGCGCGCCTTGATCACCAGGTTGGCGGCGGCGCAAAGCGAGGCGTCGTCCACGCCGACCACCACGATGTTGTGGGAATCATGCGCCACCGACGAGGCAATGGCTCCGGCCCTGAGCCCGAAGCCCTTGATTATGGCGATGGCCACCGGCGCCGCCGGCGAATAGCGGTTGATCACGGCAATTTTCAACAGGTCGCGTTTGACATCCGAACCCACGGCGTCCCCCACAATGCGCGGGGCTTCCCGCCCATGGTGCGTGATCAGCTGGCCGTTGAGGGCCTCAATGACGTTGAGCTGTAGGGCGGGGTCTCCGAACCCCGCCTTGGCGGCATTCGGAGATGCCGCCCTACAAGCAAAATCCCCCACTCTTCTCGGCCTTGCCTTAAAGTGGTTCGGAGTTTTAGCCGGCTGGCGCGGCAGCAGGCTCCGGCCATCGCGCGCGACGAGTTCGCCGCGCAGGTAAGTGCGTCGCACCTTCAGATTCTTCCAACCCTCGAACACGATGAAATCCGCCGGGTCGCCCACGCGCAGCTGACCGACATCCAGATGGTAGTGCTCCACCGGATTGACCGAGGCGCAGCGCAGCACGTCGAACCGGTCAGCCCCGGCGCGCAGGGCGCGGCGCACGTGCTCGTCGAGGTGCCGCACCATCAGCAAATCGGGATGCAGGTCGTCGCTGCAGAACATCACCTGCGCTGGATGCGACCGCACCAGCGGGGCCAGCGCGGCAAAGTTTCGCGCGGCCGAGCCCTCGCGAATCAGGATTTTCATGTGCGCCTTCAGTTTGTCCAGAGCCTCGGGCAGCGTGAAGCACTCATGGTCGGTCGTGATGCCCGCCGCGGCGTACCGGGCAGCGGCCGTCCCGCGCAGGCCCGGCGCATGGCCATCGACCGGCTTGCCGTGTTTTTTCGCCGCCGTGATCATGGCGAGCAGCGAAGCGTCGCGAGCGAGCACGCCGGGAAAATTCATGACCTCACTCAAATACTTGATCTCGGGCCGGGCCAGGAGCCGCGCAACGGTCCGGGCGTCCAGCGCGGCGCCGGCGGTCTCGAAGGTCGTGGCCGGCACGCACGACGGGGCCCCGAAGTTGAACTTGAAGGGCGAGCGCCGGGCCTCGCGGATCATGTAGTCGACCCCCGGCACGCCCAACACGTTGGCAATCTCGTGCGGGTCGCTAACCGTCGCCACGGTGCCGTGCACCACGGCCCAGCGCGCAAATTCTGCCGGCGGCAGGAGTGAGCTCTCGATATGGATATGGGCGTCGACAAAACCCGGCGCGATGAACTGCCGCTCGCGCACCCCGGCATCGGCGCCGATCCGCGTGATCCGGCCGCCGGCCCACTCGACCACCCCGGGATAAATGCGTCGGGTCCGCAGGTCCACGATCTGGCCGGAAATTCTCTGGGTCTTCACGGCCCGGAGGATGGGCGAAGCCGGGCTGGCTGTCAGCCTACATTAATCAGCCGGCCCCCCCGCCCCCCAATACCGGACTGGTCTTTTTCCCGCATTGGTTCATTGGTGACGGACCCATGCGCAACCGATTCCATCGCCGGCAAACCTGTGTCTTCGCTTTTGTTCTGGCCCTGGCGGCCGGCCCTTGCGCCCGCGCGGCGGAAGCCAAACCTAAATCTGCCGTCGCGCCGGCTACCACGCCTTCACCCGCGATGGCGCCAGCGCCGGTGGCGGTCACCGCACCTGCCGCCACGCCCGACCCGATGGTGGAAAATTCCGTCGTCAAGGTTTTCGCGACGATGCGTTATCCGGACCCCTTCAAGCCTTGGAGCAAGCAGGCCCCGAACGAGATCAGCGGCACGGGTGTGGTCATTGAGGGTAACCGCATCCTCACCAACGCCCATGTCGCACTCTACGCCAGCCAGGTGCAGGTGCAGGCCAACCAGTCCGGCGACAAACTTCCCGCCACGGTCGAGTTTGTCGCCCCGGGCATCGACCTCGCCGTGCTCAAGCTCGAGGACGAGTCGTTCTTCGCCACTCATCCCGCACTCGTTCGGGCCAAGGCCCTGCCCGCGGTGAAGGATGCGGTCATGGTCTACGGCTTTCCCACCGGAGGCACGAGCCTTTCGATCACCAAAGGGATCGTCTCGCGCATCGAGTTCGCCCCCTACAACTATCCGACCTCCGGCCTGCGGATCCAGATCGACGCCGCCATCAACCCCGGCAACAGCGGCGGTCCCGCCCTGGCCGGCGACCAGATGATCGGCCTGGCCTTCAGCCGCCTCGGCGGCGCGGACAACATCGGTTACATCATTCCCTGTGAGGAAATCGCACTCTTTCTCCAGGATATCGCCGACGGCCGGTATGACGGAAAACCGGCGATGTTCGACTCGCTGCAGACCCTCGAGAACCCGGCGTTGCGCGCCTTTCTCAAACTCGACAAATCGGCCGAGGGGATGGTCGTGCAGGAAACGGACTCCACGGATCCGGCCTACCCGCTCAAGGCCTGGGATGTGATCACCAAAATCGGCGACACAACGGTGGACAACGAGGGCATGGTCAAGCTGGGGTCAAACCTGCGGGTGCGATTCATGTATCTGATCCAAAGTATCGCCCGAAACGGCACCGTGCCACTCACCGTCCTGCGCGCCCAAAAAACGATGACCATCAATCTGCCGGTCCCGACCTCGCGACCCATGTTGGTCGAGGACCTGGCCGGGAAATATCCAACTTACTTCATCCTTGGACCGCTGGCCTTTTCCACCGGGACCGCGCTCTTTGTCGGCCCACTTAGCAACAACGCCCGGGCCCTTCTCGGCCTGTCTTTCGTGGGCAGCCCGCTCATCACGCGGCGAGCCGACAAGCCCGCCTTTCCCGATGAGGAACTGGTGGTCGTCTCCTCGCCATTCTTCCCGCACAAGCTCGCGAAGGGCTACGACAGTCCCATGTCCCGGGTCGTACGCGCGGTCAACGGTGTCACAATCAAGAACCTCCGGCACCTCGTCGAGGTGCTCCGTGATTCAAAGGACGAATTCCTTACCTTCGAGTTCGCGGGCCGGGGCGAGACCCTGATCTTCCCTCGCAGCGACATGGTGGCCGCAACGGACGATCTGCTCTCCGACAACGGTATCCGTGACCAAGCCTCACCCGGATTGCTCGAGGTCTGGAAGGCCAAGCCGGCCAAATAAGCCGAGGCTTTCTTCCGCTTAAGCCCGCGGTGGTTGGGACGATGGTCAGGGAGAAACCCTGTGAACAAAAACTACTCGCAAAACCGGCCTGCCGGTATTCCCTGACACGCATGTCCGCCCATAACCTTACCCGCGATTACCAGAACCCCGTTGTGCCCCGCATGGACGATGATGACGACGAGGCCGAAGCGACCCCGAAGCCCACCCCGGCGCCGGTCGGCGCGATGATCCAGAAAAAATTCCTGGAACAGCGGAAGATTTTCCTGTGGGGCGCGGTGACCGACGAGACCGCCAAGGATCTGACGGAAAAACTGCTCTACCTCGAGACCACCGGGCCGGGCAAGGAGATCACCTTCTACATGAACACCCCCGGCGGCTCCATCACCGCCGGCATGGCCGTGTATGACACCATCAAGCTCATCACCTCGCCCGTGAAGATCGTCGTCACCGGCATGGCCGCCTCGATGGGCTCGATTCTCCTCTCCGCCGCCAAGAAGGGCAACCGCTACATCTATCCGCACGCCCGGGTGCTCATCCACCAGCCGCTCATCACCGGCCGCATGGTCGGCCCCGCTTCCGACATCAACATTCAGGCCAAGGAAATGGAAAAACTCCGCATGGAGTTGAACCAGATCCTCGCCACGGCTTCGGGCCAGTCGTTCGACAAGGTCGCCAAGGATTCCGACCGCGATTTCTACCTCAACGCCGAGGAAGCCATCGCCTACGGCCTGGCCGACAAGATCGTCGACCAGCTCTGAGCGACATTCCGCGCTGCCCAAAGTGGAGCCAGGCCTCCGCCTTCATACGGCTGAATCTGCCCACCTCAGCACTAAACGGCCGGAAGAGTATTTCACGCCCGTCCCAGCCGAAAACCCAGCCAGACGGCCAGCAGGCCGAGGGAAACCGAAAGGAGCACGTTCGCGACCGCCGCGCCCCACTGGCCCTTTAGCATCTGGTCGAACGTCTGCCAGCTGAAGGCGGAAAAGGTGGTGAACCCGCCGCAAAATCCAACCGCCAGCAGGTTGAGCATCCGCGCCGAGACCACCGGCTCGGCGGAGCCGAAGCGCACCATCAGCCAGCCGATGAACATCGAGCCGGCGACATTGATCAGCAGGGTCGCCCAGGGAAACGAGGTGCGCAGCGCCATGCCGACCAGGGCCCGTAGCACGGAGCCCGCGGCCCCGCCGAGGGCGATCCAGACGAGTGCGCCCAGGTTGTTCACGGCGTGGCCTTGACCGGCGCGGCCGCAGCCGTCTGCCGGCGCTGCAGCACGCCGATCAGGAAAGCGTCGGGCTTGAGATTCTTCCAGGCCGTGAGCCAGAGGGCGCCGAGCACCTGGCCGCCCTTCAGCAGCTGGCTTTCGATGAGGGCCCGGGCCTCGGGACTGACCAACCGGTCGGCCGTGTTGGGGGGCACGTTGCCCAGCTTGCCCTCTTTCTCCAGCTGGTAGATCGGCTCGACGAACTTGTTCTGCTCGACGATGAAATCCAGTGCGGCGGTAAAGACGGGATCCCGGCCGTCGGCCCGCGCCGCAACTGACAGGGGCTGCGCCGGTACCACCCGCCCCGCCAGGTCGGCGGAGACGATGTGGGACTTGTTGATCAGTCCGCTGTCGATCCAGGAGTGGATGCCATACCACGTGGTGTAGCCCTTGGGATTGTCGCCGGTCCAGCCAGCATGGTGCACGGTCGTGTGCAAGGGCTCCGCCCCATCGCCGACATAGTGGCCCATGATGCCCATCACGCTGACGACGTCGGCCCGGGCGTTGGCGACCTCCTCGGGAGTGCCGAACTGCTCGTAGGCCTGCAAGGAAGCCAAGGCGGCCTTCAGCTTCCCATATTGCTCCGCGATTTCCCATGGCAGGAAGCCGCACCATTCGCGGGTGTGCTCGGGGACGATGTCGGGGGTTTTCGTCGCGACGGTCGGCGGAAGCTTGTCGGCGTGCGCGGCCCGAGCCGCGGCGAACTGCGCGGCAAACTGGTAACGCAGCGACGGCACCGCCGCCAGGTCCAGCCCCGCCGCCGGGATTTGCTCGATGTCGAAGAAGTGGTTCACCCAGTCGTCGTGTTTGAGCGGCATGTCGGGCGCGTGGCTCCAGCGGTCGGGTTCACCTGAAAGGAACTTGATCCGCGCCGCGTTGGCGGGTTCTCGCACGAAGCTGGGAAAATCAGCCGGCAACGAGTTGAGCGCGATTTCGTTGACCATGGAGTGGCCGGGATGGTCCCAAGCGAAGGCGGCGAGCGGGAGAACGGCCAGCAAGAGGAACGGTTTGAGGTGACGCATGAGGGTTATTTTGGAGGAGTCGGCGCCGGACGCAAGCCGGCCAGCGTGGCACTGTAGGCCTGCACGCCGCTCGCAATGGCCTCGGCGATCTGCCTGCGAAACTCCGGGGTGCCGAGGCGCGCGGCCTCGGTGTCGTTGGAAAGATAGGCGGCCTCCAGCAACGCAGCCGGACAGGTGGGAAAGCACAACACGCGCAGGCGGCCGCGCTTGAAGCCGCGGTCCGAAGTCTTCAAACTTTCCAGCAGGCTGCGGTGGAGATGATAACCAAGCACCACGTTGGCCGTGTCCTGCCGGTTGCCGGGGAATGCGGTTTTCGTCAGTGAGTCCCCGTTGTTGTCGGTGCTGGAAAGCTGAAACTGCGGCGTCATCACGTAGGTCTCCGTGCCACTGACCCGTGGGGCGTCCCGGGCCTCGACGGCGTTGAAATGCACGCTGAGGAACAGGTCCGCCTTCACCTCATCGGCGACGGCGGCGCGGCGCTCCAGGTCCGTGCGCTGCTCGGGGGCGAGCTTGACGTCCTCGCTCCGCGTGAGGCGCACGGCATAGCCCTGCAGTTCCAGCAGTTTTTTCAACCGCAGCACGACATCGAGCGTGAGGTCCTTCTCATTCAACTTGAGTTTGAGGTTTTGTTTGCCCGGGTCGGCGCCGCCGTGGCCGGCATCGATCACGATGAGCTTCGGCGGGCCCGGTGGCAGCTGGGCCAGGTGGTCCTCCGGCCGGAACAACGGGTCGATCGTCTTGACCACGTCGAGCTTGCTGACCCACAGCTCGCCAAAGTGGAATTGCACGGGCGCGCCGAGGAAAACCCTCACCCCGTCGAAGTAGCAGTCGCGCTGGTTGGATTCGAACTTGAAGCGCACCCCGCCCGCGTCGGCGAGCGTGCGGGCGAAGCCCATTTTGACCCAGGCAGTCTTGAGCCCGTAGTGCTTGGCGAGATCGTCCACACTCACGTAGTCGGCGTCCTGCAACCGGGTGAACGGCCACAGGTGGGCCGGGCGCGTGGGGGCGGTGCGGACGGGAGCGGGCGGAGCCTCGGCTTTGGCCGCGGGAGCAACCGGGACCGGCAGGGGGGGCGATGCCGCGGCGGGCGGCGGCTGGGCGGGAGCGTGGCAGGCCGCCAGCGCGGCCACGGTGATCACCAGCAGGCCGCGTGCAGAGAGCCGCGCCACAGCATGGGCCCTCCGGTTCACTCCGCCGCCGGCGGAGCGGGCTCGTGCTCGACCTGATGCGTGGGCACGTGGAACTTGGGCTTGCGCTTATTCACGGGGAGCGGCGTGAGCATGACGTTGATCTGTTTGCCGTTCAGCTTGGGATCCGCGTCGGGGTGACCCATGTTCGCCAGTTCGCCCAGCGCTTTTTTCATCATGGCAAAACCGATCTCGGGGTGGGCCATCTCGCGACCGCGGAATTTGAGACGGAGCTTCACCTTGTTGCCATGGCTGAGGAATTCCTCGGCATGACGGAGCTTGGTCTCAAAGTCGTGCGCCTCGATGCGGACGGTGAACTCGATCTCCTTCAGCTTTGTACCCGCGGGCTTGCTGTGCGCGTGTTTCTTCTGTTCCTCGTAGACGTACTTGCCGAAATCCATGATGCGGCAGACGGGCGGCGTGGCGGCGGCGGCGACCTCGACCAGGTCGAGGTTGAACTGCAACGCGAGGGCGATGGCCTTGGGCGTATCCATGATGCCCAGCTGACGGCCTTCGGGACTGATGACGCGCACCTGAGGCGACTTGATCCGCATGTTGCGGCGGATGGCGGCGAAGGGGTCGTTGTTGCGACGGTTATCGCGATTATACGGGGTACGGGCGGGACCGGACGAAGAGGAAGGAAGTGCCATTCAGGTGGTTTGCGTTGCTGGGTGTATCGGGAGGTCGTTTTTGCCGCGATCGCCGGGAATGACAATATCTATTTCCAGAGGCAAAAATCGCGATCTCCGCCCTCAGACACTGAAGCTTTCGCCGCAGGAGCAGGAGGCCTTGGCGTTGGGATTGGCGAATTTGAATCCGCCGCCGATCATCTTGTCGGAATAATCCAGCTCCGTGCCCTTGAGGTAGAGCGCCGTCTTGGCGTCCACCAGCACCGCCGTGCCGGCGCTGCGTACCAGGATGTCGCCGCGCTTCGGTTCGAGGGCGAAACGCAGCTTGTAGCTCAGGCCGTTGCACCCACCGCCCGTGATGGCGATGCGCAGGAAGTCTCCCGCCCGGTCGCGCGCGATGAGGGCGGCCACCTTGGTGCCAGCAGATGTGGTCAGGCGCACGAGGTTCTCGTTGCCCTCGCGAATGCCCTCGGCGGGCGGCAGGACGGTGGTGGCGGTGCTCATCTGCCGCACACCTATGCCCCGGACCGGAGTTTAATCAAGCGTCGGGCCACGGTCACGGCGTTGGTGAAACTGCGCGGGCTGGCCTTCCCCTGTCCGGCCAGACCGAAAGCCGTGCCATGGTCCGAGCTCGTGCGCACAAACGGCAGGCCGAGGGTGACGTTCACCGCCTCGTCAAAATCGATCACCTTGAGCGGCGCCAGGCCCTGGTCGTGGTACAGCGCCACAATGACATCGAACTCCCCGCGCAGGGCCCGGGCGAATAAAGTGTCGCCTGCCTGGCACAACGAGAGGCCCGGAAACTCCACGCGAAGTTGCGCCAGCGCCGGGTTGATGAAATCCCTTTCCTCGTACCCCAGCAGGCCACCTTCACCGGCATGGGGATTGAGCCCGCACACTCCGATGCGTGGTGCCGTCACCCCGTCCGCCTTCGCCAGCTGATCCGCCGCCGCCACCGTGCGATGCAACAGGTGCGGGCCCAGCGACCGTCCCACCTGATGAAGCGGCATGTGCCACGTAGCCAGCGCGACTCGCAGCCGGCCGCCGCAGAAGCACATCACCGGATCACCGCTCCAGCGGGCCGCAAAAAATTCCGTCTGGCCGAGAAACGAGTAACCGATCGCAGCTAACCGCTCCTTGCTGACAGGGGCGGTGACGACGCCAGAAAATTCGCCCAACTTCGTGCCGGTGGCCGCCCGTTCCATCGCTGCCCAGGCGACAAGTGCGCCGTCACCATCAGGCTGGCCCGGTGTCGCGATATAGTCCTCCAAACCAGCGGGAATCCTGAGCACCGCCGCCGGCAGCGTCTCCAGCCAGCGAGCCGGGCCGATCACGGCCACGGTGGACGCCTCGGCGGGATTGGCCGCCAGCCACGCCGCAATGATTTCCGGGCCGACGCCGGCGGGATCACCGCAGGTGATGGCGAGCGGATTCATTCCGCTCCTGCCATGTCGGGCGACGCCAGCGGATCGGGCCGCGCGAAGCCGCGTTTGCCTCCGGCGAAAAATTCCAGGAAGCGCCGCGCCTCGGCGGTTTTCGCCGTTCGAGATGCCGCGAGCTTGCGCGGGTCGCCACCGGCAAAGACGGCGGCGTAGCATTCCTTCACCTCGGCGATGGCCTCGCGGCTGGCGCCGCGGCGCTTGAGTCCGACAAGATTGAGGCCCGAGACCTCGTTGCGCTCCGCCACGAGGAGAAACGGAGCGAGGTCCTGCGTAATACGGGCGAGCCCGGCGATCATCACGCCCTCGCCGATGCGGCTGAACTGGTGCGCGCCCGCCCCACCGCCGAAAAACGTGAAACTGCCCACATCTACATGGCCGCCAAGCATGATGTTGGTGGCGAGAACCACCTCGTCACCCACCGTGCAGTCGTGACCGACGTGCGCATTGGCCATCAGGTAGCAGCGTGAGCCTACCACCGTATCTTTACCGGCATAGATTGAGCGGTTGATCGTGACGTGCTCGCGGATGACCGTATGCGCACCAATGCGAACCCCACTCACCGTGGCAGGATCGAACTTCAGGAAATTCGGATCGCCGCCCACGACGGCAAATGGATGCACGATGACCCCGTCCCCGAGTACCGTGCCGCGCTTGATGATCGCGTGGGCGTGGATCACGCAGCCCGCCCCCAGGCTGGCGCCCTCTTCAATGATGGCCGTGGCGTGAAGACTCATTCGGCCGCTCCTCCCCGACCCCGGCGGGGCGCTGATCGGTCAGGCATGAAGTCCATCTGCGTGTCCTTCAGCAGGTCGTAATTTTTCAGGATGCGCATGACCTGCAGCGTGTCGTTCTTGGTGTAGTTTTGGTTAATCTCCACTTTGTCGAGGAGGTCGAGCAGCATGGCCCGAAACGAGATGATCGCGTCCACGCCGTGTTCCTTGAGCAGCTCCACGCTCTGGGAGCGGAATGGCTCGGCCGTGGGCAGGCTCGGCAACACGAGGATCTTGGTGAACCCCCCGGCCGGATCGTCCGCGACGGCCGGCGGGAAAAAGCGGGTCACATCCTTCAGGACCTTCTCCTCCAGGAAGCCAAAGATCTCCGGACTGCTCTTCAGCATTGTTGGGGTGAAGACGCCCGTGTGCCAGCCCTTGACCGCCACCACGGCCTGACGGACGAAGGGCAGCTCATTCGAGAAAAGGAAAAAGCCGGGCTTGCGGGCTCCGCGCTGCCAGGCTGGGTTGAACACCACGAGATCCACCTCCTCGTCCCCGGTCTTGCGGCGCGCCGCGACCTGATATTTTCGCGGCTGGCGGACCAAAAATCCGTTCTGCTCGAAATACTCGCGGACAATGCCTTCGTCGATGGCTGACATGGGAGGATCAGATTACTGGTTTACCCCGGGAAGGCACCCAAAATCTAGGTCGCACCGAGCTCCCGCCAGACCGCCTCGACCGTGGCCGGCGCGATGCCCGAGCGGGTGGCGGCCTGACCCAGTGAGTTGAGAATGACAAAGCGCAAACCGTCGGCCCGGTTCTTCTTGTCGCGCGTCGTGGCGGTCTGCAGTTCCGCCAGCGGAAGCGGGCCGCGCAAACGCACTGGCAGCTGGTGGGCCCCCACCGTGCGCTCGACCCGCTCGATGTCCGCGGCGGACAATAACCCGAGCTTGTGCGAAAGGCGGGCCGCCCCGGCCAGGCCGATAGCCACGCCCTCGCCGTGCAGATAGGTCGTGTAGCCGGTGACCTGTTCGATCGCATGGCCGAAGGTGTGGCCGAGGTTAAGCAAGGCCCTCCCGCCCTCGGCCGCCAGTTCGAGTTCGTCGGCCCGGACAATGTCCGCCTTAAGCTGGCAGCAACGCTGGATGACGGCAGGCAACTCGGCACTGCGCGCATCCAGGGGTTTTTGCTCGAGCTGGGCAAAGAGCGCGGCATCACCCAGCAGGCCGTATTTGACGACCTCAGCCATGCCGGCGGCGAGCTCGCGCGCCGGGAGCGTCTGCAGAAATTCGCGCCCGATGAAGACCGCGCAGGGATGATGAAAGGCTCCGACCAGGTTTTTTCCCGCAGACAGGTTGAGGCCGGTTTTGCCGCCGACGGAGCTGTCCACCATCGCCAACAGCGTGGTCGGGACCTGCACGTATTTGATTCCGCGCAGGTAACTCGCAGCCGCAAACCCACCGAGATCACCCACCACACCTCCGCCTACGACCCAGAGTACGCCCTGCCGGTTGATGCGATTCGCCGCCAGGAAATCCAGCACCTTCCCGAAAGTCTCGAGCGACTTCGTCCGCTCCCCTGCCGTGACGATCAAACGGGGCGTTGCGCCAAAAGCCTCGGCCAGAAACCCGGACTGCGCCCGCGCCACGCCGTCGTCAGTGAGCAGGATGTTCACCCGCCCACTGCTCGTATTCGCCGCCAGCATTTCGCGAATCGCTACAGCCGTATCATCGCGAAAATGGATTGGGTAACTTTTATCACCCAATTTGACTGCGAGCTCGCTTGTCATAGATGCCTTTAAAACCAGCTACTTGCACAAGTCAATGTCACTCATATTGAGACATGAGACTATGTCGCAAGTATGCTGTTGACGTGAGACTGCGTCTCATGAACATATTAAATCAACCCGATGCACTCAAGCCCGCTCACACGCCGTATCACTCTGCAGTGGATTTCAACCAGTCTGCTAGTCGCCATTGTCCTGCCCGGCCCGATCCTTGCAGAACACGATTTCACCCCCAGCTACCTTCCGCCCAAAGACGGGGTTTTGCACTTGGACAAACTCGAGGTAAACGCCCGCCGGAACGACCAAAGCTATGCGATCCAACGCAGTGTTACTGCCACCAAGACCGACACAGCCTTGGTCGATGTGCCACAGGCCGTCACCGTCATCACCCGCGAGTTGATCGCCGACCAGGCCATGCGGAGCATCGGGGATGTGACGCGTTACGTGCCCGGCGTGGGCATCGCGCAGGGCGAGGGCAACCGCGATACGCCCGTGATGCGCGGCAATAGCACCACCGCCGACTTTTTCATCGATGGTACCCGCGACGACGTCCAATATTTCCGCGATCTCTACAATGTAGATCGTATCGAGGTACTGAAGGGTCCCAACGCTATGATATTCGGGCGTGGCGGCTCGGGGGGTGTCATCAACCGCGTTAGCAGGCAGGCCACAGGCGTCAAAGTGCGCGAGCTGACACTCCAGGCCGGTGCGGGGAACCAGTACCGAGCCACCATCGACGTCGGACAGGCCATCTCCAGCACCTTGGCGTTCCGCGTCACCGGCCTGTATGAAGACGCCGGCAGTTACCGCGACGACGTCACGCTCAAGCGCTATGGCGTGAACCCGACCCTGACTTGGAATCTGGCTCCGCAGACCACGTTCCGCGCCGGTGTCGAGTTTTTCCACGACGAGCGCGTGGCCGATCGCGGCATCACCTCATTTCACGGTCGTCCGGTGCAGACCGCCGCCTCGACCTTCTTCGGGGATCCCGCGCAGAGTCCCGTCGATGCGACGGTGCACACTGGGTTCGCCGTGCTCGAGCATCGTTTCGCCAACGGCGTCAGCCTGCGCAACAACACCCGTTTCAGCCGCTACCAGAAAATGTACCAGAACGTGTTCCCGGGCGCAGTGGATGCGACCGGCACGAGTGTGGCGATTTCGGCCTACCGCAACGCGACGGACCGGGAAAATCTGTTCAATCAGACTGATGTGGTCTTCCCCCTCACGACCGGTTCCGTGTATCACGAGATACTGACCGGCCTCGAACTCTCCCGCCAAGCGACGGACAACCTGCGCAAGACCGGCTATTTTACGACGATCAGCTCCACGACCACATCCGTGCTGGTGCCGCTCTCGAACCCGCGCACCACGCTGCCGCTGACATTCCAACCGAACGCCACCGATGCCGACAATCAAGGCGTCGCGAAAACCGTGGCCCTCTATGCGCAGGATCAGATGACGCTGCTGCCGAAACTACAGGCCATCGTCGGCGTGCGCTGGGAAAAACTGGCGGTGGATTTCCTGAATCACCGCACCGGGATGCCGGTGGACAACGCCGACAACCTGGTCTCGCCCCGCGCTGGCCTCCTGTTCAAGCCGACCGACACCATCTCGCTCTACGCCAGCTACAGCATGTCCTACGTCCCGCGGGCCGGCGAACAGCTGTCCTCGCTGACGCTCACCAACCGCTCGCTCGATCCCGAGGAATTCAAGAATTACGAAATCGGTCTGAAGTGGGATTGCCGTCCCGACCTGGCATTAACCGCCGCCGCCTACCGTCTGGACCGCAGCAATGTAGTTATTCCCGACCCCGTCGACGCGACCAAGTCCCTGCTCGTCGACGGCCAGCAGGCCAAGGGCGTAGAACTCGGCATAACGGGCCGGATCACCAAGCGCTGGAGCGTGGCGGGGGGCTACGCCTATCAGGACGGCCGGATCAAGGCCACCCAGTCGGCCACGGTGCTCGCCGGCGCCCGCCTCGCCCAGCTTCCGCGCCACACTTTTTCCCTCTGGAACCGCTACGACCTGAACCAGCGCTGGGGGGTCGGCTTGGGTGCGATCTACCGCGACGAGATCTACGCCGCAACGGACAACACCGTGAAGCTTCCCAGCTTTATCCGTTTCGACTTTGCGGTTTTCTGCCGCCTCACCCAGAAAGTGCGCGCCCAGCTCAATCTCGAGAACGCCTTCGACCGGGCCTATTACGCCACGGCCAACAGCAACACGAACATTACGCCCGGGTCACCCCGCGCAATCCGAGTCAGTCTGACCACCGGATTCTGAGTTTCTGTCGCTTTCATCCGGCCCTCCTACAGTCATCGCATACACCACCTGCGTGTCACCGATTCTCCAGCAACCCCGTTCATAACGCCTGATTTAAGGTCATGCAGGTAGGTGTGTTATATCCACGTGGTGTGGGTAATGAACACTAGTGGCGATTGCTGGCTTTGGCACGGATTAGGCAGAAACTGTGGCCATGTTCCGGTGTAGCTTAACGGCTTGGGGTGGCATGTTGATGCTCTCAACCGCAGTCAGTCTGGCCGGAGAAACCAATGGGGCATGGATTCACGGCGTCTACACGGGCGGATCTCCCGAGTTAGTGGTGACTGCTGAGGCGGACGCCTGGCAAAGGGCCACCACAATGGCGGAAAACACTCCGAACGCCTTTGTCCTTGTCGGATCTGGCCTGTCCATGCATCCGCTTTACCGTACCGGCACGATCCTGGTGTTGCGGAAACTGGCCTACAGTGAACTCAAGCGCGGGCAGACCGTGCTCTACCGTAACAAACAGCAGAAAATTGTGGCTCACCTGCTGGTGGCCAAGGTCCGGGACGGCTGGCGGGTCCAGGGTCTGAACAACATGACCCATGACATGGAGGCGGTCAGCCCGGATAACTTTGTTGGTATCGTTATCGCGGCCTTTCGCCCCGATACCACAGAACGGCCGATGCAGCTTGTGGCCGTTCGCGAGGGTGCGAAGTTTGGTTCACCCGGCCGGTAAACAAAAAGACGCGGAGGTAAGTCCGCGTCTTTAGGTATGCACCCAACTAAAAAAGGTTGAGGGCTCACGTGCGCGCAACGGGCCAGTCAAACGCCCGTGAGCCCCTTTTGGTCACCTCTCGCACCCCTCTCAGGGCACGAAAAATCACGACGTAAACCAAGCAGATGGAACCGCTTGGGCTAACTTCCTAATACAACCTATTTTCAGGTCATCTGAATCTGATTGTGCGCCTCGGGCCCATTTTGAGGGGCGAACCTTTCCAGCTATCCCGCGATTACTGGTTCAGACCGAAGATCGCCTTGGCGTAATTCTCCGCCGAAAATGGCTGCAGATCCTCCGGCTGTTCGCCGAGACCGATGAAATAAATTGGTATCTTGAGCTGCCGGTAGATGCCCACAATCGCCCCGCCCCGGCTGGTGCCGTCGAGTTTGGTCACGATCAATCCGGTCAAGCCGAAGCTCTGGTGAAATACTTTGGCTTGCTCGATGGAGTTTACTCCGAGGCTACCGTCGACCACGAGCCAACGGTGTTGCGGCGCCGTCGGGTCGTGTTTCTGCAACACGCGGCGGATCTTGGCCAGCTCCTCCATCAGGTTGCCCTTGGTGTGCAGCCGACCGGCAGTGTCTACGATCAGCCAATCCTTGCCGCGCGCCTTGGCCGCCTGCCAGGCATCGAAGGCAACGGCGGCCGCATCTGCCCCGCTGTGGCTTGCCACTAGGTCGAGTTCCAAGCGCGTCGCCCAGCTTTTGAGCTGTTCCACAGCTGCCGCCCGGAAAGTGTCGCAAGCCGCCATTTGGACAGATTGCCCCGCAAGCTTGAACTTGTACGCCAGCTTGGCGGTCGTGGTCGTCTTGCCCGACCCGTTCACGCCGATCATGCAGATGACCTGAGGGTGCGGTGGAATGCGGATTCCCGACGCGTTTTCGGGAGAATGCCCGGCCAGCCCGTCCACCGTAGCGTTGGCGGAAGGTTGGGCTCCACCTTCCAACTTTCCCTCCGATCCCGCCAGCACGCGTTGCAATACAGCCGCCCCGATGACCGCCGCTTGTCCGCCTTGCAGCGTGGGGTCCTTCTTATAGGCGGCCTTGATCTCCTCCAGGATCTCCGTGGTGGTTTCGACCCCGAAGTCCGCAGTGTAGAGTGCCTCCTCGAGCTCGTCGAGGGAAGCCGGGTCGATCTTCCGGCCGCCGAACAGGCCGTGGGTCTTCGCCGCGATGGCTGAGACTGTCTTGGTCAGCCCGTCCCGGAATTTCTTGAAAATGGAAAGCATGGGAAGAAGTAGCGTGTAGTGACTAGCGAGTAGCGAGCATCCCGTTACTGCAGAATCCGGTCCGCCTTGGATTTGACATGCTCACCACTCACGACCCGCTACTCACTACTGGGTTTCCGCGCGTCGCGCCCGAGCTTGTCCTTCATCCGGTCCAGGATCCCATTGATGAAGCGCTTCGAATCCACCGTGGAATACTGCTTGCTGAGGTCGATGGCCTCATTGATCGAGACCACCGGCGGGATGTCCTTCCGGTGCAGCATTTCGAACATCGCGAGGCGCAGGATGGCCAGGTCGATCTTGGCCACGCGTTCGAACTCCCAGTTGTGCGCCAGCGCCTTGATGTGGCCATCGAGCTCGACGACATGCTCGATGGTGCCGTGGATCAATTCCTCGGCAAAGGCGTAGTGGTCGCGCGGCTTCTCCAAGTGCTCGAAGAACAGCTGGAGGTCGTTGGCGACGTTGGCCGGCTGGTTGACGCTCCAGGCGTAGAGATACTGGAAGGCCGCCGCCCGGCATTCGCGCCGCTGGGTGAATTGGCTGCTCATGATATTCCTTTCAAAGAGGTCTTCAGCTCCGCCATCGCCAGCGCCGCGAAGGCAAACTCGGCCCCACGGTTTATTTTCCCGATGCACCGGGCGCGGGCCTGCGCAGCCGTCGCGGTCACGATCACGCCATTGATCACCGGGATGTCCGCGGTCAGAGCGACGCGCTGTAAGGCATGCGAAACGCTCTGTCCGACCATCTCGTGATGGTTGGTATCGCCGCCAATCAGCACACCCAGCGCAACGATACAATCGAAGCGGCGGGTGGCGGCCAATCGGCCTGCCGCCCAAGGCACCTCGTGCGAGCCGGGCACGCGTACGACCCGGATTCGCCCGGCGTCAACGCCGGCGGCGCCAAGTCCGGCCAGCACGCCGTCCAGCAGTCCATCCACCAGCGCCTCGTTAAATCGCGCAGCCACGACCCCGATGCGCAGTTTCGCACCGTTGATCCGGCGGGCTGAAGGAGAGTGCTGGCTCATGGAGGGTCTATTGGCTGGGGCTTGGGCGGTTTACCGCAATCCGAAAACCTCCGTCATACCGACACTTGCTCGACGATCTCAAGGCCGTAACCCTCCAGACCCACGACCCGGCGGGTTGCGCGCTGGAGCAGCCGGATCTTGCGCAGGCCGAGAGCGGTTAAGATCTGGGCGCCCGTGCCGTAGTCCCGCAAATTCTGGGGGTTCGCCAGCTTGTCGGGACTGAGCAGCGTCTCCTGCATCCGCCCAGTCTGTTCCATGTAGACGATCGCTCCGTGGCCGACCTGCGCCACGTGCTGCAGCGAGGCGACGAGGGACCGGTGGCTGCCCTGGTCCTTGGCGTGAAACACGTCGCTCAACAGGTTCTCCGTGTGCACCCGCACCAAGGTCGGCGAGCTGTCGAGCCGGCCCATGGTGAAGGCCAGGTGATGGCGCCCGTCCACCTTGCTGCGGAAGACATGCAGGGTGAATTCACCGTATTCGGAGGAAAACGGCCGTTGCGCCACCCGCTCGACCAGTTGCTCGCGCCGGTGGCGATATTCGATGAGGGCCGTGATGGAGATGAGCGGTAGGTGATGGCATTGCTTGAATTCCAGCAGCTCGGGCAGGCGCGCCATGGTGCCGTCCTCGTTCAGGATCTCGCAGATCACCCCCGCTGGTTTCAACCCCGCCAGCGCGGCGAGATCAACCGCTGCTTCGGTATGCCCGGCCCGTTCCAACACCCCACCGGGGCGGGAGCACAGCGGAAAAATATGACCGGGTTGCACCAGCTCGTCGGTGCGCGTGGCGGGATTAGCCAGCAACTGGATGGTCCGGGCCCGGTCGAAAGCACTGATGCCGGTGGTGATGCCCTCGGCCGCGTCCACCGACACGGTGAAAGCGGTACGGAGCGCCTCGCGGTTCTGCTGCACCATCGGGTTGATGCCGAGGCGCTTCAGCTGCGGCTCGGTCATCGGCACGCAGATCAGGCCGCGGGCATGGCGGATCATCATGTTCACGAGCTCGGGCGTGGCCTTTTCCGCCGCCATCATCAGGTCGCCTTCGTTCTCGCGGCCCTCGTCGTCGGTCACGATCACGAGCCCACCGGACGCGATCGCTTGGATCGCGGTTTCAATGGAATCAAATGGCGCGAGACTGGACATGACGAAAGGGTGGCAGCATCCCCCGCCCGCGACCGGCTGTCAAATCCCGGCTGGTTCAGCCGCCGAAGGTCACCGTGTAGCTCTCGACCACCTTGGCATCGTCGCCCTCACCCATCTGCAGGTTGATGGAGACACTGAAATTAAAGGGTGGCAGCACCGGCCTGGAACCCACCAGTGCCGTGCCGCTTCCGTTGAGCACGGTGCGGTAATCCTTGGGCAGGCTGGTCCTGGTGTTGGGCCAACGCGCAGTGGCCCGAGTGACATCGATCGCCATTACCTTGTGCTTTTTGTCGTAGAAGGTGAGGGTGAAATTTCCTCCCACCACCTGAAGACTGAGAAAGGTGCCGTTGGTCCGTTCGATCACCGTCCCAGGAATCTTGGGCAACGGGGCCTCCTTCTTGGCGTCTTTCTTGGCCGCGGCTGCAGCCTTGGGATCCACCGTCTTAGCCGGGACCGACTTGGTATCTGTCACTTTGGCCGCGGCCGAGGCGTCCTTGGCGTCGACTGTTTTCACCGTGGGAGTGGCTTCCGCACCGGCTACACTGGCGGCAACCACGAGACAGAGGAAAGCAGCGATGGTTTTCATGGGGCCCAATCTAGTTCTGCCGGTGCACTCCGCAAGCCCCGGTTGGCCGGCCAGACCGGTTATTGAGGCAATTTCGCACGCAATTCACGCCAGCGGGCCAGTCTTTCCGCTATCTTGGCCTCCCAACCGGCCGTCTTGGGCGTGTAAATCGCCGTGGGATTCTGCAGGTGGTTCTGGCCTGAAATGTTCTCGGGGAAATCGTGGGCGTATAGATAACCCTGGCCCTGACCGATCCGCTTGTTGGCCTGTCCGCTCTTGCTGCGCAGGGACGCCGGTATCGTCTGCACAGGTTGCTCCTTCAGCAACCGGTGAGCCTCGGCCAGAGCCAGCGTCGCTGAATTGCTTTTCGGCGCCGTGGCGATGTACAGCGTGGCGTGCGCCAGCGTCAGCTCCGCCTCCGGCAAACCGATGAAATCGCAGGCGTGGTGCGCCGCCACGGTGAGTGGCAGCGCCTGGGGATCGGCCAGCCCTACGTCCTCGCTCGCCAGGATCACCAGCCGGCGGGCGATGAACCGCGGGTCCTCGCCCCCGGCGAGCATCTTGGCCAGCCAGTACATCGCCGCGTCCGGATCGCTGCCGCGGCAGCTTTTGATGAAGGCCGAGATCGTGTCGTAGTGCTCATCTTCGTCGGCATCATAACGGATGCGCCGCTCGCGTGCAAAGAGCTCGAGCTCTTTCTCGCCGATGACCGCCTGCTCCGGCAGGCTGAGCGCAATGACCTCCAATGCATTGAGAGCGCGGCGGAGGTCTCCATCGCACAGCCCCGCGAGATCGTTCAGCACCTTGTCTTCCGCCGTGTGGCTCCGCCCACCCAAGCCGCGCTCGACATCCGTCAGGGCCCGGCGCAACACGCCCGCCACCGCCGCGGCCGAGAGCGGCTCGAGCCGGAACAGGTGGCTGCGGCTGAGCAACGGCGGGTTCACATAAAAACCGGGATTGTGCGTCGTGGCGCCAATGAGCCGGACGTTACCCTCCTCCACGTCGGGCAGCAGCAGATCCTGTTGGGACTTGTTGAACCGGTGCAGTTCGTCGATGAAGAGCATCGTCGCGGCCTCGGGTTGCCGCCGGGCCGCCGCCAGGATCTCCCGCAGCTCGGCCACATTGGACATGACGGCGTTGACCCGCACAAACCGGCTTTTCGTCTCGCGGGCGATCACTTCGGCCAAGCTCGTCTTGCCGCACCCGGGGGGCCCATAGAACAATAAGCTGCCAAACCGGTTGCCGGCGATCAGGCGCGGCAGCAGGCTGCCGGCCTGCAGGATATGCTCCTGGCCGACGATTTCCTCCAGCTTGCGCGGGCGCATCCGTGCGGCCAGCGGCTGCAATGCGGTGGACTTGGGTGCGGCGACAAGCGGAGCCAGCGGCGTCTCGTCGCCGAAGAGTGAACTGGTTTCGTCTGCCGGGCGGGCCATGGGTCCGGGCAGTGTGCGCCGCACCAAGGGAGAAACAAGTTTGAAGGCGGGGGCCAATCGTGCTGCTCTTTACCTGCCAGCGCCGGGCCAGGGCGCAGTCCCGATCGATGCCCTCGCCCGCTCTGCAACTTCGCGCCCCGCTCCTGTGGCTGCTCGTGCCCTTGATGGCCGGGCTGGCCGTCGCGCAGCAATGGCCCGCGCCAGCCTGCGGGCTGTGGCCCTTCGTCGTGGGCGCAGGTTGTGCGGGACTCGTCGCACTCGGAGTGGCTTGGTTTGACCGGACCAAGCTCTGGATGACCTGCCTCTTTGTTTCGGTCGGGCTCAGTGGCTTTGTGCTTCTCCACACCCGCTATCCCGGCTTGCACCAGTGGGAATCCCGTCCGCCCCGCGAGATCACCGTCACCTTGGAAGTCTGGCAGCCATTTCCTGTTGCGCCCCGGGCCCGCAACCTGACCGGGCTGGCCACCATCGTCACCACCGGCGAGTATGATCGCGAGCTGGTCGGCCGGCGCGTCTATTACTCCGCCATCCGGCGGATCAGCCTGACGCCTCTGCGCTCGGGCCGGTACCTGATCCAGGGTGTCCTCGAACCATTATCCCGCGACCAGTCCGCCGGTGGCTTCAACGACTACCTGGCCAACCTCGGCATCCGCCACCGCCTCACCCGGGCCAGGCTACAACGCGAAGTGACCCCGCCGGGCCGGTTCCAGGTGTTCTGCGGCGCCGCGCAGGATCGGCTGAAGTCCATTCTTAGTCACGGACTGGCCGCGTACCCGGAAACCCTCTCGCTCTACCTCGGCATATTGCTCGGCGAGAAGGCGGTGCTGAGTCCCGAACAGCAGAATGCCTTCATGCGCAGCGGCACCTTCCACATTTTTTCCGTCAGCGGGCTGCACGTCGGGGTGATCGCCATGGCTTTGCAGGGCTGTCTCCGCCTCCTGCGCGTGCCACGCCCGCCGGCAGTAGCCGTCACCCTGGGAGTGCTGTGGCTTTACGTGCAGATAACCGGCGCCAGTTCGCCCGCCCTGCGGTCCTTCGTGATGACCGCGTTCCTGCTTTCCTCGCACGTCTTCCGGCTGCCGGGCAACGCCTTCGCCGCGCTCACTGCGTCGGCCCTGGTCACCCTGTTGCTCGACCCGCTGCAACTGTTCAGCACCGGCTTCCAGATGTCCTATTCCGTCGTGGCGGCCCTCATCGTCATGAGCCGGCCTCTCACCGAACAGTGGCTCTCCCGTTGGAAACCCTTCGCCCTCCTCCCCAAGGTGGACTGGCGCTGGTGGCACCACGCCATAGACGCACGGGGCCGGTGGCTAATTGGGGCCGCTGCTGCCTGCTGGACCGCGTTTCTGGCGAGTGTCCCTTCCGGCATCGGTTTTTTCGGCCTCTTCTCTCCAGGTTCGCTGCTGGCCAACCTGGTTATCATCCCGCTCTCCTCGGCCGCCATGATCGCGGGCTTCATCTCCCTCGTCTGTGGCCTGGTGGGTCTGCTGCCGCTCAGCGCTCTCTGCAACCTGGTCGCCGCTGCGATTATCAAGGTGGCGGACTGGTTGCTGCAGCACGGTATCAACCTACCCGGGATGTTTTTCATCGCCCGGTTTCGTGCAGATTGGCTGGCTCCGGTGTCACTGGTCCTGTTGACGGCCGTGATGCTCGCGGGCGCCGCCGGGCGTTGGTCGCGCCGATACGGCGGCTACTGGCCGCCCTTCGTCGTGTTGGTGCTGCTGGTTATTTTTGGCGTGAAGTTCGGGTAGCAACCGCCCGCGAACCACGCGAATGCACGCCAATCGATCCTGATTCGCAAGAATTCGCGTCATTGGCGGGCAATCTGTTTTGGTCTAATTTTTCCGTGCGCTCCGGGCATTTCATGGTTTAACCCTCCTTCATGAAGAGCGCCTACGAACTCGCCATGGAACGCTTGGCCAAAGCCGAGCCCGCCGCCGCCCCGCTGAACGCGGAGCAAAAGGCCCGGCTGGCCGAGATCGACCGCGTCTACCAGGGCAAGCTCGCCGAGCGCGAGATTTTCCTGAAACAGCAACTGGGGGAGGTGCTCGCGGCCCGGAAACTCGACGAGGCGGACAAGATCCGAAAGCAGATCTCCAGCGAGAAGGCGCGACTCGAGGAGGAACGCGAGGAGGAGAAGGAACGCGTGCGGCGCTCCAAACGGTAGGGCGCGGACTCCGTTCCGCGCCGCGGCGGCGAAGGGACTCGCCGCCCTACCCGCCTACTTCACAAACTCGAATTCGGCCGTCAGGACATGATGGTCCGACGAGGGCGTGGGCTTGACCTCCCACTTGATGGGCTTGAGCCAATCGTTGTAGAAAATGTGGTCGAGCACGTAGGGCCGCCGGCGCCAGGTGGTCTCGGTTGACTGCACCGTCTGATAACCGGCATCGGCAAACTGCTGGATGAGCGACTGGTGCTTGCTCACGTTGAAATCGCCAGTGAGCAGGGTCGGCATGCCGGCGGTGGCGCGTAATTGCTCCTCGACCAGTTTGCGCTGCTCAAGATGGGTCTCGCTGCTGGACTTCAGCATGAAAAACGCCAGCAAGTGGGTGTTGAACAGCCGTACTTTTCGTCCGGCCACCATGGTGGTCACGCCGATGAGCAGGCGGTCGGTGGGAGTTTTCTTTTCGCCGAAAAAATCAAACTCCACCGGGGGCGAAGGCAGGTTCTCGCAGATGTGCTCCTGCAGGGGCGTCTTGGAAAAAATGGCCAGCCCGATCCCGAAGGGCAGCTCACGCGCATCCGGCTTGGGATAGGAGAAATAACTGTCGTAGTCCTTGAATTCGCGCTGGAGCTGCGAGTAATGCGGCGGGGGCTGGGCCTGTTTTCCGCCCGGCATGGCCTGCTCGACTTCCTGCAGCATGAAAATATCGGCATCGTGGGCGCGGATCTCGTCGATTGTGGCCTGCAGACGGATCGGGGCGTGGTCGGGATAGGCATCGTCCCAAGGTTGCCCAAACTGCATGTTGAACTGGAGGACTTTGAAAGTACCGCTCATGCTGTTCACGGGCCGGCCACGACCTTCGCCGCGACGGGATTCAACAAGGTCGCCAACCCGGACAGGGTGCCGATCAGGACAAACCCGGTGCTGATTATTGCTCGACTTGGCATGGGCAACGGCACTGCCCAAAGGGTCGTTACTGGCCCAAAAAGCGGCAAGCCTATTCTGGCTCGGCCGTACCTTCTATGACCCAGTCTTTCGCCTCCGGCACCTGCCGGATGAATTCACGCAGCACGGCGCTGAGGTGCTCCGCATAACGAAAGTGCGCCCCCATCCCGGTGCGCAGCTCGGCCTCATAGATGAACTTGTCGGCGTGCGTGCTGTGCTCGAACGGTGTCTGAGCCCCCAGCAACAGGGTATACACATACGCCGCTGAGCCCCGCTGCATGAGCTCGCGGGTCAGAGCCGCCTGTTCGTCGAGCAGGGCCTGGTGCGGTGCGTGAGCGATCTCGGGCGGCAGATAAAACCCGGCCTGGATCAGCGGCGTGTAGCGGTGGCCGGTTCGGTGGCGATTGAGATCCCGCAGCTCGGCGACCGCCATGTTGTTCCAGGCAAAGGTCACGCGCATGCGCCGGGTGGCCTTGCCCTGGTACCCATAGCGGTTGGCGCGGTGGCGCAACGCCTCGGCCAGCGGCTGCTCCTCGCGCAGCCAAGGAGGCGAGTCACGGTCGGTCTTCACCCAGATCTCGTCGGCCAGCGGCTTGGTCGAGAGCCGGACCAGACCGAGCTTGAGGCTCTCCGCCAGCTCCTGCTGCGCCTGGGCCTGGAAGGACGGCTCGGCAAAGCTGTGGCGCATGAGCCGCGGGGACATCTTGAGGAGCTCGTCGCGAATGAGTTTCGCCGCCGCCTGAGCCTCAGGCATCGGCAGCGAGTCGAGGTGTTTTACCGTCGCCGCCCACATGCGCGAGCTCTGCACGAGCCCGAGGTTGGTGCGCGTGGCGAGCGGGATGAAGTAGCGGGCGCGGTCGAGGGCGTAGTTTTTCCGGAGGCGCGTGACGACGCCGGGCTTGGCGTCCTTGGGCAGACGCACGAGTCCCGGATTTGCCAGCGCAGCCTGGTCGAGCCGGGTGTATTCCGCGTGATAGGCGGCAAACGCTTTCGCCATCAGCGCGGACCAGCGGGGCGCGAGGTCAGGCGGAACCCCAATCTCTTCCGCCAACGGCAGGTTAGCCGCCGACATCGTGATGTACCGCGTGCTCGATTCCTGGCCGTCCGCCATTTGGGCGATCTCAAAAATCTTGTAGGCGAGCCACATCGAGACGTCATCGAGCGCGATCGCCAGGCCGCCGGTCAGGCCGCCGATCGAGGCATGGCCGTAGTCCACGAACTTCAAAATGCGGTCGATGGACTCGTCCGGATTGGCGAGATCCACCTTCTCCATGATCTTGCCGATGCCCTCGTTGCTCCGCGAGTAGCGGGCAAGGACGGAGGCGAGCAATTCGGGGGTGACCTTGGGGAGGGCGGCGGCCGCAGGCGGCGGCACGATGGCGAGTCCGGTAACTTTCATGAAGGGAAGCTCACACGAAACAGATTCGCCCGCCGGTGCGAAGGAAATAAGCGCCTCGCGCTGCTTCTTCCGTCCTGTCGCAATTCACTCCAGCCGGCTTCATTTCACCTTGCCTACATCTTCTAGGCCATTCGCTGCCTCGGGTCTCTGGCGAAACTCCTTGGTTCTCTCTCCGGCCTGCTTTCTGGCCAGGCTGACTTCGGTTGGGCTCATCCGCGCAATGAGCCGGTGGCGATGCCCGGGAGGATCTTCACAGATGAAGCGTGCTTTTTCGTCGGGCCTGCCCTTTCCCAATTCCGCCGCCTCAAGCAGGAGGGTCAACCCTTCGACATCATTCTTCGGCATAAGCCGCTCGTTGGCGTAAAGTGTTCCAAGATTGTAGATCGCGGGAACATAGCGGTGATGGGCTGCTTTCTCATACCAAATTGCCGCTTGCTGATAGTCCACGGGTATACCCAAGCCATACTCGTGACAGTAGCCCAGATTGTGTTCCGCGGCAACAACTCCCTGGGCCGCGAGTTCTTCATAGACTGCTACTGCTTTTTTCGGATCAGCCGCGCCCCCCATTCCGGCGGCATACATTTCGGCCAGCCGCAGGCCAGCCGCCTGACTTCCCGCTTTATATTTGGATTCATATATTTCCCTCGCCTCCACCGGGTGGCCAAGGTTGTGGGCCGCATCGCCCGGAACATAACCGCTGCAACCAGCAAGCCCTGTGACCGAAACGACCACTAAGAGGCTGCTCACGCGTGTAATCATAGCCAAGATTCTTCAGCAGGAGGCGGGTTATTGTTTCTCGACGAACCTACTTCATCAGCCAGCTCGTCAGCGGTTCCTGGTAGAAACCAAGCAGCACCGTGGCGAGGGCCAGCGCGGTCAGGACCGTGCGGCCGATCCACGACGGGACGGTGACCGGACGGACGGAAACCTCGGAGCCGGCGGGATTGAGCGACCAGGTCTCGAACCAGGCCGCCTTGATCCAGCCAAAGTAGTAATAGATCGAGAGCACCACGCCGCCGATGGCCACAGCCAGCAGCCCGTAGAGGTGCGCCTGGAAGGCCGCGACGAAGATCAATAGTTTCCCCATGAAGCCGGCGAGTGGTGGGATGCCCGCGAGCGAACCAAGGCCCACGGCCAACACGGCGCCCAGCAGGGGCCGCTCTCGGGCGATTTTTTCGTAATGGTCGAGCTCTTGATGTGTATCGTCCGCGCCGGCCAAGTGGGCCATCACGCCGAACACCGCCATCGAAGCCAGCAGGTAGGTGAAGAGGTAAAACCACACGGCGTTGGCCGCCGCCGGGACGCTCAGCGCGGCAATCACGCCCATCAGCAGATAGCCGGCATGCGAAACGCCGGACAGACCCATCAGGCGCTTGGCGTTGCGCTGCGACAGGGCGGCCAGGTTGCCCGCGATGATCGTGGCCGCCGCCAGCACGGACAGCACCGGTACCAGCACCGCCGACAGCGGGGCGAACACGTTAAGCACGAGCGTCAGCAGCACGGCGAAGCCCGCCGCCTTGGACGAGACGGCGAGAAACGCCGTCACCGGGGTCGGCGCCCCTTGGTAGACATCGGGGATCCAGATCTGGAAGGGAAACGCGCCGATCTTGAAGGCCACGCCGCAAAGCACGAGCAGCGCGCCGGCGGTGGCGAGAAAGTTGTGCGGATTGTGGCGGAGGAAATCGGCCACGACGCCGTATTCAAAGCCCGTGTGCACGACCCCGTCGATCTCCACCCGGCCGACCGCGCCGTAAATCAGCACGATGCCGAAGAGCATGATGGCCGAGCTGAGCGCGCCGAGCACCAGGTATTTCAGACCGGCCTCCAGCGTCAGGGCGTTGTCGCGGAAATAGCTGACGAGAATGTAGAATCCGATCGTCACCGTCTCAAGGGCCACGAAGAACATCACGAAGTGGTTGCTCTGCGCCAGGAGCATAAGCGCCGCCGTCACCACCAGCACGATGTGGTAGAACTCGACGCGGGGCATCCGGGTGCGGGGCAGGCAGATCGTGGCGAGGAAACAGACCAGCAACGACGACAGCAGGAAGAATACCCGGGCGATCTGACCCAACTGGCTCAACTTGATGAGTCCGCCGAACAGCTGTTCGCCGAGCCAGGCGTGCTCGAACGTGACAGCCACACTGCCCAGGACCATGACCAGGGTCACCACGGCAAAATGCGGGATGAAGCGGTGCTGTTCCTTGGGCAGGAAAATCTCCAGCACGAGCAGGGCCAACGCGGCACAGGCCACCGTGATTTCCGGCGTGAGCGCCCACCATTGGTTGGAGCCGGCGACGAGCTTGAGGAGTTCCGTGGACATGGGAAAATCAGCGGTGGTGATTGATCGACCGGAACAGCGTGCTCGCCGGAGTGAGCGCCTGGTCCACCGGCTGGGACAGAGCCTTCGGGTAGAAGCCAAAGAACAGCAGCGCCGCCAGGAGAATCAGCGCGGGCAGACGCTCAACCCAATCGAGGTCCGCGGGGGGATGCGCCGCCGTGACGCGCTGCAGGGCTTCGGTTGGCTGACCGAAAAACACCCGAGCCGCCGCGCGCAGGCCGTAGATGGCTGAGACAACCACGCCGGCCACGGCGACCGCGGTGATCCACGGTGAGACATTCCACAGCGCCACGAAGACCGTCAATTCGCCCCAGAAGTTGGCGAAACCCGGCAGGCCGATGCTGGCCATCGTGGCGGCCACGAAGAAGGCCGCGAGCACGGGCGTCTTCTGCGCCAATCCCCCCATTTCGGACAGGTCAAAGGTGTGCGTCCGATGATGGATGCTGGTCGCCAGCATGAACAACAGTGCCACGGACAGGCCGTGCGCCACCATGAGCAGCACCACGCCGCCGGTGCCGAGGGTCGAGAGCGCCGCGATGCCGAGGAAGCAGTAACCCATGTGCATGACCGAGCTGTAACCGAGCATCTGTTTCAGATCGCGCTGGGCCATGGTGACGAAGCCGATGACCAGCACGTTGCCGAATGCAGCGAGCAGGGCCAGTTTCCAGGCCCAGTGGGCCGCCCCCTCGGGCAGCAGCGGCAGCGCGATCTGGATCAGGCCGTACAGGCCGAACTTCTTGAGCACGCCGGCGTGCAACATGGCGGTGGAGCTCGGCGCCGCCCCGTAGCCCAGTGGTGCCCAGGTGTGCAGCGGCCAGAGCGAAACGAGGATGCCGAAGCCAAACATCAGGACGCCGAAAATATTGTTCTGGGTTGCGGCGCCGAGGCCTTGCGCGGCGATGGCGCGCTTTAGCTCGATCAGGTCAAAGCTGTTCGCGCCGCTTTTCACGTAGATGGCAATGAGCCCGATCAACGACAGCATGGCGCCGACCGTGAGGTAGATCGTCATCTTCATCGCCGCGTAGTTGCGGTCACGCCCGCCCCAGATGCCAACCATGATAAACGTCGGGATGAGGGCCAGTTCGTGGAAGAAATAGAAGAAGAAGATGTCCACCGAGGCGAACACGCCCAGCAGGCCGCCGTGCATGATGAGCAGAAGCAGGAGGTAGGTCTTGAGTCGCTCCGCCTGCGAACGCAGCGCGAAGAGCCCGGCCGCCAGGCCGACAATGGCGGCCAGCAGGAACATTGGCAGTGCAATGCCATTGAGGCCGAGCTTCAGGTTGATGCCAAAGGAACCGAGACCCAAATCGACTGAACTCAGGTAGTGGTAGCCTGTGCCACCCTCGGCGGGATACTGGGCCCAAAGCCAGAGCGCGATCAGCGCGGGCAAAGTGAAAGCCGCGCCAGCCAGCTTGGTCCCGAATCGCTTGGGCAACCCGAGCGCGATGACGAGCGCCGCCCCAAGCGGGATGACGATGGCGAGCTGCAGAAGTTGGGCGTTGGAACCGATCATGAAAGTGAAGTGACGATCGACACACCCCGCCCTGACGGGTACCCCTCTTGATAGAGGGGACTGTCGACGGCGGGGATTGGGTCCCCTCTATCAAGAGGGGTGGCGCGAAGCGACGGGGTGTGTTGATTGAAAGACATGTTAGAAAACTCCGGTGGCGAAGGCCCAGAGTACAACCGCGCCGAGCAGGAACCAGTAAACGTAGACATGCAGGCTGCCGGTGTAGAGCGCGCGGGCGCCGAGGCCGATGTACCCGACGACTCGCGCCGCACCCTGAATGATCGTGTCGGCCAGGAAGACCCGCTCGAGGAAGTTCAGAAGCATGGCGAAGCGCTGCTGCACCTTGGCCACGTAGTAATCGTAAAGGTTGTCGAAGGACTCCTTGAGCTGGCCCAGCAGGCGGAACAGCCCGGCCGACTTCTCCTCCAGCGTGTCATTGATAGAAGGTTTGTAGAAGAACCACGCCGAGCCGGCACCGATGGTCATAACCGCCAGCGAAACGAGGAGAATGGTCGTATGGGCCGAACCGTGAGCCTCGGGCACCATCTCGTGGATCGAACCCGCCAGTTTGCCGAACACTCCCGAGTAGCCCCCTGCGATGGACAGGACCGCGAGAACGATGAGTGGCAGGGTCATTACAAGGCCACTCTCATGCGCGTGCGAGGCCTCCTTAGAGCGCGCTTCGCCGAAAAAGGTGATCTTCCACAGCCGGACCATGTAGAACGAGGTCAGCACGGCAGTGAACGCCAGGATCGCGAACACCGCCTTGTTATTCTCCATCGCAAGATAGAGGATGGCGTCCTTCGAGAAAAAACCGGCGAGGAAGGGCATGCCAATGATCGCCAGGACGCCGATAGTGAAAGTGAAGAACGTGATCGGCATCTTCTTTGCCAGGCCACCCATTTTGAAGATGTCCTGTTCGTGGTGACAGCCGTGGATGACGGAACCCGAGCCGAGGAACATGAGGGCCTTGAAGAAGGCGTGGGTCGTCAGATGGAACATCGCGGCGCCGACGCCGGTAGCCAGCACGATAAATCCACTAGCATTTCCGATCACAGCGCCATGAGCATCGGTCAGCAATGCGTCATGTCCTCCTTGGAGAGTCGACCCCAACCCAAACGCCGCCACCATGTAGCCGAGCTGCGAGAGTGTTGAGTAGGCCAGCACCTTCTTGATGTCGCGCTGGGTGATGGCGCAGAGGGCGGCGTAGAGTGCCGTGATCGTGCCGGTCCACATGATGACGCTGAGAGCATCGGCAACCATCAGGACGTTGATGCGGCAAAGCATGAAAATACCGGCGGCCACCATCGTGGCGGCGTGGATGAGGGCGGACACGGGCGTCGGGCCCTCCATCGCGTCGGGCAGCCACACCTGCAGGGGCATCTGGGCCGACTTGCCGACGGCACCGCAGAACAGGAGCAGGGGAACCAGTGTGCTAAAGGCCAGATGATTGGTCTCACCCAGTTTCGCCAGTTCGCCGAAGCTGACGGCGCCGTTCAGCCAATAGCACATGATGATCCCGAGCAGGAAACCGAAGTCGCCGACACGGTTGACGATGAAGGCCTTCTTCGAGGCGTCCGCTGCCGACTGCTTGTGGTGATAGTGGTTGATCAGCAGCCAGGAGCTGAAGCCGACCAGCTCCCAGAAAATGAAAATCATGAACAGATTGTCGGCGAGCACGATGCCGATCATCGAGAACATGAAGATGGAAAGGCCGCCGAAGAACCGCGCCCGGGCCGGGTCGTCGTGCATGTAGCCGAGCGAGAAGAAATGGATTAGGAACCCCACGAAGCCGACGATGAAGAGCATCAGCGCGGCGAGGTCGTCGTATTTGATGCCGAGCGAAATGGTAAAGTCACCGAAGCGCAGCCATTCCCAAGATGCGTTAGGGAAATCACGCTCACCGTGCACCAGCAGGATGATCGAGATCGCCGCGATCGCCCCCGCCGTGGCCACCGAGAGGTAGGAAGCCAGCGCCCCGCGCTGGCGCAGGAACAGGGCGATCACCGCCGCCGAGGCGAGCGGCAACAGGAGGACGAGAATGGCGTGCTGGAGCATGGTCATGGCAGGTAGGGCGCGACCGCTGGGCGCGCCGCAACACGTCCGCGGACGGCCCGGCGGTCCGTCCCTACCCCAAGGCAGGGATTCAGCGCAAATTCGTGTCCATTCGTGTCCATTCGTGGTTAATGTTTCAGATGATTCAATTCCTCGACCGAGACGGTGTGCCGCCGGCGGAACAGCGCGACAATGATGGCGAGGCCGACGGCGACCTCAGCCGCCGCGATGGTGAGGATGAAGAAGACGAAGACGGCCCCGTCGAGCGTGCCCTGGAAGTGCGAGAAGGCCACCAGTGCGAGCGTCGAGGCCAGCAGCATCAGCTCAAGGCACATGTAGATCACGAGCGTGTTCTTGCGCAGTAGCACGCCAATAAAGCCGAGGGCGAAGAGAACGGCGCTCAGCAGCAGATAGGCCGGCAGGCCGTAGGCGGGGACGACGGGGCCTGTGTCGCCGTTGTTCAGAATGAGGCCAAACAGCGGGGCGTGGTTGAGCAAAGCGATCATTTGGCTCCCTCCGTCTGGTCAAATTTCTTGCTCAAGACGATGACGCCAAGCATGGCGATGAGGAGCATGAATCCGACGACCTGCACCGGCAGGAGATAGGTCGTGAAGAGCTGCTCGGCGTAATTTTTCATCGTCGGCACCGGCAGGGTAGCCGGCGCCGCAGGGAGCACCGCGCGGTGCGCGAGCGAATAGATTCCTGTGAACAGTAGGCCGGCGCCGATCAGCGTGGCGACGAGAGTCATCTTGCTGAACGGCTTCGCCGCGCCCGGCGTGGTGTCGAGCAGCATGATGATGAAGAGGAACAGCGCGACGACTGCGCCCGCGTAGACCATCAGGAGCACGAAAGCCAGCAGCGGGGCGTCGAGCAGCACGAAGAGCCCGGCCAGGCCGAGGAGCGAGATGAGGAGGCCCAGCGCGGCATTGACGGCGTTCTTGTTCACCACGACCAGAAGCGCCGAGGCGACGGTGAGGACCGCGAGGATGATGAAGAGGGTGTCAGCCATGGTTGGGGAAGGGCTGAAAGGCTGAAGGGCTGAAGGGCTGAAGCTGGGAACCGCCAAAGCTGGACGTACGCAAGCGGCTCCGTTGGCAGGCGAGTTGTGTCGGGAAAGAGAGCATGTTCAGCTTTTCAGTCATTCAGTTTTTCAGCTTTTCAATGGGCGTTGCCGTGCTCGGCGGCGGCCTTCTTCTTGTCCCACTTGAAATGCTGGTCGGGCAACGTGCCGCCGAGCTCGTAGAGGCGGGCCTTGTCGTTGACCATCTCGGCGCGGGTGTAACCTGTCATGGAATACTGGTTTTGCAGGAAGATCGCCTCCTCAGGGCAGACTTCCTGGCACAGGCCGCAATAGATGCAGCGGAGCATGTCGATGTCGAAGGCCTTGGGGGCTTTCTCGACATGGCCGGTGGGCGCGTCCGGCGGAATCTCACCCGGCGTGATGCGGATGGCCTTGGGCGGACAAACGAACTCGCAGAGCTGGCAGGAAACGCATTTTTCGCGGCCGTGCGGGTCCATCACCAGCGTCGGCACGCCGCGGTAGCCGGAGGGAATCGCCGGGCGCTCCTCGGGATACTGCATCGTGACGTTCGGCGCGAAGAGGTGCTTCAGCGTCACCCGCATGCCCGCCAGGATCTGCGGGATGTAGATGCGCTCCAGGAGCGTCAGGGGCTTGCGTTCGACGGTGTAGGCCATGGCTGGATCAGTATTTAACCACGATCAATCCCGGTAGGTCGGGCTTTATGCCCGACATGTCGGGCATAAAGCCCGACCTACATTTGTGTTTGTTCGTGTCCATTCGCGGTTGGTTATTTCTGCAGCACTGCGATCACGATCGCGTAGAAGATGAGGTTGCCGATGGCGAGGGGCAGGAGCTTCTGCCAGCCGAGCTTCATGACCTGGTCGTAGCGGAAGCGCGGGACCGTCCAGCGCACCCACATGAAAACGAACATAAAGAACAGCACCTTGCCCATGAAGATGCCGATGGAGATCAGGCCGACCGCGAGCGGGTGCGCCAGCAGCGGCGAGAGGTGCGCCAGCCAGCCAATCACCGTCTGCAGCGGCACCCACGGCAGCGGGTTCCAGCCGCCGAGGAACAGCAGGGTGAACACGCCGGATCCGATGAGCATGTGCGAATATTCCGCCACGAAGAACAGGCCCCATTTCATCGAGCCGTATTCCGTGTGGAATCCGCCGACGAGGTCGGCCTCGCCCTCGGCCATGTCGAAGGGCAGGCGGTTGGTCTCGGCGAAGAGCGAGACGAGGAAGACGACCGCCGACAGCGGCATCGTCATGATGAACCAGGTGCCGTGTAGGCCGCTCGTGCCGCTCTGGAAGCGCACGACATCGGTCAGGCTCAGCGTACCCGTGCCGCCCGGCGCGTTGATCATCAGGAAAACCGGGACCACCGAAAGGGTCATCGCCAGTTCGTAGGAGATAAGCTGCGCCGAGGCGCGGATGCCGCCGAGGAAGGGATACTTCGAGTTGGAGGCCCAACCCGCGAGGATGAGCGAGTAGACGCCCAGCGAGCCGACGGCGAATACCGCGAGAATCCCCACGTCAAGGTTGGCCAGCACGAGCGGAACCATCTGCCCGGCCGAATCGAAGTACGCACCAAAGGGCACGACCGTGACGGTGGTCAGGGCGGGGATCATCCCCACCACCGGCGCGAGAAGGAAGTAGAACTTGTTCACGTGCCCAGGCAATGAGTCCTCCTTGAGGAACATCTTGATGCCGTCGGCCATGAGGTGGAACAGGCCGAGTCGCTGCAGTAAGCCGATCCCCGGGACCCAAGCCAACCAAGGCGGGAGCGCGCGGTTCGGACCCGGGCGGCCCTGCATCCACGCGGAGACCTTGCGCTCGACCAGCGAACAGGCGCCGCCGATGGGAAACATGACGCCGATCACCGCGAGGCCTTTGATTAGGCCTTGGATAAGCGGGTGGAGCCCAGCCCAGAAGGTGAAGACGGCGGTCATGCGTGGGCAGGCTGGTAGGGCGCGACCGCTGGGCGCGCCGAATGACGTTCGCGGACGGCCCGGCGGTCCGTCCCTACCTTAAGACAATGGACAGCGGAAATCATGTCATGCGTTGACGGCCGCGGGCACGGCGGCGGGTTTGTAATGAAGCGTCTCGCCCTCGCAGACGGGCAGGTCAGCCCACGCGGAGGCGTCGAGTACGTGGCCGGTGGCGGGCAGTAAAGCGTGGCTGAGCCCGGCCAGCGGCTTCACTTCTGCCGCGATGCTCGACCAGAGCCCGCCGAGGTCGGCTGGGGTGATGATGCGGCTCGCGAACGAGACCAGGTTGCTGAGGGTGATGAGATCGTCGGCGACGCCTGCCGGGCCGGGGACAGCCTTGGCGAACTTCTGGAGGCGGAACTGTTGGTTCACGAACGAGCCGGACTTCTCAAAAATGGTGAGCGTGGGAACAACGACCTTGGCAGCGTCGCTTGTCGCATTCTTGTGCGTCCCGAGAAAGACGACGGAAACCTTGGCCAGCTGTGCGGCGGCGAGACCGGCGGCAGTAAGGTCCTCCCCAACGGAGAGCACGGTCTTCACCTTGCCAGCGTCGATGTCCGACGCCAGCGACGTGAGCTGTTGCGTCGGCAGAGCGGAGATTAGGCCGGTGACCAGTGCACCGCGGACATTCGGGTTGCGGTCGGAGGAGATGAGGAGACGGTCCCCCTGCCCCACCCGGCTGACGAGCGATGCGGGAACTTTGAGCGCTTCGGCCAGCTTCTTCGTGAGGAACTGTTCCTCGACGCTGCTGCGGCCGGAACCGACGATGGCTACGGAGCCGGCCTTGAGCAGGTCGTTCGCGGCCTTGAGGGCCATTTCAGGCGCCGTGGCGAGACCGTCAATCATTGGGGCGAGCAGGCGGTCGGCGGCCTTGACCTGCTTGTAGAGCATGCGGCCGGAGTCGGACATCCACGTGTCGTTCACGGCATCATTCTGGCGTGGGGTGATGCGGTAGATCACGCCCTCGCGGCTCCAGACCTCGGTGTTGGCGCCGACGGACGACTCGGGATCGATCCCAGGCGTCTGCTTGAGGAACCAGACGCGCATCTTGAACCGGAAATCGGTACTCGTGAGTGCGCCGACCGGGCAGATGTCGACGGTGTTGAGCGAGTAATTGTTCTCGAGCTTCCGGCCCGGGTAACAGGTGAGCGTACTGTAGCTGCCACGGTCGATGAAGCCAAGGACGTCGTCCTTGGCGATCTCCTTGGAGAAGCGGATGCAGCGGGAGCAGAGGATGCAGCGCTCGTCGTCGAGCGTGACGCGAGGGCCAAGTTCGGTGCGCTTCGGCTTCACGTTCTTCTGCTCGACGAAGCGCGAGTAGCCGCGGCCATAGGCGGTGGAGTGTTCCTGCAGCTTGCACTCGCCGGCCTGGTCGCAAATCGGGCAATCCAGCGGGTGGTTGATGAGCAGCATCTCCGTCACGCCCTCGCGGCAATCCTTCACCATCGGCGAGTTCGTACGGATGTGGAGGCCGGGCGAGGCGTTGGTGCCGCACCCAATCTGCGGGCGCGGGATCCAGTTGACCTTCTGCTTGCCCGTGGCCGGGTCCATCACCGGGGCCTTGGTGGCGGGATCGACGGCCGGCATGCCCATTTCGATGAGACACATCCGGCAATTGCCGACGATGGTCAGCTTCGGGTGGTAGCAGTAATGGGGGATCTCGACGCCGACGAGTTTGGCCGCTTCGATCACGTTCGTACCCTTCGGCACGGCGATTTCCTTGCCGTCAATGTTGACGGTCACGAGGTCGGCGGGTTTGGCGGGAGCGGAGGACATTTCGAAATACGTTTTGCCCGCGAATCACGCGAATAAACGCGAATGATTGAAAGAGGGGTTTTGATTCGTGTGCATTCGGGTGATTCGCGGGCGAAAAATCAAATCAGTGGAGTCTCGGCGGGGACCTTGGTCTTCTTGGCGTCGGCGTAGCCTTTGAACTCGTCGCCGAACTTCGCGAGAAAGCTCTGGGTCGGCCATGAGCAGGCCTCGCCGAAGGCGCAGATGGTGCGACCGGGGATCTGGTCGGCCACACTCTTAAGCAGCGTGGCGTCCTGCTCGCGCGCGTCGCCGTGGACCATGCGCGTGGTGATCTTCTTCATCCACAGCGAGCCCTCGCGGCAGGGTGTGCACTGGCCGCAGCTCTCGTGCGAGTAGAACGCGTTGATGTTGGCCAAAGCCTCGACCATGTTGACGGTGTCGTCCATCACGATGACGCCGCCGGAGCCGCCCATCGTGCCGATCATGCCGAGCGAATCGAAATCCATCGGGACGTCCTCGACGCCCCAGTCATAGTCGACCATCTCGGTGCCGACCTTGCGCTTGCCCTTGTAGCGCTCACCGAAGCGCATGATCTTGGCCGACGAGCCGCCAGGAATGACGGCCTTGAAGGTGCGGCCGGGCAGCGGGCCGCCGCAGACCTCGTTGAGCAGCTGGCCCATCGTGATCTTACCCGCCTCGAACTCGTAGTAACCGGGTTTTTGCACGTGGCCCGAGACACAGAAGATACGGGTACCGGAGTTGTTCGGCGTGCCGATCTTCGTGTAGGCCTCGCCGCTCATGTCGACGATGTGCTTCACATGGCAGAGCGTCTCGACGTTGTTGACGATCGTCGGGCACTGGTAGAGGCCGAGGACAGCGGGGAAATACGGCGGCTTGATGCGCGGGTTGGCGCGCTTGCCCTCGAGCGACTCAATAAGACCGGTCTCCTCCCCGCAAATGTAGGCGCCGGCGCCACGGTGGACGAAGATGTCGCAGCTGTAGGCCGACCCGAGGATGTTCTGGCCGACGAGGTTGGCGTCGCGCGCCTCCCGGATGGCCTCCTCGAGGATGCGGGCACCGTGGGGCATCTCGCCGCGAATGTAGATGTAGGCCTGCTTCACGTTGTTCGCGAAACAGGAGATCATCGTGCCCTCGATCAGCTGGTGCGGATCCTGGTGCATGATGTAGCGGTCCTTGAACGTGCCAGGCTCCGACTCGTCGGCGTTGACGATGAGATAGATGGGCTTGCCGCTCTTGCGGTCGACCAGCGTCCACTTGACGCCGCAGGGAAAGCCCGCGCCGCCGCGGCCGCGCAGGCCGGACTTCTTAACCTCGTCGATCAGCTCCTCGGGCTTGCGCGTGAACGCCTTCTTCATCACCGCGTAGCCGCCGTGCTTCAGGTAGCAGGCGAGGTCCTTGGTGTAGCCGGGCTCGTCGATGTGAGCGAAGATCAGGCGACGTTGTTGAGGAGCGGGCATCTGGAACTTTTCGGTTTTGGATTCTCGATTTTGGACTGACCGGAGGTCAGGATTTGTCGTCGGTCACGATCTCGATGCCGCCGGTCCAGCGGGCGGAGAAATTGTAGACGGTGGCGATCAAAACCCCGGCGAGGAATCCCCCGACCGCGTTGATGACGGGCGTGAAGAAGGCCAGGCCGCCGGCGAGGAACCACGGCACGGCCGGGAAAATCTTGGGGACGATTACGACGCCGCTTTCCGTGGCGGTGAACGCGATGCCGAGCGTGATCAGGAACAGCGGGGCCAGGATCATGCCGGCAAACCCATTGATCACGGCAAGCACGATCCCGAAACGGATCGGCGGAATGCTGAGTATGCGCAGTTTCTTCATTTCTGCTTTGCCTCCTGGCGGATCTGTTCGCTGAGCGCCACCGCCTTGGTCGCGTCAACTTTCTCGTGGAGATCGTCGTCGATCATGACGACCGGGCCGGTGCCGCAGCTGGCCAGGCACTCGACAAAATCGATGGTCACCTCGCCGTCGGCGGAAATCTCGCCACGGTGGCAGCCGAATTCCTGCTCGAACTTCTCGCAAACCTTGTAGCCGCCCACCAGCGCGCAGGAGAGCGTGCGGCAGACCTTGATGTGGCGGCGGCCGATCGGCTTCTGCCGGAACATCGGGTAGAACGTGACGACCTCGTAAACGTTGATCGGTGGCAGCTCGAGTTTGGCGGCGATCCACTCAATGGCCTCGGTCGAGATCCAGCCGGCGTCCTCCTGCACCAGATGCAGCAGCGGCAGCGTGGCGCTGCGCTTCACCGGGTAATGGGTGATCACTTCGTCGATCTTCTTGAGCGTTTCGGCTTTGAGATTCATCAGCACAACCTCCCGCTCGTCACGCGAATTTGCGCGAAGGCGAGAAGCGGAGTTTTTTGATTCGTGTGCATTGGCGTGATTCGCGGGCAAAAGCTCACCGGTCGCATTCGCCCATGACGAAGTCGAGCGAACCGAGGATCGAGACGACGTCGGACACCATGTTGCCGACGCAGAGCTTGGGGAGGATGGAGAGGTTGCAGAACGAGGGGCTGCGGATCTTCAGGCGCCACGGCACACCGCCGCCCTTGCTCACGATGTAGAAGCCGAGCACGCCCTTCGGGTTCTCGGCCTCGAAGTAGACCTCGCCGGCCGGCATCTGCGGGCCTTCGGTCACAATCATGAAGTTATTGATGAGCTCCTCCATCGACGTGAGGATCTTATCCTTCGGCGGCGCGAAGATCTTGCGGGCGTCCTTCGCGTACCAGTCGCCACCGGGAAATTTCGCGACGGCCTGCTTTAGGATGCGCACCGACTGCTTCATCTCCTCGCCGCGGCAGAGGTAGCGGTCGTAGCAGTCGCCCTTCGATCCGACGGGCACGTCGAACTCATATTGCTCGTAACCGGAATAGGGCCGGTCCTTGCGCAGGTCGTTGGCCACCCCGGAGCCGCGCAGGTTCGGGCCGGAGAGGCCGTAGCCAATGGCGTCAGCGTGGGAGATGACGCCCACATCCACCGTGCGGTCGAGGAAGATCTTGTTGCGCGAGAGCAGGCCGAGGATCTCCTCGAGGATGGGCAGGAACTGGTCGCAGAAGGCGTCGACCTTCTGCACCCAGCCCTCGGGCACGTCACGCTGCAGGCCGCCGATGCGGCTGTAGCTGGTGGTGAAGCGCGCGCCGGTCAGCTCCTCGAAGAGCTTGTAGAGCTTCTCGCGCTCCTCGAAACAATACATGAACACCGTCCACGCACCGACATCGATGCCGTAGGCGCCGAGGCCCATCAGGTGCGCGGAGACGCGGGCCATCTCAGCGGTGATGACGCGGATCGCCTGGCAGCGGGCCGGCACTTCGAGCTTGGCGAGGCGCTCGACCGCGATCGCGTAGGCCATGTTGTTTGCCAGCGGGGCGAGGTAATCCAGCCGGTCCGTGTAGGGCACGAACTGGTTGTAGGTCATGTTCTCGGCGATCTTCTCGTCGCCGCGATGCAGATAGCCCACGACCGGATCGGCCTTGGTCACCACCTCGCCATCGAGTTCGAACTGGATGCGCAGCACGCCGTGGGTGGACGGATGCGACGGGCCCATCGAAAGCGACATCTTCTCGGCATCGTATTCCTTCGGCAGGCTGGCGTTGGCGGCCTTCGCGGCGGCATCGGGATATGAAAAATCAGTGGGCATTACGCGAATGGGCTGAAAGCCGGAAGAACTGAAGGGCTGAACCGTTCGACGCCGGGAGAGAGAGATGTGCTGGGATGGTACATTCAGCTTTTCAGTTCTTCAGTCATTCAGCCCTTTGGCCTCTGTTCGCTCCAGGCCTCATCCTTGGCGCGCGGTTCGGCTTCGCTCATCGGCTCACCCGGGGTGGCCACGAAAGGCCCGCCGACCATCGGCGCGGAGATGACGCCCGTCTTGATTTCCTCGGTGATGTCGGCGTCGGACAACTCCGTCGGCAAGCCGGCGAGGGGGAAATCTTTGCGGAGCGGGAAATACGGATAGGCGTCCCACATCAGGATGCGGCGCAGGTCGGGGTGGCCGGTGAACTTGATGCCAAGCATATCGTAGGTCTCGCGCTCGTGCCAGTCGGCGCCGGACCAGAGGCCCGAGGCCGTCGGCATCGCCGGCTCGCTGTCGCTGGTGCAGTCGGCGGCGAGGCGGACGTAGGTGTGCTTGGTGCTCGAGTAGAGGTGCCAGACGACGGTGAAGCGCGGGGATTTCTCCGCACTCCAGTCGATGGCGGTCACGTCCATCAGGAAATCGTAGGCCTGCTTGTCGCGCAGGAGTTCCAGGACGGCGATGACGTCGCCGGCGGGGACGTCGAATGCCGGGCAGTCGAGGCTGGCCCGGGGCTTGGCCGAGGGAAATTGCTGGCTAACGGCGGTCGTGATTTCGACGTCGGTGGTCATGCGCGGCGGCGATGGCGTCAGGCGCTAAGCAGCTTGGAGGCCGAACGCTCGCGTTTGACCTTTTCCTGGAGTTTCAAAAGTGCGTCGAGGAGGGCCTCGGGGCGCGGCGGGCAGCCGCTGACATAGACGTCGACCGGGACGATGCGGTCCACGCCCTGCAGGGTGGCGTAGCTGCGGTACATGCCGCCGGAGCTGGCGCAGGCTCCCATGGCGATAACCCATTTCGGGGCGGCCATCTGGTCGTAGATGCGGCGGACGACCGGGGCCATCTTGTAGGTCACCGTGCCGGCCACGATCATGCAATCCGCCTGGCGAGGGGAGAAGCGCATGACCTCGGCGCCAAAGCGGGCGATGTCGAACCGGCTGGATGCCGCCGCCATCAGCTCGATCGCGCAGCAAGCCAAACCCATCGGCATGGGCCACATGGAGTTGTTCCGCACCCAATTGATCGCAGCATCGGCCCGGGTGACGACGATATCGCCCTCAATTTTGCTGTTATAGGTGAGTTCCGGATTGGCGGTGACCATGGAGGAAAAATTCGAGCCACGCTACCACCCCTCCTCCACCCGGCAAGGAGGATTTGTTTACAAAAACCCCTTTGTGACGGGAATAATGCCCGCAGGAATTTCCGTTGACCGCAGCTAATGGTCTTCCCTTTATTTGACCCTCATTGGAGTCACGGAGGGGTGGCTGAGTGGTTTAAAGTACCCGCTTGGAAAGCGGACGTGGGGCAACCCACCGGGGGTTCGAATCCCCCCCCCTCCGCCATCCTTCGCTCCGGCGGAGCTCCGGATGACACGTTCAGCCAGATGCATTGCACTTACCGAGGCCCAAGCGGACTTTTTGTAAACGTCATGCCGCACCGTCTCAAAAGTACGTGAAGGGGTCGCGCCGATCGCGGGCGAAGGGCTGGCCGGTCGTGCTGCCGTCGGTGAGTTCGACCCAGGATTTGACCGCGTAGTACGGACTGGTCGCGCTGCCGCCCAGCTGGATGTCATAGTGCAACTTCGGATTGCCGTTGAAGGTGATCGCATTGCCGACGAGTGCGCCGTTGATGTTGCCATTGCCATTCAGCTGAATCGCGGCGTTCGGGGCATAAAGCACCCCGGTAAAATCCATATCGCTCTTCAAATCCACTGCGGCGGAACCCATGCAGTATACATTGGCTTTGGCGGGGACGTTCGTGGTGTTCTGCAATCCGTCGCCGGCGATCTCCACCTCGCCATAGGCGTAGAGGTTCATGGAGGGTTGCGATCCGCTGACGCTGGTCAGCAGGATCCGGCCATGACTGTTCATCTGCAAGTTGTCCGTGAGGATGAGGTCCACCGGTCCGCTGATGGTCAGAGTGGTGCTGCCGTTGAGCTGCACGCCCCCAGTGCTGTCGGTGTAAAGATAGCGACCGTTAACCTGCGGGCTGTCCCCCGCGCGGGGCAACGTCAGGTTGCTCGACACCGCGCCAAGGTTGATTGCCGCGCCAGCCGGGAGGGAGGGAAGAGGGATGTTTTCGACAAAATCGTTCCGCACACGGGTCGGGTCGAGCTTCACCCCGGACGCGGTGCTGGCGCCATAGATGCGACCGTTTGGTCCGACCGTGGGTTGGGCGCCGCCGGTCGCGACATAGCCGTAGATCTGGGCGTTGCCACCCACGGCCACGGTGGCAGTGGCGCTCGTGGTGGCCACAATGACCTGGTCGGTCCGGTTGGCGGGATCATTGGGGACGCCCAGCTGGGAGTTGTAGGAGTCGATCACGATGTTGCCATTGAAGGTGATTCCCCCTTTGGAGAGCAGGCCCGCGCCTTGGGCCGGGCGCTTGGCGACCTTCACCACAAGCTGCCGGTTGACAGCGGCGGCACCCGTGAAGGCCACCTGGCCCGCGCTGGTGACGGTCACGGTGGCGGTGGTGTTGGCGGTCCAGTTGTCGATGCGCACGAAGATGTTCCCGGTACCGGCGCCGAATTGGTAATTGGGGTTGCTGGCGCCGCTGATGAGCTTCACCCAGCTCGCCGCATTGTCGGTGGCCGTCCGCCAACCGGTGGCCGCGCCCACATTGGCGTTGTTGATGTCGAGCATGGCCTCGTCGACCCCGGCCTCCGCGAGGTTCAAAGCCGTTGACAGGTGGTAGGCCCGGGTCGCCAGCAGCGCTTCCGTGGAGGCGTGCCGCAGGAAGTACACCGCCATGACCGCCAGGATGGCGGCAAACACCATGACCGCGAGAATGGCGGACCCCCGCTCAGCTGGTGGTCGATTTTGCACGGAGGGTGAACTGGGCGGACGTGACATACTCGGACGTGGTGGCCGACTGCACCATGGTCAGCATGCGCATGCTAAGCTGGATTTGCTTCAGTTCCACGTCATTGCCCGGCGCCATCCCGGCGGTGTTGTAGTAGGTGAAGACAAAGCTGGTGACGTTGATCGCGTAGATGGTGCCCACTCCGCCCACCGTCCGCGTCACGGTCTTGGTCGCGGCGTTGTAGGACCAAGTCACGTCCTGCCAGGCCGTGGCCGAGCTGTCGGTGGGTACCTTGATCAGCACCGAGCTGGAGTTGAACCCGCCCGCGGGCACGTCCCCGGCCATCCGGAAATCGCGGCCCATTTTGTCCAGGACCAGCCGGGCCCGGGCGTTCATCTCCCCGTAATTGGCAAGCGAACGTTCTCCGCGCAGCGTGAAGAGAAAGGCGGTGATAGCGGCGAGCGACAGCAGCGCGGCCAGGGTAACCGAGATCAGTACCTCGACCAGGGTGAAACCGGCCCGCGGGTGGCGTGGCCTAGAGGTTGGACCAGCCGGCATAGATGTAGTCGCTCATTCCCTTCTCGGTGAAAATCGAGGTGGTCTTGCGCGTGTAGGTCGCCCCGTTTTCGGACCAGGTGGTGGTGACGGTCAGGAGCGTCTTGCCCAGGGTGCCCGAGGCGCTGGCCACCAGCGTCGTGAACCTGACGCGCACGGTCATCCCGGTGGTGAAGCCCGAGGCGAAATTATCCGAAACGATGAGGCTGTCGAAATTGACGGGCTGGACCGAGGCGGCATAGGTGCTGATCGCGGCGTAGTTGGCGAGCCGCAGCTGTTCCATCGCCGACTGGGTGATCTGGTTGGCGAGGGTGGTCATGCGTGCATGGCGCATGTAGCCCATCCCGGCGGTGAGCGCGCTGATCGAGGATCCGATGGTGAACACGAGCAGCGTGGAAGCGATTAACACCTCCATGATGGTCATGCCCCGCTCCCGGCGGGCAGGGCGGGTGGCAGGGGGTGGCACAGGAGCTGAAAATGTCATGGCCGGGATGATCAGGGGGCATGGACCGCGGCCAATTCCCGACGCAGCCCCAGCAGCCGCTGGCGGTGCTTGTCGATTTCATTGAGCAGGCGGTCGCGTTCCGCGAGCACCACGTCTGCCTGCCTGAGCTGGAGCGAGCCATCGTCGCCCGTGGGACTGTTGCGCAGGTCTGTTGCGAATTCTGTCAGGATGCGCGCTTTATCCTCCAGTCGTTGCGCCTGCCGGGTGAAAGTTTCCATTTGCCCATGCAGGACCGTCGCCTGCAGCAAAATCGCCGCATGCCGCTGCGCCTCGGCTTCGTTGCGCCAACCGACGGATTCGCGGGCCCACGCCCATCCGAACCAGACCGCAACCAGCAGGACAAAACCAGCGGTGAAAAGGATCAGATAGCGCTTGTGCGGGGCGGGGAGTTCGACCGGCAGCGGGTTGCTGACCACATCATGTTCCCAAGCCGCGAACGCGTCCGCCAGGGGCAAGTCGGGCCTGACTGTTTTTGGTTTCGGTGCCGGTTTTTTTACGCGAGCCAGACGGCGCGCGCGCCTCTTGGCCTCGCGGATGTCAATGTCACGGATGGCGGCGGCGGCTATTTCCTGGAGGGAGTGCGGCATGGAACATGAACTGAGGTCAGGCCAGAAAGGACGACGAAGGGAGAATCAACGACCTATCCCCGGGTCCGGTTTACTACTAGGTGCGAGTGGGGCTTCATACGGTACATCCTATCCATCCTGCGACGCGGGACAACTCATAGCTACTCAACTCATGGAGAAAGACTCTACTTTGAACCCATTTACGGGTTTTTCAGGATGGGCGGCATCATGTGAGTGGCCGGCAGATATTGGTGGGCTCGTCGAACGAGCGCTTGCCTGCGATTCCGCCCGCCCGGCGAATTCTTTCGATCCGGTTGGTTATCGATTTCATCAGTGCCTGCCGTCCCAGCGCGACGAACAGCTTTCGTCGTTTTTCAGTCCACTCCAAAATTAGCATGGGCCGCGAATAGTGCCGTCCGAGGCCCTTAACTGCGTGTTGCATTGGGCATAAGCCCGGGCAGGCTGGCTTCGCATCCGCCCCCATGACCCGAAATCGCATTGTCATCATCGGCGGGGGCTTTGGCGGCGTGAAGTGCGCCCAAACCCTCTGCCGCCAGCTCCGCTCGCGGGATGCTGAAGTGATCCTGTTCAACAAAGAAAACCATCTGGTCTTCAGCCCGCTGCTGGCCGACGCCGTCGGCTCTTCCCTGAGCCTCGACGATGTGATCGTGCCGCTCCGCCAGCTCCTGCCGGGTGTCCAATGCCGCACCGAGGAGGTCAAAGGTATCGACCTCGCCGGTAACCGGATCGAGTTTGAAAGCCACGACGGTCAGCCCCGCCAGCTAGACTACGATCATGTCATCCTGGCGTGCGGCAACATATCCAACCTGAATGTGGTCCCCGGCATGGCCGACCATGCGTTCCCGTTAAAGACCGTGGGTGACGCCGCCGTGCTGCGCACCCACGTCCTCTCCGCGATGGAAAAGGCCGAGGTCTGCGACGATCCGGAGAAGCGCCGCTGGTATCTGTCCTTCATCGTCGTGGGCGGCGGCTACAGCGGCGTCGAGACCGCCGGCGAGATCAATGACCTCGTCCGCTCCAGCCTGCGCTTCTACTCCAACATCCGCGACGAGGACGTCAGCGTGACGCTCATCCATTCGCGTGACCAGCTGCTGCCCGAGATCAGCCCCCAGCTCCGCGAGTTCGCCCGCGTGAAGATGGAGAAAGCCGGCGTCACCATGCGGCTCAATGCCCGCGTGATGCTCGCCACCGGCGAAGGCGTGGGTCTGAAAGACGGCTTTATCCGCGGCGGCACCGTCGTCTGCACCATCGGCAGCACTACCGCGCCCGTCGTGGACCGGCTCGACACGCCGAAGGAAAAAGGGCGGATCCTCACCGAGCCCGACATGCGCCTGCGCGGCCGGACCAATGCCTGGGCCATCGGTGACTGCGCCAACATCCTCAACGCCCACGATGACCAACCCTCGCCACCCACCGGCCAGTTCGCCGAGCGCCAAGGCCGGCAGTGCGCCGACAACATCGTCCGGACGCTGACAGGTATAGCGACCCGGCCGTTCTCGTTCAAGGTCCTCGGCCAGCTCTGCTCCATCGGCGGTCATAGTGCCGTGGCCGAGATGCTGGGCTTCAAGCTCTTTGGCTTCTTCGCCTGGTTCACCTGGCGCGGGGTCTATCTCTTTAAGCTCCCGTCATGGTCACGGCGCATGCAGGTGGGCTTCGACTGGGCGTGGCTGCTGATCTTCCCACGCGACCTGAGCTGCATTAAAATCGACGTCACCGAGCGCGTCACCCACGCGCACTTCGAGCCGGGCGACTATATCGTCAGACAAGGTGAACCCCCGTCCGGCTTTTACGTGATCGAGCAGGGCGAGGTGGACATCGTGCGCAGCTCGCCCGAAAAACCCGCGGGCGAGGTCATCGCCACCCTGGGCAACGGCAACTTCTTCGGCGAACAGGCGCTGCTCAGCAACCGCCCGCGCGGCGCCTCCGTGCGCGCCCGCACGCCGGTCGAGGTCGTGGTCATGGGCCGTAACATTTTCACCACCATCTCCAAATCCCTGGCGCCGCTGCGTGCCGCGCTCACCGCCGCCATCACCCGCCGCTCCTCCGCCAGCTGGCAGGAGCGCCCCGCCGTGCTCGCCGCGCTGCGAGAGTTCAAGCTGGCCGACTTCATCGAGCCCGCCCCCACCCCATTGCTCAAGCCGACCGACACGCTTTACGAGGTCACCTACCAGTTTGCCCGAAACCCGTCGGATTTTTTCTTCGTTTCCCCCGACGGCGCCAAACTGGTGGGCATGATCACGCTGACCGACTTGCTGCGGGCCCAGAGCAACGGAGTGAAGCCCGAAACCCCCCTCGCCGATTTCATGAAGCAGGAGCCCACCGTCCTCGCCGCCACCGACAGCGCACTCATCGCCGCATCGGCTTTCCGCGAACACGGTTTCAAAACGCTGCCTGTCGTGGAGGACAAGACCAGCCGCCGCATCGTTGGGGTGGTGCGCGTCCGCAAGCTGATCGCCCGCGTCCTTGAGGTGGTGCCCCCGCCCACCGGGATGACTGCGCCGACGCAGCCTGCGGGGTAGGGCGGTGACTCCGCTCACCGCCGCGGCGCGGAACGGAGTCCGCGCCCTACCCTATACCTGTAGGGCCGGCGCTCGTCGCCGGGCCGGGTTTCATTCGCCGAACGGCCCGCCGGCAGGCGGGGGCCCTACATTGAAGGCATTCACCTCCTCCATTCTTCCGTCATAACAGTCAGCCCCCGCCCCAAACTCTGTTTGCCAAAACCCCGGCACGGCGTAGCCTCTGCCCTTCACTTTCCGGCCGATGCAAGACCTCACCGACCTCTACCAGTCCGTCATCCTGGACCACAACCGCCGCCCGCGGAACCGCGGCAAGCTGCCCACGGCCAACCGCGTCGCCCACGGCGACAACCCCAGTTGCGGCGACCAGTGCACGGTCTATCTCCGCCTCGACGGCGACCGCATCGGCGATATTTCCTTCGAGGGCTCCGGCTGCGCCATCTCACAGGCCAGCGCCTCGCTGATGACCCTCAACCTGAAGGGCAAGACCGCCCCGGAGGCCGAGACCATCTACGCTGGCGTCCATGAACTTGTCACCACCGGCAAGGTCGACGAGGACAACCTGTCCGACCTCGCCGCGCTCGCCGGCGTCCACCAGTTCCCCGCCCGCATCAAGTGCGCCACGCTCGGCTGGCACGCCGCCCTCAACGCGCTTAAAGGCGACCCGATCACCGCCACGACCGAGACGCACAAGGACTGAGCATGAATCAATCCCAACCACACACCCCGCCCTTCGGGCACCCCTCTCCAGAGGGGACCTCCGAATTTCGCGACCGCGTGATCCCCTCTATGAAGAGGGGTGGCGCGCAGCGCCGGGGTGTGTCGGGGCTCGGGCTCTCAGCTCTCAGCTCTCGGCTCTCAGCTCAATGAATCCCCCCTGGCCCAACGTCCGCGCCGACTTCCCCGTCTTGCACCAGCAGGTCAACGGCAAGCCGCTCGTCTACCTCGACAACGGCGCCACCTCGCAGAAACCGCGCAGCGTGATCGACGCCCTCGTCCGCTACTACGAGCGCGACAACAGCAACGTCCACCGCGGCCTGCACACGCTCTCGATGCGCGCGACCGACGCCTACGAGGGCGCCCGCACCCGCATCGCCAATTTCATCAATGCCGCCGACCCGGCCGAGATCATCTTCACCCGCGGCACGACCGAAAGCATCAACCTCGTCGCCCGCAGTTGGGGCCACGCCCACCTGAAGCCCGGCGACGTCGTACTGACCACCGAGTTCGAGCACCACTCCAACCTCGTGCCCTGGCAGCAGGCCGCCAAGGCCTCCGGCGCGACTTTGAAGTATGTCCCCCTGCTCGGCGCCGACGGTGAGGGCGGGCTCGATCTCGCCGCGCTGGACAAGCTGCTCACACCGCAGGTGAAGCTCTTCGCCTTCACACACATTTCCAACACGCTCGGCACGATCAACCCCGTCGCGGAACTCTGCCGCAAGGCGCGCGCGGTCGGTGCCGTTACCGTGATCGACGCCGCCCAGTCCATCGGCCACATCCCGCTCGATGTGCGGCAGATTGGCTGCGACTTCCTCGCCTTCTCCGGCCACAAGATGTGCGGCCCCACCGGCATAGGCGTCCTCTACGGCCGACGAGACCTGCTCGACCAGCTTGCCCCCGACGAGACCGGCGGCGGCATGGTCGTGAACGTCAGCTACGAACAGGCCACCTGGAAACCTTCGCCCGAGCGCTTCGAAGCCGGCACCCCCAACGTTGCCGACGCCATCGCGCTGGGCGCGGCCTGCAATTATCTCGACGCACTAGGTCGTGACCAGATCGCCGCGCACGACACCGCGCTGGTCAAGGTCGCCATGGAGAAACTCTCCGCACTCCCGGGCATCCGCATCATCGGCCCGCGCGTCGGCGCCGAGCGCAGCGGACTTGTCAGCTTCGCCTTCGCCAATGTGCATGCCCACGACGTGGTGACCTTCGCCGACGAGGATGGTGTCGCCCTGCGCGGCGGCCACCACTGCAACCAGCCGCTGATGCGCAAGCTCGGCCTGACGAGCACAACCCGCGCGAGCTTCTACCTCTACAACACCGAGGAAGAGATCGACCGCCTGGTGGCCTCGCTGCAGCGGATCCAGAAGTTCTTCGCGGGGTGAGCTGGTAGGGCGGGACCGCTGGGCCCGCCGTCTTCTGAACGTCCTTGCGGCGCGCTCAGCGGTCGCGCCCTACCTCCGAGCCGCCACCCAGGCTATCGTCTTGCTTGCCAGCTTGTCGAAGGCCTTCACGCACAATTCGAGATGCTCCTCCTTCGTGTCCTCGATCTTGTTGTGGCTGATGCCATGCAGGCTCTGCACGAACATCATTACCGTCGGTACACCCGCACCGCAGGTCTCGGCGGCGTCATGTAACGGGCCCGAGGGCAGGCGGTGCAACTTCGGCACCGTTTCCTTGATTGCCGCATCGCAGAGCTCAATGAGTTCGGGATCGAAGGGCCGCGGCTCGATCTGCCAGATGCGTTCCCAGGTCACGCGCACATTGCCTTCCTTGGCGAAACGCTCGCTCGCCTCCCTCGCCTCCTTGAGCATCTGGGCGAGCGCCTTCGCGTCGAGATGACGCTGATCGAGGGTGATCCGGCATTCCTCGACCACACTGGTCACAATGCCGGGCTTGGTCGTGCAGGAACCGATCGTGCAAACGCCGTTTCCGCTGCGCCGGGCAATCTCGTAGCTCTCCGCGCTCATCTTGGCGGCGGCGAGGAAGGCATCCTTGCGCCGGTTCATCGGTGTGCTGCCGGAATGCGCCGCCTGGCCGTGGAAGGTAACCGCATGTCGTTCCACCCCGAAGGTCCCGAGCACCGCGCCGAGCGGCAAATCCAGGTCCAGCAGCACCGGCCCCTGCTCGATGTGCAGTTCCAGATAAGCCGCGGCGTTCTTCAGTTCCACGCCGCTGTCCTTCACCTTCTCAAAGTCGATGCCGATGGCCTTCAGTGCATCGGGCAGCGTGATGCCTTGCTTGTCTTTCAGCCCGCGAGCTTCGGCCATGTCGAGCTTGCCCGAGCACGCCGACGAACCAAACAGGCTTTTGCCGAAACGCGCACCCTCCTCGTCTGCCCAGTCGACAATGCGCACCGTGACCGGCGGCCGGCCCTTGTATTGCTCGTTAAGCCGCCGCAGAATCTCCACGCCGGCCATGACGTTCAGGCAGCCGTCGAGCCAGCCGCCGTTCGGCACCGAGTCCATGTGTCCGCCGATGAGCAACGCCCGGTCGCTCTCGCCGGGAAGCGTTGCCCAGAAGTTCCCCGCGGCATCCGTGTGCGTCTCGACCGGCAGGCTCGCGAGCTTCCCTTTCAGCCACGCCCGCGTCTTTACCCACACCGGCGTGAACGCCACGCGCTGCGCGCCATTCTCGTCGCCAGTGAACGCGCGCAGTTCCTTGAGTTCGGCGATGGTGCGTTGAGGGTTGAGTGGCATGGGGCGCTTGAATTGGAAGTATGCAGAACTACAAGCCCTCGAACTCCGAACCATTTTTAGCCACGAAAAACACGAAACCTCGGCGGCGAATGAAGCCCTCAAGGCGCCTATAGGCGCACGGAAGATATCCAGCGGGGATGAAGGTCATATTTGTGTTCTTTGTGGCCAAAACTCCGGTGCCTTGGTCCGGCCATCCGGCCTGATTTCTGCTTGGAAACTACCGGCTTTCCCGCTGTATTCAATCCACCAAATAACCTAAGCATCCTTTCCCGCCGTCGCGGGACGCCCGAGTAGCGGCGCTGGGAATAGCCGGCCTAGTTGACTGACTTCCCTCGTGCTGAGCGGCTTTTGCGCCGGGCGGGATGTATCTCCTCAACCCGCTCCGCCCATGCCCACGCTCTCCACCATCGTCGACGGCCTGAAGCTGCCCAACCCCTTCGTCATCGGCTCGGGCCCTCCCGGCACTAACCTCAGCGTCATCAACCGTGCTTTCAAGGAGGGCTGGGGCGGCGTCATCGCCAAAACCGTCAGCCTCGACGCCTCGAAAGTCGTCAACGTTTCCCCGCGCTACGCCAAGCTTCTCGCCACCAGCGGAGAGGTCATCGGCTGGGAGAACATCGAGCTGATCAGCGACCGGCCGTTCAAACTTTGGGAGGACGAGTTCAAGCGTTGCAAGGACGCCCAGCCGCCCGGCGCCCTCATCGCTTCCATCATGGAGGAATACAACAAGGACGCCTGGACGGAGCTCGTGCAGCGCTGCGAGGCCGTCGGCGTCGACGCCTTCGAACTCAACTTCTCCTGCCCGCACGGCCTGCCCGAGCGCAAGATGGGCGCTGCCATGGGCCAGGACCCCGATATCCTCGAGGAAGTCTGCGGCTGGGTCGCCCGGGCGACGAAGAAACCCGTCTGGGCGAAGATGACGCCCAACATCACGCACATCGAGGAACCGGGCCGGGCCGCCCTCCGCGGTGGCGCCACCGGCCTCAGTGCCATCAATACCATCCGCAGCGTCACAAGCATCAACCTCGACACCTTGCGCCCCGATCCCTGCGTCGAGGGCTTCACCACGCCCGGCGGCTATTCCTCGAAGGCCGTCAAACCCATCGCCCTCCGCATGGTGATGGAGCTCGCGACGATGATCCAAAAGGAATTCCCCGACCGGTCGCTCTCCGGTCTCGGAGGCATCGAGAGTGGCAACGACGCCGCGCAGTTCATCCTGCTCGGCTCCGACACCGTGCAGGTCTGCACCGGTGTCATGAAGTTCGGCTACGAATGCGTGAAGCCGATGCAGGACGAGCTCCTCGCCTTCATGGCGAAGCACAAGTTTGAGACGCTCGCCGACTTCAAGGGCAAGAGCCTCCCCTACTTCACCACCCACGCCGACCTCGTGAAACGCCAGACAGAGCGCAAGGCCGCGCAGAAGGCCGCCGCCGCCACCAAGGTCGTAAAATCCGACGGCGAGTGGTCCGGCGATGAGTTCGTGAAGCAATCGGACGCGCTGTCCAAGGGATGAGGTTTGCCCGCGAAACACACGAATGGACACGAAACAAACCCTCCCACCCGTCATTGCGAGGAGCGACAGCGACGTGGCAATCCAGCTCGCTTTCTTCTCCGCCGCAGCCCTGAGCCTGTCGAATGGGGCGACGGCGGTACGCCCCAAACCTCTACGCCACGGATTGCACCAATGAACACGGATATAACTACCACGGGCCAGCTGCTGCCCGCCCCACCTCAACCATGAAAACCAAACTCATCTGTTTCGCCACCTTGCTGGCCATTTCCTTGGTCCGACTCTCCGCAACCGACGCTCCCGCGAAACCCGCGGCCCCCAACTCTTCCACCGTGGTATTTGAAAACGACAAGGTCCGTTGCATCCTCTATCATACAAGCACCGGGGAAAACGTGTGCGGATTCGGCATGCACTCCCATCCCGCCCATCTCTACATCATGAAGACCGCCGGCAAGTTCCGCGTCACGACGCCCGACGGCAAGACCGCCACGGAAGAAGCCAACGCGGGTGATGTTGGCTGGGAACCCGCCGTCACGCATCGTTATGAGGCTATTTCCCCCGGTACCGTGGAAGTCTATCTCGTCGAGGTGAAGGACAAGGACTGGATACCCTCCACCAATCTGACCAAGTAAATCCCTCTTTTCTCATGGCCTCAGCCCTCACTCCCTGCCCCCTGCTCATCAACGGCGAATGGCTCACCCCCAAGATCGACAGCACGCCCGTCTACAATCCGTCCACCGGTGATGTCATCGCCGAGTGCCCGGCGGGCGGCACCGACGAGGTCAATGCCGCCGTCGAGGCTGCGCACGCGGCCTTCCCCGCGTGGCGCGACACGCCGCCGATCGAGCGGGCGCGCGTCTTCTTCAAATATCGGCAGCTCGTGGAGGCGAATTTCGAGCAGCTCTGCAAGACCGTCTCGCGCGAGCATGGCAAAACCCACGCCGAGGCGCGCGGCTCCATCTTCCGCGGCATCGAGAACATCGAATACGCCTGTGGCATTCCCACCCTGCTCTTCGGTGATTCGCTGCGAAACATCGCGCGCGGCGTCGACTGCGATACCATCAATCTGCCGCTGGGCGTTTGCGTCGGCATCACGCCGTTCAATTTCCCCGCCATGGTGCCGCTCTGGATGTATCCGACGGCCATTGCCTGCGGCAACACCTTCGTCCTGAAGCCGAGCGAGAAGGTCCCACTCAGTGCAGTGCTGCTCGGCCAACTGCTCGAGCAGGCCGGCTGCCCCAAGGGCGTGTTCAACATCGTCCACGGCGGCCGCGCGTCGGTCGACGCCCTGCTCACCCACCCAAAGGTCCGCGCCATCTCCTTCGTCGGCTCCACGCCCATCGCCAGGTACATCTACGACACCGGTACCAAACACGGCAAACGCGTGCAGGCCAATGGCGGCGCCAAGAACTACATCGTCGTGATGCCCGACGCCGACGTCGGCAAGACGGTCGAGAACCTCGCGACTGCCGCTTTCGGCTGCGCCGGCGAGCGCTGCATGGCGGGCTCCTCTGCCCTCATGGTCGGCGCGGCGTCCGACCGCGTGTTGCCCGAACTGGTGAAGGCCGCCAACGCCATCAAGGTCGGCCCCACTGATCGCCCCGCGCAGCCCGACATGGGCCCGGTCATCACGGCGGCCCATCGCGACCGCGTGCTCGAACTGGTCGCCAGCGGCGAGAAGGAAGGCGCCAAGGTCATCGCCGACGGTCGTGGCGTGAAGATCGCCGACGCCCCGAAGGGCTTCTACCTCGGCGCCACCGTCATTGACGGCGTGCAAAACAACATGACGCTCGCCCGCGAGGAGGTTTTCGGTCCGGTGCTTAATGTCATGCGCATGGACGACCTCGACGCCGCCATCGAGCAGGCGAACAAGTCCGCCTTCGGCAACGGCGCGGCCATCTTCACCAGTAACGGTCGAGCCGCCCGCGAGTTCACGATGCGCGTCAAGGCCGGCATGGTCGGGGTCAACGTCGGCGTCCCCGCCACGATGGCGATGTTCCCCTTCACCGGCTGGGACGATTCCTTCTACGGCGACCTCCACATCCAGGGGAAGGAAAGCATCCAGTTCTACACCCAACAAAAGGTTGTGAGTTCGAGATGGTTTGGCGGGGACGTGGGTGATGTCTGGAAGAAGTAACAATTCAATGGCCACAAAAAACACGAAGAACGCAAAACCAGACATTCAACTCGCCTGAGTTTTTGTGTTTCTTGTGTTTTTCGTGGCCATTCCTAATCCGAAAATCTGATGAGCTTACTGATCAAGAATGGCGAAATCGTCACAGCGGACAGCCGCTACGTCGCCGACATCTGGTGCGAAGGCGAACAAATCACCCGCATCGACCAGAACATCACTGCCCCCGCCGGCGCGGAGGTCATCGATGCCAAGGGCAAATACGTCTTTCCCGGCTTCATCGACCCGCATGTGCATATCTACCTGCCGTTCATGGGCACATTCTCCAAGGATACCTACGAGACTGGCTCCAAGGCTGCGCTGGTCGGCGGGACGACGACGCTGATCGAGATGTGCTGCCCGGCGCGCGCCGACGATGCGCTCAAGAGCTTCGAGCTCTGGATGAGCCAGGCCGTGGGCAAGTCCGCCTGTGATTTCACTTTTCACATGGGCGTGACCAAGTTCGACGGCGGCACCGAGGTGCAGCTGCGCGAGATCGTGAAGCGCGGCATCGCGTCCTTCAAAATCTTCCTCGCTTACAAGGGTGCGTTCGGTGTCGACGACACTGAGCTCTACCGGACGCTCAAGCTCGCCAAAGAACTCGGCGTCATTGTCACGGCCCACTGCGAAAACGAAACCCTTGTCGCCGAACGCTGCAAGGAATTGCTCGCTGCCGGCAAGACCGACCCCGGCCAGCACCACGAGAGCCGCCCGCCCGCGGTCGAAGCCGAGGGCGTGCACCACCTGATGACCTTCGCCGAGCTGACCGGCGCCGCCACCTACATCGTCCACCTCAGCTGCAAGGAGGCGCTCGACCAGGCCATCGCCGCCCGCCAGCGCGGCGTCCGTGTAGGCGTCGAGACGCTCATCCAATACCTCACGCTCGACAAAACCTACGCCGAGAAGCCGGACTTCGAGGGCGCGAAGTACGTCATGTCGCCTCCGCTGCGCGACGCCCGCAACCAGAGCGTGCTCTGGAACGGCCTGCGCGACGGCCTCATTCAAACGGTCGCCACCGACCACGCGCCCTTCGACTTCGAGAAGCAAAAGCCAATGGGCAAGGCCGACTTCACCAAGATCCCCAACGGCATTCCCTCCCTCGAGGAACGCATCAACCTTCTCTACACTTATGGCGTGAGAACGGGAAAGATCGACCTCCACACCTTCGTCAACGTCGCCAGCACGCAGGTGGCGAAGCTCTTCGACCTCTTCCCACGCAAGGGCTGCATTCAACCCGGCGCCGATGCCGACTTGGTGGTGTTCGATCCGGATTACCGCGGCATCATCTCCGCCAAGACGCAGTCGATGAACGTCGATTACAGCGCCTTCGAAGGCTGGAAGCTCGAAGGCCGCGCCAGCGTCGTCACGGTGCGCGGCCAGGTCGCCGCGCGCGAGGGCAAGTTCACCGGCACCCTCGGGCGCGGGCGGTTTTTGCAGCGGAAGCCGAGCCATTTCTAGCCACAGCTGGCATACATGAGCATGAATGAAATTTATGGAGGGCCCGCGTCTCTGCGGGCCGAGGCTCGCAGGGACGCGAGCCCTCCAGCCAGCGCCTCTCAGTACTCATGCCTTAACTCTCAGTTTTCCTGATGCCCACTGACTCCGGCCTCCGCCAGAACGCCCCCGATGTCGAGGCCGACATCGCGACCAGCCATCTCTACAACGAGGACCTGGCACCGGTGCCGGCCAGCAAACGCAAGTGGGGCATGCTCAGCTTCGCGGCGCTTTGGATCTCAATGTCCGCCTGCATCCCCACCTACATGCTCGCGTCATCGCTCATTGGCGGCGGGATGAACTGGTGGGAGGCCGTGCTAACCATCTTCCTCGGCAACCTCATCGTGCTGGTCCCGATGGTGCTCAACGCCCACGCCGGCACGAAATACGGCATACCCTTCCCCGTCTTCTGCCGCGCCTCGTTCGGTACGGCCGGTGCCAACGTTCCGGCCGTGCTCCGCGCGCTCGTGGCCTGCGGCTGGTTCGGCATCCAGACCTACATCGGGGGCGAGGCCATCTACAAGATCCTCGCGGTGTTCTGGCCGGGCATCGCCTCGACCGCGGGTTCCGGCGCGTTCGGGATCACCGCGCCCGAGTTCGCCTGCTTCATGTTATTCTGGGGCGTCAACATGCTCGTCATCTACAAGGGCATCGAGTCGATCCGACTCCTCCTGAATATCAAGGCCCCGCTGCTCATCGCCCTCGGCCTGGTGCTGCTGTGGTGGGCCTGGCAAAACGCCGGCGGCTTCGGCCCCATCCTGTCGCAGCCGTCAGCCTTCGATCCCGGCCAGCCCAAGGCCGGCCAGTTCTGGGGATTCTTTTTCCCCGCCCTCACCGGCATGGTCGGCTTCTGGGCCACCCTCTCACTCAACATCCCCGATTTCTCCCGCTACGCCCGGACCCAGCGCGACCAGGTCGTGGGCCAGGCGCTCGGCCTGCCCCTGACGATGGCGCTCTATTCGTTCATCGGCGTGGCGGTCACCTCGGCCACGACCATCATCTACGGCCAGACCATCTGGGATCCGGTCGATGTGCTCACGCGCTTCAAGAATCCCACTGTGCTCGTTGTCGCCATGGTCGCACTCTGCATCGCCACGCTGGCTACCAACATCGCGGCCAATGTCGTGAGCCCGGCCAATGACTTCGCCCAGCTCGCCCCGCGCAAGATCACCTTCCGCGTCGGCGGCCTGATCACCGGCCTCATCGGGATTGCAATGATGCCGTGGAAGCTCGTCGCCGATCCCTCCGGCTACATCTTCACCTGGCTCATCGCCTACAGTGCCCTGCTCGGACCGATTGGCGGCGTCATGATCGCCGACTACTACGTCATCCGCCGGCAGGAACTCAACGTCGCCGCCCTCTACTCCTCCTCCGGCGGCTATGGCTACTCCAACGGCATCAGCTGGGTCGCGATTGCCGCGCTCGCCGCGGGCGCCATGCCGAGCCTGCCGGGCTTCCTCGTCACGATCAAAGCCATCGACGGCGACGGCTTGCCGACCCTGCTGCTCGATCTCTATCACTACGCCTGGTTCGTCGGCTTCGGCCTCGCGTTCGCCATGTATCTTGTTCTCCGCAAACTCGCCCCAAATTCCTGATTGACCCAAACATGTCTCGCGAAGGACACGAAGTATGCGAAGGCTGCAATTGTTTCGACTCCTTCGTATCCTTCGCGAGATACCTTCCTTCCCGATGAAATCCATTCCCCTCCCGCCTTCCTCTTTCAAACCCGCGCCCTACACCGGCCCGTCGGCCGAGTCGGTGCTGGCCCTGCGCAAGCAGCACCTCAATCCCGGCATCCTGCTCTACTACAAGCAGCCCATCATGATCGTGGAGGGCAAGATGCAGTGGGTGTGGGACCACAACGGCAAGCGCTACCTCGATGGCCTCGGCGGCATCGTGACGGTCAGCGTCGGCCATTGCCACCCGCATGTGGTCGCGGCAGCCAACAAGCAGAATGAAACCCTGCAGCACGCCACCACGCTCTACCTGCACCCGAACATTACCCAGTATGCTGAGAAGCTCGCCTCAAAAATGCCCGGCGACCTCAAGGTCTGCTACTTTGTCAATTCCGGTTCCGAGGCCAACGACCTCGCCCTGCTCATGGCCCGGCTCTACACGGGCAACTACGATGTCGTTGCGCTGCGCAACGCCTACCACGGCGGCAACGCCTCGGGCATGGGCGTCACCGCCAACAGTGGCTGGAAATTCAATGTACCGCACAGCTTCGGCGTCCACCATGCCATTGCGCCCTACCCCTACCGCGGGCTCCACGGCTACGACGATGCCGACGCCGGCCGGAAATACGCCGACGACGTCAAGCAGGTCATCGAATACACCACGCCCGGCAAGGTCGCGGCGTTTATCGCCGAGTCCATCCAGGGCGTCGGCGGCTTCGTGGTGTTCCCCGACGGTTACCTCAAGCATGCCTACGAGCACGTGCGCGCCGCAGGCGGCGTGTGTATCGCCGACGAGGTGCAGACCGGCTTCGGTCGAACTGGCACCCATTTCTGGGGTTTCGAGACGCAGGGAGTCATCCCCGACATCGTCACCATGGCCAAGGGCATCGGCAACGGGGCGCCCCTCGCGGCCGTCGTTACCACGCCGAAGATCGCCGCCATGCTCGCGCAGAAGACCCACTTTAACACCTTTGGCGGCAACCCCGTTGTCTCCGCCATCGGCAAGGCCGTGCTCGAGGTCATCGAACAGGAAAACCTCCAAACCAACTGCCTCAAACTCGGCAGCCACATCCTCGCCGGACTCGAAAAACTGAAGGCCAAATACCCGATCATTGGCGACATACGCGGCAAGGGTCTGATGCTCGGCATCGAGTTTGTGAAGGACCGGGCGTCCAAGGAACCCGCCAAGGAAGCCTGCGCGCAGGTGGTCGAGAACGCCCGCGAACTCGGCCTGCTGCTCGGCAAGGGCGGCCTCTGGGGCCAGACGATCCGCTTCGCCCCGCCGATGAACATCACGCAGGCCGACGCCGACTTCCTCCTCGCCGTGCTCGACGAGGCGATCGGGGCGCTGTGACCGGCCCAAAAGGTGGAGCGCGCTGACCCCAGCGCGCTGGTTTGGGAGCGACGGGCCAGTGCGCACTGGGGTCAGTGCGCTCCACCCTGGCAACCCCCGGTCCGGCTAGCGCAAGATATGCGCAGCCGGCGCGGGCCGGAATCCGTATGATAGGGCCATGGTGTTACCCCGCTGCACCGAACCAATCCAAGCCGAACCAGCCCTGGAGCTCGTCCGGAAATACAATATTCCCGGACCGCGCTACACGTCCTATCCCACGGCGCCGCAATTCTCCAACGCCGTCGACCGCGAGGCGTTGCGCCAGGAGCTCGCCGCGGACAACCGGGACCCCGCCCGGCCCCTCTCCCTCTACTTTCACCTGCCGTTCTGCGAGTCGCTCTGCTGGTATTGCGGTTGCAACACCGTGATCACGCGGCGCCGCTCGTCGGCCGGTGAGTACGTCGACCTGCTCTGCCGGGAGCTCGCGATCACGCAGTCGTTGCTTAATCCCGCACGGCCCGTCACGCAGCTGCATTTCGGTGGCGGCACGCCGACCTTTCTCCCCCCCGCCGAGATCGACCGGATGGGCCGCGCCATCCACTCGGTCTTCGCGTTCGCCCCCGACGCGGAGATCTCCGTCGAGATCGATCCGCGCCGCCTGACCCGGGAGCACGTCGAGGCCTACCGCCGTCTAGGCTGCAACCGGGCGTCACTGGGCGTGCAGGACACCAACCCGCAGGTGCAGCTCGCCATCCACCGCTGGCAGCCCCTGGCCCAGACGGCCCAGGCCATCACCTGGCTGCGCGAGGCCGGCTACCAGTCGGTCGGCGTCGACCTGATCTACGGCCTGCCGTTGCAGACACCCGAGTCGTTCGCCGGGACGCTGGAGGAGGTCATCGCGCTGAACCCCGACCGGCTCGCCGTCTTCAGTTACGCGCACGTGCCGTGGCTCAAGCCCGCGCAGAAAATCTTCGACGACCGCGGCCAGCTGCCCGGCACCGAGGCCAAACTGGCCATGCTCACCACCGCCACGCGCGCGCTCACCGCCGCCGGCTATGTCCACATCGGCATGGATCACTTCGCCCGGCCCGACGACGAACTCGCGATCGCGCACGACGAGGGCACGCTGTACCGGAATTTCCAGGGCTACACCACCCGCGCCGGCGCCTCGCTCTACGGCTTCGGGATGTCCTCGATTTCGCAGACCGATGGTTCCTTTCGCCAAAATTACAAGGAACTCGATGAGTACGCCGCTGCAGTGAACCAGAACGAGTTGCCCGTCGAGCGCGGCTGCCTCCTGAGTGAGGATGACCGGAACCGCCGGGCCGTCATCATGGATATCATGTGCCGGAAGCAAGTGAACTATGCGGACCTGGCGCGACGCATCCATCTTGACGTGCCCAAAACCTATGCGGCCGAGATCGAATCACTGTCCGAACTGGAGACCGACGGCCTGCTCCACCGCCAACCCGGTGGATTCGACATCACAACCCTGGGTGAACTTTTTCGCCGCGTGATCGCGATGCGCTTCGACGCCTATCTGGCAAACTCGCGGTCCAAGGGATTTTCCAAGGTCGTCTGACCCCGCTCAGGGAATCTTCAATTCCGTACCGACCTTCATGTCGGATTCGCTCTTCATGACGTTGCGGTTGGCCGCGTAGATGTCCCGCCACTTCGCTCGGTTGTTGTAATACTGCTGGGCCAGCTTCGAGAGCGTGTCGCCGGGCCGGACGATGTGCTTGCGCGGGCCGCTGGCGGGCGCCGGTGCCGGCGCGTGGGCCGTCGATCGCGAGACGGGCGGCGTGACTATCCGGGACGGAGCAGGCTGCGGCGGCGCGACCGGCGCCGGGCGAGTGCGCACCGTCGGCACGGCTTCGAGGGTGAAGTTGATATTATTCGATGGCGTCGCCGTGGAAACCACCGGGGTTTCACCGGTCGTAACCGAAGCAGTAATGCCTCGAGCGGCCTTGGCGCCGGCCAGCTGCTGCTTGAGCGACTCGTTCTCCTGCTTGAGCTTGTCGAGAGTGGCGACGAGGTCGACCCGCTGGGTCTGGCCCTCGAGCGGTTGGGCCGGCAGGGTGCGGGCGAACTCGAGGATGGCGACGTTGATGCGCTGGCGCACCAGCGGGGCCTGCGGGCTGTTGGGCCGGAGGGCGAGGTATTTGCGGAAATGGTAGATCGCCGAGAGCGGGTCGTTGATATGCTGCACGTAGAGCAGGCCAACCTCGAGGTGAGACTCGGCGGCATCATCACGCTTGTCGATAACCTTGAGAAAGGCCGAGAGCGCCTCCTGCCGGCGACCGGATTTCAGCAGTGACTGACCCTCACGATAGTTGGGTTCGTCCAATTCGTTGGCGTAGGAGAGCCGGTCATTGTCGCCACAGCCGACCACACCCAGAACCAGTGCGGCGGCCAGGACTGGCAGCATGCAGCATAGTTTGGGCGTTAGGCGTGACATGGGTGGGAAATGAATTGAATGGAGACCAGCGCGAGCTACGTTTGCCGCCGCCCCTACTCAACACAAGTTTTTGATGCCTCTGGATAACGCCACCATCCTCGCCCAGGCCCGCACCTGCCTCGCCATCGAGCGGGAAGCGCTGGCGGCCACGGCCAAAGGACTTGATCATTACTTCGTCGCTGCGGTGCGCGCCGTCGAAGCCACGGTGCGCGCTGGAGGCAAGGTGATCTGCTCCGGCGTGGGCAAGAACGCGCACATCGCCCAAAAACTCACCGGCACCCTGAACAGCATCGGCGTACCCGCCTGTTACCTCGACCCCACCCAAGCATTGCATGGGGATCTCGGACTTTGCGCGGCCGGTGATCTCGCGATCCTGCTCAGCAACAGCGGTGCAACCCAGGAGATGTTACGCCTGCTGCCCCTGTTTGAGAAATTCAACCTCAAGACCGTGGCCCTGACCGGAACCCCCGCCAGTGAGCTTGCCCGCGGCACGGACTACTGTCTGGTCTATACCGCTCCGCGCGAAGCCTGTCCTCTGGCCCTCGCCCCGACCGCCAGCACGACCGCCGCACTCGCCCTCGGTGACGCCCTGGCCATGGTGCTTTTGGAGAGCCGGGGACTGACCCGCGAGGATTTCGCCAAATATCATCCTGCCGGCACGCTGGGCATGACCCTGCTGCTTCGGGTGAAGGACATCATGCGCACCGGTGTCGGCTGCCCTGTGCTCAAGGAGGGCAAGACGAGTGTCCAGCAGGCAATCTTTGCCATGACCAAAGCCAAGGCCGGTGCCGTTGCGCTGGTGAATGCAAAGGGTCGCCTGACTGGCATATTCACCGACGGCGATTTCCGACGCAGCGCGCTGAATGGCGGCGCAGATTTCCTGAAGAAGCCGGTGAGCGGATTCATGACCAAGGGCGGCAAGACGGTGCCGGTCGGAGCGCTGGCCGTCGAAGCGTTGAAGATATTCCAGCTGCTTAAAATATCCGACCTGTTCGCCGTGGACGCCCAGGGTCGGCCGAAGGGCTACATCGATGTGCAGGATCTGCCGAAGCTGCGAATCCTGTAGTGCGGATAATAGGCGGCAGGGAAACGGTAATAGCTGCAAGGCGGTGTTGCGCCAGCGGGGCAGCCGTCTAGCTTGGCCGCATGCCCCCGCCGTCCTTCGTTTATCAGGATCCCCTGCCGCTCGGCGCCGATGACACTGAATACCGCCTCCTGACCAAGGACGGTGTCACGATCACGAATTTCGAGGGCAAGGAAATCCTGAAGGTCGCGCCCGAGACCCTCGCCTATCTGGCGCGCGAGGCGTTTCACGACACGAACTTTTTCCTGCGCACCAAGCACCTCGGGCAGGTGGCGGCGATCCTGCAGGACCCGGAGGCCTCGGCCAACGACCGCTACGTGGCTTTGACGCTGCTGAAGAACGCCGAGATTGCAGCCCGCGGCATCCTGCCGATGTGCCAGGACACGGGCACCTGCGCCATCTTCGCCAAGAAAGGCCAACAGGTGTGGACCGGAGGCAACGACGCTGAGCAGCTGGCGCGGGGCGTCTACGAGTGTTACACGAAGGAAAACCTGCGCTACTCGCAAGTGGCGCCACTGGACATGTTCAAGGAGAGCAACACGGGCACCAACCTGCCCGCCCAGATCGACCTGCACGCCACCGAGGGGGCGAAATATGAGTTTCTTTTCGTAGCGAAGGGCGGCGGCTCGGCCAACAAGCTGTTTCTCTTCCAAGAGACCAAGGCACTGCTCAACCCCAAGAGCCTGGCCAAGTTCTTCGCTGAGAAAATGCTTCTACTCGGCACCTCGGCCTGCCCGCCCTACCACCTCGTGTTTGTCATCGGCGGCACGAGCGCCGAGGCCTGCATGAAGACGCTGAAGCTGGCCACGACCAAATATCTCGACGCGCTCCCGACGACGGGCAACGAGCACGGCCGGGCCTTCCGTGACCTGGCGATGGAGGCCGAGGTCCTGAAGCTGGCGCAGGCTGCGAAAGTCGGCGCCCAGTTCGGCGGCAAGTATTTCGCCCTCGACGCCCGCGTGATCCGGCTATCGCGGCACGGGGCGAGCTGCCCCGTCGGGATGGGCGTGTCCTGCAGCGCGGACCGCAACATCAAGGCGAAGATCACGAAGGACGGCATCTTCCTCGAAAAAATGGAGACGGACCCCGGCCGGTTCATCCCGTCAGAGCTGCGGACCTTCAAAGACACCAACTTCGTGCGCATTGATCTCAACCGGCCAATGGGAGACATCCTGGCCGAGCTGTCGAACTATCCCGTCACCACCCGCGTCTCGCTGACCGGCCCGGTCATCGTCGCCCGCGATAGTGCCCACGCCAAGCTGAAGGAGCGCCTCGATGCCGGTCAGGGTCTGCCCGACTATTTCAAGAACCACCCCGTCTACTACGCCGGGCCCGCCAAGACACCGACGGGCTATGCATCGGGTTCATTCGGCCCGACCACCGCGGGCCGCATGGACAGCTATGTGGCGCCGTTCCAGGCCCAAGGTGCCTCCATGGTGATGCTCGCCAAGGGCAACCGGAGCAAAGCCGTGACCGACTCCTGCAAGCAACACGGCGGGTTTTATCTCGGTAGCATCGGCGGCCCCGCCGCCATACTCGCGCAGGAAAACATCCGGAAGGTCGAGGTGCTCGAGTATGCGGAGCTGGGCATGGAAGCCGTGTGGCGGATCGAAGTGCAGGATTTCCCGGCGTTCATCCTCGTGGACGACAAGGGCCACGATTTCTTTTTCGACACCTGCGGCATTTGTGTGGCGGAAAAATAAAGATCCTCGGGGCAAGCCCCGAGGCATTGATCAGACCCGCCAGGCCACGCTGTTTCTGGTCGTTTTTTGTAGGAGCCTGCTTGCAGGCGATTCGAAACGCCCGCCGCCGGTCCGACCGCAGAATCGCCTGCAAGCAGGCTCCTACATCCCGACCAAGCCGAAGCAAGCTTCGGGGTAATGGAACCACAGCGAATAAAAAAGCCCGCCACGGTGGGCGGGCCGGCGGGATGCGGGGCAGACTAAAATTTCAGCGAAACCCGGCTGCCCACCACGCCGATGCGACTGATACTATCGCCGAGATCGTCGCCCAAACGGCGGGCCAACCGCTCGCGTACCACGGCCGGGGCGGCCGGGGCGGGACTGAGGGAGCGCTCCGCATAGCGGGCAATAAGCTGATATCTGCCGGCGGAGGGCTGCGCAATCGCAGTGACCTCCGACTGGGAAGCTGCAGCCGCCTGCACCCGTGCGGGGGCACTCAGCCGGCTCCCCAAGCTGGAATCCATGAGCTCAGACTGGGGTTGCTCGAGGCGCGAGAGATTGGCGACCAAAGAACCGACGGCGGAGGCTTCAGCTTCGCGCGGCAAGGACTTGGCGAAAGCAGTGCCAACGACCTCGTTGGCCGCCACAACTTCCGGAGCGCGGGCCACGGTTTGCTCGTGGCCGCGTTGACCCTGGGCCGCATCGGTCACCTCGTTGGTAGATAGCACCTCAACGGCAGGACCCGCCGCCGTGATCTGCGGAGCCGAGTTGGTCACTTGCGCAATGCGGGTCGCGACGGAGTACCTAACGGTAACCAAGGTGAAGGCAGCCACGGCCACTGCGCCGGCGGGGATGTAGACCCGGCGGTTGAGTAGCACGGGCAGCTCATGCCACCAACGGCGTTTATGCACGAGAGCGGTCAATTGTTTTTGCCGCAATTCCTTCTCGAAATTTGCCCAAAACTCCGGGCCCGGACGTTCCGCTCGTTTCAGGCGCAAGAGGTCCTCAAGAGTGACTTTGGAGTGTTGATTGGATTTGGACATGAATACGGGTCAGGGATTGAGGTACTTCCCGAGTTCGCCCTGCAGGAACTGCTTGGCGTAGTGCAGGCGGGAGCGAACGGTGCCCTCTGAGCAGCCCATGACTTCGGCTATCTCTGAGTGGCTGAGGCCATCTATTTCGAATAGGGTAATCACTGTTCGGTGTGGGATAGACAGTTTTTGCAGCGCTTCGTTCAATTTTTCCTGAAGCTCGCGGAGGTAGGTGTCGCGATCAGCACCCCGTTTATCCGTCAATAGGTCAATGATTTGGGCATTACCGCCTTCCTCGTTCAATTTCTCGAGGCTGAAAAAGCTGCGCATCCGGTTCTTACGTAAGTGACTGAGCGTGGTGTTGACCGCAATTTTGTAGAGCCATGTGAAGAACGAGCAACCGCCTTGGAAGCGATTAATGGCCTGGAAAGCCTTGATGAACGTATCTTGGGAAAGATCAGCGGCGTCCTCCCGGTTGGCGACGAGGTTATAGATCACACCGAAAACCCGTTCTCGGTATTTTACAATCAACCGATCGAAAGAGGCGACATCCCCAGCTTGCACTTGCCGCACGACAACCAAGTCGGCATCCGCTTCCTGCTGGCGCTCGGGAGTGGAAATAGCCGTCCTAGTGAAGACCTTCGATAGATTCATCGCTCAAATCGACAGGTTACCGGCGGAAAAGACCCACGCAAATCCAATTTATCGCGAAACTTGCTTGGCCGCAATAGCCGCCACCTTGGCTTGCAGGATCACAGCCAGCTGCCGCATGAGTGCAACGGGAGGGAGGGCGTGGTGTACATCGAGTGCCCGAGTTGCAACCGCCAGTTCGTCCTCAATGGCCTGCAACACTGCGGCCACGACGCCCAGCTCATGCATCCGCTGACGGCTGGCGGCCAAGCCCGGCGATTGACTGCCATGGAATGAGCCAATGATGATCTCACGTTCTGCCGCCGAAACCTTATCCAAGAGCAGCATGAGCGGCAATGTGAGTTTCCCGGTGGCCAGATCCGTGCCCAGCGTTTTGCCAATCTGCTGCTCTTCGCCCAGAAAATCCACCAAGTCGTCATAGATCTGATAGGCAATGCCGAGATGATGACCGAACTGATCGGCCGCCAATGCAAAATCCTTGGCCTGACCGGACAGCGAAGCTCCCAGATAGCAGGACACCCGAAACAGCTCGGCCGTCTTGAGATCAATCATGCGCCGGTATTCCGCGAGCGAAACGGTGATATCTCGACGGCGCAGGGTCTGCATGATCTCACCTGAGCATACCTTGCGAGTTGATTCCGCCACCAAGCGGCACACCTCCGTGGTGGGAAAGTGCGAGGCGATATGCAGGGCTTGGGAAAAGAGCGCATCGCCCAGCAACACGGCAGCATCCGGCCCGAATTGCCGTGCGGCGGTGCGCCGGTTGCGCCGGATCTCCGCCCGGTCCATAATGTCGTCGTGTACTAAGGTGGCCAAGTGGACCATTTCGACCACCCCGGCAGCCCGCACCAGCTCCCCCGCCACCATCCCCTCGCCTCGCCAGCCACTGATGAACACCATGGTGGGTCGGAGGCGCTTGCCCGAGGTATCCAGGCAGTAAGCCGCCATGTCCCTGATTTCCGGTTCAAACTGGCCGACTTGCTCCCGCATGAAGACGTCCAGCGCTGCCATGTGCGGAGCAATACGGCGAAAAAGCCCACTTAGCTCCTGGTCGGATCGAAGAGGAGTAGGCCGGGTGTCGGGCAAAGGCATTTTTTTGAAACTACGCAAACAACCTGGTATGGCTAACAAATAGTTTATTCTTCCTAGCCGTGTCTCAGACATGAAAAAGGCCGGCGAAAATTCGCCGGCCTTGAAATAAAAATAAAGCAGTCGACTCTTACTTCTTGGTGTCGCCTGTGGGGTTGGCGTAAAGATTCGTGCCTTTGGGAGCACGATAACCCGGGAGATCATCACGGCTCATGTCGACTGCCCGCACCGCTCGCGGATCGAATACCTCCTCGGGGGAGGCTCCATCAGCTGTCACGGTCTTGGCCGTGATAAAGATCAGCAGATTTGTGACAGCATCGTTTATATTCTTGGAGGAAAAAAGGCGGCCAAGCACCGGAATGCTCCCCAAAACCGGCACTTTGGTTCCACCATGATCAACCGACGAAGTAATAAGCCCGCCAATGCCCATGGTGTAACCGTCCTTCAGCGAAACCTGCGTCTTTACCTTCCGGGTTGCGATGATCGGGATCGATGCTCCACCCGCGCCGCCAAAGGAGGTGGAACCATTCTGCTGGCTGACCTCGGGCTCCAAGGTGAGTTTGATCACACCCTGAGCGTTAACCTGAGGGGTTACCTTGAGGATGATGCCGATCGGTTTGTAGACGAAGTTCGAGACTTCAAAACTACCACGCTCACTGTTGTAGGTGTAGCTAGGGATTGGGAACTCTTGGCCAATATTCAAGAACGCCTCGGTATTATTGAGGGTCACGATCGTCGGATTAGAAACGATCTTGGTGTTGTTCTGCGTCTTGAGGGCCGAGATGATGACATTGAAATCCGAGGAAGAGAATACGGCAGAAGCGACCCGAGTGGTGCTGCCGGCGTTGGTGAGTCCCATCAGCTGGTTCACAGCATTGGAGGCCGTGCTATTTAGCGCACCGCCCAGAGTGTTGCTCGTGAAACCCGAAACTCCATTCGTAACAGTGTTGGTGGTGGTGCCAGAATAGATGGTTGAGGCAATCGGACCCGTCGTGCTCGGTACTGTGGTAATCGAAGTGGTAACCGCGCCAGTCGGCAGGCTCGTGGTCGAAGCAATCGGTGCATTGAATCCAGTAACATAGGTGACCGCATTGCCCCCGGTGGAGCCAACCGTTGTGGCCGAGTCGGTGCGGTTGCCGGTCGTATTTCCACTTGAGTTGTTATTGTCGACTGCAGAAGTCGCCTTGTTGGTCGTGCCATCGCTAGTCGTCTGACCCCGACTGCGGTTAAATGACTGGCTAATGCCATGAACGCCAAGCGACATCCCCTGCAACGATGCCCAGTTGACACCAATGTTGCGCACATCGCGATCCGTGACCTCGACGAATTTAGATTCGATCATCACTTGGTCCGTAGCCTTGTCTAGTTTCTCGATGATACCCCGGATACGACCCATGCGTGAAGGGCGTTCAGTGATGACGAGCGCATTGCTGCGCCCGTCGATCACAATTTTTCCGCCAGTAGCCGCATCGATCAGGCCATCGATGGTCGGCTTGATGTCAGCCGCCTTGGCATTGTTAAGGACGAAAACCTCGGTCGTGCCCGGCTCCTGTTGCAAGAGTTCGTTGCTGACGATCTTAATAATGTTTCCCTCTTTGACATAGCTGTAACCGACAGGCGAGAGCACCACTTGGAAAATCTGTTCCCAGGTGACGTCACGCAGCTTGATCGAGGTCTTGCCGGTCAAGGTATCGGGCACCACTAGGTTGAGTTCGAAGAGGTCAGCAACATTGCGCAGGATCGTCTTGATGTCTTCATCAGGGAAATCGACAGAGAGCGTATCCTTATCCCGGCTCACCGATGCGGGAGTCGCCGGCTCGGCAGCGGGTGCGACGACCGGGGCGACGACCGGGGCGACTACCGGTGCAACCGCAGGTGCAGGAGAAGCAGCCGGCGCGGGAGTCTCTTGAGCCATAGCTGGCATGGTCAATGCCGCGGCGAGAAACGTGGTCAGGATAGTGCGTGTGCTCATAATTCGTCCTTATTTGATGGGCCTGGTAAATTCCTCACGGTTTAACCGGAGGGTAAAATTGGGGCGGTCGATGGAAACGATCTCAATGGCATATTCAGTGCCTTCAAAGGTAATTGTTAAAAAACTGCCGGCTTTGACCCGCTTTTGACCGAAAACAAGCGTGGGCTGTCCTCCGATAACAAAGAAGCCGCTGGGCTTAAGAGTTGGGCTGGTGGCGATCGCTTGTAGCAAATCGTGGGGGCTGAGTGGGCCTGCAGGAGGAGTATCAGGTCTAACCTTGTCTACAGACGTACCAACCGGTGCATCTTGGTTGGTTTTAATGGTATCACCATAGGCATCCGAATGAAACGGATCCTTCCCTGACTCAATCTGACCTTTGGTCGCCAATAATATCTTTGTCTGGTCTAAAATCTCCTGTCGCTTGGCCGGGCTAACGACCATTTCGGCCTCAGCCGCATAGGCCATACGCACGATGGTAAGGGCGGCCAGAATCAAAATACGGTGTAACATCAGTATTTTCATGGTTGGCCCAAGAGTTCGAGATTGAGAGCCAGGGAAATATCGCCGCTTGCATCCGATATTTTAGTATAACTGGCGGTGTTAATGCGGCAAAAGTGCCGTCCATTCTGCAGTCGGTTTAAAAAATTAGTGACATGAGTGAATGAACCCTGAACTGAAACGTTGAATGGCACACCAGCATATAATGTCTTGATATTCCGAGGAAAGGTATTCTGCCGTACATCGACGAGCTTAACTTCGTTTTCGGTTTCAAGCTTGTAGAAGTATTGAAGATTAACCGCCAACTGGCCGGCCTTCATCAAGCGAGCTTCCATTTCTTTGCTGAGGCCCTGTATCTCCGCGACTTGTTCGGGAAGGCCCTTGGCATTTCTCACATTGGCGATCATTTTTGCCGCTTCTGCAGAACTAGTTTCAAAATCCCCTTGAGTGGCAGCAATATTCCCAGAGCGCACGTAGAGTAGTATGGCGCAAATAATGCTCAACAATCCGCAGCCAACACCAATGGGGTGTTTCTTCAGCAGCGCTACTATATCCGTGGAAGTCATATTATTTTTTTTCCGCTTTAACGGTCAATGAAATGTCGAAGACCATGAATCCACCTTTCGAATCGCCGCGATCCAGGCGATTGAGGGTGATCGGGTCGAATACTTTGCCCAACCTTTCGTGGGCCCGAAGCAAGTCGATATAGTTTGAGGTGATTCCGCTGGCTTGATCAGGATTGCCGGCAACCCGACCTTTGAGCTGAAACACCGAATTCTTGGACTCGGTGGTGCGGGTTTCGACATAATCAATCGAGATATCCTTCGGGAGTGACTGCCCGATCAATTGAACGAACTCCGCAGGCGTAACTGGTGTTTTTAAGAAAGCTGCCACCTCATTGAGCTTCCTCTCTTCTTCGAGGAAGACCTTGGAGAGCCGGAGTGCCTCAGAGTTCTGTTTCTGGTTGCCGTCTACCTGTCGCTGGGCATCCGCCTTCTGCGCCCTGAGATTGTAATCGGTGTATTCGCGTTGCCCCAACCAAAGAATCAGACCCAATGTGACCGCGATTGCCGCAGTATTTATAAAAAACGTAGTGCGCACCACCTTCGTATCCGGCAACCGGTCAAAGTTGCGGAAATTGGTGTGCCAGAGAGGTGCCGCTACGGGCTCTGCGTCACTTTTTTTCGTCAGGAGCTGCATTTTGGTGGGAGGCCAGGAGTGAGAATAGTCCGAACCAACGTTCTTCCGGCTGACCAAGGGTAACACCCTCAGCCAGTTTGATATTCAATGATTCAAGCCAAGGCACGATTTCAACTTTGAGCGGAGCAACTCCAAGGGCCCCGGCCATGGTAGTGCTCAGCCAAGTCAGACTGGTAGGCAATTGGGTACAAAAAACGCTCCCTATCGACTGGCCGGTTTGGACTTCGTAAAATCCGATGGAGGACTGGAGCTCTTTCAACAGCTTCTTGACCAAGGCACCACCCATGCTGGTAAAATCAAAGGTGTTCGAGTAAAACAATTTCTTGGCCGATTCCTCGTCTTTCAATCCCAGTTCCTTTTGCACCACGGGAATCATTGCGGCCACGCCACTGGGAATGGGGCGAGATATATCAACACCATCGGCACTGACAATGAAGCTTTGGGTGGAATCCTGACCAATCTCGAGCAGCAGTATAGGTGTTTTGGATTGCTTGAACTTGAGATAACTCACCAAACCGCCCAGCGAAGCCAAGGTGCTCAGCTCAAGTCGTTCAGGATAAATTCCCTGTTCCAAAAGCTTGTCCTGCATCGCAATCACTTCGTCGGAAGGAAGCCCGCAGAAAAGCACTTCTTTTTGTGTGCCCTTCACCAAATCATACTCCCCACCATTATCAGGGTTCAGTGCCTTAATCGTATATTTCTCCGCTTCGATCCGGAACTGTTGGGAATAGACCTCGTTAAAATAGGCAGGATCCTTCATCCGCTTTAAGTCGACCGTATGCCGACGAACAATTCTCTTGGGCGAAAAAACCCCACAGGTCGCATGCGCATAGCCGGTGGATCCTTTCCCATCAGTACTTTTGGTCCAAGCGACAATTCCTTCCGTGTCGGTGGAAGCCAGCTCCTTAAGCTCTTCCACCGAAAAGGGAGCCTCCGGTTCAGACAGCCGCGCCAATAGCGTGGAATGCTCGCCGATTTCGACGCAAAACCCTTTGGACTTTTTTGCGAAAAGCATGCGGGGTGGGTGTGGTGTGGGTGTCGGTTTAAGAGGAAACAAACAAAGCGCCGAGTCGTTTTTTAAACTGTAAAGCGATTTGCAGGAGATGCTGGATACGGGGCACTTACCTACCTGACAAGCGCAAAACCATTATGCCAACTCGTTGACCCAATAGTTTGGCTTATGTTTTACCCGTGAAATATTCAGAGTATAAATGTAAAAACCCACCTTTGGAGGGTGGGTTTGATACACGCTTAGGCGTAATACAGGGACATTATTTCTGCCAAGTGCGCTTTTTGTGGCGGTTCGCCTTAAGGCGCTTCCGGCGTTTGTGCTTCGACATCTTCAGACGTCGTTTCTTTTTCAGATTGCCCATAAGTAATAGAGAGTAGTTTGGCTGCGAAACGTGCGGTCTCTCCTCTCCCCTGTAAAGCTGAATTTAGTTCTTTAACGGCACTTCCACGGCCATCCCACCCTCGGTAAACACCAAGGTACATTTGATCTTTTTCTCGGGCAATCCCGTCAAGACCGCCACTACCCGGCGGTAGAGTATGATCTGACCTTCGTGTTTCCCCGTCGCGCGAGCCAAATTCTGAGCTACCTTCCGGTCAGTCTTGAAATCATAAATGGTGGACCTGATTGCCCGGCCGGAGGAATCCTTCTCCACCAGCACACGATCGAAAACCCCGGTCAGCCAGATTCCGTCGAGCACTATTTCGAAGGCCCGCTCGCGCCACACGTCCATTCGTGACTCCTCCGGCTTTCTCCAAATCTCCCTCAATTGCGGCGCAAGCACGCAGGCCAGTGCTTCTTTCGCGGCTACCCCTCCGCTGCTCCACGCGGCCGCCAACTTGGCGGCCTCTGCTTCACCGCCCCACTCCACTTGGGCCAGGAATCCATGCACCGCCCGACCAAATTCAACTGCACTCGTGTTCTCGAAAGCGAAAAGCCGTTCTCCCACTACGTCACTGGATTTTGAGTCCGACGGTGCTCGCGCCGGCCTCCGCATTACCCGGGTCGCCTGTACCACTGCCAGTTGCTTTTCCGGTCCGGGCCTGACGGGGCTTGGGTTGACGGCATCATACCAATGTTCATCGCCCGACGACCACTCCTGGCCGAGCGTCTCCTGCAACAATCGGGCAAAATTATTAGACTGCGACGTTCCCACCGGCTCCGTGATGACATATAGCGCCTGCTTTGCTCGTGTCATCGCAACATAAAGCAAGGCCAGTTCCTCGTAGCAGGCATCCGTCTCCGCTGCCGCCACATGAGCCGCCAGGACTTCATCTTGGGCCATAAATGTCGCGGGTGGCAGATCAAACACCCACTCCACGGTCCGGTCGCGGTTCCGTTGCACCGCCAATCCGCGACGCCGGGCCGCCAACCTCGTCCCTTCCAGATCTGGCAGTATTACCAGGTTGAAGCCCAGTCCCTTCGCTTTGTGCACCGTCATTACCCGCACCACCACCGCAGCATCAGCATCCCGCACCGTATGTCGCTCCACGAATTGCACAAACTCCCCCACGTCCCGGCTGCCCGTCTCGTCAAACAAACGCGCCGCTTCAGCCAGTTGGCGGCCGCGTTCCCGACTGAATCCATTGCTCGCCGCCAACGCCGGGTCCAGTTTGCGGATCCATGCCTCCACGGTCCGCTCAAAACCCAGCGCATGGATCTCATCCAGCAGCTGGGCCACCAGCGCCTCGTGTGTCACGCAATTCTCCGCTTCCAAAACCGCCTCCAATGGTGTCATCGCCACGTGGGCGCGCGCCGCCCGGTCGCCGGGGTGAGCCGCCGCCCTGAACAAAGCCAGCAACGCGCAGCCCAGCAGGTTGTCCGTGCCGATGTGCAGGTCCGATTCCGCCACGGCGGGCAGCCCACCCTGGCTGCGCAGGAAATCCGCGAGTTCCGCCGCGGTGCTGTTCTTTTGCACCAGCACTGCCACGCTCAATCCGCGTTCCAGCGCTCGCGTTTCCACGATAATTTCGAGGGTCGCCGCGAAACGCCCCGCCTTATTTTCGGCGTGCCGCAACTTCGCATAACCTCCCAGCCGGGGTTGCGCACTTTCATGGTCGCGCCATTCCTGCGTCCACCGTGCGACAGCTTCCGCCGGAAACAGCCGTCCGAGCGCCTCGCCGTAACCCAGCACGCGGTTCACCATCGCAATCACCGCCGGGCCCGACCGCCACGACCGGTCGAGCCGCATCTCGGTGATCGTCCCGGACCGGGCCGCATTATAATGGTTGAAAATCTCCCGGAACAAACGCGAATCACCCTCGCGCCACGCGAAGATCGCCTGCTTGACGTCGCCCACGTAGAAGAAACTCCGCGCTTCCGCCGGGTCCTGCACGGCCTCGTCAATCAGGTTCTTCAGCACGCTCCACTGCCCGAAACTCGTGTCCTGGAATTCGTCCAGCAGCCAGTGGTCGATTTGCGTATCAAGCCGCCAGTCGATGAACAACCGCGCTTCCACCGCCGCCTCGCGCGTCAGCAACGGAGCCCCGTCCGGCGTGTCGGGTCGCAGCAGTCGTTGCACGTCGGAGAAAGTCAGCCGGCCGGCCCGCCGCACGGTCCCGTCATAGACCTCCTCGTAACCGCGCAACACGGCGAACATCCCCTGCGTGGTCTCCAGGCGGCGGGCGAGTTCCGCCCCCACGATCCCGCTCACCAGCGCCCGCAATTCCTGGCTCGCTTCGAGGTTCAGCAAAACCCTTTTCCGCTCCACGGTTATCTCCGTCAACTCGGGCCACGCCTTGAACGCGTTGGCCACCACATACCCTATCGGTTTCGGCAGCGGGGCGCCCGGCGCCCATTCGGGCAGCGCGGCAAAAAAATCCTCCCAACGCTCCCGCTGTTGATCACTGAATGTTGCCCAGGGCAGCGCTCGCTTCAGGCCCGCGGCGGCCGCGGACCGCCGTTTCACGTCCGCGGCCGGGAGCCACCCGCAGCCGAGCGGCCAGATCCGCGTTGCCAGCCCCCAGCAGGTGGCCGCCGGGGCGGCACGAAAAACCTCAGCATGCTCGTCCAGAAAGGCATCTACTCGCGCCCCGAGCTGTTTCTCCTCCGTGCCAAAGGTCGCGCGCTTGAAGGCCTCGATGAAATCCTGCCGCGCGGTCCCCCCGTCCGCGTACGCAAACATCCGCCGCAGCACCCGCCGCCGCTCCTGTCGAGCCGCATGCTCCTGCAGCACCTCGAAATCCCCGGCCAAACCGAGCTCGAGCGGAAAAGACCGCACCACCCGGGCAAAAAAACTGTCCAGCGTCCCGAGGTTCAGCCGGTGCATCGACTCCGTCATCGCCCGCAGCAGTTTCAAGAAATCCGCCGCCCGCAGCCCGGGAACCTCGATCTCCGCCGCCAGTTTTTTGGCCACGGTCTCATCCCCGGCGGCGTTCGCCAGTTTTTTCAGGATCTCGTCGAAAAACTCACCGGCCGCCTTGCGGGTGAACGTCAGCGCGGCGATCCGCTCCGGTTTCGCGCCGTGGGCGAGCAACCGGACATAGCGGTTCGTCAGGGCGTAGGTTTTGCCCGAACCCGCGGACGCGAGGATCATCACATGACCGATCCGGCTCATCTCGCCCCCCTCCATTCCACGCTTGCGGCTGTGCCATGATGGAACAACCCGGCGAAATTGTCGTCCTCATCCCGCGGCGGCACCTCCGCCGGCGGCCAGAAAATCCCCGCCGCCACGGCCGCCGCCACGCCTTCCGCACAGCGCCGGGCCGCCGCGCGCCATGCGTCATCGTATTCCGGCCATAATTCCAGCGCGGTTTCACCGGTTGCTTTGGGCAGGTTGAAATAGCCCGCGACCACCGCACTCCCAAATTCTTCCGCCAGCGCCTCCAGATAAAGGGGCAGCTGCAGGTCGGTCCAGACGAGTTCCTTCCCGCCAATCGTGAATCGCGCCCAAGCCGGCGCAGTCTCCTCGCGGCGGGCGTTGCGCGTGTGCGCGGCGAGCGGCGGCACTCCCTTGTCGGAGGTCTTGTAGTCGATCACGCGCACCGCTCCCGTGTCGGCGTGGCGTTCCACGCGGTCGATTTTGCCGCTCACCGTGACCGCCCCAAGTTCCAGCTCGAACTTGCGCTCAACGTGTTCGATTACCCAACCCGCCACCCGCTGTTCCGCCTGCACCGCCGCTGCCCGCGCCAGCCGCTGCCGGGCCGACTCGAGCTGGACAATCAGCGGCAACGTGAGCTCCGCGCCATAACGGTCGCGCGACCGTCGGTCTATCTGGCCCACGAGGAAATCCCGCAGCACCGCCGTGTCCATACAGTCGCGTAACGCCGGCTCCCGACCCATTGCTTCCAACGCCGCATGGCACAGGGTGCCGAAATCCAGCGCGTCCAGTTCGCTCTTGAACGGATCGACCGTTTCCATCCTGAGCACGTGTTTCAGGTAGAAACGGAAGGGACACCGCAGGTAGTCACGGAACGCGGTGACCGATACGCGGGTGGGCGGCGGCACAACCGGCGGGGTGAGCTTCCACGCCCGCCGCCAGGGCCAGGCCGGCCGCGCCGTTTCCACCGCACGGAACAAGGCGGCCACGCGCCGGGGCAGTTCCGCCTCGTCGCACGCCAACAGCAGCCGCGACGGGCGCAACGGATCGTCCGCCGCCGATACCTTCCCGACCAGGAGGTCCAGCCGGCCCGCTCCCACCCGACAGGCCGCCAGCGCAGCCAACAGATAGGCATCGCGGGCAAAGCGCATCTCGTTCGTTTTCAGGCCCAGCCGGGTGCGCAGTGCCTCGGGCAGGAAGGGATCACCTGCCACTGTCTCGGGCACGCGGCCGTCATTGAGCCCGGTCACGACGAGGTGGGGCGCATCCTCCCAGAGCAGTTCCAGCCAACCGAGCAAATCCACCGCTCCCGATGGCCGCGCCGCGAAATGGAGACTCTCGCCAAATTGGGCCAATGCCAGCGTCCACCACTCCGAGTAGGTCAAGCCCGGGAAAGCACTGCGCGCCGCCTCCGCCTCGCGCAGCACCTCCATCCAAGCCGCGGCTGATTCGGCCAGCGCCGAGTCCCCTGCCACCCGCCGGGCACCAAAGATCTTGCCCACGGCCGCCGCGCCATTGCCGGGAAACTCGCCGCTGGTTAGCCCCCGCCGCAATTCCAGGGCCGCCTCCAGCGCGACGCGGGCCGCCGGCCGCTTCGCCGTATGGCCGAGGGCGGCCGGAATGGTTGCGGGCAGGTGACGCGACTGCAGGTCGTCCAGCTCGACGAGCATGGTGGCCACTGAAAAATTATCCCCGGCCCGCATTTTTATCCAGGCCATGAAATCCGGGCAGCGGGCCAGCGCTTGGACGGTGTCGAACGCCGGCTCCCGGACGAGCGCGGCCAGCGCGGCCAGTAGCGCATACAGGCCATCGCACCGCCGGGGCCGGCCCCCGGGGTTGTACACCGCGAGCCCCGCGCCCCGCAGCCCGTTTTCCAACGCAGACGCGACCTCCGCGTCGGCCACGCCCACTGCCAGTGCCCCCTCGGGTTCGCCGTAACGCACGGCCAGCTCCGTCACCCGCGTCGCTTGGTCGGTTGCATCGGCACAGAGCCGGACTTGCCCGGCAAAATCCGGCAATTCCAACGGCCGGTGCGCCCAGGCCTCTTCGCGCGGCCGGCCCCACTCGTCAAATAGATCTTCGCCACCCGCCGGGCCGAAAACCACGACGTCCACCGGTACCGCACGCACCAATTGCGCGAGCACGACGGTCACGAGCGGAATCGGATCGGGCGTGGCGAGCAGCACGATGCGGGTGATGCCCTCGGGCAGGACTGGTTCGCGCGTCGAGGCGAGGCGGGCTGCTTGCAACTCCCGCCGGCCGCACCCGGCCAGCCCGGCATCGCATCGCCGCTCTAGCTCGGCCAATTGCGCCCAGCGTTCCGTCTCCGGCAAACCGTCTCCGGCCCGGCGCAAGACATCGCGCAGGCGCAGCCCGTTCTCCCCCAGCGCCGACTGCAAGCGCTGCAACTGGGCCGCAAGCCGGACCGCCCAGGCCAGGTTGCGGTCCGGCGGATCCACCGGAAATACCGCGCGAAACTCCTCCGGGTCCGCGGCGTGCAGGACTTCCGCCCATGCCAGTCGGGTTTCCAGCCGTGTGGCCACGGCGGCGCCGGCGGCCGGCCCCAGCAATTCCTCCGGCAGCAGGACGCGCGGGGCCAGCACGGCCGAGCCTTGCGCGGCGGCATACCCGGCCAGCGCCTCGCCCAGCCGCCGGCCTGATTGTCGTGTCGGCACGATCACCAGCAGTTCGCTCAGATCAAGCGGGCCGGAACCGGTCCAATTCCGGGCCAGCCACGCCGCCGCTTGTGCCGGCAAGGGCCGGTCCCACGGGAGTAGATGGCGGTGAACGGAAACGGGCGGTGGCACGACCGCCCATGAACACGGAAGGAACGGGTGAATTCAATCCCGCAGAACCGGCCGACAAAAAACCCCGCGGCGGTCAGGCACACGGGGCTTTCGAAAAGAGGCGGGCCGCTTACTTCTTCGCGACGAAGATGTATTTCGCGAACTGCGCCTTGTGGTTCGAGGCCGAGTTGCGGTGGATGACGTTGCTTTTGACGGCCTTGTCGAGGGCGGAGCTATAGGCGATCGCGGCGGCGCGGGTCTTCTCCGCGTCGGTGCCGGCGGCCGCCAGCTTGACGGCCTTGTTAAGGGACTTCAGGCGGGTTTTGATCGCTTGGTTACGAGCGCCGTTACGGAGAGATTTACGGGCAGCTTTGATTGCGGACTTGGTATTGGCCATGGGCGAAGATTGATTGGAAAGGGCTAAAACTCAGACACCGGCCGGTGAGTCAAGGGCGATTTCTAGAGGCTGACTTTACGACCTCCCCAAAGGAATGGCGTCAAGCTGCGTCTCCGGCAGTCCACTCCCTCAGGGTCGGGAGCATTGGGTTGCAAGCACGGCAGAAACGGTGAGGCGCAAAAGCACCCGTGGAATCACATCCCGGCAACTTTCTCCGTCTGCTCACAGCTTGCCAAGGCTGGTGAATCCTGCCACCGACAATAATTGTTCGCCATTTCAGGGCCATGGCCCGCCGGGCAATTGAACCACACGGCTTTATGACATCGCGCCCCCGTTCGATCATCCCGCTGCGCAACAAGATCACCTTGCTCGTTGTCGATCGTAGCGAGCTCCTCCAGGCAGGTTTGAAGTACGTGATCAGTCACCAGGAGGGACCGGTCGATTTCCGGATTGTGGGCGAAGCCCATTCAGTGGCCACCGCGCTGAGTCTGAATGCCCGGCTGAAGCCCGACGTCGTGATACTCGATCTCTGGCTGCCCGATGGCTCTGGTTTCGAGGTATGCCGCGAAATCCGCGCCCACCACCCGGACACCAAAGTATTGATCCTGACCTCGGCTAGTGATGACGACCTGGTTCATGAGGCCTTAAACACCGGAGCGCATGGCTACTTGCTGAAGGAGATCGGCTCCAAGTCCCTGCTCCAGGCGATCATCGATGTGGCCGTGGGCAAATTCATCCTCGATCCAGCGCTAACGAAGCGAGTGCTCAACCTGGTCCGCAGCCGTGGGGTGTCACCCGGGCCGGGCAAGCTGGCCAAACTCTCAACCCAACAAAAGCGCGCCTTGGCGCTCGTCGCCGAGGGTAAGTCCAACAAGGAAATTGCGGCGCTAATGGGCCTCAGCGACAAGACCGTTAAGAATTATCTCAGCCACGCCTTCGACAAACTGAAGGTCAAGCGGCGGGGCCAGGCTGCCGTCCTGTATCTGCAGGACCATAAGCGTAAGTGACCTTTGGCCCTAGTCACTAGGGCCGTTATCGGCAGGCTAACGCCTGTTACTTAAACCAGCGCCGGCGGGTAAAGTGTCGGCGTGGAAACTAATCTTCTCTCTTGCCTTACCCAGTCGGCGCCCGCCCGCGACTGCTCGCGGCCTGCGAAGCGCAGGCGCCTTGCCGGATTCACCATCATAGAGGTCGCCATGGCCGCCACGGTCATGGCCTTGGGTATATCCAGCGCCATCCTGGTCATGCAGCGCGGATTCGGCAGCCTCGATACGGCGCGCTGTCTTGGCTACGCCTCGCAAATCATGCAGAGCGAAATGGAGAAAGTGCGGCTGACCGTATGGGGCAACGGGACGACCGCCGGCACGGGCTCGTCCGGAATCACCGCCATTCCCACCACCGCCCAGTCCATCAACATTGACGCGGCCTTCTTCAACAACAGCGACATTGGCAGCCGGATGACCCTGACGCAAAAGGCCACCGATGTGCACACGGGCATGATCATGATTACCTTCAAGATCACCTGGAAATCTTATGACGGACGCACTCTCGATCGAACCTACACCACCTATTATGGGAAACAGGGACTTTATGATTACATCGCGCTTTAGTTTCACGCGGAACCGTCCCGGCTCCGTGGGCTTCACCCTCGTCGAGGTGCTGATGGCCGCCAGCCTGGCTACGATGATTCTGGCCGGGGTACTGTCGGCCGCCATGATGATGATGCGCAGCGGGGTGCGGGCCAGCAACTACTCCACCATGGAGTCCGAGTCGCGCCGCGCATTCGAGCAATTGGGCATCGATGCCCGTATGGCCAACCTCTTTGCCTCCAACTTCACCGGTAATGTCATCACTTCGATAACCATGACGGTTCCGAGTCAGGACCTCCAGACCCAGGGCCAGGTGACCTATGGCTATGATACCAGCAACGCTAGCAATATGCGGTTCTTCATGGTTCCTGGTAACAGTGCTTCGGCCACGGCCGGGCGGCTTAATCTGGTGAACAATGTTACCTCCCTGACTTTTAACCGCTACAATGCTGCGGGGACCGCCATACCTCCCAGCACAACCAGCGATGCCGGCATCAGACACATCCAGGTTTCCATCAGCATCAGTCGTGCTGCCTCGGGCGTGGCGGCAGCCACCCAGGTCATCCGTTCCACCGCGTTCACCATCCGAAACACCAACCAATGAAAACCTTCTCCTCCACCCGTTCTATTTCCGGTTTACGCGCGCAAGGCATGCGGGGCAGCGCCCTCATCACCGCGATGATTTTTGTCCTGATCATCGAGATCACCCTGGTCGGCTACATCAAGATTTCGACCAATTCCCTGAATCTTTCCCATCGCACCTACTTTGCCGATCTGGCGGGCAATCTCGCTGAAGCCGGAACCGAGGAAGCGATTTGGAGCTTTAACAAACTGCAATATGCCACCGACGCCACGTCCATTAACACGGCTTGGAGTGGCTGGACGCTTGGCGACACCATCGCGGACGCCGGCATCACGAACATGGGTTCGGGTTACACCTCGGCGCCAACCGTCACCATTAGCGGCGGTGGTGGTACGGGTGCCACCGCGACCGCGACCATCACTACGGTCAACATCGGAACGAATGCCAGCCCCGTCTACGTCACCCGGGTCTCCAGCGTTAACATAACCAATCCGGGATCTGGCTACACTTCGGTGCCCACCATCGCCATTTCCGGCGGCGGAGGCACCGGGGCCACGGCTGAGTCCCATATGGCCGCCACACGCACCTTCACCTACACCAATCTCGACCAGGGAGCGTCCGCGACGGTCAAGGCGTGGGTCGCAGGCTATCAGGGGACTTCTGCGCTGCCGATTATAGTGACCAAAGCCACGATTACTCCCCAGCAGGGACCCACGATCGAAAAGTACATCAAAATCATCATGACCAAGAGCAGCGCGGGGGCCAAGGGCGTGCTGGCCTACAATGCGATCAATTGGAACGGACATCCGAACGCGGACAGCTTCATTTCGAGCACCACGCCCGGCACACCTCCGTTTACCCAGTACGACCCCCTCAACGCCCGATCCAATACCATTCTGGGCAGCCTGTACGGCCCTACCGTCGATCTTGGCGCGAATGGTGTGGTCTCGGGGAACGTCATGCTGGGCCCCGGCGTAACAGTGACAGGTTCCGGCACCGTCACCGGCACCACTACCAATAATCTGAACATCAATTTCACGATGCCGACCTATCCGACAAACTCGGGTTCTACCGCTGGCGTGAATTTGGGCGGCTCCGTCCCTGCCACTCTACCACGCGTGGCCGATGTTCCCAGCGCCCGGGCAGCGGACGGAAACTATTACTACTACGTCAGCGGCGCCACCATCGGCAGCACTACCATCACCGCCGGCATGAAAGTGGTGATCGTCGGCAGTGGCGGTACGTCCATGAGCGGCGGGCTGCAGATCGGTGTTTCAGGGGCCAATGTGGGAAAAGCGACCATCTACATGGATGGTCCGATGAGCCCAGGTAACAGCCAGATCAATACTGGAAGCTGGGCCGGGGCCTTGGACGTTTACACGACCACCACGGGAAACTGCACCATTAGTGGCAATGGCTACTTTTGCGGGTCCCTGTACGCACCCAACGCCACGCTGGTGGGCAATGGCGGCGGCATCAATCCCGAAGATATGGTGGGGTCTTTTGTCGTGGGCGCGATCACCAGCAACGGCCATTTGTCCTTCCATTACGACGAAGGCCTGGGCGGCACCCCGCCCGCCAAGGCGTGGAGCCTGGGTCTATGGGTGGAGCTGCAAACCGCCGCCAATCGCGCGCTCTACGCCTCGAAGCTGAACTTCTGAGCTACGGCGTCGGCCGGGAAGCCTAGCCCGAATATTTCACACCCAAAGCCGAGCCGACACCCCCCGCCCTGTCGGGCACCCCTCTTCATAGAGGGGACTTAGGCTGCGCAGTGATAAATTCCCCTCCAGGAAGCCGGACTCATGCGATTGAATTGGGTGCAACGCGGCCTGTGGACGCGTTTTCCCTTCTGTGGATTTTGCGAACCCGTCCGGAGGCCGGGCTCCACCATTCAGTCCAGGCACTCGCGAGTGATAACGCTTCTTAACTGCATGATTCGGGATGAAGAGGGGTGGCGCGCAGCGCCGTTGTGCGTGGGTTGAGCAGGGATAGCGTAATATAAGCGGGCTGCTAGCCTGCATATTTCACACTCGATTGTCATCGCGAGCCCGACGAAGTCGGGCGTGGCGATCCAGAGAGCGCTGGATTGCTTCGTTGCCCCTCGACGGGCTCGGGGCCTTGAGCTTGTCGAAACGGCTGCGCTCCTCGCAATGACAAGGCAAAGACAAGGCAAAGACAGTCCGTTGAGCAGGCACGAGTGAGTGTGAAATATGCGGGCTAGGCCGCAGTAGTAACCCTGCCCATCGGTCGATCTTGCCTTGCGCAGGGGTCTTCGCGCGCATTCCGGGAGGCTACTTGGGCCTATTATATCAACTACGCACCGGTTTGGGACTGTAGGTCCGAGGCCTGCCGACAACCGGCAGCCCTACAAAGATTCAAAGCAATTGGTAACAGGTATAACGCATCACGCCTGTTCGGTGTCTAAAAATGGAGCGGGGCGTGCCGCTTGTCGCAGCACGCCCCGCGTATGAACTAGTTCCGAAGCCGATAAGCCGGATCCTGTCCGACGCTTGCGCGCCGGGATCTTCATTTCTCTCAACATCCGCCGAAGCGGACCTGCCCCACCATGGGGACGCTTGCGCGCCACCTGGCGGGATGCGACTAACCCGGGACTGTCCGACGGGCCGCCGAGTCCCCTATTTAGTCTTGCACCGGATTGGGTTTTTCGAGCCGCCGTCGTTGCCTTCGGCGCGGTGGGCTCTTACCCCACCTTTTCACCCTTACCCTGAGCGAGCCGCCTTGCGGCGGGTCGAACCGGGCGGTCTGTTCTCTGTGACACTGTCCGTCGAGGCGCTTTGAAACGCTCCGCCCCCTCTTTCGCGGGGAATCCTGCCCTGTGGTGTCCGGACTTTCCTCTCCATGTTCAATGAACCCGGAGCGAAGATCTGGCTCCGAAACTAGGATTGCCAGTACACCACCCGGCCACACTGGTCGCAAGTGGCAATTTCCGGGCCGGTCTTGGCCATGACCTCGATGTGCGTGGGCACCTTGAGGTGGCAGCCGCCGCATTTCCCGCCGTTGACGGTCACACACACCGGGTGCCCGGGCTTGACGGCGATGCGGTCGTAAATCTTTAACTGCTTTTCCGGTACTTCCGGCCGGGCCGAGGCCACCGCCTCCTCCGCGGCCTTCAATTCGGTCTGCAGCTGCCCCTCGCGCTCGCGCAGGGTACGGATGCGGGCCTCATGGCCGGTGATGTTCTTCTTCAGCTCGGCCTCCGCCGCCGCGAATCGTTTTTTGGCCTCGTCAATCACGAGCATCACCCCGATCTCCTGCTCCTCCAGGGTACCAATGCCGGATTGCGTCGTCTCGATCTCGTGCGTCAGCGCCTGATATTCGTCGTTCTTCCGCACTTGCACCTGTTGGGTGCGATATTTGGCGACCTTCTCTTCCGCGGTCTTGATTTCGATCTCGAGCAGCTTCTTCTTCGATTCCAGTCCGTGCCACTCGGTTTTGGCCGTCTCGATGGCTGACTTCTCGGCGGCGATCCTCGCCTCCACGGCGGCGACTTCGCGGGGCACGCTCTTCAACTGCTGCTCCAAGGTCAGTCGTCTGCTGTCCCGTGCCTGAAGCACGAGCAGTTTTTCAATGCTGAAAGCGGCCATATAGGCCACTCTGCGAGGCGCCCGACTCCGGTCAATGAATCCTTGTCGGCGGGCGGTTTTTTGCTCTCAAAAATCTTCCGCAATCAACCGCTTGCACAGCAATTCCTCGCGAGGCAATCGACGGCAATTTAAGTCGGTTTTTACCCGTTGATGGGCAATCGTTTGAAATTGTCCAATTCCGACAATAAATACCCCGGTTTGTGCAGAGAAATAAGTTGTCCCACGCGACCAACTCCGAGAGATTTTTGACCTTACTTTCTGACGCGAATGCCCGACCAAAACGAAGCTCCCTCGAACGATAAAATCAATGCCGGCGCCGAGTCCTACGACGCTAACAAACTCGGGCAACTGAAGGGACTGGAGGCCGTGCGCAAGAAGCCCGGCATGTATATCGGTGGCACCGATGAGCGCGCGCTCCACCACTGCGTTTCCGAGGTGCTGGACAATTCCGTGGACGAACATCTCGCCGGCCACTGCACCAAGATTGATGTCGCCATCCATGTCGACGGCTCGATCAGCATCCGCGACGACGGCCGCGGCATTCCCGTCGACATCAACAAGGACAGCGGCTTGCCCGGCGTTGAGCTGGTGATGACCACCCTGCACTCCGGCGGCAAGTATGGCCAGGGCGGCTACAAGTTCTCCGGCGGTACGCATGGCGTCGGCGCCAAGTGCGTCAACGCCGTCTCCGAGTGGTTCGAGGTCGAGGTCTCCCGCAGCGGGCAGATCCACCACATGACCTTTGAGCGGGGCAAGACCACGAAGAAGCTCGAGGTCATTGGCAAGGCTACCGGCACCGGCACGCTCATCAGCTTCAAACCGGACGCCGAGATCTTCCGTGAGACCACCGTCTTCGTCGCCGACCGCATCTCCCAGCGCCTTCGTGAGCTGGCGTTCCTCAATTCCGGGCTGCGCATCAATTTTATCGACGAGCGCCCGGCGACCCCGAAGCCCGAGACGTTTTTCTACAAGGATGGCGTCATCGAGTTCGTGAAGCAGATCAACACGGGCAAGACCGCCCTGCACCCCGTGCCGGTCCGCATCGCCAAGGAGCTCAAGACCACCCTCGACGACAAGCCGATGGAAATCCACGTCGAGATCGTCCTCCAGTATAACGACACCTACAACGACCTCGTTCTCTGCTACACCAACACGATCCACAATCCCGACGGCGGCACGCATCTCTCCGGGTTCCGCAGCGCCCTCACCCGCGCGATCAACCAGTTCTCCAAGGCCAACAACCTCCTCAAGGAAAAAGACCCGCAAATTACCGGTGACGACGTTCGCGAGGGCCTCGCCGCTGTCATCTCGATCAAGCACAGCGATCCCAAGTTCGAGTCGCAGACCAAGGTCAAGCTCCTCTCCCCCGAGGTCGAAAGCATCGTCGGCTCCCTCGCCTACGAGGGCCTGATGTTCTACTTCGAGTCCAACACCGGCGTCGCCAAGCGCATCGTCGAGAAGGCTCTCACCGCCGCCCGCGCCCGTGAGGCCGCCCGCAAGGCCCGCGAGACCATCCGCAAGGGCGCCCTCTCCGGCGGCGGCCTGCCGGGCAAGCTGGCCGACTGCTCCGAGAAGGATCCGGCCGTCTGCGAGCTCTACATCGTCGAGGGCGACTCCGCCGGCGGCTCCGCCAAGCAGGGCCGTGACCGCCGCTACCAGGCCATTCTCCCCCTCCGCGGCAAGCTCATCAACTCCGAGAAGGCCCAGCTCGACAAGGTCCTCAACAACGAGGAAATCCGCACCCTCATCACCGCCATCGGCACCGGCATCGGCTCCGGCGAGGATGACTCGTCCTTCAAGATCGAGAAGACCCGCTACCACAAGATTATCATCATGACGGACGCCGACGTGGACGGCTCCCACATCCGCACGCTGCTGCTCACCTTCCTTTACCGCCAGATGAAGGGCATCATCGACCACGGCTACGTCTACATCGCGCAGCCGCCCCTTTACCGGATCAAGCGTAAGAAGCGCGAACAATACGTCGACAACGACGAGCAGCTCAACCGCATCCTCCTCGAGCTCGGCGCCGAGGACATCCTCGTCGCCCCGGCCGGCGCCGGCCAGCCGCCGCTCGCCCCCGCCGCCCTCGACCAGATCGTCGAGATGCTCGCCGCCCTCGAAAAACTCGGCAGTGGCATCACGCGCCACGGCGCCTCGCTCGCCGAATACCTCGACCAGCAGGACAAGGCCACCCATGAGCTCCCGCGCTACATCGCCCGGATCCGCGAGGGCAACAAGGAGTCCCACCAGTTCATCGTCGACGAGAAGTCCCTCGCCGCTTTCCGGGCCACCCATTCCGACGCGGCGATCCCCGGCGGCTCGACGCCTCCGATCGCTTCGCGCCGCGTCACGACCCACGAGATCTTCGAGGCCAACGAGGTCACCAAGCTCCTCAAGGCCCTCGCCAAGGCCGGCCTCGACACTTCCTCTTTCGGCCCGTCCGCCCAGCCCCGCTATACCTTCACCGAGAACGCGGGCACCAAGAACGAGTCGAAGACCGATCTCTTCTCCCCGCTCGATATCATCACCCAGATCCGCGCCAACGGCCGCAAGGGCCTGTCCATCCAGCGCTACAAGGGCCTCGGTGAAATGAACCCAAAGCAGCTCTACGAGACCACCATGGACCCCGACCACCGCCGCCTCCTCAAGGTTAACATCAGCGACGCCGCCAAGGCCGACGCGCTCTTCACCCTCCTCATGGGCGACGAGGTCCCGCCCCGCCGCCAGTTCATCGAGGACAATGCGTTAAACGTCCAGTACCTGGATGTTTGAGCCACACCTTGCCTATTATTTCCACCAACATACCCTGCCAGCCATGAAACTACGCGCCATCATCCATCCCGCCGAAGAAGGCGGCTTTTGGGCTGAAGTACCTGCCATCCCTGGGTGCGCCACCCAAGGCGAGACCAAGGAGGAACTCCTCCGCAATCTTCACGAAGCCATTGAAGGCTGCCTGTCTGTTGAACTCGATCCCCAGTCCACCACCGACAAAGACCAAGTGATCGAAATCGCCGTCTAGGCTGAAATGCAACCGCTCAGGGGACGGGCCCCCTTTGCGACTCTGCCCTATGAAACAAATCTCCGGCAAGGAATTCGCCCGCCTCCTCCAGCAGAAAGGCTGGGAACTGAAACGCACCAACGGCAGCCACCATATTTTCGCCAAATCCGGACGTATCGAACGCATCTCCGTACCCGTTCATGGCAACAAACCACTCAAGCTCGGACTTCTTCGTCACCAGATGAAGATCGCCGGAATCAGCGAAACTGATCTCTGATTACCCGCTACTCGCTACTTTTCTCTCGTGTACACTCAGAACGAAAAACTCTCCTCCGCCAACATCACGGACATCATGCAGACGGCCTACATCGATTACTCGATGTCGGTCATCATCTCGCGCGCCTTGCCCGATGCCCGCGACGGCCTGAAACCCGTCCAGCGCCGCATCCTCTATGCAATGTTGCGCGAAGGCCTCGTCCACAACCGCCCGTTCGACAAGTGCGCCGGCGTGGTCGGCGAAGTGCTCAAGAACTACCACCCGCACGGCGACTCGTCCGTCTACGACACGCTCGTCCGCCTCGCCCAGTCCTGGGTCATGCGCTACCAGCTCATCGACCCGCAGGGCAACTTCGGCTCCGTTGATGGCGACCCGCCGGCCGCGTATCGCTACACCGAGGCGCGCCTCAGGGACATCGCCGAGGAACTCCTCAAGGACATCGAGGAGGACACCGTCGATTTCGCGCCCAACTACAAGGAGTCGACCACCGAGCCAACCGTCCTCCCCTCCGCCCTGCCGAACCTGCTGATGAACGGCTCGACCGGCATCGCCGTCGGCATGACGACCAACATCCCGCCGCATAATCTCTCCGAGATCATCACGGCGGCCTGCGCCATCATCGACCGTCCGAACATCTCCGTCGACGAGCTCGTCTCGTACATTCCCGGCCCCGATTTCCCGACTGGCGGTATCATCAACGGCCGCGCCGGCATCCGCTCTTACCTCACCACCGGTCGCGGCATCGTCCGCACGCGCGGCAAAGCCCACACCGAGGAACTCAAGGGCGGCGGCGAACAGATCATCATCACCGAGATTCCCTACAACGTAAACCGCGCGACCCTCGTGCTCCGCATCGCCGAACTCGTCCGCGAGAAGGAGATCGACGGCATCCGCGACCTGCGCGACGAGTCCGACGAGAACACCCGCATCGTCATCGAGCTCAAGCGGGGCGAGCAGTCCCAGATCGTCATCAACCAGCTTTACCAGAAGACGGCCCTCGAGTCGTCCTTCGGCGTCATTTTGCTGGCCCTCGACAAGAAGCGGCCGAAGCAAATGAACATCAAGGAACTCCTTGAATGCTACATCGACCACCGCCGCGACGTGGTCACCCGCCGCACCCAGTTCCGTCTCAACCAAGCCAAGGCCCGCGCCCACATCCTCGAGGGCTACATCATCGCCCTCGATAACCTGGACGACTTCGTGAAGATCATCCGCGCGTCGTCCAACCGCGACGAGGCCAAGGTGAAGCTGATGGCGAAGTACCCGCTCTCCGAGATTCAGACCAACGCCATCCTCGAGCTTCGCCTCTACCAGCTCACCGGCCTGGAGCGCGGTAAGATCGAAGCCGAGTACCTCGAGCTGATGAAGCTCATCGAGGAGCTCCAAGGCATCCTCAATTCCGAGGCCAAGCTGCTCGCGCTGATCAAGTCCGAGCTGCTCGTCCTGAAGGACAAATACGCCTCCCCGCGCCGCACCGAGATCATCGATGCCGAGGGCGACCTCCGCATGGAGGATGTCATCCCCAACGAGGGCGCCGTCATCACTGTCTCGCACCTCGGCTTCATCAAGCGCACCCCCGTCGCCGAATACCGTTCCCAGAAGCGCGGCGGCAAGGGCGTCATCGGTGCCGAGACCTACGAGGATGACTTCGTCGAGAACCTCTTTACCGCGTCGACCCACGACTACGTGCTGTTCATGACCAGCACCGGCCAGTGCCTCGCCAAGAAGATCTACGATATCCCGGAGGGCACCCGCACCGCCAAGGGCAAGTCCGTCGCCTCCTTCCTCCGCCTGAGCAACGGCGAGAAGCTCGCCTCCCTGCTTTGCGTGAAGGAGTTCTCACCCGAACACTTCGTCGTGATGGTCACCAAGGAAGGCTCGATCAAGAAGACCGCGCTCGCTGAATATGAGGGCGCCACCCGCGAGGGCGGCATTCGCGGCATGAAGCTCGCCGACGGCGACGCCATCGTCGGCTGCGTGCTGACCAACGGATCGAACGAGCTCATGCTCGTCTCCCACTTGGGCCAGGCCGTGCGCTTCTTCGAAGGCGCCGACGAGTCGGCGGATTCCGCCGAACCCACCGGGGTCGTCGTATCTCCCGCCGAGGGCGAAGCCGAGGCGGCCGGCCCGAAGGAAGGGCTGCGCGCCCAAGGTCGCTTCACGGGCGGTGTCACCGGCATGCGCTTCAAGAAGAAAGGCGACTACGTTCAGGCCCTTGAGGTGTGCGACCCGCAGGCCCGCCTGCTCGTCGCGCGCGAGGATGGCATCGGCAAGCGCACGGCGTTCGACGACTACCGCCTCATCCGCCGAGGCGGCACGGGCGTCATCGCCATCGACCTCCCCGAGGATGGCTCGGTCGCCGTCGCCGGCGCGCTGAGCGTCCGCGACACCGACGAGGTGATGCTGCTCACGGCCAAGGGCCAAAGCGTCCGCACTCGCGTCGCCGAGATCCGCGAGACCGGGCGGGGCGCCAAGGGCGTCCGCCTCGTCAACCTGGAAGAGGGCGACAAGCTGCTCGCCATCGCCAAGGTCGTCGCCTCGCCCGAAGTCGAGGGCTCCGGTTCCAACCCGCCGGTCGAACCGCCGGCGGCTTAAGGTGGAACCCGACCTCCGGGCGGGTTTAAAGCGCGTCGAGACGCCGCGCTCCACCTAAACTCAGGCGCGCCCCCAACGGCGCGCCTTTTTTCACGCCGGGGCTGTCCCCGCGGCTTGCCGTCGGACGATGATGAACGCCACCAGATAAAGCACGAGCGCCATCAACGCCACCGACTTCAGTCCGGCGTACATGGAAAAATATTCGAGGCAGCCGCCCAACACCGCGCCGACGAGGTTCGCCCCGAGCGCCACCGCGGGATGGGGTGAACGCGCCAGCAGCATGGGTACGATTACCCCGGCCAGGCCGATCGGCAGGCCGGTCAACAGGCCGCCCACGAGGCCGCGGCTCAAGATCGGCAGGTCGCTGAGCCATTCGACCGGCAACCACCACAACAGCAGCACGGCGAGGAACAACGCACCGAACCACGGGGCCGGCTGATGCCACTGCCAGCGCCGCACGGCGAGATTCGCCAGCAGCACCATCGCCAGGATGCCGCCAAACACCGCGGAGTTCACGATCCAGGTTGAGCCAAAGAGCAGCGAGAGGCTCGTCACCCCGCGGGTCTCGATCAGCAGAAACGCCGCGCCCATGAAGAACAACGGCCAGTCGAAGCGCACCCCCGCCCGGCCCACGCCAAACACTGGCCGGGCCACCAGCAAGGCCACGAGCAGCACGTAACCCAGCACGGCAATGTAACCCCAGGGCATGACCGCCGGACGCAGGTACAGAAAGGGCCAGTCGTCCGACAGGGTGACCCCTTTGCCGGCTTCCGTTTCCGGCGCGATGGTGGTGTAGCGTGACAGCTCGGCGCGATTGAGAACCGACTGCGTCCCGGGCACGATGAAGGTGGTCGTCCCGCCGTGCAGCGGAGTGAAAATCGCGATCGGCTCGCGGCCGGTCGCCCGGGTGATTGTCCAGTAAAGTCGCTCGAAGAACCAGCGGCCGGGCGCGCAGGACATCGCCAGCGAGAGATGACCCGGCGGCGACACCCGCCGCCACGCGCTGCGGATGCCCTCCTCGGTATAGACGTAGTTGTCGAGGCGGAGCGATGACATCGCCGACGCCATCGCGTGGGAATCGAGCAGACCGAAGCAGACCACGTCGTAGCGCTGTTCCGTCGCTTCGCGGAAATACGCGCGCGCGTCCTCGTTCACGGTCCGCACGCGCGGATCGCGGTAAGGTTGCTCGGGATGCAACTGCCGGCCGAGCTCCAGGATGCGCGCGTCGATATCGACGCTGGTGATTGCGGCGTACCCGTTGCGCCGCGCCGCCTGGACGTCGTTGCCTGTGCCCCCGCCGACGATCAGCGCCGTTCCCCGCTGCGGATTGATCGTGAACGGCAGGTCGTAGAGATAGCGCGTCAGCTGCAGCAGGTCCTTCTTGCTCCCCGTCAACCCGGGATCGGCCAGCCGCTTGTCGGACAGGTCGTGCAGGTACTGGTGGAAGTCGCGATTCACCGCGAGCGACCGCGCAAACCACTCCTCGGTCAGGTCAATGCGGTTGTAGGGTGAGTAAACCGCCCCGCGAATCGAGTAGGCGCCCAGCAGCAGGATCGCAGCCCCGCAGGCCATCGCCCACCAGCGGCGCGTGAGCCACACGAACGGCAGGGTGCCCAGCGCCAGCCACACTACGGGTCCGGCGTCCAGCCAGGACGCCGCTGTGAAGGCCACCACCCCGGCCAGGGAGCCAAGCAGGTCGGCGGAATAGGCGCTCAGCACCTGCATCTTCCCAAACAGATGTCCGAGGGCCGCGCCGGCGAAAACAAAGACCAGGCCCACGCCGGAGAGCAGCCCAACAAAGATGCCGATGTTGCGCAGGAAGATTGCACCATCCGCCGGCACGGACTCCGCCCCCCAAAGGGCAATGCTTCGGTCCGGAAACACCATGTGCACCAGGCCGAGCGGCTCAGCCGCCGCCACCGGCAACCCGATGAGCAAAAGGGCGGGCAACGTGAAGTGCACCAACCCCGGGAGCCGTTTGCCCAGCGCCACGCCGATGCCCAGGCCCAGAAACGCGGTGATCAACACGATATTATTAAAATAAGCGAACGCGCGCACCTGGCCCGAGGTCCAGCGGATCAACGCCAATTCGAGCGCAAGGATGCCAAAGGTCACCAAACCGATCTGCCTGAGAGCACCCTGCCCCTCTTTAGCCCAGCTGGCATCCCCCGGCAGTAGCATGCTTCCCATCGCCATGAAAACTCACTGCCCCGCCCTAGCAAGCAACCTCAAACTCTGCCCAGCCAACTTCCGGCCTTGCCAACCCTCCGGCCCTGAATCTCTTTTCCTTACCGGCATGGCCACCCGTCTCTCCACTCTCCTCGTTCGCGAACATATCATCCTGTCTCTGCAGGGCACCAAGCGCACTGTTGCGCTGCAAGAAGTGGCCAAGCTGCTGGAGGGCGACCCGAACGTGGCCAACTTCGCCGGCTTCTACAATGAGCTGCTCGCCCGCGAGCGCCTCGACACCACCTGCCTCGGCAATGAGGTCGCCCTGCCCCACGCCCGCACCGAGCACGTGAAGAAAATCGTGCTCGCGGTCGGCCGGAGTACCACCGGTGTACATTTCGAAAATTCCAACCAGAACGTCCGGCTTATGTTCGTGCTCGGCACGCCCAAAAACAACCCGACTGACTACCTCATCCTCGTCGGCGCGCTTTGCCGTCTGATCAAGGATGAGTCCAGCCGCGCCGCCCTGCTGGCCGCGCCCACGCCCGAGGCTTTTATCGCGACGGTGGTCGAGCTCGAAAACAAGCTCCTCGGCCCGGTGAAATGATCCCGCGGCCGCGGGATCATCCTGAGCGCGCAACGCGTGCGCAGGATCCAGCGAGGAGGGTTCGGCTCCGCATCGACGACTGGCGCTGGGTTATCTGGTGGACCTCGGCCTCCGGACGCGTTGTTCGATAATCGAAAGGCAATCCCCTCCGGAGGCCGGGTTCCACCTTGCCTCGACCAACGGCGCGCGCAGGATTCGATTCCGCCCCATGATCTCCTCCTTCATCTTCAGCGAAGGCAAACTGGTTGGCCGCGACCTCGAGCTCGAGGCCCTGCGGCTCGTGCAGGCCGACAAGGGCCTTATCGTTTGGGTCGACCTCAGCAACCCCACCGACGAGGAGATCAAGACTGTCCTCGACGGTCTCTTTCACTTCCACCCCCTCGCCATCGAGGACTGCGTCACGCCCAGCCCGCTGCCCAAGATCGAGGACTACGACGATTACCTCTTCATGGTCACCCACGCCGTGGACTATAACCGGCAGGACAAGTTTGCCACGACCGAGCTCGACCTCTTTCTCGGCAAGGAATTCCTGGTCACGTTCCACCGCCAGGCGCTGCGCTCCGTCACCGGGCTCTCTGATCGGCTGGCCAAGAACGTCGGGCCGGGCCCGCGCGGCCCCGACCGGCTCGCCCATTCCCTCCTTGATCTGCTGGTGGACAACTATGTGCCCATGCTCTCCGAATTGCACACCGAGCTGGAGGAGATCGAGGAGATCGTGCTGAGCAAGGATGCCGACAAGAAGTTTGTCGCCGAGCTGCTGCAGGTGCGCGGCGACTTCACCAAGCTCCGCCAGATCGTCCGCCCGCAGCGCGACGTCATCGACCGGCTGGCCCGTGGCGACAGCAAGTTCATTCGCGCGAAGCTGCTGCCCTACTTCCGCGACCTGCGCGACAATCTCTCCCGCCTCGAGGAAACGGTGACGGGCTACCACGAGCGGCTAATGATGGCCTTCGACATCTACCTCAACAAGGCCGCCTTCGAGGCCAACGAGGGCATCAAGTTTCTCACCGCCCTCACGGCCATTACGCTGCCCGCCGTGCTCGTCGGCGGATGGTACGGCATGAACTTCGATCACATGCCCGAGCTACACTCGCCGTATGGCTATTACTACGTCTCCATCTTCACTCTCGTCACCACCGCCCTGATGGCGATCTACTTGAAGAAGAAGAAATGGTTTTGAAATCCCCGCGCAAGACGGGGATTTCACCTCGCCGGCTTGTCTCGCAGAAGCTTAGCGAAGGCGGGTGAGCCGCTAACTTTGTGGTCCTACTGATACGCCCAGCGCCCACTCGTCACTTGCCAGCCCCGGCACCCTGACAATCCTGTCCCGATGCGCCTTCCCCTGTTTTCCCTCGCCACTCTCACGCTCGCCACGGGACTTTGCGCCCAATCCCCGGCTCCCGATGCCGACACCGCGCTGCTGCGACACCTCTATGACGCCGCCCTGACTGACAGCCCGGCCTACGCCCATTTGGGCGAACTGGTGAGCCAGTTTCCCGGGCGCCTCTCCGGCTCTAAAAAACTCGAAGGGGCCGTGCAATGGGGCAAGGGCGTCCTGGAGAAACAGGGCGTGGATCGCCTCGAGCTCCAGCCGGTCATGGTCCCGCATTGGGAGCGCGGCGCGCCGGAGTCGGTTCGCTTCATCAGCTCCGACGGCAAGTCCGCGGCGCTCGCCGCCTTCGCCCTCGGCGGTTCCGTACCGACGCCGGCCGGAGGTCTGCGCGCGTCCGTCGTCGAGTTGCATTCGCTCGACGAACTCAAAACCACCGACGTAAAAGGCAAGATCGTCTTCTTCAACCGCTCGATGGACCCGAAGGCGGTCAACCCGGGCGATGCCTATGGTGGCGCTGGCGACCAACGCAACAAGGGCCCGGGCGAGGCCGCCAAATACGGCGCCGTCGGCGCGCTCACCCGCTCGCTGACCCATGCCCTCGACGACGTGCCGCACACCGGCTTCACGGGCTACCAGGACGGCGTGCCTGGCATCCCCGCCGCCGCCCTCAGCACCGTGGCGGCCAATCGCCTCAGCGCCGCGCTCAAGGCCGACCCGAGGCTGCAAGCCGAGCTGGTCATCAATTCCACCTGGTTCGACCCAGCTCTCTCGCACAACGTCATCGGAGAGCTCCGCGGCTCCGCTCACCCCGAGCAGATCATCCTCGTCGGCGGCCACCTTGATTCCTGGGACGTGACCCCCGGCGCCCATGACGATGGCTCGGGTGTCGTCCAGTCCATCGAAGTGCTCCGCCTGCTCCAGGCCGTGGGTTACAAGCCCCGCCATACCATTCGCTGCGTGCTCTTCGTCAGCGAGGAGAACAGCACCAACGGCGGCAAGGAATACGCCCGTCTCGTGGGGGAGAAAAAGGAAGTGCACCTCCTTGCCCTCGAGTCCGACAACGGCGGTTACCAGCCCATCGGTTTCCAGCTCGGCAACAAGGCCGGCGACGCCCCCGCCCGCGCCGCGCGCTGGCGCACGCTGCTCGAGCCTTATCGCCTGAACGTCCTCGAGAGCGGCCCCGGCGGCGCTGACGTCGGCCCGCTCATCGACCATGGCGCCACCGTCGGCGAGATCATCACCGAGTCGCAGCGCTACTTCGACTACCACCACACGACCATCGACACGATGGACAAGGTGAACCCGCGCGAACTCCAGCTCGGCGCCGCCGCCATGGCCGCGCTGGTGTACCTCGTCGACCAGCACGGGCTGTAGGCGGCGGTGCTGGACCCGCGGCCTTTACCGGAAGCCGGCCTTCCCCTTTTTTTGTTCCTCGGCCAAGTCTCTTTCGATGATGCTCACCGCCTGCGCGGCGGAGGGATAACCACCCCTCACGGCTTTTCTCGCCCAATCCAGGGCCTCGGTGAGATTCCGGTCCACCCCGTCACCGCCACTGAGTAGCACGGCATAGTTAAACTGGGCGACGGCCATACCCTGTTCGGCAGCCTTGCGGAAATAGGCGGCTGCTTTGGCCGCGTCCCGTGGCGTCCCGCGGGCTTTGTCGTACATCACCCCGAGGTAATACTCGGAATCCAAGTCACCCTCGGCGGCCAGCGCACTGAACAGTTTTAATGCCTTCGTGCTGTCCGGCGCGACCCCGAGGCCGTCCTCATAGCAACTCGCGAGCAGCTGCCGGGCGTGCCGGTCGCCTTTCGCGGCGGCCGCGGAGATCTCCCTGAACCTCTCGGTGGCCTGCGAGAGCCGGTCCATCTCAACGATGAGTCCGTCGGCAAATTGCTTCTCCTGCCCCCGATAGCGCGGCGCGATGACGCGCAACCGCTCGATGAGTGGTCGTGCCTCGGCCAATTCGCGATTCACGAGAAAGGCCGCGGCCAGCTCGGCCAGCCGGCGGCCGGTGCGTACATCGGTGTCACCGGACAAACGCTGCTGGATCGCCAGTGACTCCTGCAATTCCCTGATGGCGTCCGACCCACGCCCGAGGTGGCGGTAAAACTGACCGAGCGAATAGAGCGCATCGGACACATCCTGCTCCTGCAGGTGATTGCGGGCGCGCCACACTGCCAGCCGGTATTCCTTCTCGGCCTCGCCATTGTTTCCCTTCGCTTCGAGCCGCCTGGCCGTGGCCAGATTGGCGTCGAAGTACGCTCGTTGCTGCGCCCACAACCCGGGCACAAGCAGCAGCATCAACCATGGCATCCAGCGCAGCCTCATTGGCACCGAATATTGGGCCGGCTGGGCGGCCGAGGGCAATCCACAATGTCCCTGCGAGTCTGTCTCTTCGACCGACCCGGACCGCGATTTTTGCGTTTGGGCTGTAGCGTCGCCGCTTGTCGGCGGACCATTCGGTGACCCAAGCCCGGCCCGGCGACAAGCGCCGGCCCTACATTGATGACTCAAAACAGATTCCCCTGCTGCAGCGCGTCGCGCTTGTCTCCGTCCTGCGTGCTCATCTGTAGCAACCACGGGATGGTCGCGTTCGCCAATTCCGGCCGGCGCAGCAGCGTGAGCAACAGCAGCGCGCCGGCGAGCGCGTCGTACAAGGCTGCATGGTAGCGTCGGCGCCCGGCCGGACAATGACGGCGCGTCACGGCTTCCAGCTCCACCTGCAGTCCGCTGCGGGCGACGAGGTCGCCCAGGCGGAACGACCCAAATTGTGGAAAGAATTGCGGGTACAGCTGCCCGGTGTCGATCCACGGGCCCCATTCCGTGGCTTGTTTTCCGGGCCGGGCGAAGTCCGGCACCTGGCGGGGATAAGGCCAGACCTTGCGCAGCAGGGAATTCTCGACCGGCGCGAAGTGCGCTGCCAGCGGCCCGCTCGCGCGCAGGCCCGCGAAGCGCTCCCACTCCGCCGCGAAATACGCCTCCGCCACCAGACCCTCGGCCGCCAGCCCGTGCACCGCCGTTTCTTCCGGACTCACCCGGCCGGTCGCGCGGCAGAGTCGCGTGTGCGTTTCGGTGATCTCACCGCCACGAATGGTCACCACCCCGAATTCCAGGATGCCGGAGGTCGTGTTGCCCTCGAAATCAATGAAATGAATCGGTGTGTCGGTCCAAGGCATGGTCGCCCGCTAATGACGCTAATTTATGCGAATGACTCCGCTCTCTTGCTGAGAATTCGTTTCATTCGCTGGATTCGCGGGCCACCGGCTTGTTTCATTTCCGCTTCTTCCACTCGCAGGTCACGCGCGAGGTGAAGCCGCCGCGGGCCTTCCAGTCAGCGATGATCGTGAGGCTGCGCGGCTTCAATGCGGCGCCGAGGTCGTCGCAGATCTTGTTGGTCGCACCCTCGAAGAAAATCCCCTCATTGCGGTAGGCGTGGAAGTAAAGCTTCAGCGACTTGAGCTCGACGCAGGTCTTGTCCGCCACGTAGCGCACCGTGATCTCGGCAAAGTCCGGGTGGCCGGTCTTCGGGCACAGCGAAGTGAACTCGTGATGCGTGTGCTCGATCACGTAGTCGCGCTGCGGCGCGGGATTGGGAAAGGTCTCGAGGAGTTTGGGGGAGGCCATGGGGGAAGAAAGGCTGAAAGACTGAAAAGCTGAAAGACTGAAATTTTCCGAGGATACCGGCTGGTTCAGCCCTTCAGTCCTTCAGCTCTTCAGTCCTTCCCGTCAGGTGGCCGTCTCCGTATACCTCTGCTCCCGGATCACCGTGATCTTGATGGTACTCGGGTAGTCGAGCTCCTGTTCGATCTTGAGGCGAAGCGTCTTGGCGAGGGCATGGGCCTGGTCGTCGGTCACGATGCTGGGCTGCACCACGACGCGCACCTCGCGGCCGGCCTGGATGGCGAAGGCCTGCTGCACGCCGGGCATCGTCATGGCGAGCTTTTCGAGCCGGCCCAGCCGTTCGATGTAGGACGTCATGGACTCAGCCCGGGCGCCGGGGCGCGAGGCGGAGATGGCATCGGCGAGGATCACGAGCCCGGCGTAAATTGTCTCGGGCTTGACCTCGGCATGGTGGGCGGCGACGGCGTTGACCACGATGTCGGTCTCACCGTAGCGGCGGATGAAGTCCGCCCCGATGATCGCGTGACTGCCCTCGTATTCGCCCTCGATGGACTTGCCGATATCGTGGAGCAGGCCGGCGCGCTTGGCGATATTGGGCTCGAGCCCGAGCTCGGATGCGAGCATCGCACAGAGCTGGGCCACCTCGATGGAGTGGTCGAGGACGTTCTGCGTGTAGGAAAAGCGGAAGCGCAGCTTGCCGAGCAGCTTGATGGACTCGGGGTGCAGGCCGGAGATCTTCAACCGATCCACAGCCTCCTCGCCGATCGTGGCGACGTGCAGGTCCATTTCCTGCCGGGCGCGGTTGACCGACTCCTCGATGCTGGCCGGGTGGATGCGCCCATCCTTCACCAGCGCCTCGAGCGCGAGCTTGGCGATCTCGCGACGCACAGGGTCAAACGACGAGATGAGCACCATCTGCGGGGACTCGTCGATGAGCAGCGTGGTGCCGGTGGCGGCCTCGAAGGACTTGATGTTGCGACCTTCGCGGCCGATGATGCGGCCCTTCATCTCCTCGGTGGGCAGCTGGACGATCGTGGCGGTGATGTCGTTGTTGGGCTTGCTGGCGAGGCGCTGCATCGTGGCGACGAGGATGCGCTTGCCCTCCTGCACGAGATCCTGCTCGGAACGCTCGAGCAGCTCCTTGCGCAGGGCGCGCAGCTCCACGGCGCACTCAAAGGTGATTTCCTCGACCAGCTGTTTGCGGATCTCCTCGCCATCGAGCGAGGCGACGCCCTCCAGGCGCTTGCGCAGGCTCTTGGACAGGTCGCGCATGGCGTCCCGCGCCTGCTTGTTGGCGCTGGCCTCGCGGGCCAGCCGGTCCTGTCGCTGCTCCAGTTGGTAGTCGAGCAGACCGAGTGATTCCTCGTGCGAGCGAATTTCCCGCAGCATCACCTCGATCTCGATCTTGCGGCGGTCGAAGTCGCGGTTCAGCTCGGCCTCGCGGTTCCGGATGTCCTCCTCGGCCTTGTTGATGATTTCCTGCGCGGCTACCGCGGCCTCGCGCTTGGCAAGCGTCAGGTGGGACGCGGCCTGTTCGCACGCCAGGCGCCGGGACTGGCGCAGAAACAGCCAGACGGCGGCATAACCGGCCGCCAACCCCAACAGGACGGACACGCCCAAGGCCCACAGGTAGGGCTCGGCTTCTGCGGTCTGGCTCGCTTGCTTGGTTAGGGCGATGACGGTCAGCATCACTTGGATTGCCAAGCTACGTCCGCCACCTGGCTTGGCAACACCGCAGACTGCGGTGGTTTTACAATCCAAGGTGGGTTGATCTTGGTGGAGCCCGGCCTCCGGACGGGCTCTCCCAGTGCCGTCGAACAAACCTGTCCGGAGGCCAGGTTCCACCTACGCCCACGCGGGCCCTCCCTGCTCCCTGCTTGAACCTTGCTCCCTGCTCCCTGCTTTAATCTAGTGCCTTCCCTCCCCGTGAAATTCCTGCGCAACCTCGACCTGGCCAGCTTTTTCAAGCTAACCACGCGCGAGCAGTTCGACCGGATCACGCCGGCCTGCATGGTGGTGCTGAGCCTGTTTGGAGTCTTTTTCATCTACAGTGCCCAGCTGGCCCGCGACGGCACCCAATGGCGTACGCAGATCGGTTTTCTCGTCCTCGGCGCCGCCCTCTACCTCGCGACGTCCCTCCTGGATTACCGGATCTGGCTTCGGTACGCCCATTGGGTTTATGTGGTCGGCGTCGTGATGCTGCTGCTCGTGCTCATCCCCGGGATCGGCACCACCCACGGCATGGGCGCCCGGCGCTGGCTAGGCGTGCCCGGCCTGAGTTGGACCGCGTTCCAGCCCTCGGAGTTCGCGAAGGTGGCTGTGCTCTTCATCACGGCCTCAATCCTCACCGGCTCCAAGCTCGGGACCGTCGCCGACTCCCTCCAGGTGCTCGTAAAATTGGCCCTTGCCGTGGGGTTGCCCATGTTGTTGATCTTTGGTGAACCCGACCTCGGCAGCGCCCTCGTGATCGCTCCCATGGTCTTTGCCATGCTGTTCGTCTCCAACCTCTCGATGCGTTTCTTTGCCGGAGCCTTGGGCGTGTTCGCCCTGCTGGTCGGGATCGTCGCCATCGATGTTATTCGGTATAGCAACTACATGGATGACAACCATCTGAGCTACACCAAGGACAAGGGTGAATACCAGTCGCACTCTTGGCTCCCGCTCCGGGATTACCAGCGCAACCGCCTGCTTTATTTCGCCATGCCCGACAAGGTCGACCCCAACGGCATCGGCTGGAACAGCCGCCAGTCGCTCATCTCGGTCGGCTCGGGCGGCTTCACCGGCAAGGGCTGGACCGAGGGCACGCAGGCCAAGCTCGGCTACCTGCCGTCGGCCGTCGCGCACAGCGATTTCATCTTCTCCGTCATCGCGGAGGAAAAAGGATTTTTGGGAAGCATCACCGTCGTCGGGCTGTTTGGCGTGGTGTTGTGGAACGGACTGCGGATCGCGGGTTTGGCCCGGGACCGCTTCGGCGCGTTACTCGCGCTCGGCGTCACGGTGCTCATGGCCGTGCATGTGTTCGTCAACATCGCCATGACCATCGGCCTGGTGCCGGTAAAAGGCATACCGCTTCCCTTTATTAGCTACGGCGGCACCTTCGTGCTCAGCTGCTGCTTGCTGCAAGGACTGGTCCAAAGCGTCTATCGTTTTCGGAGGGACTCATGAACACCATGAGAGACCTGCCTCGCGATATTGACCGCTCTGCCGGAATTTCCTGCTCGCAGCCCGCTGGCCTGAGGAGCCCTGCCGACAACACCGCCGCAAGGCATCACCCCCACCATGAACGATCAGTCCCCTCCCTCCGGCGCCCCCTCGGACGCCGCCCGCTATGAAGACGAGCTCACCCAGCCGCCTCGTCAGCAACACACCACGCCCCTCACGGCGGAACAGCTGAAATCCGAATCCAAGGAACGCGCCGCGAACCGGCCGCTCCTGCAAAAAATCCTCAGCGTGTTCCGCAAGGAAAAGGGCTCTTTCCGCGAACTCGTCATCAACTCCGAGCCCCTCGAGAAACGCGTCGCGCTCCTCGTTGACGGCACCCTCGACCGCTTCGAGATCGAGCGTGAATCCGACACCCGCATGGTCGGCGGCATCTACAAGGGCCGCGTCAAGAACCTCGACCCCGGCCTCAAGGCCGCCTTCGTCGACATCGGATATAACAAGAACGCCTTCCTCCACTACTGGGACATGCTCCCCGCCGCCACCGACTCGTCGGTCGAGGTCGTGCGCGTCAACAAGAAGAAGGGCGCGGCCCCCCGCGGCGCCGAGCCGACCGTCAAGGACATCCCGGGCCTCTACCCGCCCGGCAGCGAGATCGTCATCCAGGTGACCAAGGGCCCCATCGGCACCAAGGGCCCGCGCACCACGACCAACCTCTCCCTCCCCGGCCGCTACCTCATCCTCACGCCCTTCTCCGATGGCTGCGGCATCTCCCGCAAGATCGAGGACCCCCAGGAGCGCAAGCGCCTCAAGACCCTCATCAACGAGCTCACCATCCCCGAGGGCATGGGTGTCATCGTCCGTACCGCCGGCGAGGGTAAGAAGTCCCGCTACTTCGTCCGCGATCTCCACCTCCTCCTCAAGAAGTGGGAGGAGATCCAGCGCAAGATGGACACCGAGCGCGCCCCGGCGAACCTCTACCAGGAGCCCGACATCGTCGAGCGCACCGTCCGCGATTTCCTCACCGAGGACATCGACCGCGTGCTGATCGACAGCGAGGACGACTTCAAGCGCACGCAGGAGTATGTCTCCCAGATCTCGTCCCGCTCCAAGGGCAAGATCGTCTTCTACAAGGACAGCATCCCGGTCTTCGAGCGCTACAACATCGAGCGCCAGATCGAGCAGACCTTCCAGCGCAAGGTCACCCTGCCCTCCGGCGGCCAGATCGTGATCGACGAGACCGAGGCGCTCATCGCCATCGACGTCAACACCGGGTCCCACAAGTCCCGCTCCGGTGACGAGAAAAACACCATCTTCCAGGTCAACATGGAGTCGGCCGTGGAGATGGCCCGCCAGATCCGCCTGCGCAACATCGGCGGGCTGGTCATCATGGACTTCATCGACATGAAGGAGCGCCGGCACCGCAACGCGGTGTACGACAAGATGGTCGAGCTGATGAGCGAGGACAAGGCCAAGACCCACATCCTCCCGATTTCGTCGCTCGGCATCATGCAGATGACGCGCCAGCGCCAGTCCGAGTCGCTCTCGAGCAACCTCTATACCGGCTGCCCGTACTGTCACGGCCGCGGCTCGGTGAAGAGCGCCACGACGATGTCCGTCGAGCTCCAACGCCGCCTGAGTTCCGTCGCCCGCCGTCTCACCAGCCGCAAGGACGGCAAGGAATACTCCCTCCGCGTCCACGTGCACCCTGGCATCCTCGACCGCCTGCGCTCCGAGGACGCAGACTTGCTCGTCCGCATGGAGAAACTCTTCGGCGTCAAGTTGGCCTTCCGCGCCGATCCGAATTACCACGTGGAGAATTTTAAGATTATAAATGCTAACACTAACGAAGAATATCGTTAGTAGTCGTTAAGCAGTCCGCCATTTCGCGCCCGGCCCACCAGCCGGGCGCTTTGTTTTGGAGGACCCGCGCCTCTGCGAGCCGCCTCTGCTCCTTCTGCGCAAGGTTCTCCGGCTTACACAGAGAATTAAATAGAGTATTCCAAGCCAACAGGACAGCCCATTTTAAGCCGGAAAAGGATGCACAAAAAACTGGTTATTTGACGCCAAAAAGATAACTTCTGTGAAACGATATGCAGGGCAAATCCCATACCGCCAACCTTCAATGGCCAACGCTCGAAGCCCGCTTGACTCATGCGCTCACTTCACGCGAGGAGGCGCTGCGCCAGCTCCAGACCACGATGCAGCTCACGCCGCTCGCATTGGCCGTCTTGGAACGGAAAAGACGCGACTTGTTGATTGGGCCGAAGAAAACGGCCGGCTGAAGTCGGACACGCGCCCCATGCTGGAATTCGCGCGGGGTGGCGAACACGGCGTCTATTTCAACAAGGGCCGCCAACGGTATTTTAAGGCTACGCTGCCCGAGCGGAAATTGGGCTATGGCATCGCGCTCGGATCGTATGTGCAGGGAGCAGTGCCGTCCGAATACCTCGACCGGCTGTCGCTGCAGAACACAATCTTCGGCGATGACATCAGATTGGAATTCATCAGGGTGGATGCGGGAACCCCAGTTATTTTTACCTCCCAGCCCGCCATTCGAGGCACTCCCGCAAATCAGGGAGATTTGGACGCCATGATGCTTCGCCGGGGTTACGAACGGCTGGCGGTGGGAGCTTATTACGATGAAGCCGCCGGACTACTAATCTTCGACTTGTTTCCGCGTAATGCGATCCAAACCGGAGATGGCCAGATCTTGCCGATCGACCCGGTGATCCAACGGATCAATGGGGACTTTGCGGATTTTTTGCGGTACCAGCCCAATACCATCAACCAGGTGTGGTAAGGCTTGTTTTGACCGTTATCAGCGCGGGGCCGCCTAGACCCTCCTGCTCACTCGAACTCCGGCACCCAGAGAAGAGTGAGCGTGCAGCTGTAGGTCTTCGAATACCGCACATCTTCAAAAAGCTCGCTATCCCTGCTCCAGCGGTAGTTCGGGAACCAAGTCGCCGGATCGATGCTCTCAGACCCGACGTTCTTCTGGCTGTCAGTACACTCTTGCGTCAGAGAATGCTTGGGCACTTCCGAGCCGTTCGGCACGTAGAGGTAACGACCGCGGTCCTCGTTGCGAATAGACCACTGCACCGTGCTGCCTTTAGCGAAGATAAGGGCGACCGCCCGCTTGGTGTTGAGTTCGACGTAACGGCGGGCAGCAGCAGTCAGGGTAGTGCCGAAGCTGCTGGCGAGGTCGGATACCACTTTGAAGTCGGCATCGCGGCGCCAGATTTCCTCAGGGATCCAAAGGCGCGGCATAAGAAGATTCACAGCGAAGAGGTTGGCCTCGATTTCCTCATGGCTGTTGACGTAGTCCGTCATGTCGGAAGCCGAGCAGAGGAAACCCTGACTAAGGTTGGGGTGGCGATCGGCATGGCCAAGTTCGTGCGCAATCGAGAAGCGAGTACGCCCGTCTTCTGGAGTATCTGACCGAAGGCGGATCACTCCCCCGCCCTGCTTTTGGCGGATGAGCCAGGCATCAATGTTTTGCAAGCCTCCGCGCTCAACCCGGTATCCTTCGGCGAAGGCCAGGTCCTCGATATCGAATTTGGGTTCTTCGATGCCGTAGCGATCAAGCAGATCCATAGCCGCCTTCTCGATCTGGATAGCGTTGATACCAGGAGCGGCCATGGGGCATCAGCTATGCAGATCGATAAACATCTGCCTCAACTCTTCGTAGGTTGCAGATTTGAAATTGCGCGCAGCCATAGGAAGTTCGTGCCGGTAGTGCTCGCTGAAATAGGCTATGATCTCTTCCCGGGTTGAAGGAACGGGGACAGAGCACGGCTTTGGCGCAGCACCCGCCCTGCGTGCCATGCGAGCCCTCATCAGTGCGTAACGACCAGCGAACTTTTTCTTGGCAGCAGCAATTCGTTCATTGAGTCCCTTCATGTCCGTACCCGTGTCCGCCATGAATTCATCAAGCTCTGGCTCCAACATCTTCTCGATGGTCTCGTTGTCTGGAAGGGTCGCTTTCTGGAGTTGCCGGAAGGCGTTGACCAGATCCTTGGATTGGTCCGGATTCATTTTTTCTTCTCCTGCGAAGCCAACTGAGCCCTCAGAAACTGGCGCTTCAGGCGTTTGAAGGCGGCGTCATATTCATCGCGGTTCATATGAGTGACATTACAAAGGGCTGCAGGTTCGCTGTGCCCGTCGGCGATAGCCTGTGCGAGCTTTGCCACTTGGGGGTCTTTGGTCGTATTTGCTGCGAGGTACTGCATGATTTCAACCATCTGTCCGACCTCATCGGCAACGGCGGCACGATCTGGAGCGGTAGGCAAATGGCGATCGGCTTCCCGGTAGTACGCATGGGAAAGCTTTTCGCTTCCCTCGACACGAGCCGTCTTTTTTTCATGTTCGGATTTCTCCAGAGTGTGTATCCCGTTGTCGACGTGATTACGGAGGACAAAATAAACGTTGTCGTTGAGACCGAAGCCTTCTTCGAAGAGACGCGCAAACGCGTCATGGACGGCATCCTCCGGGTCGAGCTGGCGCGTTACGACTTTCCCACCAGAATTGCCGACGTAGAGCGCAAGCTTTCGCCGCGCCATCGCCAATAGCTTCTTGTAGACGAGCTTAAAGCCTCCATAAGGCTCCAGAAGTCGGTCGAGATCAGCCGGGTCTACAGGCGGCATGGTGGCGCGTTGGTGGCGCAAAGGGTGAGGCCTGTCGAAGCAAAAGCGGCGCAACGCGAGGTTGAACGCTGAAAGCAAGTGGAGAACGTGAGCGGGTCATAATTCCTTGGGACTGGGCGCCACAGACTTCGCCGAAAAAAGTTTAGAAAAAACGGCGAAGGCCTTTTGCGCCAGTCCCAAGAGTCTAATGAAGATATTGGATTACATCGTTCTCGGCTCCAACAGCGACAACCAGCTGGGTGGGCAAATTGCCGCTTACCTCGCAAAGGGCTGGCAGCCCTTCGGCTCATTGCAGGTCGTGTGTCCCGTGCTAGATGAGGTGCCGGCCCCGGCCTTTTATCAGGCCGTTGTGCTTTATGCTTCGACCGCTGCTGCAGACGCACCCGAAGCCTCCAACCTAAACAAATCAAACTCATGACCTGGCAAACCCATGACAACCCCAACGTCCGCGGTCCCGTCGATCGCGTGTTTGTCTCCCAAACCGAATATTGGGAAGTCCACTACTTCGTGGATCACTATCTTAGCACCCACAACTACACGCTATCGGACGCGAACCGGCAGATCGTCCATGATACGATGAAGCAATATCCCGGCAGAGCCCCCATCAAACGGGAGGACCTCACCAATTTCCTGAACCAACAGTTTAAAAAATAACACCATGCCAAACGACAAGAACGTTACCATCATCGTCGAAGGTACTCCCCACGACTGGCCGAAGAACACCGATATCACTTATGCGCAGGTCGTCACCCTCGAGGTGCCTGACTTTCCGCAGCATCCTGACACCACCTATGCCGTGAAGTATCGGAATGGCCACGGCAACAAGCCTGAGGGTGTGCTCGTGCCCGGCGCCTCGGTTAAGGTAAAGGATGGCATGATCTTTAATGTTTCAGAAACTGGTCAATCATAACGCTGATTTGCGGCGGTTGGTCGAACGGGGCTGCGCGGTCGCTTTCGACGGCGCCTACCTTGTGGTCCGGGACGTGCCTTACCTCGATAGCGAACGAAAGCTGCAGATTGGTGCCATCGTCAGCAAGATGGTGCTGGTCGACAAGGTAAACGCCACCCTGGAGGACCATCAGGTGTTTTTTGCCGGCTCGGTTCCGCATGGGCTGGACGGCAAGCCCATTCCCAATCTCGGCGGCGGACCGACCACGTTGGCACTGGGTGAGGCGTGCAAGGATGTGGTGGTGCAGCGCTCCTTCTCCAACAAGCCCAAAGACACCGGCAAATTCGCCGACTTCTTCGAAAAGATCGAGAGCTACCTCACGATCCTGTCCGGCCCGGCGATGGAGCTCCATGGCTCCACCCCTTACACGTTCCGTGCAGTGATAGAAGGTGGGGAGGAGTCCGTCTTCAAGTTCCACGACACCTTGACCAGCCGGGCGGAAATCATGGACCTATCGGCCAAGTTCAAAGATGACGTCGTGGCGATCATTGGCCTAGGTGGCACCGGCGCATATGTTCTGGATTTTATGGTCAAGACCCCAGTCCACGCTATCCGCGCCTTCGATCTGGACCCGTTCCACGTGCACAATGCCTTTCGTTCTCCCGGCAGGCTGGAGGAGCGCGAACTCGGTCGGTCGAAGGCAGAGATCTACGAGGCGCGTTATCTGAATTTCCGCACCGGCCTGACCTGCCAAGCCAGGTTTATCGATACCTCCAGCAAGGAGGATCTGGCCGGGGTCACATTTGCCTTCGTGTGTGTCGACAAGGGGCCGTCGCGAGCCGGCATTTTCAACCTGCTACTTGACCTAGGCATTCCTTTCATCGACGTAGGACTGGGGCTCAGCCGCAAGCAAGCGGCCCTCAACGGCATGGTTCGATTGACTTATTACTCAGTCGAGCATGGGGCGAAGGTACAGGCTAAGGGATTGGCGGAAGTTACCGAGCGGCCCGACGACCTGTACCGCACGAACATACAGATCAGCGAGCTCAACGCTCTCAATGCGTGCCTAGCTGTCGTTAGGTTCAAGCAATTGCGCGGTTTCTATCTTGAGGAAATTCCTTATTATCACCTGCTCATGGGCGTCGGCGATCTGAAGACTGTTGGTGAATCCAATCTCGATGAAAATTAAGCTGCGCCGCGTTGAATATATGCCGAAGGATCTGCAGCCCGGCATGTTGTATGTTGCGGAGGAGTTCGGCGCGGCAGCACATTTGTGTCCCTGCGGCTGCGGTGTAAAGATCCGCACTCCGTTGGGACCCACCGAATGGTCGCTCAGGGAGACCAAGCGCGGACCGACTCTCTACCCTTCGGTGGGAAACTGGCAGCAGGCTTGCCAATCGCATTACTGGATCGAGGACGGCGAGATCATCTGGGCTGAAAAGTGGACGCCAACGGAAATTGCCGCTGGTCGGCGCCGGGAAGAAGCGCATCGACATGCGCAGTATGACCCTCGCCGCCGTGAAAAACGGTCCCGGTTGTCGGACTGGCTAAAATGGCTTTTGGGCCGATAGGTAACCGGAAGGCCAAGCCATAGGGTCAGGCCGCGTATCCGGAGGTAGTCGGCCTACTGGCCTTGTGAAACCGGGCTGACGCGGCGCCGTTTGCCAAAGCGGGACATCGATACATCTGTAACCGGTCGCCGGATCTGGCCGGTCCAACCTCGCATGAAAAAAATCGGATTTCTCTCCTTCGGCCATTGGACTCCTTCGCCTTCTTCCCAGGCGCGCTCCGCGTCGGACGTGCTCCTGCAGTCGATCGACCTGGCGGTCGAGGCGGAGCGGCTGGGCGTCGACGGCGCCTACTTCCGGGTGCACCACTTCGCCCGGCAGCTGGCCTCGCCGTTTCCCCTGCTGGCGGCGGTCGGCGCCAAAACCCGCACCATCGAGATCGGTACCGCCGTCATCGACATGCGGTATGAGAACCCGCACTACATGACCGAGGACGCCGGCGCGGCCGATGTCATCGCCGGCGGACGCCTCCAACTGGGCATCAGCCGCGGTTCGCCGGAACAGGTGATCGAGGGCTGGCGGCATTTCGGTTTCCAGCCCCGCGGGGGCGAAGACGACGCGGCCATGGGCCGGCGCCACGCCGAGACCTTGCTCGAACTCCTGCGCGGGCAAGGCTTCGCCAAACCAAATCCGCGGCCGATGTTTCCCAATCCGCCCGGGCTCCTACGGCTCGAGCCGTTTTCCGCCGGATTGCGCGAGCGCATCTGGTGGGGCTCTGCCACTAATGCCACCGCCGTGTGGGCCGCGCAAAAGGGCATGAACTTGCAGAGCTCCACCCTGAAGTTCGACGAGTCGGGCAAACCGTTCCATGTCCAGCAAGCCGAGCAAATCCGCGCCTACCGGGCCGCGTGGGCCGCGGCCGGACACCAGCGCACCCCGCGCGTCTCGGTGAGTCGCAGCATTTTTCCGCTGAGGAACGACCTCGATCGCGCCTACTTCGGCGCGGACGCCGAGCAGGAGGATCAAATCGGTTTCCTGGACGGGACCACGCGCGCGGTCTTCGGGCGCGGCTATGCCGCCGAACCCGATGTCCTGGTCGAACAGCTCAAGCGCGACGAAGCCATCGCGGAAGCGGACACCCTCCTGCTGACAATTCCGAATCAGCTCGGCGTCGAGTACAACGTCCACGTGCTGGGAGCGATCATGACCCACGTCGCCCCGGGACTCGGCTGGCGCTGAGGCTCCGATGTAGGTCGGGCTTTACGCCCGACTTGTCGGGGATAAACCCCGACCTACAAAATGACTCATGGCCTCTTCCCCTTCGCCTTCGCCCGCTGGAGGGCGTCCACCACCTGCTCCAACGCCGGCTTAGGTTGCAGGGCCCGATCAAAGAGCAGCGGATGGTTCGTGCGGCGCTTCACGGGAAAGTTGTTCAGCCAGGAATGCCCGTCGTGCGTGCCCCAGAAGGTGATCATCTCCACGACGCCCGGCTCGAGGATGGCGTCGAAGATCGCGCCGTAGCGCCGCGCCAGCTGCTGCTGCACATCGTCGGGCAGCCCATTCGGGTACGGGTTGGGGCCTTCCTCGACTGTCTCCATGTTTGCGCCGCTCACGGTCCGCGGGAGCACGTCTACATCCAGCTCAGTAATCATCACCCTGAACCCCGCGGCGGAAAATTCGCGAATGCCGTCCGAGATTACGTGCGGCGCCAGGGTCTTTTCGGCCAGGTGCCAGTGACCCTGGATGCCGACCGCGTCGATGCGTACTCCTGCTGCGCGGAGTTCCCGCAGGAGCCGCAGCGTTTTCGCCCGCTTGGCGGGCAATTCGATATTGTAGTCATTATAGTAGAGTTCGGCGTCGGGGTCCGCCGCATGGGCGAACTCGAAGGCCTTGACGATGAAATCGTCCCCAATGGCGCGGCGCGCCGGGACGTCACGCAGGTATTCGCCGTCCTCATCGCTGATCGCCTCGTTGACGACGTCCCACGATTTGACGCGGCCGCGGTAGCGCCCGGCCACCGTGTCGATGTAGCCCTTGAGGTTGGCCAGCGCCTGCTCGCGGGGCAGTGGTTTGCCCGCCTTGTCCTTGAACAGCCAGTCGCGGCTCAGATGCTGCCACAGCAGCATGTGGCCGTAGAACGCGAGGTGGTTTTTCGCGGCGAATTCCGCCACGGCATCAGCTTTGGTGAAGTCGTAGCGGCCGGCTTCGTCGACCAGTTCCGATGGCATCATGTCGCGCCGGGCGGTGATGGCGCTGAAGTGTTTCACATACAAGGCGGCAAACTTCGGGTCCGCGAGGTCCTGGGCTGACGCCGCGGCCCCAATCAAGACGCTGGTCCCGGCCGCATCACGGAGGCTTACAGTCTCCCCTCTTACCGGTCCGCCGAGCAACGCCACCAGCCCCACTCCGCCCAACCACCCTAGACAGTTACGATGGCTGTTCATAACTCCGAATCCTCCCCGTTCGGCGACCGATGGCAATACCGGGAGCGGGCGCCGCGCCAGCTCTCTCGTCATTTACCTCCTAATACGCTAGCATGCCAAAGTCGCTCTCAGCTCTCAGCTCTCAGCTCTCAGCTCTCAGCTCTCAGCTCTCAGCTCTCAGCTCTCAGCTCTCAGCTCTCAGCTCTTGCGCCGCGGAATCGCGATGGATGACGCGCGCGAGTTTTGCGGCCGCCTCTTGGAGGACGGGTCTGCCGCAACGAGACAGCGCTCAACCCTTAGTCCTTCATCACATAATCCTTTTTACCGAGACCTCGGACACTATTTGCCCCGATGGCGGCCGGTAGCCCATCGGGGTACTCTTCGTCACATATGAACTCAATTCCCGATACCACCCTCCTTACGGCCGATGTGACTCCCGTCACTGATCGCCGGTCCCCCGCTTGGGGCGCCATCATCGCCGGCGCGATCGCCGGCCTCGCGTGTCATCTCCTGCTGCTCATGCTCGGTGCGGCCATTGGACTCGGCGCAGCCGATCCGGCCACCGACAGTAATCCCGTGGCGACATTCGGCATCGGTGCCGCGCTCGTTTGGTCGGTCAGCGCGCTGATTTCGCTCTATATCGGCGGTTGGGTCGCAGGTCGCTGCGCCGCCCGCGTGCACAGCGTGTCGGGCGCGATGCACGGGTTTCTCGTCTGGTGCGCCGCCACCATCGCCGCCGCCCTCATGGTAGCGATGGGCGCCGGCATGGTCGTGGGTGGTACCGCCCAGATAATTTCCAAAGGTACCGCCGCGCTGGGCAAGTCTGCGGGTGGTATCGCGGATCTGGCGAAACAGGCCGTCGACGAAAACACCGGCTCAATCTCCAGCATGATTGATGAAGTCACGCAGAATCCCGCGGTGAAGAATTCACCGAACGGTGCCGCGGCCAAGCGCGAGGTCGGCCAGGCCGTCCGCCAGCTCTTCCGGGCCGGTGGTGACCTGCGCAATCCCGCCGCCCGGACTGAGACGGTCCAGGCGCTAACCCGCGCCGGGGTGTCCGAGGGGGATGCAAACAAAATGGTCGACAGCTGGATCAGCGGGATGGAGCGCATGCGCGCCCAATTCGAAGAAGCCAAGCAGACCGCCGAAAGGAAAGCCCGCGAGGTCGCCGAGAAGGGCGCCGCCGCGCTCGCCAAAGCAGAGTTGTGGAGCTTCATCGGCTTCGTTCTCGGCGCGATCGCGTCCTGCATGGGTGGCCGCCGCGGCCAACTCTGGGAATATCGCCACACCGATATCGGCGCCGTGACCTCGTTGAATCCCGCGACCCGCCGCGCCCCCCTCGGCACCCCCAGCCACGCCTGATCCATTCAAATCCCCTCTATGAAGAGGGGTGCCCGCAGGACGGGGCGTGTAGAATCATTCTCGTTTTCGTAATCCTTCCCTGCCTCGCCGAAGCTCTCCGAACATAGGCGTGGGTTCTATCAACGCCCGGCCTTTGGTCGGGCGTTTTCTTTTGCCCAATCCGGCATCGCGCAACAGACCTACCGTCTCAAAGCCCATAGCCAGCAGGTGCATCGCACAGGCAGAATGTTCCGCCAACATTTTCCCACTTGCGGTCATGCGCCAGTGGCGTATGGTGCCCGGATGGAGTTCATTGAAACGTCCGTCTTCGTCGCCTCGGCTCGCGCCTTGCTGACGGAAACGGACCTCATCGACCTGCAGTCCGTGCTGATGCTACGCCCCGAAGCCGGGGCCATTATGCCCGGCACGAGTGGTTGCCGGAAACTGCGCTGGGCCCTGCCCGGGCGCGGTAAAAGCGGCGGCGCCCGTGTCATTTACTACTGGCTGCGGGCAGACCATCAAATCTACCTGCTGCTCGCCTATGCCAAGAACCGCCAGGAAAACCTCACCCCCGTACAGGCGCGCCTCCTGCGCGCCATTGTGGAAGACTTATGAAAAACGATACTTTCTCCCTCCTTCTCCAAAGCGCTACCGAGATGCGTGCCGTCCGCCGTGGTGCGCGCAAGCCTGCCCGCACCCGCCGAGTCACATCCGAGTCCGCCCAGGTGGTGCGCACCCGCCTCGGCCTCAGCCAGCCGGCCTTCGCTGGACTGCTCGGCATCAGCGTGGCAACGCTCCGCAACTGGGAGCAGGGTCGCCGCCAGCCCACTGGCGCCGCTGAGATTCTGCTCCGCATCGCCGCCAAGCATCCGACCATCGTTCGCGAAGCCGTCTCCGCCTGACCATCAGCCTCAGCTCCGGGGAGCGGGTTCGATAAAAATTCTTGTTCCTGTTCTCCTTCGCCGGGGTCAAAATAGCTACCATGAAAAAAACCAAAGCCCCCCGGAATACCATCTGCATTTGGTATGACAAGGATGCCCTCAAGGCGGCGAAGTTCTACGCCTCGCTCTTCCCTGACAGCAAGGTCACGGCCGTGCACAAGGCCCCGAGCGACTTTCCGTCGGGCAAGAAGGGCCAGATCCTGACGGTGGAGTTCACCGTCCTCGGCATCCCGTGCCTCGGCCTCAACGGCGGCCCGCAGTTCAAGCACAGCGAGGCCTTCTCGTTCCAGGTCGCCACCGATACCCAGAAACAGACCGACCGCTACTGGAACGCCATCATCAAGCACGGCGGCAAGGCCAGCTACTGCGGCTGGTGCAAGGACAAGTGGGGCATTTCCTGGCAGATCACCCCGCGCGTGTTGACCGACGCCATGGCCGCCGGCGGACCTGCCGCCCAACGCGCCTTCGCGGCGATGATGGAAATGGACAAAATCGACATCGCCAAGATCAAGCAGGCCGTCCGCGGCGAACTCTGAAGTTTCACTTTGCCCCAAAGCGCCGAACCATCGATCCGGTTTTAACCGCTAATGCCTCGCCGAACGGCTCGGCTATTTGGTGCGCTCCGCCTAATCGGCTCCGCCCTGAGCTGCGGGGGTCGGCTAATCGCCGACAGACAAGCCAAGTTCCCGAGCGGTGACTAGCCGCTCCCCGGAACCATACCCGGAGCCGATTAGGTGGAAGGTCTATTGAAGCGCAGGCGGTAGGCGAAGCATCAGTGGTTGGGCCTCTCAGGGTGGTTTGAAAACACGCCCTAATCTCTGGTCGCACCTCCGCCGGCCCTAATCCGGCGGGATCTGCGAGAAGGCGGCGCTGGATTCATAGGTGGTGTTGTGGGACGTGGCAACCGGACCGAGATAGATCGTCGCGGGCATCGCCACCGTCACCTCGCCCAGCGAAATCCAGGTCGCGCCCTCGTCGGTGGAATAAGCCGCGAGGAACTGGTTGCCGGTCCGCCCGAGCCATAGCCGGACAGGCGCCTACAGTCCGGGCACTTCGCGCACCACCGTGGTCACGTCGCCTGCCGATTTCCGGACCGAGAAGAAAATCCCATTGTTCGCGGTCACCACGACACAGACGTTCTCCGAGAAGGCATCCAACCGCCCCCGGAACATCAGTCCGGCCTTGGAATAGGAATCCGCGACCGTGACCAAGTCGACGCGCACCGCGAGCATGTCGTCACTCGTGACCGGGCGGTACATGAACGTCGCGCTGTCGCTTCGGTCCCAGATATCCCCGCTCATGCTCCGGATAATGATCGCATCTCCGCCCTCGTGCACCTGGGCTGACGAGCTGGCGGAGTTCCAGGCGACCCGCGTCCATGCGACGGGCGACGGGGGCGGTGGCGCTGAGTTGCCCACCACCACATTGTCGAAGGCAATAGTCGTCATCGCGCCCGGGTTGTGCGAGGAGCCCGCCACGCCGACGTACACCTGCGCGGGCATGGCGATCTCCTGAGTGTCGATGAGCTGCCAGGTAGTCCCGTCCGGCGAAATGTAGCCGCGGAAGGTGTTGCCCATGCGCGTGAGCTTCACCCAATAGGGCGCGTTGAACCAGCCACCGCTCGTGCTTGTCGTGTCGGCGCCGGCCGACGTGCGCGCTTGGAAGACGCAGACATTGGACGCTGTCAACAGCATGGCCGCATTGGGCGCGTCGGGGCCAAGGGAGGCGCGGATCATCACGCCGGCCTTCGCCCAAGGATGGGTGTTCGTCATGGAGGCTACCCGCGCGACCACGGTCAGGTCGCCCGTCCCCGTGCGGAACATCGAGCGGAAACCATCGGCGGTGCCATAGATATCCGCCCCGCCGGCGTTCATCGTGAACGCCGGCGGCAGCCCGGAGTTCGATCCCATCGCGCTGCCCGTGCCGATATCCCGTCCCGTCCAGTCGGACGGGGGCGGCGGCGTGCCCCCTCCGGTCGTCGAACCGGTGACCGTGTTCGAGTCCGCGGAGGCGAAAGAGGTGTATGCGTGGATCACGTACGAATAGGTCGTGCCGGCCACCAGGCCGGCGTCAGTGTAGCTGGTGGTGTTGGGCGCCAGCTGAAAATAGACATCAGCGACCCCGGCGGTGGAACGCCGCAGCTGGAAACCCGTCTCGTTGCTGCTCGTGTCGGTCCAGCTCAGGTGCAGGGTCGTGACGGTGGGCCCGTTGAGAGTCAGGTTGATTGGCGCGTTCGGGCGCGCTACCGCCGTCGACGAGCCAATGGGCGAATAGCCGGAAGCGTGGGTGCCGTTCATTGCCCGGACGCGATACGAGTAGGTGGTACCGGCCGTTAGTCCGGCATCCGAATAAGCGGGAACGTTGGCGCCTGACGTACCGACGAGGGCAAACGGGCTGCCGCCGGTGGAGCGTTCAATCTCGAAACCGGTTTCCGTGGTGCTCACATCCTCCCAGCTCACCCTCAGGCTGTTGGGCGCGTCGGGATCCACGGCGATGTGCGGCGGTGTCGCCGGTGGAGCGTCGGGCGATGGCGGAGTACTCACCGTGATCGCATCGCTCCATGATTCCGTCGTCCCTCGGACGGAAGCCACGACGACATAATAGTGGTCGTTGCTCTGCAGGCCGATGTCGACGCTCGTCACGTTCGCTGCGGTGCTTCCCACCAACACGAAGCCCCGGTGCGGCGTGTCGTCCTCGGCGTAGATGCGGAAACCGTCCTCGTCACTGCTGTGGTCGGTCCAGGTGAGATGCGCGCCGTTGGCGGTGACGTTGCTGGAGACGAGGTGGCTCGGCGCGGCGAGCGCCGTGGACCCGCCGGTCACGGCGATGTTCGAAAAAGAAATAACCGTCTGGGCCGCGGTAGTGTGCGAGGAGCCCGCGAGCGCGACGGTGACCTGCGCCGGCATCACGATGTCCTGCGTGCCGACCAGCTGCCAGGTCACGCCGTCGGGCGAAATGTAGCCGGTGAAGGTGTTGCCCACGCGCATGAGCTTCACCCAATACGGCGCGTTGAACCAGCCACCGCTCGTGGTCGAGGTGTCGGCTCCGGCGGAGGTGCGCGCCTGGAAGACGCAGACATTGGACGCCGTCAGCAGCATGGCCACATTGGGCGCATCGGGGCTGAGCGAAGCCCGCATCATCACGCCTGCTTTCGCCCAGGCATGGGTGTTCGTCATGGAGGCCACCCGTGCCACCACCGTCGTATCGCCGGTGCTCGCGGTATACAGCGCACGGAAACTGTCCGCATTGCCGTAGATGTCGGCGCCGCCGGCGTTCATGGTCACGGTGGGAGGGATCCCGCTTTGCGATCCAACCGACCCGGTGTTGCCGATGTCCTGGCCGGTCCAGGAGGAGGACGAGCTCCCCGTCGCCTGGGCGCTAGCCACCGGCGAATAGCCGGAGGCGCCGATCGCGTTGAATGCGCGAACGCGATACGAATACGTCGTGCCCGCAACCAGACCGGAGTCGGCGTACTGCGTGGTGTTGGCCGCCAGCGTCGCCACGAGGCTGAAGCCTCCACTGCTCACCGCACGCTCGACCTCGAACCCCGTCTCGGTGTTGTCGGCATCCGGCCAGTTCACAGTGAGGCTGTTCGGGCCCGAAGCCGTGACGGCGATCGTGGCCGGCGCGGGCGGCGCACTGGCGGACCCGCTGCGGCTGAGTTGGACGTTGGTAAACGTGGCGGTGTCGAGCGCGGCATTGTCGTGGCTGGAGACGGCGAGCCCGACGTGAATGGTGGCGGGCATCACGACCGAGGCTGAGCCGATCGATGACCATGCATTGCCGTCGGGCGAAGCGTAGCTCGTGAACAGGTTGCCGGCCCGCACCAGCTTCAACCAGACCGGCGCGGCGGCCCAGCCGGCGTCCTGCCACGTGGTAAAGTCACCCATGGTAGCGCGGACCGCGGTGCCCAAGTGTGCACCGGGGCTGACCAGCGCCAGGACCGAGCGCGCGGACGGCGCGATGCTCTCCCGGAACATCAGCCCCGCCTTGGCCCACGGATGCGAGCTGCCGGCCGAGGTCACCCGGGCGATGATCGAACCATCGCCCGTGAGGGTCTCGCTGCGGAAGTGGAATTGGTCGGCCCGGTCCCAGATGTCGGCACCGGAACCGCGGACCGTCACGGTCGTCCCATCGTTGCTGGAGTTGCCCGCGACGCCGACGGCGCCGACGTCGTAATCACGCCAACCACTGCCCGGTGCAGGCGGCGCCGGCACGGAATAGATCGTCGCCGAGCCGCTGACGGGGTTTGGTGAGTTGTAGTTGGCAGGCTGGCCGACGACGAACACCGTCCCGCCGTTGGCCAGCGCGAGATCCGGCCCCAATGAACCGTTGATGGTCTGGCTCAGCACCCATCCCGACGACGTGTGGGTGTAAAGGTAGAACACCGAACCCGCCCCGACGGCCAGCACGTCACCGTTCAGCGAAACACTCCCCCCAAAGGAGAAATTGGAACTGCCGTCGGGCGCTTGGGAAATGGTTTGCGCCAGCGTCCACGAAGTGCCCGACCGCGTGAAAATGCCGACGCGGTTGTGCGCGGGGTCACTGACGACCGCGGTGTTCCCTTGGACCGCGACATCGAGGGTTGTTCCGCCGCCGGGCAGGCTCAGGACCGCCTGGGCCGTCCAAGTGGTGCCATTGCGCACATAGATGTAGGCCCGACCAGGTCCGGGACTCCCAACAAGGGAAGTGCTGGCGATCAGAGTGTCCCCGTCGAGCGCGACCCTATTTCCAAATTCCTCTAGTTCCCCGGAACTGGACGAAAACATCGCCTGTCGAGTCCACGTCGCTCCGCTACGAACAAGCACCTCTACATATCCATAAGCTTGCGAACGATCATACGGCCGCCCGACGACCACCGTGTCCCCCTGCACAGCGACGTCGACGTTCTCCGCCCAAGCCTCGTATTGAAGGGTCCAGGTGCCGCCGGAGCGGACATAGACATTGCCGCCCGCCGCCAGAGTGTCGCCGTCGATCGCAACGTTGCAGTTTCCGGTGGCGGTCACCGTTTGTTGCAACGTCCAACCTGAGACTCCCCTCGCAAACACATAGGCGGGGCTCTTATTGGTTTCATAGGCATGCGTTCCGGCATGCCCGCCGTCCCCGACAACAACCGTGTCGCCACTGGCCGCGACGGTTTCGCCGAGTTCCCGATCATTGGTGGGCGCGTAGGAAACGGTGCTGCTCTCAGTGTACAGCTGGCCGCGGACGAGGGAGAGGGCAGAAAGCCAGAGCAACACGAAAAGAAAATACCGGCCAGCCGCGGAAAACCGACCGCGTACGGGGACAGGGAATGTTGGGGTAGGCACACCCAGAAGCTAACACCGCCCGACAATTGCGGCAGGAGGCTCTCCACCCCGTCTCGCGCCACCTGCCACCCTAGGTAAATCGCCCGCCCGCTCGCCCCCAATGAAGAGCCAACCCTGCGACAGCGTGGTCGGACGGAAGGGGGGTCGGACGGAAGGGGTCAGGCTGATTTATTCCCAACGGCCGCGGTCACTGTGAATCTCACAATTTCTTATGGCGTCTTGCGCACTAAAATAAAGGTCCTCGGGGCAAGCACCGAGGCATGAGATCAGACCGCCAAGCCGCTGCTTCTCGCCGTTTTTTGTAGGAGCCTGCTTGCAGGCGATTCGAAACGCCTGCCACCGGACCGAACGCAGAATCGCCTGCGAGCAGGCTCCTCCATCCCGACCAAGCCGAAACACCTGTCGGCCATAAGCCTGGCGACGGCCGAAGCTTCGGGGTATCGGACCCACAGCGAAAAAAAATAGCACAGGCGTATCGGTTGGTTCAGGACCCGGAGGGCTTATTCGGCCAATCGGATCAGTTCGAACACGGGTACGCCTGTGATGCTGCTACTATAGCCACGTGGCCAGATTTCGGCATCGGGGCGATTCCGGTTCGCCGATCCGGTGTTTTTCCTGCGGGGCTGCCGATTGCAATCACTCAGACACAGGCACGAAGAACCAACCCTGCCCTAAGATCACTGTCCTTGTTCGCCCTCCGAACAGAAAACCAATGCGTTCACTACCCATGGCCACAAAGAGTCACGAAAAGTCACGATGAGGAATCAACCCAACCGAGATTCCGCTTTGTGATTTCTTGTCCCTTCTCGTGGCCGCTGCCTTTCCCTGTGTCTTTGTGCCTTTGTGGTTGAATCCAATTCTCAGCCCACCGCGTTGATGCCGCCGGATTTCGCGGCCTGTTTCACGAGTGCCATCGTGGCGGCGATGTTCAGATCCTCGAGTTTCTTGAAGTTGATGCAACTGCGACCGGTCTTAACCTGGCCGAGCTTCGCCGCGTTTTGCTCCACGAGGTAGCCGCCCTCACCGCCGACACAGACGTGGAGGGCGTAGCCGCTTTTCCCGGCGACGAGTCCGATGGTGAACCAATCGCCCTCGCGACCGCTGGCCGACTTGTAGTGATACTTGCCGTATCCAATGAGGGGCGACGGTCCCATGCCGGACGTCATGAATGGCGCGAGCTTGGGCACGGCTTTGCGGATGGCCGTGTGCAGGGTGGTCATCGTGATGCGGCGATGGTTGGGTAGACCGGCAAGGAATTCGGCGACGGTGGGGAGGGTCTTTGGCATGCAGCGAATCTGTCCGCGCGACGCTCAGCGATCAAACATGAATGAAGCCCTCGGCGCGATGAGGCGCTCAACGCTTCGCGCTTATCGCCGCCTGCTGCCCGAGCGCGCGGGCGATCTTCGCCGTGTTGTCCGCGGAAACCCCGGCTTCGGCGGCGAACTCATCCCAGCGGCTGAAAACTTCGGTCGCCAGGTCGATCACCGCATTGAGCTTCGGGACGGTGGCCACGCCACACCGGCGGCCAGCCGCGATGAAGTCCTCGCGCGTGATGCCCTCGCGCTTGCCTGCCACCGACATCTGCTGGATCGCCGTCCACTTGCCCGGCTGCGCATTGTGCGCGTAGGAGACGTCGAAAGCCGGCGCCAGTTCCCACCGGCCGTCTTCGGTCATGAGAAACCCAAAGTTCTTCGTGTGGTCGTCCCGGTTGCAGCCGAGCACGTTGAACACCATGCGCCGGAATCCCTCCACCTTGGCCTCGGGCGGGAGATTCAATTTTTCGATCACCCCGAAGTAATCTTCGTAAGCGTGCGCATGAGCCCCCGGTGCCGCATAAGCCAGATGCGCCAGGCCGAAAAGCGACGCGAAATGCCGCTTCCCGCCCCCGGCGGGACGATCGAAGCGGCGGGTCATGAAATGCGCCCGCCCACCCTCTTCGAACAGCCGGCAATCGGCCATGCTGAGGCCTGCGCGCCGGGCCATGAGGTGATAGGCGTATTCGATGCGACCATAGCCTTGGGGATCCTTGACGCCGTCGAAGGCCGCGGACACGCCATCGAATTTCATCAACCAATGTTCGAATCCTGGCGGAGCGCTGGCCTGCCCGGAGCGCACCTCGCCGGTCGTCGGGTTGAGTGCGATCACGGCCTTGGCGCGCGCCCCGCCCGCCGAGGTGCCCACCCGCAGGATTTCATTCAACTCCTCCTCGCTTTCCAAGCTCGTGGTCAGGCCCTCGCGTCGGGCCAGCGCCGCCGAGGCCAGTTCCACCAGTTTTTCGACCTCCACGCGTTCGGGCTTCGAATTCCGTTCGCGCAAGGCCGGCCGAAATTCCAGCGCCCCCATGCCCCGATTGCCGATGTAGCACAGGCGCTCGACGGGAGAAAAATCCGCCGGGGTACGTCCCTGCTGGCGCAGCCAGTCGTCGATCAGCGCGTTACCGTACGTGTCCGGCAGGCTGTCGGCAAGCAACCCGGGCAGCCCGCCGAAGGATTCGGGCAGGTTCGCAAACTGATAAGGCCCGGCCCGGAGCGGCATCATCAATGGAGCCAGTTCCACCCCGGTGCGGACAAATTTCGGCGTGTACTCGAACACCCCCAGGCGGCGCACCGCGTCCCAGTAGGCCACGCCCGCTTTCACGCCCTGGTAATAAACGTCTGCGAAGGGAGAGGCCATGGGTTAGCGCGGGTAGTGCGCGGGTTGACGGACATTCATTACACACCCCACCCTGCGGGCACCCCTCTTGATAGAGGGGACTCCAAACCAACGTTGTCGAAACTCCCCTCTATGAAGAGGGGTGGCGCGGAGCCCGTTCGACAAGCTCAGGGCCTTGAGCCGGTCGAAAGGCGACGGGGTGTGTGGATTGAGCATCGAAAAAAGGGGAGTCTCACTCACCGCACCCGCTGACGTTCCTTGCCCGCCAGTTTTTGCAATGCAATCGGGCTGGGCACGGGCGCGGGCAACAAGTTGATCAACGCCTCGCGAAACCCCAAGGCCTGCAGCACCCGGGCGAGCGATTCCACCGTCACCGAGCGGCCATTCTCCAAAGCGGAGAGGGCGTCTGCGCTCACCGCCGCTTTGGCTGCGAGTTCCTGTTGCTTCAGCCCCTGCGCCACCCGCTGGTGTCTTACTCGGGCGCTCAGCTCCTTTAGTTCGTTCATAACACAGGTATTTACCGGTTTTACCGCAGATAACAACGTTAATACCGTCTTTTACCGGTTTTATATGAACTCTATGCAACATCCTGATAACTGGCTGGCTATGCAGTTTCGTGGCGGGCCGGCAGCCGTGCCGAGCGGCGACTGGATCTTGGGCCGGGCCTTGTCTCGTGCATTGCGGAGGGGCCCACCTCCAGATGGTGTCGGACGCTTTTCTTGGGCCCGCATGTGCGGTTTTGCGTTGGGCGGAGATTGGATGGAGAAACCTCCCGCATGAACGATGACCAGGAACTGCTTCGTGCCTTTGCCGAGCGAAAATCCGAGACCGCCTTTGCCGCATTGGTGCAAAAGCATTTGCCGGTGATCTATGCCGCCGCTTTTCGTCAAACCGGCGATGCCCATTGCGCAGAGGAAATCTCGCTGGCCGCTTTCACACTTCTCGCCCGCAAGGCGGGCTCACTTAAGCTTCACCCGGCCCTCGGGGGCTGGCTCTACACCACGACCGGACATCTCGCGGCCCGGTGGCGCCGGGGCGAAGGCCGGCGCCGACGGCGCGAACAGGAAGCCCACGCGATGAAGGAAGCCGAGACCCAATCCGACGAACGCACCAGCGAGACCCTGCGGCCGATGGTCGATGCCCTCATCCTCGATCTCCCGGAACGCGACCGCCTGGCCGTGTTGCTGCGCTATTTTGAAGGCCAGGCTTATACGGACATCGGCCAACGGCTCGGCCTGACAGAAAACGCCGCGCGCATGCGCGTTGACCGCGCCTTGGAACAGCTGCGCCTGCAGCTTCATCGGCGTGGTATCGTTTCCACCACCACCGCGCTGGGCGTGGCGCTGACCGCGCAAGCCACGCTCGTGCCGCCGGCGGCGCTGGGCGCCAGCATCACCCTGGGCGTCTCCACGGCGGTCGCCGGCGGCGGGCTTCTTTTCCTTATGAATACCTCGATCCTGAAAACCGGGCTCGCCGTGGCGGCGGTGGGCATCTGCGCGGGCACCGTCCTGTGGCAGCGCCATGAAAACACGCGGCTGCAGGAAGAAATCGCTTCGCTGCAAACGCCGCTAAAACCCGCGCGGGGCCTGCCCCATTCTTCGACCCCATCCGCCGACGCCAGCCCGACTCCCGAAGATTTTGCCCGTCTGAAATCCCAGGTAGCGACGTTGAAGGAAACACCGGCGACGTCCTGGCAGGAACGAGCAGACATCCTGAGGGAACTCATGGGCCAATACCCCGAGTTCCAAATCCCGGAGCTCGCCCTCGCCACGCCCGAGGACTGGCTCGATGCGACCAAGCTGCCGCTCATATCCGATGAAGACTATCGGCGCGCCTTGGCGCACGTACGGACGACCGTCATGGTCCGCTTCGGAGAAGGCTTGCGCAAGGCCCTGCGGGCCTACCTGAACCAGGGCAGCGGTGCTTTCCCGACCGATCCTGCCCAACTGGCCCCGTATTTTCCCAATCCGGTGAATGCGGAGATGTGGCAACACTACAAGATTTCTCCGGCCAGCCGCTTCCCCAACATCGGGGTAGGTGGCGAATATGTCCTCACAGTGAAATCGCCCGTCGATCCCGACTACGACAGCCAGGTCATAGTGGGGCCCAATGGCATGGGCAGCACCACCGTTCGAACGCTCTTACTACAGCCCGTCCTGGATGCTTTTCGGGCGGCCAATCCCGGCAAAATGCCCGGCTCATCCGACGATCTCCTGCCCTACACAAAAACCAATTCCCAGCGCTCCGCAATTCGAGCTGCCTTGGACAATAAGTAACCCCACGGGCAGACAGTGGGTAGAGCCCTGAAGGCTGAAACCGGAGATTTGAGAACGATCCGCGGCATCATGATCAGGTCTTGCGCAGTACGCGCAGCAATTTGGCCAGGCTGGCGGTGTTGAGCACGGACGACTTTTCCAAGCCGGCACGACGGGCGACGTCGAGGCCGCAGCGCATGTAATCGAGGCCGGCGGCGCGGTGGGCGTCCGTGCCGATCGCGAGTTTGACCCCGGCCTTCGCCACCTCGCGCACATCGTCAGGGGCAAGGTCGAGCCGGTCGGGATCGGCGTTGATCTCGAAATAACAACGCCGGGCCTTCGCGTGCGTGACGAGGCGCGGCAGGTCGAGCTCGTAGCCACTCCGGTGGAGAATCAACCGGCCGGTGGCGTGCCCAAGGATCGTGAACGCGGGGTGATCCATCGCGCGCAGGATGCGCTCGGTCTGTTCCTGGCGCCCGAGCCGGAAGCGCGAGTGAATGGAGCAAATCGTATAGTCGAGTTCCGCAAGGAGATCGTCCGGATAATCCAGCGAGCCATCTGCCAGGATATCCACCTCCGCCGATTTCAGGATCCTGATGCCCTCCAATTTTCCGTTGAGCTGGTCGATGCGTCGGATCTGCGCCTTCAGCGCCGCGACGCTCATGCCCCGGGCGATCTTCAGGCTCTGCGAGTGGTCGGTAATCCCGATATACTCGTAGCCTCGCTCCCGGGCGGCCTCGGCCATCACTTCGATCGTGTCGATCCCATCACTGGCGGTCGTGTGCAGGTGGAGATCGCCCCGCATGTCGGCGAGCTCCACCGAGGCGGGGAGCTTGTCCCGGGCGGCTTGGGCAACCTCGCCCCGGCCCTCGCGCAGTTCGGGCGGCACCCATTTCAACCCCACGCTGGTATAGACCGCCTCCTCGGTGCTTGTCCGCCGGTTCAAGCCACCCACTTTTTTCAGCTCCTTCAGGTGCGCGGCGGACCCCGTGGCGACGGCCATTGCAGTGCCCCAGTTCGCCGCGGTTGCGCCGTGCACGGTCAACCGGACCGAGCCGGGCAGTTGAAAAGTAACGTGGCGGTCGGCCGTCGCAACGAGATCGATGCCGCCGCGAAACTTCGCCAGCCGCGACCGCAGGAATGGGAGATTGTCCGTGTCGACGACCAGCACGATTTCGCTGATCGCCTCGACCCGGCGCCGGAGATCGCCCGCATCCTCCACCCGCTTCGCGCCACAACGTGCCAGCAACCAGGCCTTGAGTTCGGCCGCGAGCGCCTCGGCATCGTCCAGCAGGATCAAGGTTGTATCGCGAAAGGCGTTGCGGAAATGATCCTCCATCCGTCCGCCAAACGCAGCGCGAATCGCGCCCGCCTCGAGTTCCTTTTTCAGCTCCACCAAGGTGCGGATGCGCAGCCGCTGAAATACCTGTGCGACCCGCTTGGGATCGAGACTCGGGTACTCGTTCACGACCGCGACTTCGGGCGGAACATTAGTCAACGGTAGCTCCAGCTGGCCCAGCGTCCCATGGTGGACAATTTCGCGGACGGCGGACGCGATGCCCCGGCCGATGCCGGGGAAGCGCGTGAGATCAGCCCCGGCGCGCGCGAGCTGGTCGACGCTTTCCCGCAGGCCCTTGACGATCGCCGCCACCCGCCGATAGGCGCGAACCTTGAACGGGTTTTCGTCCTTGGACTGCAGCACGTGCGCGTACGCCGCCAGGCGATGGGCGATCTCCGGGTTGCTGAGCGGGCGCGGGTGGGTCGGCGCAACCATGTCAGGGTGCGGTCAGGCGCGCGCGAGCCATTCCTTTAGCAAGCCCCGCGGAAATTCGTGGTGCAGCTTCAGCAACTCATACGCCCACTCGTAATCTTGGAGCCGCGAGAGTCGGTTCCGATCCGGCATACTGACCTTCGATTTATCATCCGCCATGTTGTCAGGATACTCTGACGGCGCCATCCGGGCCAGCCGGTGTTTTCCGTGTGGCCTTATCCGGAAATAGCCGGTGCGCCGCGATTCGACCACCACGTCGTCGCCCGGGAGATGACTAGCCGCATTCAGGTGCAAGCCGGGCCGCAGCGTCCCAAGGCCGGAAAGCATGGCGGGGTGCGGAGACCCCGCCCTACAATGTTAGCGGTGTTCCTCGTAGGTGATGTCGATCTTCGCGGTGAAGGCTTGTTTCTTGGCGGCGCCTTGGAAGCGAACGCTGTGCGTGAGCTCGTCGTAAACCCAACCGTTCTCCGGATCCGGTCGTACCTCCTGCCCATCGACCAACACGCGCAGGCTCTTCTTGTAGAGCGTGGCACCGGTGCCGACCGGCTCGAGCGCGACGGCCACGGTGTCGGCGATGCGATCGCCCAACGCAGCGAGCGGACCGGAGAAATCGCTCTCGATATTTAATACCGTGCCGCCCGTGAGCTCGGCCGCACGCCGGTGGGACACGTTGCCCGGCGCCACCACGGCGTGCATCTCGATTTTTCCGCGCTTGTTGCCTTTGACGATGATGAAGGGGCGCAGCACCCAGTAGTTGATGTAGCTGTCGAGCGTCTGGCGCTTCTGGGGATTGCTCGCGTTATACTGGTTCAGCAGTTCCGGAAGCTGGCCGTTTTCGATCCATTCAGCCTGGCGCTCGCCGTTCGCCTGCGACTTGGGCTGGTCCTTCCACACCGCCATGCGGGTCTCCTCCTCCTCCATGAAGAAGACCACGATCGTGGTGGCGTCGGGGCGCAGCAGGGTGTGCTCGTTGTGCTGGTAGTTGGAAACGAAGTTGTACACCGCCGTGAACGCCGTGCGGTTGCTGTCGCCGTTGGTGCCGACCTTCACGAGTTCGGCAAAGACGGTGTCGGGCGTCGAAGGCGTCACCCAGGGCTGCGCCATCACCGGGAGCGTCACGAGCGTGCCGTTGCTCGCCACCTTCTTCTTGATCTCCTTCGGCCGTTGCTTGCGGTCGAGCACGGGATGGCCAGCCGCGTCGAGCTCAGCGCCCCGCACCGTCTTGAAGTAGGGCTGGTCCTTGTTGACGAAGTCAGTCGTCAGGACCCCGATCCGGTAGTCGAGCTGACGCTCGTCGAAGAGCTGACGGAAGCGCCGGAGGTTGTCGGCAATGCGGCCTTGGTGCGGGGCCATCGAGGGCGAATTGTTGATGACGAACAAGAGGTCGACCTCCCGGCTCCTGGCGCGGTCCACAATCATGTGCTTCACGTCGCGGATCGGATCGACGCTGACCACGATGACATTGTCCACGCCGAGAGAGGAGTTGTTCTCGTCGAACGTGTAGTAATTGAAACGGTCCTCGCCGATGAAGCCGGGATTGGGCTCGTAGGTCAGCTGACCGGTGGCGCGATCGAGCCGGGCGGTCCCGTGCTGCGCCTTGACCTTGTCGTCGAGGACATAAGCCACCTTCGGGTTGGCGATGCTGGCGCGGTCCGCCTCGGTCATGAAATTTTCGTGGCTTGGGATTTTATGTGTGACCAAGGTATTGGGCCGCGTCGCCAGCACGACGGCTCGTGGCGTCACGGCTCGTTCCCGCGGCCCGGTGACGACCAGCTTGTCCAGGACCACCGGCGGTGCGGGTTTCACGTCGAGCACCACGCTGTTCTGAAACACCAGGCCGGAGTTCTCGTTGCGCACGGTGTAGGTGAACGAGTCCTCGCCCGTATAATCCTCCCGCGGCTGGTACGCGAAATAGCCGGACCGCCCGGTCTTGGTCTGGAAGAAATCCTCCTGCTCGCCACCAGCCAGTCCCACCCGCCCGTGCCGGGGCTCGACCGTGATGGTATAGACCAGGTTGCCGCTCGTGTCGGCGCTGAGGATCTCCGGGGCGACGACGAGCTGGCCATGCACGCCCGTGCCCTCAGCCACCATCGTCATAGGCGTCGGCGCCACCATGACCTCGACGCCGCCGGCCGTCGGCGGGTTGACGGCAAAGGCCGGCACCCCTGCCAACGTGAATACCAGGCATAACAGGCGCAGCCACGCGGGGACATTGGTTTTGAGATTCATGTGGTAAAGACGGTGTGCTGCTTAGTGTCTGCCAACCGGGCCGATGTTCCGCAAAGCTTTAGGCCCAAATGCCCTGACTCCAATGCTGCCGTGAAGAAACTGTAGCCGCGAAAGAACACATAGATCGCATAGAAGCGGGGCCTGAATGGATTGTCTTTGTGCTCCTTGCGTTTCTTTGCGGCTAAAGATCCGTGCTGATCCGGATACCTTCCGTGTGTTCTGTGTGTTCCGTCACTACTGTCCGGAACGTGGAGCGGTTAGATTCTATAACATTCATGATATGAGTTTCATCGGTCAGTTTTGGGGTGTGACGCATTTTGCGTGCGGAGCGGTGTTTTGGTCGCTGGGAGACACGTTAGATCTTGGCCAT
>JANYDW010000058.1 GCA_025363455.1 Oleiharenicola sp. | reverse complement strand
GGCTTCGAGACGTACGGCGTCACGGGCGTCGCGCTCATCACGTTCATCCTCCTCGCGATCCCAGGTAACGACACGCTGCAAGTTCAGCTGCTCGTGTGGATCTTCGCGATGCGCATCATGATGATCGTCGCCAGCGGCCTTTCCTACCTCGTGAACGAAGCGCTTGCGAAGGCGCGCTACGGCAACGTCGACAAGATGAACTTCGAGCACCCGCTCACGTTTCTCGTGTGGCTCACGTCGGTGGTGTCGGTGGTCATGACCTTCGTCGTTTCCTACGTCCTCATCCCCGAGCTCGGCGGCGGCTCTCTCTGGTGGCAGCTGTCCGCCATCATCTCGTGCGGCACTCTCGCAGGCGCCATCATCCCCGAGGTCATCAAGGTCTTCACCTCGACCGAGTCGGCCCATGTGCGCGAGGTCGTCACCGCATCGCGCGAAGGCGGCGCGTCGCTGAACGTCCTCGCCGGCCTCACTGCCGGCAACTTCAGCGGCTTCTGGATGGGCCTCGTCATCGTCGCCCTCATGGCCATCGCCTACGGCCTGAGCACGCTCGGCCTCTCGACCGGCACCGATCTTCTCACCACGCAGACCGCCCCGGTCTTCGCCTTCGGCCTCGTCGCGTTCGGCTTCCTCGGCATGGGCCCGGTCACCATCGCGGTCGATAGCTACGGCCCGGTCACCGATAACGCCCAGTCCGTTTACGAACTCTCCCAGATCGAGGCGAAGCAGGGCATTGCCGCCGAGATCGAGAAAGATTTCGGTTTCAAGCCCGATTTCGAGAACGCCAAGTATCAGCTCGAGAAGGGCGACGGCGCCGGCAACACGTTCAAGGCTACCGCCAAGCCCGTGCTCATCGGCACCGCGGTCGTCGGCGCCACCACGATGGTGTTCGGCATCATCATGCTCCTGCAGAAACTCTACGAGATCCAGGTCGCCTCGGGCGTCGCCGGTCCCTTCAAGGAGGTCGTCAGCGCCCTCTCCATCGTGCAGCCCGAGATTATCCTCGGCCTCATCATGGGCGGCTCCGTCATCTACTGGTTCACCGGCGCCTCCATGCAGGCCGTCGTCACTGGGGCCTACAGCGCGGTCGTCTACATCAAGCAGCACATGAAGCTCGACGCCACCACCGCCTCGGAGAAGGACTCGAAGGAAGTCGTCCGCATCTGCACGGTCTACGCCCAGAAGGGCATGTGGAATATCTTTATCGTCGTGTTCTGCTTCGCCCTGGCGCTGCCGTTCTTCAACGCCTATTTCTTCATCGGCTACCTGATCGGCATCGCGTTCTTCGGGCTCTTCCAAGCCATCTTTATGGCCAACGCGGGCGGCGCGTGGGACAACGCCAAGAAAATCGTCGAGGTCGAGCTCCGCCAGAAGGGCACCGACCTGCACGCCGCCACCGTCGTCGGCGACACCGTGGGCGACCCGTTCAAGGACACCTCCTCCGTCGCGATGAACCCCGTCATCAAATTCACGACGCTCTTCGGCCTGCTCGCCGTCGAAATCGCGGTAACCATGACCAACCAAAGTCTGAAGACCGGCATCGGCCTGTTCTTCTTCGCCGTCGCGCTCGTGTTCGTGTATCGGAGCTTCTACCACATGCGCATCCCGGACGAGAATAACGCCGGCACCTGAACGGTGGAGCGCGGCCTCCGGACGCGCTTTTTCTCCTCTCTGGCCGCGGCTCACCCCGCGGCCTTTTGCTTTCCGGCGGAAAAGCACCTTGCCAAAGCCCGAAGGGCAACGGCGGGTTTATGACCCGCGATGGTTCGAACCCGATGACCCGGTCACTCTTGCCAGACGGCAAGAAGCCCGGCTAGCCTCTAACCAACGGGCCCAACTTGAAAATCCTACCCCATGAAAAAACTCGCCCTGTTAATCCTGTTCCTCATCGGCCTCATCACGACCGCCTCGGCGGCCATCACCGCCGGCTTCGAAGCGGGCTACCTCACTGATAACAAGGATGCCTACTGGTCCGGCCGCGCCGGCTGGGTATTTAAAGCCGACGCTTCTCTCTCCCACCAGGTCGAGATTGAACTAGGTTATACCGAGCATACGGAGACCATTTTTGGCTCATTCAAGGAGAAGACCAAACTCACCCCACTCACGATCAACTACCGCGCCGAGACCACCGCGGCCGACAAGCTCGGCTATTATTTCGGGGCCGGCATCGGCCGATCCTGGGTGCACGCAAGCTTTCCCGGCGTGCCCGTCTCCGGTGGTGACACGGCCTTTGCGTTCCAGGCTTTTGCTGGCGTGAACTACAAGGTCACGCCCGCTGCCACACTTCATCTGGGAGCAAAATTTCTCCGGATCGACAACGTGCACATGTTTGCCTCAGAGATTGAAGTGGGCAACGACACGGCCCTTACCGCCGGTTTGAGCGTGAAGTTCTGAGCCGGCTCCCCCTGGTCTGCTGCGACAGCTTGAACACGGGGTCTGACAGCGCAGTAACCTACAAATGAAACCCAACTCCGCCTTCGCCAGCCTCCTCGCCGTCATCGCGCTACTTCTCGCCGGCTGCGACTACGATGCGCCTCTCACGCCGGCCCCGACGCACAAGATTGATGCCCGCCTCCTCGGCGACTGGGAGCCCGTGAAGAAGGATGACCCGAAGGATCCATCCATGCGTGTGCGCCAGTGGGATGAGTCCACCTACGCGATCGCCATCGAGGACGACGTGTACCGCGTGTATCATTCAGACTTAGCCGGCGCCGCGTTCGTCAGTGCGCAGGACCTCAACTCCTCCGCCCGCAAATACTGCTACTACACGTGGGCGCTCTCGCCTGACGGAACCCAGCTCACCCTGCGACGCGTCCGCAACGAGCTGGTCCCGGAAAAAACCATGCCCGCTGCCGCGATCCAGCAGCTCATCAAGACGAACCTCGCCAACCCCAAGCTGCTCGACGAGCCGCTCGTCTTCACCCGCAAGCCGCCGAAGTAAGGCCAATTGCCATGCGCTTTTGGCCTGTCATTGCGAGAAGCGAAGCGACGAAGCAATCCAGTCGTTTGGACCAACTCAAGGCCCGGAGCCGGTCGAGGGACTAGATCGCCGCGGCGCGCTTCGCGCACCTCGCGATGACAAATCCTTTTTGCGCTTTTTGTGTTTTTTGTGGCCAATCCTTTCCCAAAAAAATGACACCGCCGGGGCCTGTGGCAGGCTCCCGGCGGCTAGGTTCCGGTTGTTACCCCTAACGACCGGCGGCACATCACTAACACGGCGTCGTTATTTGAACGCAGCCGAAGCCCCGCCAGCTTTTTCATTTTCCGCGCAGAAATGTAATATCACCGATCCGCGCTGGTGAATTTACGGTGACGGATTGAACGGTTTACCCCGGTTTCGCGACGAATGCCAGGCGTGGGGACACCTCGGCAGTGTCCTTAATCTGCCTTGTCATCGCGAAGCCGGCGTAGCCGGCTGTGGCGATCCATCTGACTGGATTGCTTCGTCGCCCTCCCTTGCTCCTCGCAATAACAAATTTGGGCACCGACACCGGCCCACCTCATGTCGGCAATTTATCATCACAGGCCCAGTCCGGCCATTGCTGCGCGATATAAGTCTTCGACGCCGCCAGTACCGCCCGGATGAGCGGTGTCGGGGTGCCGCGCCAGAGAGCCGCTAATTCCAACCGGTCGAACCCGTCCAACGGCAGGACGCGCACGGCGGGGTGCCGCACCAAGTCGGGCAGGAAAATGTTCACCCCGATGCCATCGCCATTAACGACATATTGGGTGATGAGCTCCATCGAGCTGGCCTCGACCGCCACCGGCCACGTGACCCCCAGCCGTTTCAGGCCCCTTTGGAAAATCTGGCTGATGCTCTCAGTGGCCGGCAGGCTGATCAATAATTCGGTCGGGCGCTTCTGCGTCCATGCCTCAGCCGCCGTCTTCATCTTGGATTTCTTGTGCACCAGCATGACCAGCGGCAGCCGCATCAGCCGCAGGCACGAAGTTTGCGCCGGCAAACGGCCGCCCAATGGAAGGAAGGCCAGGTCGATCTCGCGGTCGCGCAGTGCGGCGGTCAGTTCCTCCTGGAACCCGGAGCGCAGGGCGAGGCGCAGCTCCGGGTGACCCTGTTTCAGCTGCTGGATCACCGCCGGCAGGTGGCTGCGCAGGACGAGTTCGGACGCACCCACCCGCAACAGGGGCACGGCATGGACGCGAAGACGCTCGGCAACCGGCCCGAGGTTGTCGAAGAACGGTCCGACAAAGGCCGCCAGTTCCTCACCCGACGGGGTCAGCCGGAAGGGACTCCGTTCAAAAAGCTTCACGCCCAGATTTTCCTCGAGCTGCAGGATCTGGCTGCTGACCGCAGGCTGCTGAATCCCGTAGGGCATGTGCCGCACCGCCGCGCTGATGCCACCGTGCTTGGCCACATGATGAAACAACTCGAGATGGTGTATATTCATCGCGCGCCTGTATCGCAGCACTCCGGGATGCCGGGCGCAATGCCGGATCGGGGGCCGGGCTCCACCTCCATTGGCTCACTCAATACCGCGCATCGGATTTATCAATTAACGGTCGGGCGGGCGTATCCGGTATCCTCAGCGGCATGATATACGCCGTGGTTATCTTACTCCTGCTCGTCGTCCTCATCGCCACCGAACAAGCCGAGACCTCCTGAACCTACCCATGAAAAACGAATCCCAGCTTCCCCGCCTCATCGCCCTGGTCCTCCTCGCGATGATTGTCTTGCTCGCCTGCACCGGGTCCTTCGCCCAGCAACCACCTTCGGCGGTCTTCCGGACTTCGCTGCTCGATTCGTTCGCCAGCAACTATTCCAGCTCGACCAAGGCCGATCTTTCCCATCAGGGCACCGTGATCGGCGCGGTGTCCGTCCAGCACTTCGAGTTGAGCGGTTCCGGACGCCATGAAATCACCGCCGGCCTGCAATTCGACTTCGGCCTCGGCTACGACACCAACCTCCTTGACGCCAATGCCGCCGGCCGGCTGCCGGACCGGTTGTCCGCTCTCTCTGCAAACCTTGGCCTCATTCACCCGCTTACTCCCCGGTGGACGGTGGCGTTGTTTGCCCGCCCGGGTTTTTATGGCGACCTCTTGCAGCTCGACTCGCGCAGCCTCAACGCACCCGTGCTTTTCACCGCGATCTACGCCCCGCGGCGCGAGCTGGCCTGGACCTTCGCGCTCAGTCTCGACCCTTTTGCCAAAATCTCCGTGCTGCCCGTGCTCGGCGTGCGCTGGCAGCTGGCGCCCAAGTGGAATCTTGAACTCGGCTTCCCGCACACCGCCCTGACTTGGCAGGCGAGCGAGGGCCTTGCCCTGCGCACCGATGTCGTCTTCCAGGGTGGCAGCTATCGCGTCAGGCCTGCCGTGCCCGCGGGGTCCGCCGGGAATGAAACTCTCCTGGACTACCGGGAGATCCGCGCGGGGGCCGGCTTTGACTGCAAGCTGGGCCATGCCACCACGCTCTCGTTCGACGCGGGCCTGGTGATCGATCGTCGTTTCGACTACTACAAGCTGAACTACCGCCTGAATGGTGATTCCGCCGGCTACCTGAAGGTGGCCCTCAACCGCCAGTTCTGAAGCCGGCCGATGCATCCCCGTCGCTCGAGTTCCACCGCCCGGCTCATCGCCCGCTCGACCTTGCTGGCCGCCCGCGATCATGAACGCCACCGGCTCGTGCCCGCCGGGGCGGTGGCGCCTCTCACCGCCATGCTTGCGGCCGACGGTCCCGCACCCTGGTTTAATCTGGCGCTGCATCACCCGGCCGCTGGCGCCCTGCTCCGCCGGCTGGAACACACCGTGCTGCCCGGCATCATGACGCATTATCTGGCGCGGAAGCGCTGGCTGGAAAGCACCGCCACCACCGCGCTCGCCACTGGCTGCTCGCAGGTGGTGGTGCTGGGAGCGGGCTTTGATTCGCTCGCATGGCGATTGCATCGCGACCGGCCCGAGGTGCGGTTCTTCGAACTGGATCATCCCGCTACCCAGGCGGCAAAGCGGGCGGCCTTGCGCGTGGAGTCCAACTTTACTTTCCTGGCCGCCGATCTCGCGGCGGTCCTGCCTGGTCAAGTCCTGCGCGCCTGCCCGGCGTTCTCGCCGGCCCAGCCGACGCTGTTCCTCGCTGAAGGGCTGCTGATGTATTTCCCCGAGAGCCGTGTTGCCGCGCTCCTGCGTGATCTCGCCGGACTGACGCTGCCGATGGCCACCGTGCTCTTCAGTTTCATGGTCGCGGGATCTGATGGCTCGATCTCCTTCCAAGGGGAACATGCGGCCGTCGGGTGGTGGCTGCGCCGGCAAAGCGAACCGTTCCGCTGGGGGATCACCCGTGCCGCCCTGCCGGCCTTTCTGCGGGACTGTGGCCTGCGGTCCCGCGCGCAGGCTGACCACGAGGTCTTGCGCGAACAGATTCTCGCCCCGCTGGGCCTGGCCGGTCTCGACCTCGCGCGGGGCGAGTGCCTCTGCCACTGCACCACCCTGGCGCCATGAACCCTGGTCTGCCTGTCAACGATGTTCATGCCCAGCTCAACCCCACGCTGGTGGCGCGGATCGAATATCCGGACTCGACGGAACAAGTCAGCGCGGCCGTGCGTTCCGCGGCGCTCGCCGGGAGCGCGATTTCACTTTGCGGGGCCCGGCATGCCATGGGCGGACAGCAATTCGGCGGCGGGACGCGGTTGCTCGATCTACGCCGGCTGCAACAGATCGGGTCGGTTGACTCTGCGCGCGGGCTCGTCGAGGCCGGCGCGGGCGTCACCTGGCCCGATCTGATCGCGCAGTTGCACACCCAGCAGGGAACAGAGGCCGGCCCCTGGACCATCCGCCAGAAGCAAACCGGCGCCGATCGCCTGACCCTCGGCGGAGCACTCTCCGCCAACGCCCACGGACGCGGCCTTCGGATGCGGCCCATCATCGACGACGTCGAAGCCTTTACCCTCGTGGACGCAAAGGGCTCAATCCGCCGCTGCAGTCGCACGGAAAACGCCGCGCTCTTTCGCCTCGCGATCGGCGGCTACGGTTGCTTCGGTACCATCACGTCGGTCTGCCTGCGCCTGACTCCCCGCCGCAAACTGGAGCGCAGGGTGGAGGTGATCACGCTCGACCGGCTGATGCCGGCGCTGGCGGAACGGATCGCCGCAGGCTATTTGTACGGCGACTTTCAATTTTCCATCGACGAGCGTTCACCGGACTTCCTGCACCGCGGGGTATTCTCCTGCTATCGCCCGGTGGCCGACGACCGCCCGATGCCGGCGGAACACAAGGAGCTGGGGGTCGCGGACTGGAAGCAGCTCACCCACTTCGCCCATACCGACCGCGCGCGGGCGTTCAAGGTCTATGCGGGCTATTATCTCTCGACCAACGGCCAGCTTTACTGGTCTGATACGCACCAGCTGGGCGTCTATCTGGATAATTACCATGAGGAACTTGATCGCGAACTGGGCGCAACCGTCAAAGCCACCGAGATGATCACCGAACTGTACGTCCCGCGCAGCCAGCTGGTGGATTTCATGACTCGGGCCACGGATCTCCTGCGGCCCAGCGGGGTGCCTGTCATCTATGGCACGATCCGGCTGATCGAGCGCGCCCAAGAGAGTTTTCTCGCGTGGGCGCGCGAAAATTTCGCCTGCGTCATCTTCAACCTGCACACCGAACACTCGCCCACCGGGATAGAACTGGCCGCCGGTACCTTCCGCGCGCTTATCGATGCGGCCCTGGACCTCGGGGGAAGCTACTTCCTCACCTACCATCGCTGGGCCCGGCGCGACCAGGTGGAGCGGGCCTACCCGCAGTTCGGGGAATTTCTCCGGCAGAAAACCGTCCATGACCCGGCACATCGTTTCCAAAGCAATTGGTGGCGGCACTACCAGACCATGTTTTTTCCGACATGACCATCTACGAGCCGGCCACGCTGTTGACCGACTGTTTGCTCGCCGTCCT
>JANYDW010000009.1 GCA_025363455.1 Oleiharenicola sp. | reverse complement strand
AAGCGGCGCACCAAAGATTATCAGCTCCTCAGCCGTCCCCGCCACCGCATGCGTGTTTCCGCTTCCCGCCGACTACGATGAAATCGAAGACCTGCTTCACTCGACGGTTATCTAAGCGCCATTCCAACCTGACCCCTTTTGGCTCTTCCTTTTGGCTCTTCGGACAATCTGTTACCTATGTCCCCGGATCATACCGGCCGTGCTCCACAAATGGCAAGACTCCTACGGGCGCGACGACCACTGACTAAAGCAGCGAGTAACCGCTAATTGGCGCTAATGAACGCTAATCAGGAGGGGAGTTGCGGTCTGCTCTGGATGTTATCTATTAGCGTCGATTAGCGATGATTAGCGGTTAAATCCTCGGCTCATGAAATTCACACCCTCTTGTACGATTTGCTCCCTGCTGGCACTGATTGTCCTGGTGGGCTGCGGCAAGCAGGCCGATGCGCCGGCCGCGGCTGCGGGTCCGGTTAAAATCAAGTTCCAGACTGACTGGTATCCACAGCCCGAACATGGCGGCTATTACCAGGCGCTGGCCAAGGGCTATTATGCAGAGGAAGGACTCGACGTCGAAATCCTGCCCGGCGGGCCCAACGCGCAGGTGATGACCTCTGTGGCCGTGGGCCGGGCCGATCTGGGCATGACCGACGGCGACGACGTGATCGTGGCCGTCGCACGCGGTGTACCGATCAAGATGGTCGGCGCCGAGATGCAGCGCAATCCGCAGGGCATCCTGTTCCACGTCGAGCATCCGCTGCACAGCCTGAAGGACCTGCAGGGCCGCACGCTCATGGCCGGCGCGGGCTCGGCGTGGACCGAGGTGCTGCGGAAAAAAATGGGCATTGAGTTCACACTCCTGCCCCTGGTGGGCGATCTCGCCCGGTTCATGAACAGCACCGAGTTCGTCCAGCAGTGCTTCGTCACGCACGAGCCTTATTTCGCGAAGCAGCGCGGCGCCAATGTCGGCGCGCTCCTCATTGCCGGCGACACTTACGAACCTTACCGGGTGATGTTCACCGGCCGGGTATTTCTCGCCAAGCATCCCGGGGTGGTGGAAAAATTCGTCCGGGCGAGCGTACGCGGCTGGGTGGACTACCTGACCGGCGATCCCGCGCCGGCGAACGCGCTCATCGTCGCAAAGGACAACACCATGACGCCGGAATTCATGGCCTACAGCATCAAGGCGATGAATGACTACAAGCTGGTGTCCGGCGACCCGGCCAAGGGCGAATTCGCCGGCCAGCTTACGGCCGCGCGCCTCGAGAAGCAGATCAAGCTCCTGCAGGAGGTCGGCGTGCTCGACAAGCCCGTCGCCGTGGAAGACGTGGCGACCTTTGAGTTTATTCCCAAACAATCGAGCCACTGAGGATGGCCACGAAGAGGCACGAATATTATCCATCCGACAGTCGGGAGAATTCCGCGCCTCTATAGAGGCCTTGTGGGCTACACCCGCCGTCCGATTCTTGTGACTTTTTGTGGCAAAGTCTCTGGGACCAGTCGGGTTTCAACTCAGCCAAGATTAGCGTTTATTAGCGTCCATTAGCGGTTACCTCTGATCTCATCATGAACACCATCGAAGCCAAACTCGCCGAACTCGGCCTCACTCTCCCCAATCCGCCGGCCGTCGCCGGCAGCTACGTGCCCTACGTGCGCACCGGCAATCTGCTTTACCTGGCTGGCACCATCAGCTCGATCAACGGCCAGATGACTCACACCGGTCAGGTCGGTGCGGAGCAGACCGTGCAAGCCGGCTATGAGTCCGCTAAGATCTGCGCGCTCAACACGCTCGCCAATCTCAAGGCCGCCACCGGCAGCCTCGACAGCGTGAAGCAGTTCGTGCTCGTCACCGGTTTCGTGAACGCTGTCAGCGGCTTCACCGACAGCCCGGCCGTCATCAACGGCGCCTCGGAGCTCTTCGGCAAACTCTACGGCGACGCCGGCAAACACGCCCGCGCCGCCGTGGCCGCGGCGGGCCTGCCGAAGGGTTCAACCGTCGAGATCCAGGTGATCGTGGAATTGAAGGGGTAGGGCGCGGACTCCGTTCCGCGCCTCGGCGGTGAAGGGACTCACCGCCCTACCGACTTACAGCTTCTTGACCAAGACCCGCGAATTGCGGCCGCTGTCCTCGTAGGCTTTGAGCCGGGACTCGGGCAGCACATCCTTGTCGGCCTCCTCGAAGCCGACGACGGAGGTGAAGAAGGAGATGGCCTGCGTCGAAAGGGCGATGACAGTGGTCGCGCCTTGCTCTTTGGCCATCATGCACGCGTAATCGACCATCTTCTTGCCGATGCCGCGGTGATGGTAGAAGGGCATGACGTAAAGTGAGCCGACCTCGGCGAACTTGGCTTTGTCTGGATAGAGGTGGAGCGACACGCAAGCGATGATGTTCTCGTCGATCTCGAAGACGTAGAATTGCTCGATGTTTTTCTCGATGGCGGCCTGGGTCCGGTACAGCAACTCCTCGCGCTTCACGGCCTGGCGGGTGAGGTTATGGATGGCGCGCACGTCACGCTTCGTCGCCTGCCGGATCTGCTGGTATTCGTTGCCGTGGATGAGCGTGCCGACGCCCTCGTTGGAGAAGATCTCGTTGAGCAGACCGTCCATGAGGCGGCCGTCCAACAGGTGGATGCGCGGTGTGCCGGTCTCAACGGCCTTGACGGCGTGCGCGGCGGTGCTGCGCATCGGCTCGTTGATGGACTCGGGCTTGGTGTCCAGAATGCCCCGGAGCGTGGCGGCGGAGATCTGGTGCTGGAGCTTGCCGTTCACCTCGAGGCCCTCGTGGGGTGTCAGGTAAATGATCTTGGTCGCGTTGAGGGCCTCGGCCAGCTCGGCGGCCATCAGGTCGGAGTTGATGCGCAGCGGCCGGCCATCCCGGTCGAAGCCGATGGGATTCACCACGGGCACGACCTGTGATTCGATCAGCTGGGTCAGGAATTCCTTGTCCACCCGGTCCACGCGGCCGGTGAACTGGTGGTCCACGCCCTTGATGATGCCCAGGGGAACGGCGCGGATCGCGTTGGTCAGGGCGGCCTTCAAGCCGTTCTGGGTCAGACCCTCGATGACGAGGTGGGTGACGCGCGATGAAGCGCGGATGGCGAGGTCGAGGGTCGCGGCGTCGGCCACGCCTGTTCCCTGGTTGTCCGAGATCGGGATCTTCCGCGTCCGCGAGAGTTCCTCGATCTGGTGGCCGATGCCGTGGACGAGGATGATCTTAATGCCGAGGCTGCGGAGCACGGCGAGGTCGATCAGGATGTTGGCGAAGTTCTCGTCGGCGACGATGATGCCGTCCAGCGCGATGACAAAGGTCTGGCCCTGAAACCGGGGGACGTATTTCAGGATGCCGCGCAGGTCGGTCGGTTTGATGTCGGAGCCATTGCTCATCGTTGGAGCGATTTAATCAGACATCGCGGCGCGCTCGTCAATGGGGATTCGTGCGGCGCATAGCGTCGCAAACGCCAAACGCCAAATGCCAAAGCTCAAATTGCCAGACAGGAATGTGAGGAATGAAGTGATCCAAACGCCGAGGCAGGTTGGCTTCGTCAGCTTGGATATGTCTGCGCCTCTGAATTCCGGTTATTTGGCGTTTGGAGTTTGGCATTTCCGGCCGCAGGCCGGGGTCACTTCACCGTGAAACTCCACGTGGCGGCGGGGCCGCGGGCGACGATCCGCGCGGAGTAGCGTCCGGGGGGGAGCGAGGCAGTGGAGAAAGTGGCGGTGTAGGTGGAGTCGTTCCACCGGCTCATGAGCTCTTTGCCGGGCAGACTTTCGATGGTGGGTATGAGCACGAGTTCGTTGCCATGGCGGTAGAGCGTGAGTTCGCCAACCTGGGCCTTGAGGTCGGACAGGCTGGCGGTGAAGTAGAGGCTGTAGTCGTCGCCGTGGCTGACGCCGGCAGGGGCGGTGACCTTGTCGATGGTGGCGAGCAGCCTGGGTTTCTCGGCGAATTTGTCCGTCAGGTCGGAACCGACACCGGGAAAATCGCGCGTGACCGGCGCGGGCGTGTCATCGGTGGCGGGTTTCTCGATGGGCCGGCGCGTGTCGACGGGCATCTTCTGCCAGCCGGCGGCGAGCAGGCGGGCGACGGTCGCGCGGTCCTGCGCATCCTGGTAGGGGCGGTAGGCCTTGCCGGGCTTGCGAAACCAGAAATTCACCGCCGTGTAGCCGACCACGAAGACGACAATGGCCACCACGATCCATTTCATGGGCCAAGGTTTGGGCGTAGGGCGGGCGGCGGGCATGGCTTGACGAAAAGGGGTGCGTCGGCCGACCTCAAGCGGGTTTAACCCGGAACCAGCTGTTCATCCCACACACCCCGGCGCTGCGCGCCACCCCTCTTCACAGAGGGGAAGCAAACCCTCGCCACCGGAAGTCCCCTCTATGAAGAGGGGCTTGGCGGGCCGTAGCGTTTGGCGAAGGCTGCTGCCCACTGGGTGGGGTGTGTTTGGCTTTCCTTCCCCGCAAATACCATTGCGCCGCTCCGGTCGAGTTGTTCTCGTGCGGGACACATGAAGTATTGGTCGCAGACGTTCATCCCCACGCTCAAGGAAAGCCCCGCCGACGCGGAAATCGCCTCCCATAAGCTCCTGCTCCGCGCCGGCCTGGTCCGCAAGCTGGGTGGCGGGCTTTACACCTTCCTGCCGGCCGGCCTCCGGGTCATGCAGAAGATCAGCCAGATCTGCCGCGAGGAGATGGACCGCGAAGGCGCTATCGAGCTCTCGATGCCCTTCATCCACCCGGTGGAGAACTGGACCGACGGTACGCGCTGGGCCGCGGCGCGCGAGATCATGTACCGCGTGGACCACGCTGGCGCCGGCAAGGGCCGGAGCAAGGAGCCGGAGTTCGTCCTCGGCCCGACCCATGAGGAGGTCATCACGCCATTGGTGAAGTCTGAGATCACCAGCTACCGCGACCTGCCCAAGAATTTCTACCAGATCGGCACCAAGTTCCGGAACGAGATCCGGCCGCGCTACGGTCTCATGCGCGCCCGCGAGTTTGTGATGAAGGACGCCTACAGCTTCGACGTGAACGACGAGAGCGCCATTGCCAGCTACAACAAGATGAAGCGCGCCTACACGGCGTTCTTCTCGCGCTGCGGCCTGAAGGCCATCGCCGTCGAGGCCGACACCGGCGTGATGGGCGGAAGCTACTCGCACGAGTTCATGGTCCCGGCCCCGGTCGGCGACGACGACATCGTTTATTGCGAGGAGAGCGGTTACAGCGCCAACCGCGAGAAGGCCACCAGCGGCATCGTGCCGAAGGACCTCGCCGACGCCTCCCCGGCCGGCGCGCTCGAGGAATTTCCCACGCCCGGCATCGTGACCATCGCCGCGCTCGCCGCCGCGCCCCACAACGTCGCGCCCGACAAACAATTCAAGACGCTCGTCTACATGGGCGATGGCAAGCCGTTCCTCGTCGTCCTGCGCGGCTGCGACGACCTGGAGGAGGCCAAGCTAGGTGCATTGGGCTTCCAGCTGTGGCGTCAGGCCACGCCCGAGGAAATCGAGCCGGTCATGGGCGCGAAGCCTGGCAGCCTGGGCACGGTCCGCGGCTCGATCAAGAATCCCGCGGCGCTGGCCGGCATCTTTGCCGACCACGCCATCCGCCTCGTCGGCAACGGCACCACTGGCGCCAACAAGGACGGATTCCACCTGCGCAACGTGAACGTCGTCCGCGACCTCGAGCTCACGCGGTTCGGCGACTTTCGCACCGTGCGAGCAGGCGAGCCTGACCCGAAGTCGGGCGCGCCGCTCAAGATCGCCCGGGCCATCGAGGTGGGCCACGTTTTCAAACTCGGCACGAAATACTCCGAGAAGTTCGGGGCTGTCTACACCGACGATCAGAAGCAGTCGCACCCGATGGTCATGGGCTGCTATGGGATCGGCATCAGTCGCACGTTGCAGGCCGTGATCGAGCAGAGCAACGACGCCGACGGGATCATCTGGCCCTGGCAGGTCGCGCCGTGGCAAGTGTTGGTCGTCAACCTCGACCCGCAGGACGCTGCCGCGACGGAGCTGTGCAAGAAGTTAGCCCTCGCCGCAGAGTCGGCCGGGGCCGATGTGCTGGTCGACGACCGGGCCGAGCGTCCGGGGGTGAAATTCAAGGACGCCGATCTCATCGGCGTGCCGCTGCGCCTCACGGTGGGCGGTCGAGGCCTGAAGGAAGGCATCTTTGAAATGAAGTGGCGTACCTCCAAGGACGTGGCCAAGCTCGCCATTGGCGACGCGGAGAAGCTCGTCGCCGAGTCAGTTCGCAGCGCCGCCAGCAAAGCATGACCGATTCCCAGTCCAAGCCCCGCCAGAATCCGGCGTCCGTCACGGCGTCGCAGCCTCAGCAGTCGGAACTTTGGCGGGTGGTGGTGCTCAATGATCCGGTCAACCGCATGTCTTATGTCGTCATGGTGCTGCGCCGGGTGCTGGGGTTCGAGGAGGAGCGGGCCCGCCGGCATATGCTGGAAGTGCACGAAAGCGGACGTTCGATCGTGTGGACCGGCACCCGCGAGCAGGCCGAGGCGCACATGTTCGCCCTGCAGCAGTGGCATCTCACGGCGATCATCCAGCCCGATGAAGGTTAGCGACCCAGACTATTCTGTCATCGCGAGCACGGCGCAGCCGCGCGTGGCGATCCATCTGACTGGATTGCTTCGTCGTTCGCTGCGCGAACCCCTCGCAATGACAAACCAGCTTGCCGGCCATGAAGCAGGTTGAAATCAAGCTGAACATCAGCGCGGTGGCCCCGCTGCTCGACGTCATCAAACAGGCGGCGGATGACCTGCGCGACACGCTCGCCATCGCCGCGACGTTTCCCGAGGAGGACGCTGATTTCACGGAGACCTGGACCCAGGAACTGATGGCGGCGCAGAACAGCGACGTGCGGGAACTGCTGGGCCTGTTCGACTCGGATTTCTTCACCGAAGGGTCGATCTCGATCGATTCGAACAACTGCGAGTCGTTGTTGCGCGGGTGCGCGGCCGTGCGCATCCGCATCCTGGCACGGTGGCTGCAGGAAGTGCCGTCCGAGATCATCGAGGACGAGGATGCGCCGGTGGCGGAGATCCCGGACGAACTGCGGTTGCCCTTTGCCGCCTACACCTTCCTCGACCAGGTCCAGAAAATCATCTTGGAGCACCTGAACCCCGCGGTGAGCGAGTGAGGGGATGCGAAAAGGGAGGGCTCGCGTCCCTGCGAGCCGGTTGGGTGGATCGGTCAACGGCCCGCCGGGACGCGGGCCCTCCACCGGGGGAATCCATCCGATTCGCATTTGACGGCGGGTCCAAGCCGGGTAGGGTCCTCGCCGACACCCTGCAGTGTTCGAGGTGCCTTATTACACGCTCTTTTCCTTTGTAATCATTTGGGAGCTGCCATCAGCCGTGTGGATGCCAGGCCGTAAACCGGAAGGCTGAAATGCGGCGGGCGGCGCCCACCTTTAACATAAAAAGGACATGAGCCTTTAGGTGCACGGCATATGCGGGGTGTCACTCTTTTCAACCGCCCCCACCATGGACAAATTGCTTTTCTATAAACTGCTGCACCTCTTCGCCCTGATCGTGCAGACCGCGCACACGTTCATGGCTTTCGCCAATCCCGATGCGGCGAACCGCACGCGCACCCTGATAGTTACGGGCATCGCCTCTCTCCTGATGCTGGTCACCGGATTTGGCATGTTGGCGATGGAGAAGATTCCTTTTTCCAGCGGCTGGGTAATCGTGAAATTCGTCTGTTGGCTCGGCCTCGGTTCGCTGGCCGGCGTGGTTTATCGCAAGGCACACCTGCGGGGCCTCCTTAGCTTCATTTCTCTAAGCCTGATTCTGGTGGCGATTGTGATGGTCCTGTTCCGGCCGTTCTAAGGTTGGTTGTAGGGCGGGATCGCTGATCCCGCCTTCTGGAAAGGTGGGCGTCGGTTTCAATGCCGACGCCATGTCGCCGATGTGGAAATCGGCGACCACCCGGCGGGATCAGCGATCCCGCCCTACAAAAGTTACGCTGACCGTTGACCTTTGCCATTCCGGATCCTTCGCTTCCTCCCGAATGACAGCATCAGGCATCGACACACTGTGCGGACTTTGGGTCGACGACCACGGCAAGGCGCACGCGTGCTATGCCACGCTGGACGGCGGCCGGCGCGAGGAGGCGGAGGAATTTCGGCCCTTTGCCTGGCTGGGGACCCAGGTTGCTTACGAAGGGGTCGAGTATCAGGAATTGAAAGGCGAGGGGACTTTCCGATGGCTGGCGCACGTGCCGTCGCTGGAGGCATTTGAAGTCTTCTTCAAGAGCGTGCGCGATGGCGCGGCCATCGATGTCCTCAAGCCCTACGAGAGCCAGTGGCTCCTGCAGCGACGTGCCCGCCTTTACGCTGACCTGCCTTTTGCGATGTTGCGCCGCTGTCAGCTGGACATCGAGACCGGCGCGACGGAGACCGGCGCATTCAGCGACGCGAGAAACGCTGGCGATCGCGTCCTGGCCATCGGCTTGCAGTGCGGCGACCGTCGCGAACTCCTGACCCTCGGCGAAGAGACCGATGCAGGCGAGAAACGCCTGCTGCTCGCGTTCAACGATCTTCTGCGCGAACTCGATCCTGATGTCGTCGAGGGGCACAACCTGTTCAAGTTCGACCTCGATTACCTGCGGCAGCGCTCGAAACGGCACAAGGTGCCCTGCGCGTGGGGTCGGTTCGGCCTCAACGCGGAGTTCCGCAACAGCAAGCTGAGGATCGCCGAGCGCTGGATCGACTTTCCGCGCTGTGATATGCCCGGCCGGGCGGTGGTGGACACTTACCTGCTGGTGCAGCAATACGATCTCACGGCGCGCGAGATGACCGCCTACGGTCTGAAGGACGCGGCGGTCTACTTCGGCATCACGCCCGAGTCGGGCGAGGGCCGCACCTACATCGCCGGGGCGAACATCCAGGTCGCCTTTCGGGAAAACCGGGAGCAGTTCCTTGCCTACCTGGCCGACGACCTGCGCGAGACCAAGGGTCTGGCGCAGGTGCTGCTGCCGACCTATTTTGAACAAGCGCGGGCGTTTCCGCTGCTGCTGCAGGAGGCGGCATTGCGCGGCACGGCGGGCAAGATCGATCTGCTGTTCCTCGAGGAATATTACCACGCGCGCGCCGCCTGCCCGGCCCCGGTGGAGATCGCAGCTTTCGAGGGTGGATTCACGCGGAGCTTCCAGGAGGGGGTGTTCAAGCACGTGTTGCACTTCGACGTGGCCTCGCTTTACCCGAGCCTGCTCCTGTCGATCGGGCGCAATCCCCGCAGCGACACGCTGGGCGTATTCATCCCGATGCTGCGGCATCTGCGCGAATACCGTCTCAAGTACAAGCAACTCGCCAAGGGCGCCCCCACCGCGGCGGAGCGCGACGAAGCGCAGGCCCGGCAGGCGACCTTCAAGATCCTCATCAATTCCTTCTATGGCTACCTCGGATTTTCCGCCGCGCGGTTCGGCGACGGCGAACTCGCCGCCGAGGTCACACGGCGCGGCCGCGAGCTGCTCCAGGGCCTGATCGGCGAGTTCGAGAAACTCGGCTGCATCATCCTCGAAGCCGACACCGATGGCATCTACTTGTCCGCGGAGAAATATTTTGCCCGGCCCGAGGAACTGCTGGCCCTGGTCAGCCACACGCTGCCGGCGGGCATTGAGCTGGAATACGACGGCAGCTACGACGCGATGTTTTGCTACAAGGCCAAGAACTACGCCCTCGCCGCGAACGGCGAGGTGACACTGCGCGGTTCGGCGCTGCGTTCGCGTGGGATCGAGCCGTTCCTCAAACGACTGGGCGACCAGATGATCGCGCATCTTCTCGGTGTGTCGCTTCATTCACCGGCCGCTGAGCTGGCGCGGCTGCGGGAGGCGATCACAGCGCGCACGCTGCCGGTGACCGACCTGGCCAAGGCGGAGACACTGGGCCAGAATCCTGAGGCCTACGAGCAGTGGGTGGCTGGCGGCGGCAAACCGCGGCGCGCCGCCGCCGAGGTGGCGCTGCTGATGGCGCCCCGGCCGCGCATGGGCGAGCGCGTCAGCTACTACATCGTCGCCAAGGTCAAGGGCCAGACTTCCGACTGGCAGCGGGCGCGTCCACTTGCGGCGTTCGATGCGGTGCAAGCGCCTTACGATCCCGTTTATTATCTGGAAAAAATAGAAGATTGGGTGGAACGATATGGACGTTTCCTCGGTATTAAGCCACAGATGGACCAACAGGAAATGTCCCTCCTCTAATGCGCACCCGTATCTGCCTCTACGTCCTGCTGTTTCTGCCGATCATGGTCTACTGGCAGACAATATTTTGCGATTACGGGCTGCGTGATGACTACCGTTTTTTGCGCGAGGCTCATGAAGATGCCGGTAAACTGGTGAAGTATACCTCCTCGCAAGGGCGACCGCTTTACGGCGCGTTGCTGGAAAGCACCTATGCGACCGCAGGGCATGTGGACCAGTTGCCGTGGATGCGGCTGACCAGTGTGTTGCTCCTGACCGTCCTAGCGGTCGTGCTATGGCGACAGCTCTTTCAATCAGGTTGGAATGAGGTGAACGCGGGGGCGATTGGCTTGGGCGTTGCTTTGCTGCCCTCGGCGCAGTTTGTGGTTGGATCGGCCGCCTGCTGGCCGCAGGCACTGACGCTCTTGCTGGCCATGGCGGGATTCTCCGCGATCGAGACCGAGATCGAACGGGGTGGACTGAAGCGGCTCGTCGCCCTGGCCGGCGGGTGTATGATCTACACTGCGGCGGGGCTGATCTATCAGTCCAATGTCCTTTTCGCCCTCGTGCCATTGACCGCGGTGTATCTGGTGCGCACCGGCCGCGAGCCGCTCGGCGACATCAAGTGGGCTGCAATCCACGTCGCCACGCTGGTGACCGGCCTCGCGCTCGGTTATCTGCTGGTCCAATCGCTCTTCAGCAACGGCGTGTTCGAGCCCTCCACCCGCATGCGGTTTGAGACGAACCCCTTGACCAAGCTCCTCTGGTTTTTCTCCCACCCGCTGCCTAATGCTTTGGCGCTCTACGCCCTCGCCGATGATTATTTCCACGGTTGGATCATCTACGGGTGCTCCATCCTCGCGGTCGTGATCCTGTTAGGGTTCGCGTACCGCCAGAGCCTCAAGCTGACCGATCCGGGGGTCCGCCGGCGTTGGCAGGTTTGCCTTTTCGGTATGCCGTTTGTGATGCATGCCATCAGCCTGGTCGCCGCCGAGCGTTCCGCCGGCTACCGGACCCTGTTTCCCCTGGCGGGTTTGGTCTTGGTGCTCGTGGTCTATGCCTTCCACGGCCTGCTCGCGACCAGGAAGTTCAAACCCCGGTATTACTATCCCGTGATCGCTCTCGTTTTTCTGGGCATCGCCTTCACGGCGAACCGCAACAGTTTCGGCCTGGTGGCTACCCCGCAGTCCGACGAATGGGACATCATGAAGGGCTCCGCGTTACGGGCTGATTTCACCAATGGCCTGCGGGTTTTTGTGATCACTCCCTCGGTGGATGACCGCAGCACCGATCGGATCTATGGTGATGAGTTCGGTTGCGTTTCCAGCGTGAACGATGCCACTGCGCAGGAAATGTTCAAGGCGGCGGTGCGTCTGCGCTTTCCCGCCAAGATGCCCAAAGGATCAAGTTACACGTTGGCGTCCGGTCGTACGCCGCCAGTGGGCGGCGCCTACGACCTTGTGATCGACATGCGCAAGCTGAAGGCCTTGCGTGATCTGTAGGGCAGCTGGCAGACATCAGACATCAGACATCAGACATCAGACGGCAGATGACAGATGTCGGATGACAGACGTCGGCAATCAGCCGTCAGCGGTCCGTCATCAGTCGTCCGCCATCCGCCGTCGGTTGCTTCAAGCCCAGCTCAGGTCCGACTTGTTGATCGGCCACTGCCGGATGCGCTTGCCGGTCGCAGCGAAGATCGCATTGCAGATGGCGGGCGGCACCACGGGATAGGGCGGTTCACCGAGGCCGGTCGGTGGATTGGCACTCTGCAGGAAGTGAACCGCGATGCGTTCCGGCGCGGCATTGATCCGCAGCAGCGGGAAGTCGTGAAAATTGCTCTGCACCGCCCGGCCCTCCTCGTAAGTCATTTCCTGGAGCCAGATCGTGCCGAGGCCATCGACGACCGAGCCCTCGACCTGGTTTTCCGCGCCACTGAGGTTGATGATGGGGCCGACGTCGCAGGCGGCCGTGACCTGTGGCACGCGCAAGTTGCCGTCCTTGGAGACCACCACGTGCGCCACCATGGCGATGTACCCGGAGTGACTGAAGTGAAACGCGATGCCGCGGCCTTCGCCCTTGGGCAGGGGTGAACCCCAGCCGGACTTCTCCGCCGCGAGTTTTATCACGCCTTTCATGCGGCCCGTATTGTAGGGCGGACCCTGCTGGCCCGGGCTGGACGGGACAATGCGGTCTTCGCCCAGCAGTTCCAGCCGGAGTGCGACCGGGTCGCGGCCGGCCGCATGGGCCAGCTCGTCAATGAAACTCTGGAAGACAAAGGCCAGGGCATTGCTGCGTGGTGCGCGCATCGGACCGCTCGGCACCATCGTGGAGATGATGGTTTGGTCGAGCCGGAAGTTGGGCAGGAAACGCGCGGGCAGCTCATCCTTGCTGAGATCGGCGCCGGAGGCGGGCTTCTCGGTGTTCTTGAAGCCGAAGGTGACGAAGTGATCATGCCACGCGCTGATTTTGCCCTGCGCATCCACTGCACCCTTGAGGAAATGATAGCCGCCCGGGCGATGGTAGACATCATGGCGCATGTCGTCCTCGCGCGTCCAGGTGAGCTTGACCGGTGCACCGTTGGTGCGCATCGCGATTGCCGCCACCTCGGCCATGTAGTCGTTGGCCAGCCGTCGGCCGAAGCCGCCACCGCCGCGGACAAAGTTGATCCGCACCTTCTCCTTGGGGAGGTTGACCGTCTTGGAGACCAGATCCTGGCCCGAACCGGGGGTCTGCGAAGTGGTCCACATCTCGATGCCGCCGTCCTTCACCCAGGCCGTGCAGCCCTGGGGCTCGAGGGTAGCGTGGTTGAGGAACGGGTAGGAATAGGCGCTCTCGACCACCTTGGCGGCGGAAGCGAAAGCCGCGGCCGTGTCCCCGTCGTTGCGGACATTGGCACCGCCGGCCTTGGCCAGCTCGGCGGCCTTGGCGGCGTAACCCTCGGAGCTATGGCCCGCGCCGGCGCTTTCGTCCCACTCGATCTGCAACTGTTTCTTGGCGGAAAAGGTCGCCCAAGTGGAGGTGCCGATGATGGCCACGCCCGGGGCCAGGCCGGTGACGTTGTCCGTGCCTTCGAGGACGAAGCAGTCCAGCACACCCGGCAGTTTCTTGATGCGCTCGGTATTGGCGCTGACGACCTTGCCCCCATAGACCGGGCATTTCTCGTAGGCGGCGTAGACCATGCCGGGGAATTTTTGGTCGATGCCGAAGAGCCGCTGGCCGGTGACGATGGCGGGATTGTCCACGCCGCCCACGCGCGAGCCCATGACGCGAAACTCGCCTTCCTTCTTCAGGCGGACGGTTTTCTCGTCGGGAATCGGCAGCGTGGCGGCCTTGGTCGCGAGCTGGCCGTAGGTCAGGGAACGGCCGGTCGGGGCATGGATGACCTTGCCCTTGTCAGTGGTGAGCTCGGCCGCAGGGACGCCCCAAGTCTGGGCGGCCGCCTCGATCAGCATGACGCGGGCAGTGGCGCCGGCTTGACGGAGGCGCATGTAATTGTCCGGGGTGGAACGGCTGCCGCCAGCGAACTGGGCACCCACGTCTCCGCGCAGTCCGGCCTGTTCGATCACAATGGTGGAGAAGTCGGCATCCAGCTCCTCGGCCACGATCATGGGCAGGGAGGTTTTCACGCCCTGGCCGGTCTCGGGGTTCTTGGCGAGGATGGTGATGATGTTCTCCGGCGTGATCTTGATGAAGGGATTCGGCGTGAATTGCCTGGCCGTGTTGTCGAGGGCGTTGCCGGCCTGCGCGAAGGCGGTGCCGGGCAGGGCGTAGCCGATGACGAACCCGCCGCCGGCGAGGGTGGAGACGCGGAGGAACTCGCGACGGGAAAGATCCTGTAGCGGCGATCTATGACCGCCGTCTGGAGTGCGTTTGGTTTTCATGCGGCTCCCTCCGGTATCGCAGGTTGGCCACTCGCAAACCCTGCTTTGGCATCGCGAGGCGGGCACTGCCCGCCGTGGCGATCCAGATGGATTGCCGCGTCGCCCGGCTGAAGCCGGTCTCCTCGCAATGACAGCTTTTGAGAAGTATGTCCGGCTGCTGCATCCTTGATCGCAGCACGGATGCGGATATAGGTGCCGCAGCGGCAGAGGTTGCCCGCCATGGCATCATCGATCTGCGGGTCGGAAGGGGACGGATTCTGCTTCAGGAAAGCGGCGGCGGTCATGATCTGGCCGGCCTGGCAATAGCCGCATTGGGCGACGTCGTGGTCGCACCAGGCCTTTTGCAGCGGGTGTTGGCCGGCGGGGTCAAGGCCCTCAATGGTGGTCACGGGCGTGTTGCCGACGGCAGAGACGGGGGTCTGGCAGGAGCGGACGGCCGCGCCGTTGAGGTGGACGGTGCAGGCGCCGCAGAGGCCCATGCCGCAGCCATATTTGGTGCCGACGAGGTCGAGGTGGTCGCGCAGGGCCCAGAGGAGGGGAGTGTCCGCCGGCACGTTTATCGTGCGGGCCTGCCCGTTAATTTTCAGGGTATAGGTAGGCATGGGGTGGGGAAAGCGACTTGCATGGTGCCATACAGCCGTGCCGCGTCAAACGTCGAGATGGGGGAAACCTGCGTCAGGCTATGGAGCAAAATTCCGACTGCGCGAGCCCTTGTGGCAGGCAGTCGACCCGACGGTTTATTTGAGCGCGTGAATGCGATAGGTGCCGTTGCCCACAAACGCGGTGGACACGCCGGCTTCATCAACCTGCAACGCGATGACGGCTTTCTCGTGCTTGGGATCAATGGTCACGGTGCCATCCGTAACCATATATGTGCGAAATTCATCGCTTCTAAGAGTCACCCTCTCGGGAGTGTAGGTGACGGCGTCGCCAGCAAGATCGAACGAGAAAGACCATCTCTGTGAGCGTGTCGACCACGCGCAGGGGCCGAAGAACAGGCCCCGCTTGTAGCTGCCGAGGTTGAAGCTGTAATGCAGTACGCCGGTCGGGGCCTGAACGTAAGAATGCCAGAAGGTCAGTTCGGTGCCCGCGTGCAACTCAGGCACGTCGGCGGCAAAAAGCACGAGGCTCAGGATTGCGATCAGGCGCATTTAGTTCCGCCTCCGCTCAGGCCTAAGCCGTTACTGGGGCCGTGGCGGGCTTCGGCGGCTTGCCGTAGCCGAGCAGGCCGCGGGTTTTGATCACCTCGGCCACCTTGGCGGGGACGAGCCGTTCCCATGTCGGGTCGTTGTTCTTGATGCGCTGGAGCACATCGCGGGAGAAAATGGCGAGATAGTCCTCGTTGAAGCCACTGATGCAGTCGATGTAGTGGTTCTCGAGCAGGTGGGCGTAGAGGTTGCGCAGGTGGTCGGTGACGTTGACGTTGCGCGCCGTGATGAGGACCTTGGCGGCGAAGGCGTGGGCGGGCTGACTGTGGCCGGCGGCGGGCTGGCCGGTCTTCTGGTAGTTATCGTAGGCCATCTGCTGCATGGGGTAGACGTAGAGCTTCACCGCATGGCGAAACATGCGGCCCATGGACTCGAGGATGCCGCCCTCGAGATTTTCGTAGTATTTCTCGTTGAAGACCTCGAGGAGGGTGTTGATGCCCATGGCGACGCCGATCATCTCCTTCGTGTAGCGACGGAAATAGGAGACCAGCCGATAGAACTCCGAATAGTTGGAGATGAGGACGGTGAAGCCGATGTGCCCCAGCATGTCCACGCGCGAGAGGAAGTCCTGCTCGTCCAGCGCGCCGTCGGCGAGCAGGTTGTTCATTGTGATCTCGAGGATCACGACGACGTCCTTGCCCTTGACCATCGGCTCCTGGAGGAATTGGGCCGTGGCGCAGTTGAGCATGTCGACGTTAACGTGGGTGATGGGACGGAAGCTGCCGCGCTCGACGAGGACGGGGCGGTTGTAGAGGACCTCGGAGGGCTGGAGGACGTCGCCGGTGGGGGCGAACATGACGGCGTTGGTCAGTCCGTATTTGACGAGGTGAAGTGACAGGATGCGGTTGTCGATGTGGGCGAAGGTCGGGCCGCTAAACTTCAGCATGTCGACCTCGACGCGGTCGGTGCCGAGGTTGTCGGCGAGGGACTGGATGAATTTCTCGGGGGCCTCGCGATAGTAGAGCGCGCCGTAGATGAGGTTGGTGCCCACGATGCCGAGGGCCTCCTGCTGCAGGACGTTCTTTTTGTCGAGGGTGCGGACGTGGATGAGAATGTCGCTCGGCTCCTCCTGCGGCTTGGTTTGGAAGCGGATGCCGAGCCAGCCATGGCCGCTGGCGCCGCTCTTGGCGTTGGCGGTGGCGACGGTGTCCGCGTAGACGAAGAAGCAGGTGCGCTCGCCGCGTTTCTCCTGGAGGCGTTCCTTGAGCAGGTTGTATTCGTGCCCGAGCATCGTGGTCAGGCGCTCGCGGGACACATAGCGTGGGGCCTTGCCGTATATGGCATCGCTGAAGGTCATGTCGTAGGCGGACATGGTCTTGGCGATGGAGCCGGACGCGCTGCCGGCTTGAAAAAATACGCGGGCGACCTCCTGCCCTGCGCCGATTTCGGCGATCGTGCCGTAATGGGTGCCGGCCAGGTTGATGGTGAGGGCCTTGCGGTTCGTGGTCAGCAGTTCTTGTTTCTCACTCATGGGGAAGGCGGTTGCGGGAAAGGCTATATCGGCACAGGGAAATGTCTAGCCGAGTTAAATGCACCGGAAATTTAGCCGCAAAGTAACCTGGCCACGTTCCACTCCACTGAGGTTCCGCCCATCTGGCTGACAGCGAGCATTCCGCCAGATTGGCCCGCCGAGCACACACCCCGCCCTGACGGGCACCCCTCTTGCTAGAGGGGAACCTCGTTGGCGTTGGTTTAGGTCCCCTCTTGAGAGGGGTGGCGCGGAGCGACGGGGTGTGTAGCCCCAGCCGCTCATCGTGCGGAGGCTCCGTCCGTCCCTATGACCGGCCGTGAGTCGTTTTTCGCTGGCCGGGCCGGTGGAGGGGCCTAGCTTCAGAGCATGAAGAACTTCTTCACTTCGTTTTTTGCCACGCTCACCGCGCTGATTGTCTTTATGGTGGGAGGCATTGTCGTTTGCCTGTTATTCATTGGCGCGGTCGCCGCCATGAGCCAGAAAGAGCCCACCACGGTCCAGGACGGATCCTACCTGGTCTTCGACGTGTCGGGCAGCATCGTCGACACCCCGGCCCAGAATGAGGGCATGGCGGATTTCCTCGAAGCGCTGGGGGGGGAGGGCCGTCACATTTTGCAACTGCGCCAGGTCACCCGCGCCCTCGAGGCCGCGGCGGCCGACAAATCCATCAAAGGTCTATACCTCACTGGCTCGATCCAATCCCTGGCTTACGGCTCGGGTTATGCCACGCTCAAGGAAGTCCGCCAGGCCATCGAGGCTTTCCGTGCGTCCGGCAAACCGGTCAAGGCGTACCTTCGCTATGGGAGCACGCGTGATTTCTACCTCGCCTCCGCGGCCAGCGAGCTGACGCTTGATCCCTACGGCGTGCTGCTCCTGCCCGGGCTGGCTTCGCAGCCGATGTTTTTCGCTGGAGCCTTTGAAAAGTTTGGCATCGGCGTCCAGGTGACCCGCGTCGGAAAATACAAAAGCGCGGTCGAGCCCTACACCCGCAAGGACATGAGCCCCGAGAACCGCGAGCAGATCCAGAAGCTGATTGACGATGTCTGGCGGGAACTGACCCTCACCATCGAGGGGGCGCGGAAGCTCCCCGCCGGCGCTTTCCAGAAAATCGTGGACGCCAAGGGCCTCATCCGGGCGGATGCCGCCCTTCAGGCCAAGCTGGTGGACCGCGTGGCCTACCTTGATGAAGTGCTGGCCGAATTGAAGCGGGAGACCGGTCGCAAAGGGAGCGACAAGCCATTCAAGCAGATCGCGCTCAAGGAATACGCCAAAATGGTCGGCGGCAACGGGCTCGTCGCGCGGCGGACCGGCCAGGACAAGATCGTGGTCAGCCCGGGTGGCAAGGGCCGGGTGGCTATAGTTTACGCCGAGGGTGAGATCGTCGATGGCAATGGCCATGAGGAAGGTTATGTCTTCGGCGAGAGGACTGCCCGCCTGCTGCGCGAGATCCGGGAGGATGATGACATCAAGGCGGTGGTGCTGCGCGTGAACAGCCCCGGCGGCAGCGTGTCGGCCTCCGAGGCGATCGCCCGCGAGCTGACGCAATTGCGCAAGGACAAGACTTTGGTGGTCTCGATGGGTTCGCTGGCCGCCTCGGGCGGCTACTGGATCTCGGCGCAGAGCGACCGCATCTTCGCCGAGCCGACGACGATCACCGGATCCATCGGCGTGTTCGGGATGTTCATGAACTTCCAGGGCCTGATGAACGACAAGCTCGGCCTGACCTTTGACACGGTGAAAACCGGCAAATTCGCCGCCGCCGCCACCGTAACCCGCCCCAAGACGCCCGATGAACTGGCCATCTTCCAGGACTCCGTGGACTGGGTCTACGACCAGTTCCTCACCAAGGTGACCAAGGGCCGCAAGCTCGACCGCGCGGTGGTGGAGGAGATCGCGCAGGGCCGCGTTTGGTCCGGCAGCGAAGCGCTCAAGCTCGGGCTGGTGGACGAACTCGGCGGCCTGGATGCCGCCGTCAAATTCGCCGCCAACAAGGCCAGGCTGGGGGACAAGTGCAAGGTCACCGAGTATCCGAAATCCAAGCAATTTGCCGAGCAGTTCGCCGAAGCGCTGGATCCGCGCAAACGCGAACAGTCCTTCGGCGGCCCAGTCGGTCTCCTCCTGAATCAGGCCACAGCGGAGCTAAAAGCGTTGGGCCGGTTCAACGATCCCAGCGGCTTGTATGCCCGGTTGCCTTTTGACCTGAGCCTGCGTTAGGTGGGCGGCATGAATCAGGATTTCGCGCTTGCCTCGGACTGCCCCGCCACCGCCATCCCCGCCGGGGACAAGGTGCTGCTGCCGGGTGGCGCCAAGGTATTCATCACGCAGACGCTCGGGGGCAATGTGACGGTGCGGACTGACCACGGGCTGTTCCGCATCGCGAAGGAGGATGCCCGGCTGATTGCAGGTTACGCGCCAGCCGCGGCCGTCAGCCCCTCGACGGACTCGGGGCAAACCGCTTTCTCAGAGGAAGCGGTTTGGGATGCGCTCAAGACCTGTTTTGATCCCGAAATCCCGGTCAACATCGTGGACCTCGGGCTCGTCTATGACCTCGCGTTGGAACAAAGCCCGGCGGGTGGTCACATCGTCGAGGTAAAGATGACGCTCACCGCGCCCGGCTGCGGCATGGGTCCGGTCATCGCCGAGGACGCCCGGCAAAAAATTGCGGCTTTGCCGACGGTCGAGTCGGCCAAGGTCCACATCGTCTGGGACCCGCAATGGACGCCCCAGATGATCTCCGACCACGGCCGCAAGGTGCTGGGGATTGAGTGAGCAGCGGCATGGGGCGCCGCGGAGTAGTTGGTAGTTTGTATTTGATAATTTGGAGTTAGTGCGAGGCGCGGAGCACCCCACGCATTGATCAATACTTCATTCGCTGTGGGTCCAATATCCCGAAGCTTCGGCCATCGCCACGCCTATGGCCGACAGGTGCGTCGGCTTGGTCGGGAGGTAGGAGCCTGCTTGCAGGCGATTCTGCGGTCGGTCCGGTGGCGGGCGTTCGGCATCGCCTAGCAAGCAGGCTCCTACAAAAAACGGCCAGAAACAGCGGTCTGGTGGGTCTGAGCAATGCCTCGGCGCTTGCCCCGAGGGTCTTTACTGCCGTCATTCTGAGCGAAGCGAAGAATCCAAAGACGTGGCATCAGCAACACCTCCGCTTGGACCCTTCGCTGCGTTCAGGATGACGGAATCGGGGTATGGCAAACGGCGCAGTCCGAGAGGTGGCTCGTCCCAAACACCAATTCCTACCTACCAACGACTCACCGTTAGGCAGTAACGGTATCCAGCGAGCAGCTCTCGAGCGGAGTCTCGCAGTTCGGGCGGGCGATGATGCCGGGGTAGGGTTCCGTCGCGAAAAGTTTTGTAGGTTCGGCCAGCAGGTGGTGGTCGCACGCGGCGAAGAGCTCTGCCTCGGTCATGGCCCGGCGCATGTCGTGGAGGAACCTGCCCTCGGCGTCCACGCTCTGGCCGACGAAGTTCAGGTATTTTTTCATCTTGGCGACGTGTGCGGCTTCGGGAATCCCAGGCCCCTGCGTTTCGCGATAGAGGCGCCCGATGTATTCGCGGACGTCGGCGAGGGTGGGTTGGAAGATTATTGGAGGGTCGGGCTCCCGCCCGACCGCGGTCGGGCGGGAGCCC
>JANYDW010000025.1 GCA_025363455.1 Oleiharenicola sp. | reverse complement strand
GCGGACTCGTGGCACCCGCCACCACCGCGCGCCCAACACAAAGCGCATAAGCGGCACTCACTCAGCCCAACGCCATCGACCCGGGCTTGTTCAACCGGCGTCCCGCTGCGCGCTACGGCGCAGCAGAACGCTCAGAGTTAGCCATTTTTCTTCGCAAACGCTGCGACGGCGGCCTTCATCTGCGCTGGATAATAAGCCGGCTGATATAAAACCACATCCTTTGTGTCTTTGGCGGAGATCGTGACTTTGAAAATCATGATCGTCGGTTTGTCCTCAAAAATCCAAGGAGTGGAAGTTTCGGAAATGGTCGTCGGCTTTGCACTTCCGCTCCAGCTCTTCTTCTCAATTTTCGGGCTCGGGTCATCGACCATGGCGACGGCAGAACTCCCAGAGACATCTTCGATCAGCACATGTGTGGGCTTCCCTTTCTTATCGACGGTCAAATCGAAGGCGAAAATGAGTGCCATGTGCTTTCCGCTGGAATCAGGGCCCAGCGCAAATCCAGCGCCCACCATTTTGTAGGGACCGCTTTCGGCGGGGAGCGGCCCGGCATCGGTAACAGCGCACTTCACGGTCTGGCCGCCTGCGATCTTAAACTCGGCCATCTTTGCTGTGGCGGCGTGAGCGGCAACGGCAGTAACAAATGCCAGCATGAGGACAGAGATTCGTAGCATGGTTTTCTTTGGCTAACAGTATATTAGGATCAACTGAGTTGATGTATAACAGGTTTGGTAAATCTACCAAACGACAGCGTCTAAGGTTCTGATTGGCAACATTCGTTTCGAACGAGTTGAGCTTTTGCAGGTTGATTTCTGCATCTGTAAAAGCTCAACTCGTTTTTACGAGACTCCACGCTGATCACGGAGCCAGCAACAGGGACAAGACACGTATCCGGAGGTGCCCGCTGGCCCAACGACCCTCTGATCAGGCCAAAGAAAAAGGCGCGCTCCGGAGAGCGCGCCTTGAGAGTTTGAGGAGAGGTGAGGCTCGGACTTAGTAATCCATCCCGCCCATGCCACCCATGCCGCCGCCGTGGCCGCCGCCGCCCGCGGGAGCCGCGGACTTCTCGGGGAGGTCGGTGATCATGCACTCGGTGGTGAGGAGCAGGCCGGCGATCGAGGCCGCGTTCTGCAGCGCGGTGCGGGTGACCTTCGTCGGGTCCACCACGCCGGCTTTCACGAGGTCCTCGAACTTGTCCGTGGCGACGTTGTAGCCAACGTTGCCCTTGGAGCTGAGGACTTCCTTGACGACCACGCCACCGTCCACGCCGGCATTGCTGCACAGCATGCGGATCGGGTGCTCGATCGCGCGACGCACGATCTGGGCGCCAGCGGCCTCGTCACCCTCGAGCTTGAGGGCCTCGATGGCCTTGATGGTGCGGAGCAGGGCGACGCCGCCGCCGGCGACGATCCCCTCTTCCACGGCCGCACGGGTCGCATGGAGGGCGTCTTCGACGCGGGCCTTCTTTTCCTTCATCTCGACCTCGGTGGAGGCGCCGACGTTGATGACGGCGATGCCGCCCGCGAGCTTGGCGAGGCGCTCCTGGAGCTTCTCGCGATCATAGTCGCTGGTGGTCTCGTCGATCTGGCGGCGGAGCTGCTTGACGCGGCCCTGGATGTCGGACGACTTGCCCGAGCCCTCGACGATGGTCGTGTTCTCCTTGTCGATGACAATGCGCTTGGCCTTGCCGAGGTCGGCGAGGGTGAGGTTCTCAAGCTTGAGGCCGAGGTCCTCGGTGATGCACTTGCCACCGGTGAGGACGGCGATGTCCTCGAGCATGGCCTTGCGGCGGTCGCCAAAGCCGGGGGCCTTGACGGCGCACACATTGAGCGTGCCGCGGATCTTGTTCACGACGAGGGCGGCGAGGGCTTCACCCTCGACTTCCTCGGCGATGATCAGGAGCGGCTTGCCGCCCTTGGCGACGACCTGCAGCAGCGGAAGCATTTCCTGCAGGTTGGCGATCTTCTTCTCGTGGATGAGCACGTAGGCGTCCTCGAGGACGACTTCCTGGCTCTCTGCGTTGGTGACGAAGTACGGCGACAGGTAGCCCTTGTCGAACTGCATACCCTCGACGACCTCCAGGGTCGTCTCGATGGACTTGGCCTCTTCGACGGTGATGGTGCCGTCCTTGCCGACCTTGTCCATGGCATCGGCGATGATGTTGCCGATGGTCTCGTCCCAGTTGGCGGAGACGGTGGCAACCTGGCGAATTTCCTCGCGGTCATTGACCTTCTTGGAAACGCGGGCGAGCTCGGCGACAGCGGCCTCCACGGCCTTGTCGATGCCGCGCTTGAGGTAGATCGGGTTGGCCCCGGCGGTGACGTTCTTCAGGCCCTCGCGGTAGATGCCTTCGGCAAGCACGGTGGCGGTGGTGGTGCCGTCACCGGCGCTGTCGGAGGTCTTGGAAGCGACTTCCTTCACCATCTGCGCGCCCATGTTCTCGTAGGGATCGGGAAGCTCGACTTCCTTGGCGACGGTGACGCCGTCCTTGGTGACGGTGGGGGAACCGAATTTCTTGTCGATGACGACGTTCCGGCCCTTGGGCCCGAGGGTCACCTTGACGGCGCGGGAGAGGACCTCGACGCCGCGGAGGATTTTCTGACGAGCGTTCTCGTCGAAGATGAGTTGTTTGGCTGCCATAGTAGTAGTATTTTAGTTTTTGAGCTGGGTCCGTCGCTTGCGCTCAGGACTCGCCGGCATAGAGCCGGCTCGGTTGAGAGTTGAGTGAGGGGACCTCAGGCGATGACGCCGAGGATGTCGTCCTCGCGGACGAGGGTGAATTTCTGGTCGTCGATCTTCACCTCGGTGCCGCCGTATTTGGAGATGAGGACCTTGTCGCCGACCTTCACCTCGAAGGGCGTGACCTTGCCGTTTTCATCCTTTTTGCCGGTGCCGAGGGCGATGACCTTCGCCTCTTGGGGCTTTTCCTTGGCGCTGTCCGGAATGATAATTCCGCCGCGGACCTGTTCTTTTTCCTCGATGTGCTGCACGAGCACGCGATCACCGATGGGTTTGATGTTCACTTTAGCCATATGGGTATTGGTTGTGGGTTGAAGTAGTATGGAGGGATGGAAAGACGCGAACCCGACCTAGTAACCCGGGCCGGGCTCGCGTGAAAGGTTATTTCTTGTCGTCCTCGACGATCTCGACGTCGGCGTCGACGACCTTGCCCTCGACCTTCTGGGCTTTCTTGGGCTCGGGCGTGTCGCCACCGCCGGCGGCGGACGGCTCGCCTGCGCCCGGCTGGGCACCGGCGGCAGCCTGCGCGGCCTGGGCCTGCTGGTAGAGCTCCGCTCCGACCTTCTGGAGGTTTTCGAGCGCGACCTTCATCTTCGCCGGGTCGTTGGACTCGAGTTCCTTCTTCGCCTCGGTGAGGGCGGACTCGAATTTGGTTTTCACGGCGGCGGAGAGCTTGTCGCCCGCGTCTTTGAGGGTCTTCTCGAGCTGGTAGATGGTCGTGTCGAGCTGGTTGCGGGTCTCGACGGCCTCCTTGCGCTTGGCGTCCTCGGCGGCATTGAGTTCGGCCTCCTTGGTCATCTTCTCGACCTCTTCCTTGGAGAGGCCGGACGAGCCTTGGATGGTGATCTTCTGCTCCTTGCCGGTGCCGAGATCCTTGGCCGAGACATGCAAAATGCCGTTGGCGTCGATGTCGAAGGTGACCTCGATCTGCGGCGTGCCGCGCGGGGCCGGCGGGATGCCGTCCAGCTTGAACGTGCCGAGGTTTTTGTTGTCGCGGGCCATCGGGCGCTCGCCCTGGAGGACCACGATCTCAACGCCAGGCTGGTTGTCGCTGTAGGTGGAGAAAGTCTGCGCCTTCTTGGACGGAATGGTGGTGTTGCGCGGGATCATCGCCGTGGACACGTCACCGGCCGTCATGATGCCGAGGGTGAGCGGGGTGACATCGAGCAGGAGCACGTCCTTCACGTCGCCCTTGAGCACGCCGCCCTGGATGGCCGCGCCGATGGCGACGACCTCGTCGGGATTCACGCCCTGGTGCGGGACCTTGCCGCCCAGGCCCTTGGCGATGTCGACGACTTTCGGCATGCGGGTCATGCCGCCGACGAGCACGAGCTCGTCGATCTTGTCGGCGGAGACGCCGGAGTCCTTGAGACAGTTTTTGAAAGGCTGGATGCAGCGCTCGAAGAGACTGTCGCAGATCTGCTCCATCTTTGCCCGGGTGAGCTGGATGTTGAGGTGCTTAGGGCCCGAGGCGTCCGCCGTGATGAACGGCAGGTTGATGTCGTAGGTGGTGGCAGACGAGAGGGCGATCTTGCCCTTCTCGGCCTCTTCCTTGAGTCGCTGCAGGGCCATCGGATCCTTGCGGAGGTCGATGCCGTTTTCCTTCTTGAAGGAGTCCACGAGCCAGCCGATGAGGGCGTCATCCCAGTTGTCGCCGCCGAGGTGAGTGTCGCCGTTGGTGGCCTTGACCTCGAACACGCCGTCGCCGATTTCGAGGATCGACACGTCAAAGGTGCCGCCGCCCAAATCGAACACCGCGATCTTCTCGTCCTTTTTCTTGTCGAGACCGTAGGCGAGCGAGGCGGCCGTGGGCTCGTTGATGATGCGAAGAACCTCGAGCCCGGCGATCTTGCCGGCGTCCTTGGTGGCCTGACGCTGGGCGTCGTTGAAATAAGCGGGGACCGTGATGACGGCCTGGGTGATCTTTTCGCCGAGATAGGCCTCGGCATCGGTCTTCAGCTTGCCGAGCACGAAAGCGGCGATCTGCTGCGGGGCGAAGGTCTCGGTCTTGTCGCCGGCCTGGACCTCGATGTAGGCGTCGCCGTTCTTGCCGGCGGTGACCTTGTAGGGAAGATTCTTGGCCTCTTCGCTGACCTCGGTGAATTTGCGGCCGATGAGGCGCTTCGCCGAGAAGATGGTGTTCTTGGGGTTGGTCACGGCCTGGCGCTTGGCGGCTTGGCCGACGACGCGCTCGCCGGTCTTGGTGAACGCCACGATGGACGGCGTCGTCCGTGCGCCTTCGGCGTTCGGAATGACGACTGGTTCGCCGCCCTCCATGATGGCCATACATGAATTCGTGGTGCCCAGATCGATGCCTAGAATCTTGCTCATGCGCGCAACTTAGCTGGCCGCATGCCTCGAATTTCAGGTGGAGCTCTAACCTCGAACCGCCAACGACTTAATTGTTTAATGATCGAATCGACCAAGCTTCCCATTGGGACATTTCGAGCCGCAATGTCTCATCCACCCCTTCTGTGCCACCGCCCATCCGCCAGCGTGACACACTGTTAGCGGGCTAACTACCCGGGCTTTCGTGCCTGGGACGCGCGCCGATGTGCTTTTGTAGGAGCCTGCTTGCAGGCGATTTCACGACGCACGCCAACGGTCTATGCAGAATCGCCTGCAAGCAGGCTCCTACATCAAGGCAGGCGCGGCTACTCGAAACACCACCATCACTCCACCACCCGATCGGCCCCGGCGTAGATGTTCATCCGCCCGTCGCGCAAAAATCCGACCAGGGTCTGCCCTCCGGTCCGCGCGAAATCGACCGCAAGACTGGTCGGGGCTGAGATGGCCGCGATGAACGCTATCCGCGCCGCCAGCGCTTTCTGCACGATTTCAAAGGCGACGCGTCCACTGACCAGCAACACCAGCTGGGAGGGATCCATTCGCCCGTTCAGCAGCAGATGACCCAACACCTTGTCCACCGCATTGTGCCGGCCGACGTCCTCCCGTGACACGAGCAACTTTCCCTCTGCGGTGAAAAGTCCGCTCGCGTGCAAGCCTCCGGTAAGCTGGAAAGTCGCCTGGGCCGCCGCGAGCGTCGCGGTCATTCCAGCCAGACACTTTGCTGTCACCCGCGGACCGGCCTCCGGGCCGAGCGCCGGATTCTTTGCCTGCACGGCGGCGATGGTGGCCTTGCCGCAAAGCCCGCAACTGCTGGCCGTGAACACATGGCGCGTGAGTCGCGCGAAATCCACCGCCTCCGGCCGGGCCAGCCGCACATCAATGATGTTCGCCTCCACCCCACCGCCCTTCTTCGCCACGGCAGGCGCGAGGGAAATGATATCCGCCCGCCGCGCTACCACGCCCTCGGTCAGGAGAAACCCCGCCGCCAGTTCGTCATCGTGACCGGGGGTGCGCATCGTCACCGCCACCGGCCGGCCTTCCACCCGGATCTCGAGTGGCTCCTCGACGGCGAGATCATCGCGCTCGTCCGCGGCGGCCACAACTCCGGTCCGCCGGCGCTGCACCGTGCGCGTGGCGTGGGGGGAGGACTTAATTTTTGCAGGGGCTTTCATTTCCCGAATAGGACAAAATAGGTAGGGCGCGACCGCTGGGCGCGCCGTAAGGACGTTCGCGGCCGGCCCGGCGGTCCAGCCCTACCGGCGCTTCCGCGCCAACCATATTCCGCGAAATATTCATACCAGGGTCATCTTCTCCACGGCCTTCTCAATCCGCACGTGAGCGTTGTAATCCGGCACGCCGCCGCCCTTGTCCTCGATCCCGCGGCGGATCAGATGATTTCCCTCGGGCCAGTGGATCTGCAGGTTGCCGGCGGCCAGCGGCGCAAGAAAAACCCGACCAGCGTAGCGGCCACGATCATTCACGAGCGTGATGCGGTCACCCTGCTTCAGGTGACGCAGCGCGGCATCCTCCTCGTTCATCAACACGGCATCGCGGGGAGCGCCGTTCAGCGGGTCGGTGTCGGCGTAGATCAGGGTGTTGAATTGTTTGCCCCGCCTCGTGCTGACGTGGAACACGCCCTCGGGCCGGGGCGTGCGATCCGGCAGGTCCACCGCCACGAAATGCGCCTTGGCGTCCTCGGTCGGGCAGACCCCGCCGACGCACAGGTGCGGTCCGCCATACTGGAAGGCATCGCCGGTCTTCTTGAAGTGCTGGACACCGTCGTAGAAGGGCACGACGCGCGCGATCTCCTCGCGCATTTCCTGGCCGGTACGACAACCAAGCCGCGCCGCACGCTCCGGCCAGGTGGCCGCGGCGATCTGCAGAAGTATTTTCCACTCGGCGCGGGCTTCGCCGACTTCACGCGGGATCTCCGGGGTGAACATGATGCGGCGCTCGGTGTTGGTCTCCGTGCCGCCATCGTCCTGCTCATAACGCGTCTTGGCCGGCAACAGAATCACTTCGTCCGCCGGATCGAGCAGCATCTGGTCGGTCAGCATGATATCCTGGTGGACGCGGAACGGAATCCGGCCCAAAGCCTGCGCCACATGATCCGGATCGGGCAGCGTGCGGAGAAAATTGCCCCCAATCTGGTAGAACACGTCCAGTTCCCCGCGATGTCCCGCCTCAACCATCTCGGTCGTGGTCAGACCGGTCCAGTCCGGGACCGGGAAGCCATACTGTTCCGTCAGGGTGGCGGCATTGGCGGCGTTGACCGTCTTGCCGCCGGGAAATGCGGTCGAGTAGGCCCCCATCTCCGCGCCACCCTGGACCGACGAGTGGCCGCGAATCGGCATGACGCCGCATTTGTCGCGGCCGAGGAAGCCGCGGGCGAGAGCGACGTTCAGCACCATGCGCACATTGTCGGCGCCACATTCGTGCTGGGTGATGCCCATGCTCCAGACGAAGACGGCGCTGCGGGCGTTGCCCACCAGGTCGGCGAACTCGATGAGGCTCGCCTTCGGCAAGCCGCAGCCTTTTTCCAGCTCGGTCCAGTCGAGGGATTTCGCCTTCGCCTCCACCTCAGCCCAGCCGGTTGTGTGGGCATCAACGAATGCCCGATCGATCCGCCCGGTGGCGATCAGGTGCTTGAGCACGCCGTAAAGAAACGGAATGTCGCCCCCCTGCCCGACCGGGAACCAGTAGTCGGCGAGGTCGGAGCCGAACAGCGCGCTGCTCGCCGTCGAAGGGACCCAGTAGCGCTTCATGCCGGGCTCAAGGTAGGGGTTCACGAGCACGACCTTGGTGCCCTGCTCCTTGGCGATGTGCAGGTATTTGGTCGAGACGGGCTGGTCGTTGGCGGGATTGGAACCAAAAAAGACGACGAGATCCGAACCCATCCAATCCGTGTAGCTGCAGGTCGAGGCGGCGAGTCCGAGCATCTGCTTCATCGCCGCGGTCGAGGGCGAGTGACAAAGGCGCGCGGCGTTGTCCACGTTGTTGGTCCCGAGGAAACGCGCGACCTTCTGCGCCGTATAATAAATTTCGTTGGTCACGCCGCGCGCGGTGACAAAGAATGCCATGCGATGCACGTCGGTGGTGCGCAGCCGGCGGCCGATCGTGGCGAGAGCCTCGTCCCATGAGATGCGGGTAAATCCCGGTTCGCCCCGCCGCCGCCGCATCGGGTAGGCGAGCCGTCCGAGTTCACGCAACTGGCGGTTGTCCCGCCCGGCCAGCGCGCGCACGTCGGCCAGTTGCGCCGCATCCATCGCCGGCATGGTATTGAGCCGGAGGAGATTCAGGCGCGTCATGCACAAGTGGACGCCGTCGATCGTCCAGTCATGGAAGCCCGCCACGCCGAGGGCGCAGCCGTCGCACACTCCCCGGCTGAGAATCTTCCAGGCGTAACCGAGGTTATCCCGGTTCTCCCAGCCGACCTTCAGCATATCCCGAAAATGTTTCGGTTTGGTGTGGCCGACGCCGAACGGCGCCAGCCGGCTGAGACGGTCGCCCAAGGATGACTCGATACGGTGCGAAGACATGGGAGTGGCGACCGGGGGGAAGGCCGGGAGGATTTCGACCCGGGCTTGCAGATTCAATGTTTAACGGTTTGGCTCCGCCGATCAGCCGCCTACACCACGCACCCCTTAACCACCCGCCATCTGCGTCGATCGCCTAGGCCAACCCGGACAAAGAGTCCGCGAAGTGCCCTCGCACGCCCCGGCCCCAAAGTGCCCATTGCGTCATACCTTCCCACGTGGCCCAGAAGGCTCGCCGTCTGGCTTTGTCTGCTCGCCAGCGGCTTGGCCGCGCCGGTGGACCTCGATGCCGTGACCCTTTCCGAACTGGTCGACAACCCCAAGCTCAGCGCCAAAAAATTTGCCGGTTACTTCGGGGATTTCGCCTACGAGTTCAACGACGCGATCCAGCCCGGCAATATTTTCCTGGCCCGGGAAAGAGGGGATTGCGATGACTACGCCGTGCTCGCCGATTTCGTGCTGAAAAAGCACGGTCTCGACACCCGGCTCATCCACATCCGCCTCACCGGGCGCGTCGCCCATGCGGTCTGCTACGTCACGGAAAACCGCGCCTACCTCGACTACAACAACCGCTCCGTCTTCTTTACCCTGACCCGCTCCGGCCCGGAAATCCGTGATATCGCCGCCAAGGTGGCCGATTCCCTTGAGGCCTCCTGGACGACCGCCTCGGAGTTCAGCTATTCCTATGAGACTCGACGAAAACTCATGATCGCCACCATCTCGAAAACCGGCGAGGCTGTGGCCAACCCCTCCCCCGCCCCAGGCAAATCCACCCCCTTCAATGTCGACTGAGCCGCCCCCGCCTCCCGTTGCCGCCGACCCGACCATGCGCCGCGTCCTGGCCTGCTTTGGCCTGATCCTGGCGGTGCTGGTGCTCGTCGTCGTTGTCTCATTGAACAATCTCAGCCGCTCCGTCGCCACCAGCGACTGGGTCAATCATACCCACGCTCTCATCACCGAACTCGATGCCCTCCAGCCGACCCTGAACGCCGCTGAAGGCGAACTCAGCCGCTACCTGCTCACGGCCGATCAACGCGACCACGGTTCATACCAGAACAAGTTTGCTGAATTGGGCGAACATGTGGACGTGGCCATTGCCCTGGTGGCCGGCTCTCCCACCGAAAAGCAGCAGTTCCAACAGATCGCGCTCTTGCTGGCCAAGCGGGCGGATGTCGCCAGCCAGATCGTCCGGCTCAAGAAGGGCGGCGACGCCGCGGCGCTCCAGCGACTGCTCGCCCAGGACGCCGAAAGCCACGATCACCGCGAACTCGCGCACCTGATCGAAAAATTACGCGAGACCCAGACCGACCTGCTGAGCGCGAGGGACCGCGCCCTGTTTCTGCAGGCCCAGACCACTCGGTGGACAGTGCTAACCGGCCTGGCCTTGGATTTTCTCCTGCTCTGCGGTGCCGCCTGGCTGATCCGCGACGCTCTTGCCGCCCGCACCCTGGCCAACCGACTGTTGCAACAAAGCAATGTGGAGTTGGAAGAAAAGGTGCGCCAGCGAACGGCCGAATTGTCCGCCACCAATGCCCAGCTGGCCGCCCAGAGCCTCGAGGATCGCTGGTCCAAACAGGCCTTGGAACACCAGAACCGGTACAACCTCCTGATCATCGACTCGATTTCGGACGCCGTATTCGTGGTCACCAAGCTCATGAATGTCTCCCGACTAAACCCGGCGGCCATCCACATGACGGGCTTGGAGCCGGTCGAGCTGATCGACAAGCCGCTGGCCCGCGTATTGTCGCTGGCCGGCCCCACCGAACTCGCCAAACCCACCTACGACCCGCTGGCGCGGACTCTCGCCGAGGGCCATGAACTGCGGGACAAGCCCGCCTGCCTCACCACCAAAAGTGGACATTCAATCCCCGTGCGCCTAAACTTTTATCCGCTTCGAGATCGCGACAAGGTTGTCGGCGGCGTCGTCATCCTCCAACTCTCCGCTCCCGCCTCCACATGAGCAATACCACCCGACCGCCCTTTGTTCCGTCCCACAAGCTGCCCGTCCCGGGGTCGTCGCAGAAACACATTCTCGCGATTGACGATGAGCTACCCATCCTCGAATTGCTCCAGGAGTACCTCAAGACCCATGGCTATCGGGTCAGCACGGCCACCAACGCCCATGAAGCCAAACGGATCGTCGAGTCCGAGGCGCCCGATCTCATCATTTCCGACCTCCAGCTTGAGGACACGGACGGCCTGCAGCTGATCGAGCAATTGCGGGTCGTGCTGCCCAAGACCCCGGTGATCCTGCTCACCGGCGTGCTGTTCGATCCCCATGTCGTCGAGGACAACCTCAAGTGGAAGATTTCCAGCTACGTCAGTAAGACCGCCCCGCTCCAGTCACTGGTGGATGAAATCCGCCGCCACATCGGCCGGTGAGCAAGGAGTTTGGTCCGCGGTCGTATTTGTAGGAGGGGCTTTACGTCCCGACGGGATGGGCGCGTCACGGCATGTCGGGGCATAAAGCCCTCCTACAGTTTGCTGTCCCAAGCTTGCCCGCCGCGCAAAAGCGGTTTCGCTCTCAGCCATGGATACGCTGCAGCTGCCAGACACGGTGCCGGTGATGACACTGCCCCACACCGTGTTCTTTCCCCAGGCGCTGCTGCCGCTGCACATCTTCGAGCCCCGCTACCGGCAGATGCTGCGCGATGTGCTGGCCCGCGACCGGCTCTTTGCCGTTGCCCGGCTCGATCCCACCCTCGCCGCCCAGCCGGGCGCCGGCGAACCAGCGCACCTCGTCGCGACGATCGGAGTCATCCGCGCTTGCCAGAAAGCCGACCGCGAAAGCTCAAACCTCCTGCTCCAAGGCCTCTGTCGGGTTGAGATCCAGAACATCGTCCGTCAGCATCCCTACCGTCTTGTAGCCATCCGCCCGCTCAATACCACCGCCGGCGGCAATCACAGCCAACTGGAGTCCGAGCGCCTGGAGGTCATGCGATTGCTGAATCTGCGCCGCCGTCTCGGTACCCCCGCCCCGAAGGGCATGACGCGGTTCCTCGAGAGCATCGAGGACTTCGATTCCTTCGCCGACCTCGCCGCCTTCAATCTCTGCGAAGACAGCGCGATCAAGCAGAAACTATTGGAGGAGCTCGACACCCGTCGTCGGCTCCAACTCTTCGCCACTCAGCTCAAAGCCGAGATCGGCGAACAGAAACTCCGCCGCAAGCTCCAAGGTCATCTCACCGACGACCACATCGCGGACAATTGACCCACCGGCTTGCCGGTGTGTCATCCAGATCCCGCGGCCGCGGGAGAAGTATCCAAGGAAGATTGGTCGGGCGGTGCGTCCCTTCACGGCCGCTTCAACCCGGCGCGGAACGGAGTCCGCGCCCTACCCGAAAAAATTGAGGCGCGGACGCATGCCCCCATGCGTCCGGGCCATTCCCTATACCCCAAGTCTAAAATTGGCGACGTCGCCGGAGCCTTTGGGCAGCAAAAAAGGCACGGTGAGAGCCTCCCGCGAAGGGGAAGAACTTGCCGTGCCTCCGACTTACAGGCCTTTAATCCTGTCCGTGAAAGCTACCCGCGGGCATCCCGCGAATCTATGTGCCCCCTTTATCGGCCTGCGGATTCAATCCCTTAAGGAAAATCAGGCCCCATTGCCGGCCAATTGATCTTTTTTGAACCGAAACCTCGCGGAGAGACTTAGCCCCGCATGCTTCGCTCGGGCCAACGACCGTTATTCTGCTAGCGGACAGTCCGGTAATATTTTTGCGTAAGCTACGTAACGCCTCAAATGTTAGTTGCCAGATTAGGAATCTGATACAGAATATACATTAGGTTACCTCACTGGGCGGAGCTTCCATAGTCCATCCAGTTGAAACTCAAGATCAACCCCCCGGGCCACTAAAAATCTTAGTTCATCGGCTGCGAACGTGCAGAACGTTTGCAGTTCGGAAAGGTCTTCATGTCCACGCATCGAAAAAAGGGATTTCCCGGCTGGAGCGGAGCTACGGTACCTGGCGGGCAGTCTGAAAAAGCTCATACTAATTCGGTTCACCAGGTCAGCGTCGAGCAGCTGATGGATATTGAAGTCACCTCGGTTTCCCAACGTCCCGAAAAACAGTTCGAAGCCGCCTCTGCCATCCAGGTCTTCACGGACGGTGATATTTGTCGAGTCGGCGCGACCGCATCGAGAACAACAGTGGTCGGTGACACGCCGGGGCGATTGTCATCTCCGGAAGCCTCCAGTCCATGCGCCTGAGAAACATGCCCATCCGGCGAAAACTAATGCTGATCATCCTGGCGATCAGCATGGTGGTGATGATTCTGACGCGCAGCGCGTTTTTCGCCTACGAATACTTTGCCTTCCGACAGGCAACCGTCCAGCAGCTCACCACCTTGGGCGAAATCCTCGCGGCCAACAGCACCGCGGCGCTGGCTGTCGACAACCCGGACGATGCGAAGGTAATCCTGTCGGCCTTGAAGGTAGAGCGGCATGTGACGGCCGCCGCCCTCTACGACCGCAACGGCCGGCTTGTCGCCAGCTATCCGGAGACTCGGTCGATCGGGACCCTGCCGCCGGCCCCGGGTCAGGATGGCTACCGTTTTGCCGATACCGATCTGGCCGGCTTCCAGCCGGTGATAAACAAGGACCGCCGGCTCGGCACCCTCTACCTGAAGTTCGAAACGGGCGTCGTCACGCAGGAGTGGCTCTGGGGCTCGCTCAAACTGGAGTTGGCCGTGATGGTCGTTGTCCTGTTGGTGGCCTACGCGCTTTCCCGCCTGCTCCAGAAGCAGATTTCCGAGCCCATCCTCGCCCTGATCGGAACCGCCCGCGCCATTTCGGAACGCCGCGACTACTCCGTCCGGGTCCCCAAACGGGGTGAAGATGAACTGGGCGTTTTGACCGATGCCTTCAACCAAATGCTCGCCCAGATCCAGGTGCAGAATCAGGCGTTGAGCGAGAGCGAGGCGCGCACGCGCGCCGTCCTCAACTCCGCACTCAGCGCCGTGATCGTGATGGATGCCCGCGGCTTGATCGTCGACTGGAACATCCGCGCCGAGACCATGTTCGGCTGGACGCGCGCCGAAGCCATTGGGCTGGATCTCGCCGACGCGATCATCCCGCTGCCCTACCGCGAGCAGCACCGGCGCGGGCTCGCGCACTTTCAGGCCACAGGCGAAGGCCCGGTGTTCGCGCGCACGCTCGAGCTGAGCGCGGTGCATCGCGAGGGCCGCGAGTTCCCCGTCGAGTTGTCGATCAGCCCACTCAAGAGCGGCGCGACCCTGACGTTCTGCGGCTTCATCACCGACCTCACCGAGCGCAAGCGTGTCGAGGAAGTGCGTGCGCGCCTCGCCGCCATCGTCCAATCGTCGGACGATGCCATCATCAGCAAAACCCTCGACGGCACCATCACCAGCTGGAATCCCGGCGCGGAAAAGATTTTCCTCTACACGGCGCAGGAAATGATCGGCCAGCCGATGCAGATGCTCATCCCGCCCGATCGTTCCGACGAGGAACCCGCCATCCTTGCCCGGCTCGCCCGCGGCGAAAGCGTCGATCAATTCGAGACCCTGCGGATACGGAAAGATCGCACCCGCGTGGCTATTGCCGCGACGATTTCGCCGATCCGGAATGCAGATGGCAAGGTGATTGGCGCCTCGAAAATCGCGCGCGACATCACCGATCGCACGCTGGCTGAGGGAAAAATCCTTGCGCTCAACGCTGAGCTCGAGCGGCGCGTCATTGAGCGCACTGCCCAGTTGGAAGCTGCCAATGTCGGCCTGCAGCATAGCCGGGCAGAACTCAAGAGCTTGTTCGAGTCGCTGCCCGGGCTTTATCTTGTCCTGACCCCCGGCTACAACATCGTGGCGGCCAGCGACGCCTATCTCAAGGCCACTTTAACGGAGCGCGAGGCCATTGTCGGGCGCAACCTGTTCGAAGTTTTTCCCGACAACCCGAATGACCCCACCGCCGACGGGGCGAGGAACCTGCGGGCCTCACTGGAGCGGGTGGCCGAGCACCATGCATCCGATACCATGGCCATCCAGAAATACGACGTGCGCCGGCCCGATGGTACGTTCGATGAAAAATATTGGAGCCCGATCAATTCTCCCCTACTGGGAGCCGACCGACAGATGCTATATATTATCCATCGCGTGGAGGACGTCACCGATTTTGTCCGGCAGAAGAAACCGGCGACCGGCGGGGAATCGGATCTCCGCGCCCGCCTTGAGAAAATGGAGGCGGAGATATTCCAAGGCGCGCAAAAGATACAGGCGACCAACCAACAGCTGCAGGCCGCCAACAAGGAGCTGGAAGCCTTCTCGTATTCCGTCTCGCACGACCTCCGTACCCCTCTCCGCCATGTGCTGGGCTACGTTGAGATGCTGTCCCGCGAGACCGGGTCCCAATTGTCCGACAAGGCCGGGCGCTATCTGAAAACCATCGCCGACTCGGCCCGGGAGATGGGCCAGCTCATCGATGACCTGCTGGCGTTCTCGCGCATGGGCCGGTCGAAAATGCGCGAGGCCACGGTCGATCTTGGCGCGCTGGCCGCCGAGGTGCGGTGGGGACTTGAACCGGGCGCGCCGGACCATCGAATCGAGTGGAAAATCCATCCCCTGCCCCAGGTGCAGGGCGACGCCGCTATGCTCCGGCAGGTGCTCGTGAACCTGATAAGCAATGCGGTCAAATACAGCCGCCGGCGCACCCCCGCCGAGATCGAGATCGGCGTCGCCGGGGAGGAGGCGGGTCGGGTGGTCCTCTTCGTCCGCGACAACGGCGCCGGCTTCGACATGAAATACGCCGGCAAGCTCTTTGGCGTCTTCCAGCGCCTGCACCGCAGCGACGAGTTCGAGGGCACGGGCATCGGCCTGGCCAGTGTGCAACGCATCCTCATCCGCCACGGCGGTCGCATCTGGGCCGAGGCCCAGGAGAACGCAGGCGCCACGTTTTATTTTACTCTCACGCCCGCTCCGGTGGGCCAGCCCGCAACCCCTGCCCGAACATGAAACCCAAGAAAATCCTGCTGGTGGACGACAGCCCTCGTGACACCGAGATGGCCATCAACGTGCTGCAGCAATACAACCTCGCCAACGAGGTCACGGCCCTGCGCGATGGCGCCGAGGCCCTCGACTACATGTACCGCCGGGGCGAGTTCGCCACGCGCAGCAACTCCGATCCCGCGGTAATCCTGCTCGATCTCAAGATGCCCCGGGTGGACGGCCTGGAGGTGTTGCGCCAGCTCAAGGCCGACCCCCGCTTCCGCGCCATACCCATCGTGGTCATGACTTCTTCGCGCGAGGATCAGGATCTGAACAAGTGCTATGAGCTCGGCGTAAACGCCTACGTGGTCAAGCCCCTCAGCTTTCACGAGTTCATCGAGGCGGTGAAGACGCTGGGCGCTTTTTGGGCCGTGCTCAATGAACTCCCCACGGGTGGCTCCCACGCTCCCATGCCGCCTTCCCCGCCATGAAAATCCTCCACCTGGAAGATAACCTCCGCGACGCCGACCTCGCTCAGGAGCTGCTGACGGCGGAGTGGCCCGATTGCGTTATCACGTTGGTTGCCACGCGCGACGCCTTCGTGCAGGCCCTCGATCAAGGCGCCCATGATATCGTCCTGTCCGATTTCCAGCTACCCGGGTTCAATGGGCTGGAGGCCCTCGAACTCACGCGCACGCGAGCCCCTCACGTGCCGTTCATCTTTTGCTCCGGCACGATTGGCGAGGAGCGCGCCATCGAGGCCGTGCGGGCCGGCGCCGCCGATTACGTGATCAAGGACCGCACGCAGCGGTTGCCGGTCTCCATCATTCGGGTCATGCGCGAGGCCGAGGAACTGCGCGCCCGCCGCCGTATCGAGGACGCCCTGGCCCAGGAACAGTATCTCCTGCTGATGCTCATGGAGAACCTGCCCGACCATGTGTATTTCAAGGACATCAATTCGCGCTTCATCACCACCAGCCGGTCGATGGCCCGGCGGCTGGGGCTCACCCCGGCCGAGATAAAGGGCAAGACCGACTTTGATTTCTTCGGCCCGGAACACGCCCGCGCGGCCCGCGCGGGCGAGGAGCACATCATCCGCACCGGCGAAGCCCTGATCGACATCGAAGAGAAGAAAACGTGGCCCGACGGCACCGTCACCTGGGTCCTGACCTCCAAGCTGCCGCTGCGCGACGCCGCCGGCAAAATTGTCGGCACCTTCGGCGTTTCCCGCGACATCACCGACCGCAAGAAAACCGAGGAACGCATCCGCGAGCAGGCCGAGGTCATCGACCAGACCCCCCTCGCGATCGTGATCACCGACCTCAACCACCGGGTCGTCTATTGCAACACGGGCGCCCTGACTCTCTACGGCCTGTCCCGGGAGCAACTCCTGGGCCGCACCGCCGATGAGGTCTTCACCACCGACACCAAGGATCGGCTCCGCGCCGCGCGGGAGGCCACCATCGCCACCGGCCATTGGGCCGGGGAGGTCCCCGTCCTGATGCGGAACGGCCGGCAATTCCACGCCGAGTTCCACATGTCGCTGATCCACGACACCGCCGGCCGGCCCCGCGCCCGACTCAGCATCGCCATTGACCTCACGGAAAAGAAGAAAATCGAGGCCCAGTTCCTTCGAGCCCAGCGCCTGGAGAGCCTGGGCATGTTGGCCGCCGGCATCGCGCACGACCTCAACAACGTGCTCGCCCCCGTGCTCATGGGCGCGCCCTTGCTGCGCATCCGGGCCACGCATCCCTCGGACCTGCGCGTGTTGGACACCATCGAGAAAAGCGCCGGTCGCGGCGCGGCACTGGTGCGGCAGATCCTGTCCTTCGCCCACGGCGCCAGCGGCGAACGGACGCTTATCCAAATCAAGCACCTGCTGCGCGATGTCACCGGCCTGGTCACGGAAACCTTTCCCAAGAACATCAAGCTGGTGGATGAGATTCCCAACAACCTGTGGACGATCCTGGGCAACCCCACCCAACTGCATCAGGTGCTGCTCAATCTCTGCGTGAACGCCCGGGATGCCATGCCCCAGGGCGGTTCCTTGCGCCTCACCGCCGGAAACCTCACGCTGGGCCAGGCGGCGGTGGAGATCCACCCCGACGTCAGCCCCGGACCCTTCCTCGTTGTCACCGTGGCGGACGCCGGCACGGGAATCGCCCCCGAGGTGCTCGCCCGCATCTGGGAACCCTTCTTCACCACGAAGGGCGAAGGCCAAGGCACCGGTCTGGGCCTCGTGACCGTACGCGGCATCACCACCAGCCACGGAGGCTTTGTCACGGTCGATTCGGTGGTCGGCCACGGCACGACGTTCCGCGTGTTCCTGCCGGCCGCCGAACAAAGCGCCCTAGCCAGCCCGGTCGCTACCAGCGCCCCCTTCCATTTCCGCGGCCAGGGTGAGCTGCTCATGATCGTCGACGACGAGGCCAGCATCCGCGAACTCTTCACCGCCTTCCTGAGCCGTTTCGGCTACCGCGTGATCGCGGCCGCCAACGGCGTCGAGGCCATGTCGCTCTACTCCTCCCGCGGGGCGGAGATTGCGCTGGTCGTCAGCGACCTCGGCATGCCCGAGATGGGCGGGGCCGAGCTCGCCAGCGTGCTGACCCGCCTGAATCCGAACGTAAAGATCATCTTTATTAGCGGTGCGGACGGAGACGCCCAGAGGGCGGGCCTCCCACCTATGGCGCGGATCCTCCGCAAACCTTTTGTGGGCGACAGCCTGCTCAACGATGTCAACGAAACCCTGCACGGAGTTCCTCCGACAACCAAAGCCGGTTGAATGTGGTGTGCCACCCTCGGGCTGGCCTGCCAGCCGTCTTGTCCGCCGTAGCCTCGGCGAAGGAGTTATAGCAGTTACCAGAGCTTGGCCATAAGGGCGAGGTAGTCGTCCTGGTCATGGTTCAGCTTGTGGCCGGCGAGCGCGTGAACGACCTCCACGGCGTTGTCGTAGGCCACCTTGTCGTGGATGGGACGCGGCATGTGCAGGGCAACGAGACCGGAGTAAGTCTTGGGCAAACGGGCGAAATGGAATCCTGTGGATTTCGTGGTGTGCCGTCTCGCGGGTCGCCGCCTGCCTTAAAGACTACGCCTCTACGAGGGTGCGCGCGACCAGCTGGTTCAGGCTTTCTCCGTGCAGGAGCGCCTTCAGGGCAGCGCGCTGATGCAGGTCGGGAGAAACGCGCACGACGAATTGGCCGCTGTATTTTTTCCCCGCGGTCGGAGGGGGAAGCGGCTGGCCATTCTTTTCGATGCTGGCGATCCACTCGGCGACAACGTCGCAAAGCTCTTTATAAACCTTAGCCTCGTCGTCACCATGGACGCCACCGGCGAAGAGGCCCGGGCACCGGCCGATATACACTTGGTCGGCTTCGGACCATTCCACGAACTTGATGTAGCGTGCCGCCTTGGTGGCGGCACTGGGATTGACGGATTTTCGGGTCTTCATGGTCTCAGGTTAAGATTAAAGTTAAGGAATGACTCACTGCGAACCGGGAGGCGTCCACTCTTCGGCGATGACAATCGCCTCCTCGATGTCCCGTTGCTGATAGGGCTTTGCCTCGCCCTTGTGCACGGAAACGGTGAGGCGGTGGCCACACGGATGCTCGTAGTTGCGATGGCTGCCCTTTCCGCCACGGCTGACAAATCCGGCGCGAGCCAGCGCAGCGAGGAGAACAACCAGCTTCTTAGGCATGCTGATATCAAAGCGATACTAGGTCATATGACAAGGCAAAATTCCCGCTGGTCCGTGCCGCGAAACCCTCACCGAGCCCCGGAAAAGCGCCTTGGGGACAAGTCGCTCCACCTGTCCGAGTAATTCAACCGGTGCCCGACTCTGGTAAGATTTTGGGGTCCGTTTCCGACCTCGCACACCCAACTTTCCTGCGGTGAAAGCAGTTAAAACTGGAGCCGCTTGTCGGATTTGAACCGACGACCTACTCATTACGAATGAGTCGCTCTACCAACTGAGCTAAAGCGGCGAAAATAGAAGCGGCATTCGGCGCATTTGCGCCCGGCGAGGCAAGCCCGTATTTGAAACACATGGATTGCCTCTCCGCGCAACTTTTTGCTGACACCATCCGGCAAGCCTTGTCCCTTGGCTGACGGTGAAAACCGACCTTTTCGACTACCCGTTGCCCGAGAGGCTCATCGCCCAGCGGCCTACCGACCGCCGTGATGAGTCACGCCTGCTCGTGGTGGACCGGCGGACCCGCGCCATCGCCCACCGGCATTTCCGCGACCTGCCGGAGTACCTCCGCACGGGTGACACCCTTTTCCGCAACAACGCCGCCGTCATTCCCGCCCGGCTACACGCGACGCGCCCCACCGGCGGTCAGGTCGAGTGTCTGCTGCTTCGACCGGCGGTTGACCCAACCTGTCATCGCGAGGGCAGCGCAGCTGCCCGTGGCGATCCAGCTGGATTGCTTCGTCGCTTCGCGCCTCGCAATGACAACGCGGAGTGCTGGTGGTGCCTCCTCCGTCCGGGCAAGAAACTGCCCGTCGGCGCAACCTTTGGATTCGCCGGCGCCTTCACGGCCACGGTGCGCGAAAAAACCAACGACGGTCTGGCCCTCGTGGCCTTTGTGACGTCCGGCGGCGACATCCTCGCCGTCGCCAACCGGATCGGCGAAATGCCGCTGCCGCCTTACATCACCGAACGGGAAAACGCCCCGGCTCGCGCGGTTGACCGCGAACGTTACCAAACGGTCTATGCCGACCGCGGCCATCAAGTCGCCGTCGCCGCACCAACCGCCGGCCTGCACTTCACGCCTGAGCTGCTCGCCCGGATCGGCGCCCAAGGCGTCGTTTTCGCCGACCTTACCCTGCACGTCGGCCTCGGCACCTTTCGGCCCATCGCCAGTGCCATGATTGAGGACCACCCTATCCATCGCGAGGTGTATGAAATCTCCTCGTCCACGCAGCGGGCCCTCTTCGCGCCGGCCGGCCGGCGTGTCGCCGTCGGCACTACTTCCGTGCGGACCATCGAGGATTATTTGTCCAAATACCCATCCGGTCATCGCGAGGGCAGCACAGCTGACCGTGGTGATCCATCTGACTGGATTGCTTCGTCATCCCGCCAGGGCGCGGCTCTTCCCAATGACGCTTCGGGGAGTGATTTCATCGGCGAGGCTGATATCTTCATCTACCCGCCGCGCGATTTTCGCGGCGTCGACGTGCTGATCACCAACTTTCACCAACCACGCTCCACCCTGCTCTGCCTCGTTTCAGCGTTCCTGACGCCCGGCTCGACCGAGGGCATCGCGTGGCTGAAGGAAATCTACGCCGAAGCCGTTTTGCGCGAATATCGTTTCTTCAGTTATGGCGACGCCATGCTGATCCTGTGACGAAAGGGGTCGCGTGTAGGTCGGGGTTTATCCCCGACAGTCGGGCGTAAAGCCCGACCTACATTGGTGCCCTCACTCTCCGGTTGCATCAGGGCGTTATCTGGCTACTGATTTCCTCCCCCACACAATAACCACCTGATCCATGAAAAAACTCCTCGCCCTGTTTGTCGTCCTTTCCTTTGCCCTCGCCTCACGCGCCGAGGTCGTCGCCTACAAAATCGACTCGGTCCACTCCTCGGCTGGCTTTACGCTCCGCCACATGGTCTCGAAGTTCTCCAGCAGCTTCACCAAGGTCAGTGGTACCGTGAATTTTGACGCCGCCGCGCCCGAGAAGAGCAGTGTCGAGGCCACGGTCGAGATCGCCTCGGTCAGCACGGCCAATGAGAAGCGCGACAACCATATCAAGAGCCCGGACTTCTTCGACGCCGCCAAGTTCCCCACCGCCACCTTCAAAAGCAAGTCGTGGAAAAAGACCGGTGAAAACACCTTCGCGGTCACGGGTGATCTTACCATCAAGGACGTCACCAAGGAAGTTGTGCTTAACGCCGAACTCCTCGGCACCGGTCCCGGCATGGGCGGCTCAACTGTTACGGGCTGGGAGGCCAAGACCACCCTCAAGAAATCAGACTTCGGACTCGCCGGCCCGGCCATGTTGGGCAAGGTGCTCGGCGATGACGTCGCGGTCACTCTCTCGGTCGAGGCCGGACATAAGCCCGACGCGCCGGCCGCTCCCGCCGCCAAGTAACTCGTTCCCCTGTCCCTTTCCCTTTCGCAGGCCGGCGGTAACGCCGGCCTTTCTTTTTGAGCGAAACCACCTCGCGCAAAGGTCGCGAAGGACGCAAAAGACAGACTCAGATTCAGTATTGGGGAATCCCAAACATTGCGCCCATTGCGTACTTGGCGTGAGGAAATATGTTTCCCTCGGGCAGGTTCCCTCACTCAACTCTCAGCTCTCACCTCTCAACTATTCCGTTCCCGTGACCGCCGACGAAATCCAGCGCCTGATCGAGGACGCCACCTTTGACTACACAATGGGCGACAATGCGGCCGCCCTCGCCAAGCTCGGCCGAGCCACCGCCGCCGCGCCGGCCTCGTTCGAGGCGTGGCACGCGCTGGCCGAGGTGAATTTCAGCCTCCGCCACTTCGACGACGCCCTCGCTGCCGCTGAACAGGCCCACGCCCTCGCGTCCGGAGACCTCTTCATCAACACCACGCTTTCCCGCATCTGGATGGAGAAGGGCGACAAGGCCAAGGCCGAGCACTTCGGCGCCCAGGCCAAAATCCAAACCTGGAAGGACCAACTGAAGAATCCCGACGCAGCGAAGGGCGGGCTCTGAATTGGTCCTGCCAGTAAGCTCGGCGCGGAATACACGAAGAGAAACGGTTGGAACCAACTCGACTGTCATCCTGAGCGTAGCGAAGGATCCAAGCGTGAGATACGCGCCGGTCCTTCCCCTTGGATTCTTCACTGCGCTCAGAACGACGGAAGCGAGAATTCAAATCCGTGTTGATCAGCGGCATCCGTGGCCAGGCCGCGTTTGGGAGCTCACCCGTTGACAGCAACCAAGCCGTCCGACTAGCCTCGCAACCCCATGGAAAGACCCGCTTACCTGCTTGAGTTCGAGAAGCCCCTCCGCGAACTCGAGAAGCAGCTCGAAACTCTGCACCAGCAGTCCCTCGAGAACAACATCGACATGTCCACCGAGCTGTCCGCCATCGAGGAGAAAATCGAGACGACCAAGCGGGATATCTACACCAACCTCACTCCGTGGCAGCGCGTCCAGGTCGCCCGCCACCCGAAGCGTCCCTACGCCCTCGACTACGTCGCCGCTCTCTGCACCGACTTTCAGGAACTTCACGGCGACCGCCAGTTCAACGACGACCGCGCCCTGGTCGGCGGCACCGCCTTCTTCGAGGGCCGCGCCGTCATGATTATCGCCCAACAGAAAGGCCGTGACACCAAGGAGAACATCGTCCGCAACTTCGGCATGCCCCAGCCCGAAGGTTACCGCAAGGCCCTCCGCCTGATGAAACTCGCCGAGAAGTTCGGCCTGCCCGTCCTCTGCTTCATCGACACCCCCGGTGCCTATCCCGGCGTCGAGTCCGAGGCTCGTCATGTTTCCGAGGCCATTGCGGTCAACCTCCGCGAGATGGCCCTGCTCAAGGTCCCCTCCATCGCCGTCATCGTCGGCGAGGGCGGTTCCGGCGGCGCGCTCGGCATCGGCGTGACCGACCGCGTGCTCATCTTTGAGAACGCCTACTACTCTGTCATCTCGCCCGAGGGTTGCGCCGCCATCCTTTGGAAGGACCGCGTCCATGCCCCCAAGGCCGCCGCCGCGCTCAAACTCAACGCCGGGAGCCTGAAGGAACTCGGCGTCGTCGACGAGGTGATCGCCGAGCCTCTCGGCGGCGCGCACTACGATCCAGCCCAAGCCACTGCCGCGCTCAAGTACGCTCTGCAAAAGCATCTCAACGACCTTGTCAGCCTGGAGACCGAGAAGCTCCTCGACCTCCGCTACGAACGCTACCGTGTCCTCGGCGAATACCGCGAGACCGTCGCAGCAAAGTAAAACTTTTCGGAGTAGGCTCCGGGTTTAGGTTTTGTGGGAGCGACCTTGGTCGCGACGCTCTCACCAAAGATCGCGTGCGAGCACGCTCCCACAATTATAACCGAGCCGGAGAATCCCCGGGGTGCTGGCACGGATCTTCAAACCCTTAAACCCACAAACCCCGTCACCCCGTGGCCTCAATCGCCGCACGCAATTCGGCCAGCATCCGGGGAATCTCCCGAAAGGAATCGTAGCCTTTCCGGCCCATGCGGAGCGTCTCGATCGGCAGGTAACCTTGATAGCCCGACTGGCGGATGATCGTGAGCAACTTTTTCAAGTCGACCGGCGGGGAGTCGGCCGTGCTTTGGGTGGTTTCCTTGATCTGCCAGTTCACGGCATGGGGCGCCACCAGGGCAATGTCGGCATAGGGATCGGCGGAAAGGTATTTGCCCGTGTCCACCATCGCACCGCACCACTCGTGGTCCACCCGCCGCAGCAGGCTGAGGTGCTCGGCGCCGGTGCTGATGAAGTCCCCGTGGTTCTGCACGGCGATGATGACGCCGTATTTCTCCCCATACTCGGCGCATTCGCGCAGCGCGGCGGCGACCCATGCCTCCACGGTCTCGCGGCTGGCACCGCGCGCCGCCTCCGACCAGTTCTTGAACGGCGGCTGCGAATCCGCGAAGGCCCGCACGGTCGGCGCACCGAGCTTGGCGGCCACCTCGATCCACGTCTTGACGCGCTGCACCCCCTCGGCGCGCACCGCGTGGTCCGCCGTCGTGAAATCATTGCGCACACCCGTGCCGCTGATCCCCAGGCCGAGGGCAAAGGCGTGTCGCTTCAGTTTGAAGAGAAAGCTGTCCGCGGGAGCTTGGGGATAACCCGGGAAAAAATAGCCGGTGAGATCCACGCCTTCAAAGCCCTGCTCGGCGCAGAAATCGCAGACCTTGAAGAGGTCCACGCCTTGCCCGGAGTCCTTGGCATTGGCGTTTAACAGTTCGAGGAAGGAGTACGCGTTAAGGCCGGGCTTCAGCCTCGCCCGGCCCCGCTTCGCAGCGGACGGGGCAGCCAGAAGAGCGGCGTGACCGGCAACTCCGGTCGCCAGGGCCACGGGGACGAACGACGAAACAGCGAGAAACCGGCGACGGGTGAGCGGAGTCTTCATGGGAAAAGTCATCTTGGGCATGGCACGGTCACTGACATAATGCTCCGCGGAGCATGGTGCCCAGTGGGTCGAACCCACTGAGCAGAACCGGGAACAGGCTGGAGTCCAATTAGAAGGGGCCAATTCAAAAACAGTCAATCCACGCAGTTCTCCACGAAACCCCGTCCAAGCCGGGGAGGACGTGGCAAGGTTGTCCTCGCGTGGGCAAAGCTCCCTGCGTCCATCCGTGCTGCTATTCTGGCGCTCGTTCGGGTGGCTGATTGACCCTGCCGGCTATTCCCTTTCACAGAGTGGTGAAAAGCATGCCTCTTCGCTTCAATGGGGCCGCGCCCGCCACCCCGATCTTTTACCTGCGATCCAGCTTCAATGGGGCCGCGCCCGCGCGGGCGCGGAGATGGCCGGCACCATCGCCATCGACGCGGCCAGCGGCGCTGCTTCAATGGGGCCGCGCCCGCGCGGGCGCGGAGATACCATCTGCTTCGCATACGCGTGCGCCTTGGCCGCGGCTTCAATGGGGCCGCGCCCGCGCGGGCGCGGAGATACGCAAGCGGACGCATCGTGGGTGTCAATGGTAGCGGGCTTCAATGGGGCCGCGCCCGCGCGGGCGCGGAGATTCAAGGCCCATCAGCACCATGCAGACTTGCGCACTGCTTCAATGGGGCCGCGCCCGCGCGGGCGCGGAGATGACTACCCGCCACGCCACCCAAACAGCCCAAGCGAAGCTTCAATG
>JANYDW010000013.1 GCA_025363455.1 Oleiharenicola sp. | reverse complement strand
GGGGTCTCCGAACCCCGCCTTGCGTGGGGATGGCGGGGTTCGGAGACCCCGCCCTACAGTTTTGCGCCTGCTGTGTTTTTTGTGGCTAACTTTTCATGGCAGCTTGTCGCTCCACGCCCAGATCATCGCGCTCCCAAGCATGGTCGTCAGTGCTTCGCGCGGCGCCGAGCCGCCCGGGCAGGTGCCTTTCGCGGTAACCGCCCTGTCGGGCGAGAATCTCCGCGCCGCGCCGACGGCCACGCTGGACGGGGCGCTGCGTTCGGTGCCGAGCTTCAGCCTTTTCCGGCGCAGTGACAGTTTCTCCGCCAACCCAACGGCGCAGGGCGTGTCGTTGCGCGGGCTCGGGCCCAGTGGCGCCAGCCGTTCGCTCGTGTTGCTCGACGGCGTGCCGCTCAACGACCCCTTTGGCGGCTGGGTCGCCTGGACCAAGGTGCCACGCGAGTCCCTCGCCGGCGCCGAGCTCGTCCGCGGCGGCGGCGCCACCGCCTGGGGCAACGCCGCGCTCGGTGGCATCGTGCAGCTCTTCACCGAAAATCCAGCAAGTAGGCTATTAGATGACAAACCGAATTCGAACCCTCGTAGTTTAATAGACTACAAAAGCACGGGTATCACGGGTCGCCTGGCCGTGAGCGCTGGTGCGTTCGATACCCATTCGGTCGAGGGCGTCGTGAACCTTCCGGTCGGCGGTGGCACCGTGCAGTTGCTCGGCCGCGATTTCTCCACCGATGGATATTCCCTGGTCGCCCCCGAAGACCGCGGCTCCATCGACCAACCCGCCGCCAGCGAACACCGCTGGCTGGCCGGACGCTGGCAGCAGAACCTCGGTGAGGGCCTGCAATTGACCGTCACGGCGCGCACCTACCGCGAGCAGCGCAACAACGGCACGCCCTACCAGCAGAATGACTCCCGGGAAAACTTCGCGTCCGTGGCGCTCGAGGCCCAGGCCGGCAAAGCCTTCGCTTGGAACGCCGTCGGCTACGGACAGGACCAGCGCTTCGCCAGCACCTTCAGCTCGGTCAATGCCACGCGCACGGCCGAGACACCCGCCAGCGACCAGTATGCCGTGCCCGCCACCGCTCTCGGCGCTGCGTGGACGGGCGTGTGGCAGGGCGTCAACGATGCCCGGACAAGCGCCGGACTCGACTATCGCCGCGTGCGCGGCGAAACCCGGGAGTATTTCACTTTCAGCGCCGGTGCCTTCACCCGGCAGCGGGTCGCCGGCGGCACGCAGGACGTCACGGGTATCTTCGCCCTGCACGAGCGACCGCTGGCGAAAAATCTTCGCGCCACGCTGGGCGGCCGGCTCGATTTCTGGCGGGAGCAGGACGGACATCGTCGCGAGACCGATCGCGCCACCGGCACCCTCCTGCGCAACGACGCCTACGCCGACCGCGACAGCGCGGAGTTTTCCCCGAGCGCCGGGCTGGTCTGGCAACCGGCGAAAGAGTGGCGCGTGCGCGCGGCGGCGCAGCAGTCGTTCCGCCGCCCCACGCTCAACGAACTTTACCGACCCTTCCGCGTTGGCAACGTCATCACCGAAGCCAACACCGCGCTCGCCACGGAGCACGCCACGAGCGCCGAGTTCGGAGTCGAACATTCCCTCGGCCATCTCACGCTTGGCGCCGGCCTGTTTTGGAATGACCTGCGCGACGCCGTCGGCAACGTGACCATCGCGAAGGGCCCCGGCACCTTCCCCATCGTCGGCTTCGTCCCCGCCGGCGGGCTCGGCCGCCAGCGTCTGAACCTCGACCGCGTCCGCGTGCAGGGGGTCGAGCTCTCCGCCAAATGGCAGCCCTTGCCCACCCTGGCGCTGACGGCCGATTATCTCTATAACGATGCCACAGTGCGGGCGACCGCCCTTGCGCCCAACCTGGTTGGCAAACGCCTTGCCCAGGTGCCGCGCCACACCGCGGCCTTTGGCGCCACTTGGCAGCCGGTGAAAAAAATTTCCCTCACCCCGCGCATTCGCGCGCTCGACCGGCAGTTCGAAGACGACGAGAACCTGCTCCGACTCGGCGCCGCCCTCGTCGTCGATCTCGGCGCGAGCTATCAGCTGACCGATCGGTGCGAATTCTATTTCACCGCGGAAAATCTGACGAATGCGCGCCTCGAGACCGGCCGCAGCGCCGACGGCATCGTGAACACCGGCACCCCGCGCCTCGTGCTCGGCGGTGTGCGTGGCGTGTGGTGACCGCCGGCTGTAGCGGCGCTCTGTGCGCGCTGTGCTCCATCTCGGCGGTCAGAGACCGCCGCTACAGTTACGACAGAGCCGTATGGGGACGCGACCGCCGCTTGCGCGAGGAGCGGATTGGTGCATGATGCGGACACTACCTCCATGAAATCACCCCTCACTGTCCTGTCCTCCCTGGTCGCCGCCGGTGCCCTCACCGCCGCCCCCGCGCCCATCACCTCCAGCTCGGCTCCTTATCCCAAGGATGCCAAGACCACCATCGAGCGGCTCGATCCCGCCCTCGACGCGGTACTCGCCGCCGACGCGAGCGTCGAAAATCTCGGCTCCGGTTTCCGCTGGTCCGAGGGCCCGGTCTGGGATCCGGCCCAGGGCGCCCTGCTTTTCAGCGACGTGCCCGAGAATCGCGTTTATCGTTGGAAGGAAGGCGCGGGCATCACCGTTTTCCTCGAGCCCAGCGGCTTCACCGGCACCGAATACAACGGCCGCGAGCGCGGCTCCAACGGCCTGACCCTTGATCCCCAGGGCCGTCTCACCCTTTGCCAGCATGGCGACCGTCGCGTGGCCCGGCTCGCGGCCGACGGAAAATCCTTCGAGACCATCGTCGATCGCGTGGACGGCAAGCGCTTCAGCAGCCCCAATGACCTCTGCTTCGACAAGGCGGGCAACCTTTTCTTCACCGATCCGCCCTATGGCCTGCCGTCCGACACCAAGCAGGAGACTGCTTTCAATGGCGTCTATCGCCTGGGCACCGACGGCAAACTCACGGTCATTGCCAAGGAACTGTCGCGCCCCAATGGCGTTGCGCTTTCTCCGGACGAAAAAACGCTCTACGTCGGCAGCACCGAGGGGAAAGAGCCATTCGTGAAGGCCTACACCCTCAATGCGGATGGCACCGTGGCCTCGAGCCGAATTTTCTTTGACGGGTCCGCCCTGATGAAGTCAGGCCGCGGCGGCGGCTTTGACGGCCTGCGCGTTGATGCCCAAGGCAATATCTGGACCTCCGGCCCCGGCGGTATCCTCATCGTCAGTCCGGCCGGCAAACACCTTGGCACCATCCTCACCGGCCGGCCGACCGCCAACTGCGCGTTCGGTGACGCCGACCACCAGACGCTCTACATCACCTCGAATGAGTCCCTGCTGCGCGTTCGCACCAAGGTGAAGGGCGCCGGGCGGTAAACCGGTATTGGCTGTAGGGCGGGGTCGCCGCACCCCGCCTCGTGCAGTTGTGGCATCATGTTCGTGGCGGGTGCGGAGACCCCGCCGCCCTGCAGTTTCCGTCCGAGAGCTCCCGCGCCATTTTCTTCGTGTCCTTCGTGGCCTTCGTGGTTGAGTCGCCCCATGCGCCGCCTCGACCAACTCCTCGCCAACCTCGGCTACTGTTCCCGCCGGGAAGCGCGGGACTGGATCCGCTCCGGGCGCGTCACGGTGCGGGGCAAAGTGGCCGACGATTTCGGCGCCAAAGCCGAACCGCGGGATGTCCGGCTCGACGGCGAACCGCTTGACCACCCGGACGGCCTGCTCCTGCTTTTGCACAAGCCCACCGGTTTGGTCTGTTCGCACGAGGATCGCGAGGGACCTAATGTTTATAGCCTGCTTCCAGCCCGCTGGCGCGCGCGCAATCCGCTGGTCACCTCGATCGGCCGCCTCGACAAGGACACCAGCGGTCTGCTCCTGCTCACCGACCAGAGTGAGCTGGTCCACCGCCTGACCTCGCCGAAGCACAAGGTGCCCAAGGTTTATCGCGCCACACTCGCCACCGACCAGCCTTCCGGGCTGGCGACGCTTTTCGCCAGCGGCACGCTCATGCTGGAGGGCGAGGATGCCCCGTGCGCCCCGGCCGAATTGAACATCCTCGGCCCGCGCGAAGCCCACCTGACGTTGACCGAGGGCAAGTATCACCAGGTGCGTCGCATGTTCGCCAGCCAGGGGTGCGAGGTGCTGACGCTCCATCGCCCACGCTTCGGCTCCCTCGACCTCGGTGACCTGCCGGCGGGACAGTGGCGGGAGTTGCCCCTGGATACGTTTGACCACGAGCCGCACGCCTAGCCACGAAACAATCCGCGGTCCCGTTACCGTCATTCTGATCCCGCCGTCGCGGGAGAAGAATCCCAGCGGAATGAAAACCCTTTCCTCAATCCCGGATGCTTCGCTACGCTCAGGATGACGGTGGGAGATTTTTTATCCGTGACCATCCGTGCAATCCGTGGCCAAGTTCCCGTCATGACGCTCCCCTCACTCACCGGCGCACAGAAAACGAAGCTCCGTGGCCTTGGCCAGACCCTCAGCGATTCGCTCCGTCTCGGCCGGCAGGGCCCGACGCCGGCCCTGCTCGTCGAACTGAACCGCCAGCTCGACACCCGCGAACTCGTCAAGGTTCGCTTTGAGGGCGCCGACCGCGCGGTCCGTGCGGCACTCTGCGACCAGATCGCGACCGGCAGCGCCTGCTTGTGCGTCGGGGCGGTCGGCCACACCGCGCTGTTCTGGCGCGCCGGACCCGACGGATCGCGTCTGCTGTGAGCGCAGGCTGATGTTCGGTCGGGAAGTTCGGAGCAAATTTCCGACCCCCGTTCGGATGGTAGGAGCTTGTTTACAAGCGATGCAGAACGTTGTCTGTCAGCTGGAATCTCGAGTCGCCTGTAAACTGGCTCCTACGTTCTGGAACGTCCTAGTTCTCCTTCGTCACTATAAAATGGATGGTGATCTGCGTCCGGGTGTTGACCGGCCGACCGGCCTTGAAGCCCGGCCGGAATTTCCATTTGTCGACCGCCCGGATGGCCGCATCGGCAAAGCGGCCGTGTTCCGAGGTAATCACGCAGGGCGCGGCCACTTCCCCCCTTGAGGTGATGATGAACTCCAGCTTCACGGTCGATTCGGGATAGACTTTCATCAGCTCGGGCGGAACCACCGGGGAGGGCTGGACGATCGCTTCGGGCTGACGGTCCAGTTGGGAGACGTCAAAGATCTTGCCCAGCCGCTCCATGGCACCGCTGTTTCTCGCCACATTGGTCGGGATCACTGAAAGTCGCACGGCATCCAGGTTGGCGGTTAAAGCCGGTGTGAAATCGAGCGGTTGCACGAAGGAGTCGATCGGGACCAAGGTCGGCAGATCCGCCAGCATCGGCACCGCGATGGCCGGATTCTCCGGCGGTTGCTCCTCCCCCAAGGCGTCCACGGGGTCGATCTTCTCCTCCTCAAGGTTGGGCATGGTCATTTGGATGACCGGGTCATCGCGCATGCTGGCCTGTTTCGTCATCGCCGGGCGTTGGTTGAACCCCAGCAGGGCGAACGCGTGCAGCCCGATCGAGAAGAGGATGGAAAAGGCCAGGATCCAGCGCGAGCGGTGCAGAGTCCGGTATTTCCACCGGCCGGCCGGCGGGGCCACCGCATTGTCCGCCTGCCCCCGCGGAGTCGTTTTCCGGTCTCTGACCATGGGGCTGGTTTCGAGGCCCCAACCCGCCGCGGTGTGGGACATCCTGCTCATGCCTGAGGATACGCCATCCCGGGGGCACTGCCTTCGCATCCCTTGCAGTAAGCTCACTGCGCCTTGCCCCGTCCCACCAAGAAAACCCAGCGTTGCCCATGGCGGGGCCCCGGTGCCACCCTGTCAGGCGTGACCCTTGAACAGCTCGGATGGGACGCTTTCTTCGCCCAAGCCTTTGCGCCGCACGCCACGGCGGGGTGTGCACCCGCGCGCGTCACACTTGAGTTGAAGGGCTACTTCGAGGTCACGGGCGAAACGGGCGCACGGCTCGCCGAGTGTTCGGGCAAATTCGCTCATGCGACCCGCACCGCTGCCGACTACCCCACCATCGGTGACTGGGTGGCCGTGACCCCCCAGTCCGGCGATGACACGCGGGCCTACATCGACGCCGTGCTGCCCCGCCGCACCAAGTTCTCCCGCCGGGCGGTCGGCGAACAGGAGGTCGAGCAGCTCATCGCCGCCAACGTGGACACTGTCTTCCTGGTCAGCGGACTTGACGGCAATTATCACCTCCACCGCACCGAGCGCTACCTCGCCGCCGCGTGGGCCAGCGGGGCGCAGCCGGTCGTGCTGCTCAACAAGGCCGACCTCAACGATGACACGGTGGACATCACGCAGGAGCTCACCGTCATCGGCCGTGACGTACCGGTGTTTGTCGTCAGCGCGCAAACCCGCCGCGGGCTGAAGGCCCTCGCCCCGTACCTGCTGCCCGGCAAGACCATCGCTCTGCTCGGTTCCTCCGGCGTCGGCAAGTCTACCCTGATCAACCGGCTCGTGGGGGAAAAACTCCAGGACACGCAGGAGGTCCGCGAAGCGGACAACAAGGGCCGGCACACCACGACCCAGCGCGAGCTCATCGTCGCGCCCTCCGGGGTGATCGTGATCGATACGCCCGGCATGCGGGAACTCCAGCCCTGGGACGCCACCGCGGGCATCGACGCCGCCTTTGGCGACGTTACCGCCGTGGCCGGGCGCTGCAAATTTCGCGATTGCGCCCACACCGGTGAACCCGGCTGCGCCATCCAGACCGCGCTGGCCGATGGCTCGCTCGACTCCGCCCGTTGGCAGGCCTATCTGCGGATGCAACGCGCCTCGGCCTACGAGGTCCGCCGCACCGACCGGGCGGCGCAACAACGGCAGAAGACCGATCACAAGAAGGCCGTCAAGGCGCTGCGCCAGCGCGTCCACGAAAAGCACGGCGAGGAGTGAACCACCGCCGGGGGCGGCCCTACCACGTAAGTCTACTATTAGTTGACATCGGGAAGCGGGCCTCCGCTGGAACTGACGTCAACTATTAGTATACTTACGGCCCGGTCGGGTCCCCGGACAAACCGGGCGTTGACCCCGCCCCGCAGACGGGCAACGTTCCGGCATGTACACCATTGTCGGAGGCGACGGCAAAGAATACGGACCAATTACAGCCGCCCATATCCGCGAGTGGCTCCTGGACGGGCGCGTCAATCTTCAGACCAGGGCCAAGCTCGATCGCGAAAACGTCTGGAAAACACTCGGCAACTTTGCCGAGTTCGCCCGCCAGACGGCCGCCGTGCCGTCAGTGCCCTCGGCCCCGCCGGTGGCGACCGCCCGCCCGGCTTCCAGTGCGCCCGTTGATGTATCGCCGGCCGCGACCGATCCCAGCCGCTGGTTGCGCCTGCCGGCCGCAATGGTCGATGGCTTCCTCAAGGTCCTGTGTTACCTGCCCATCACCATTCCCCTGGTTCGCATCGCCATGGCTGAGGCCCTGCGCGGCGAACAACACACCTTCGCCGAGATCTCGCAACTCACAACGCAGATTGTGGATGAAAACCTCATGCAGGCGCTGCCGTTCTTCGCCGTGCTGGTGCTGGGGCAATTCTACCTCCTGGCTTGGCGCGGCCAGTCGGTCGGCAAGCTCTTGTTCGGACTCCGCATCGTACGTTTTCCCGATCACACCCCCGCCGGCTTTGTTCGAACCTGTCTCCTGCGCGGCACGATACCTTTCCTGCTCGAGCAAATCCCCGTGTTGGGCCTGATCGTCTGGGTCGTCGACTCGTGCTTTATCTTCCGGCCGGATCAGCGCTGTCTTCATGACCTGATCGCCGGCACCAAGGTGGTGAAGGCCTGACCGGGAATATTTGCCCCACAGAAACCGCCTTTAGACCAATCGCCCCCAAGCATTTGGATCCTGGCGCGGCAGCGCCGGTAGGGACGGACCGCCGGGCCGTCCGCGAATGTCCTTGCGGCGCGCCCAGCGGTCGCGCCCTACCTCGTCGGACGTGATCCGAAAGTCTCTTTCCTACGGCGATTGGCCCTGCCGTCACTTGGCCGCGCCCGAATCCTTCCCCAACAGCGCGTCGAGCGAAAGTTTGCCCGGGCCAAAAGCCAGCACAGTCGCCGAGGCGAGCAGGAAGAGGAAAGGTGCGGCGGAGACGAAGGCGTCCGGATCGTCAAAGACGCCGTGCAGGACATCCTTGTGCGCGGTCAGGTAGGCCACGGTCATCGTGCCGATGAGCGGCACGGCCGCGGGGCGGGCAAAGAGACCGGCGGCCAGCAGCAGGCCGCAGACGGCTTCGGTGGTGCCGGCCATGATCACGTTGAGCTTGGGCATCGGCACGCCCCAGTTCGTAAAGCGTTCGGTGAAGGTGGGAATGTCCATCAGCTTGGCCTTGCCGGTCAGGAAGAACTGCCAGCCCCAGTAGAGGCGGATGACAAGCAGCAGCGGGGACTGCAGGAGGTTCGCGACGGCATCAAGCTTGGCGAGCAAAGGGCGGATTTTCATGGGTGTGGGAGGGATGGGGCGGGTGGTTATTCCGGTCTTTGTTGGAGGAGTCTGCTTGCGGGCGATTCAAAATATAGTCTGTCGGCGCGGATGCGAATAGCCTGCCAGCCGGCTCCGCCAACCAGTCATTTTCACCGCGTGCACAGCCAGCCGAGTTCCATCCAGTTGCGGAACCATGCCTGAACCCTGGCCGCCCAGTCCACCCGCGATTTCTTGCCGCGCGGGATGCCGGTGACGAGCGCCTGCTCCAGCGTCGCCCCCTCGCGCAAGGACGTGAGGACGCGGTAGGCCGCCGGCTCCAGTCGCTTGAAAAAAATCCGGCTGTCGAGCCGGTGTACGGCGACATGGGTGCGCGCGCGCTTCGGCAGCACGGTCTTTTTCTCCCTTACTTTCCGGCGCGTCGAAGGCGCGTTGCTGGCCTCGCCGCGCAGGAGCTCCGCCTCGCGCTGTTTCACGGCCAGAACAAAGTCGTCGACCGGGTAATCCAGCCGGAGCAATTGGAGATAGGGCTGCAGCGCGAGCTTCAGTTTGCCCTGCCGCGCGGACGAGACATCGAGCAGGTCGTTCATGGTGAAGACCGGCTGCGACGCCGTGTCGAACACCACGACCCGCGCCCATTCGAAGCGCGCCAGGTCGTGGCAGAGCGCCGTGTGCGGCCGGGTGTAACGCGGTTCGGAACGGATGAAATGCGCGAGCCGGCTGGGCAGGTCGCGCAGGGTGAACGAACCGGAGGGATATTTGACGAGGTAGGCCTCGGCGAGCTGGATGAACTTCGCGTCGCCCAGCGCGGCGCGTAGCCCGGGACAGTCGTCATACAGGCTGTCGAGCACACGGAACCAATACATGCGGTTGTAGATCTCCAGCCGCTCGAAGGAGGTCAGCCGGTCGTTCGGCTTGGCGATCTGCGCGGTCAGCTGGCTCGTCCGCCGGCCATCGGACCAGATCCGCTGCATCTGGTTGTCCGCGGTCAGCGGCCGCGAGATGACCCGCCACATGGCGCGCTGGAGGTCCGCAAGGTCCCGCGTGGAGGCGACCTTGGTGGGGGCGAAGGGTTGGGGTTTGGCGGCCATGTTTTCTACACACCCCGCCCTGTCGGGCACCCCTCTTCATAGAGGGGACCTTTGCTGGCGAGGATTGAATCCCCTCTGGGAAGAGGGGTGGCGCGCAGCGCCGGGGTGTGTTGATTCATTTGCGGGAGGTTGCAGCCCGCGCGCGGGGCGCGGGGATTTTCGCCTCGCGGGCTTGGGCGATGTATTCATTGGCCTTCAGGGCCTCGTCGTGAACCTCGTCGAACGAGGGGATCTTGTCGTCCCACTCGAGCAGCGTGGCGGTGACGCCACAGAGTTTCGTGGCGTGGGCGTACAGCTTCCAGACCGGGTCGAGCACCGGGTGGTCGTGCGTATCGAGGATATACTTCTCAAACTTGGTGTGCCCTGCGATGTGCATCTGCGCAACGCGGTGGTGCGGAACGTGGTCGATGTAGTCGTAGGGATTGAACCCGTGGTTCTGCGCGGAAACGTAGATATTATTCACGTCGAGCAGAATTCCACAGTCAGCGAGCTCGACGACCTCGGTGAGAAATTCCCACTCGGTCATCTCGGAGACATGAAACTCGGTATAGGAACTGACATTCTCGACCGCGATCGGGATCTCAAGGTAGTCGCGGACCCGGCGAATGTTGGCCGCCGTCTGCCTCGCGGCCGCCATGGTGTAGGGCATCGGCAGCAAATCGTGGGAAAAGGTGCCGTCCACGCTGCCCCAGCAGAGGTGATCGGACAGCCACGGCGTCTTGGTGCGCTTCGTCAGAATCTTCAGGCGGCGAAGATGCTCCTTGTTCGGGCCGTCGGCCGCGCCGAAATACATTGCGACGCCGTGCTGGACCACGCGGTATTGCGCGAGGATCTCGTCGAGCACCTCAAGCGGACGGCCGCCGTCGACCATGAAGTTCTCCGAGATGATCTCGAACCAGTCGACCGTGGGCTTGCGGCTCAGGATGTGGCCGTAGTGCGGGATGCGCAGACCGATGCCGATGCCGTAGTCGGTGTAGCCGTTGAATTTGTTGGCGGGCATGAAGGGACGGGACGGTCTGACTGTGCGGCGGCCGGGCAGTGTTGTCGATGTTCCGCCGCGGTTCGTTTGCAGATCGGGCTTTTTCCCCGACATCTGTCGGGGATAAACCCCGACCTACGTGGCTGGAAAGAAGAGACCGGGCGCGGGGCCCGGTCTCCGGAAATGAAGGTGATGACCGGCGCCATGGGCGTCCGGTCACACGAACGACACGACTCAAGCCGTCTTGCAGCCGCCCTTGCCCTTGCAGTCGTTCTTGCCCTTGCAATCGTGGCCGGCGCCTTTGCAGCCGCCCTTGCCCTTGCAGTCATTCTTGCCGGCGCAGGAATGGCCCATGGCGGCGGCACCGCAGCCACCCTGGCCCTTGCACTCGTTCTTGCCCTTGGTGGCGCCGCAACCGCCCTTGCCCTTGCAGTCGTTTTTGCCCTTACAGCTATCCTTGGATTTATCGCCTTTGTCCGCCGCGGGAGCGGCGGGCTTGCCGGGGGCATCGACGGCGGAGGCTTTGACGACGAGGGCGCCGGCATAGAGGCCGGCCATGGCAGCAGCAGTGATGATGAGACGGGTGGATTTGTTCATATGAGGTATCTTTGTTTTGGTTTCAAAGCCACCACGACCGGCACCATGCCAGCGGGCAGCAAGAAAGGGTTGGTCCGATTGGAGGGGGTAAGGGGCGGATCTATTCCCGGAAAATCACGGGAGGCGTGGGACGTGGGGTGCGGCGGAGGCTAGCGAACGAGGCCGAAGGCGCCAGACTATAAACACCGGCCGCGGTGCCGTCGCGACGAATTCACAATTGCCCGCCTCACACCCGCCCACAGTCTCCGGTGCAATGACCACCCCCGTCCGCTTCGTGTTGATCACCGGCCTGGCCTTCATTTCCGCCACCTTGGCCCACCCCAAGACCCTGATCCACGCCGGTTCGCTCATCGACGGCCGGTCCGACACGGTGCGCAAATTCGTGACCATCACCATCGAAGGCGACCGCTTGGCGGGCCTCGCCGACGGTTACACCGCCCCGGCCGCCAGCGACACCGTCATTGACCTGAAAAACGCCACGGTCCTGCCCGGTCTGATGGACATGCACGTCCATCTCGACGGCCAGCAATCGCCTGAAAGCTACACTGAGGGTTTTTACCTCAACCCCGGCGACTACGCCCTGCGCGCCGCTTTTTATGCCAAGAAGACCCTGCTGGCCGGCTTCACCACCGTGCGCAATCTCGGCGACACCAACTACTCCACGCGGGCGCTGCGCAAGGCGGTCGCGGCCGGCTGGGTCGAGGGCCCGCGCATCTATACCGCCGGCCCGGCCATCGGGACGACCGGCAGCCACGCCGACGGCACCAACGGTTACAGCGACCAAGTCATGGGCTTGTTTCCCGAACCAGAAATTTTCAACGGCGCCGATGGTGCGCGCGCCGCCGTGCGCGACCATGTGAAGCACGGCGCCGACGTGATCAAGATCATGACGACGGGCGGCGTGCTCAGCCTGGGCGACAGCTCGCAGGGCGCACAGATGACCAGTGAGGAAATCAAGGCCGTCGTCGAGACCGCACACGAATACGGGCTGAAGGTGGCGGTCCATGCCCACGGCACCGAGGGAATGAAACGCGCCATCCTCGCGGGCGTGGATTCGATCGAGCATGGCACGTTCATGACCGACGAAATCGTCGCGCTCATGAAACAGCACGGCACCTATTATGTGCCAACGTTGAGCGCCGGGAATTTCGTAATGCAGAAGGCCAAGGTTCCGGGCTTTCTCCCGCCCAGCGTCGCCGTCAAGGCGCTGCTAGTCGGTCCGGCGATGACCGCGACCTTCCAGCGCGCCCAGCAGGCCGGGGTGAAGATCGCCTTCGGCACCGACCAGGGCGTGGCCCCGCACGGCGACAACGCGAAGGAATTCATCTACATGGTCGAGGCCGGCATGCCCGCCATGAAAGCCATCCAGTCCGCCACGCTCGAGGGCGCGAAACTCCTCGGCGTCGAAAAGGATCTCGGCACGGTCGAGCCCGGCAAGTTCGCCGACCTCATCGCCGTCCCCGGTGACCCGCTCGCCGACATCAAGCTCATGACGAACGTGACGTTCGTGATGAAGAGTGGCGTCGTCTACAAGCAGTAGGGAACCGGATCGGCGCGAGGTCGCGCCCACCTTGGCGTGCCTCCTTGCCTGGGGTTGACCTCCACATCGCATCATGGGTCGACACAACTGACCTTGCACTCTTCCGGCCGCCGTTGACAGGCAATGCGCCTTGCCCCATAATGAAACGCATGAAGACCCCACGCTGGCTTCGTCGCGCATTCGCGGCCGTGGTGGTTAGTCTCTGTGCGGTTTCGGCGCATAGCGCGCCAGAATCTTCGAGCGGCACTTCCAGCACGGGCTCCGGTGCGAAACCGCACTCCAAGCCGACGACCCAGACCACGCTTGATCAGGCGCTGAACCAGCTGAAAAGCGACACCCCCATCACGGTCTCCGAGGGCACGACCGCATCGGCCATTCGCGGCTCGACGGCCGCGCCGGCCCCTGGCTCATCCCAGCCGTTCGGCGTCATTGTCCCGCGCGGCTCCCTTTCGACCGACTCCGAGAACCCCGGCGGCGAAAAGGACCCCGCGTTCATCCCTCATCGCCTTGTGCTCCCTGCCGGGGGCGCCGCCCGCCGTGTACTTCCGGCCGGCAAGCTATATCTAAAAGACCTGCCCAACGCACGGGAGATTGCGACGCGGGCCGCAAGCCGCCTTGGCCAGCAGTCGATCAACATCGCGCTGCTCGGTCAGCACAAATATATGATCGCCGATTGCCTGGGGGTAAAGGTGAGCGTTGGTCAGTTCAACCTCCAACTCGGCAGCCCATCGATCAGCATTGTCGATGAAGGCGTTGTGGCCCGCTACACGATCAACCGCGCCTCCTTCTCGGCCTTCAAGTTGCGCTTCCGGCCGGATGTGACGGACCTGGCTCAGCCTTGCCATTTCAGCGGGCGCGTCGAACTCGGTGGCAGTGCCGACAACCTGGTCATCGAGCTACGTTATAATCCGATTATTGACGTCGAGAAATGCCGGGTCGGCGAGCCGGTGCACATCTACATGCACATCGACATCGGCAGCATTCATCTCAATCCGCTGCCGCCAGGCGTGAGCGGCCTGGAAAACGCGTTCAAGGACATGATCATCGATGCGATCAACGACAGTCTTTATTATGCGCAGATGATCTTTGGCGGCACTGACCCGGTGCCGCTGATTCTCAATCAAGTCGTCCAGACACTCGACGACGTCCTGGAAGCGGACTGTCCAACCAAGAACAGCAACGCGGGTGCCGGCGTCAGTAGTACCGCCACTTCCCTCGCCTCTGGTGCGACCAGCGCCACCCCGCCCGCCCGGCGCGCGGCGCCACCCCTGCAACCGGCGAACAACGGACCCAGTGCTCCCGGTCTCTCAGCGCCACCGGGTCCGGCCAGCACCTTCGTGATTGTCACCAACACCGATTTGAAAGGGCGCCTCGGCCGCATGGTCATTGCGTTTCCGGGCAAGTTGAAAGTCTCGGATACACGGATCGATATCACAAAAGCCGGGAGCGACCCCAAGATCAAAACCGGGTTCGGCAGCTTCACCACCGAGCTAATGCCGGGCAATTATGACGTCATGATCAATGGCCTCAAGGTTGCCGGCGTAGTGGTGGAATCGCATGCGGACACCCGCGTATGCGTCGGCGTATTGCATCTTAACGCCACCGAGAAAACGCGCTTCGACCTGTTCACCCCCGCCAGCAAATCGCCCGTGAAGACAGTTTATGGCGAGGCGACCCTTGGTCTTCCCAGCGGAAACGTTGACCTCGAGGTCAGCGGCCAGCGGGAGAGCCTGGTGATTGCGGACGGCAAAGTCACCGAATACTGAACCACCAACGGAGGCACAGCCATGAATCCAATCCGCCCTAACCGAATCAGCCTGCTCGCCGCCTGGCTCGCGCTCACCGGTGTGAGCGCCGTTTCCGCCCAGGCCGCGGATGAGCCGCAGCAGAGCGCACTCATTCCGTGTCTTGCCTGCACCGGTGACTTCCAGCCGATCGCGCCCAACGCCGCGGTGCCGGCGGCCGGCAAGGAGTTGCTCGTGGTGTTTCACTTCGCGCCGGATGAGCACTTTCACAAGCTGGTTTCGCGATGGGTGGCCGATGATGTCGGACTGGCTGCCCCCCCGGGCCAAAAGATTGCCCAGAGCGAACTGGCGGTGAAGGACAGCACGAGCGGCAAGTTCCGTTACCACCAACCCAAGCCGCTGCCGGTGGGCCGGTATCACGTCGAGATTCTGGCGGACGGCCAGCCTTGGAAGACCGCCTCCCTCACCGTTGTCGCCGCGCCGGTCCTCGCCGTGAGCGCGCCCGCCGGTCTGCTGCCGTTGACCGAGGGCCGGATGTGGACCTATGACTTTGTGCAGGAGACAGGCCCCGGGTCGAACCTCTCGGAGAGCGAGATGAAGCCGGATGTTGATGGAAAATTTCGCGCGACTGTTACCATGACCGCGGGAAAATCCGAAGCCGATGGCCTGCACGTCGTCTTCGCTCGGAATGGCAAGACGGTGAGCGAGGAATGGTGGCGCCTGAATGCCAAGGGGCTGTCAGCCTCCCGGCGGACAGTAGACGGCGAAATACTCGCCCTCAACCCTCCGCAGGTTTTGCTGGCCCTGCCGACCGCCGGGTTCATGGACTGGTCTTATCGGGCGGCAGACGGTTCGTTCACCCAACATTATCGCGAATGGTGCCTGAACGAAAACGGCCCACCCGGGGTTCGCTCTGGCTTGCTCGTCGTCACCGAACAGGATTTGAATCCCAGCCTGAAAGTGGTCGCTGAACGCCTCTGGGTTCCCGGTCGCGGCCTGGTGCGCGAGGTGATCACGACGTCCCTGGGCGCCCATCTCCTCAGCCGCCAGACGATGCTGTTGCGGCAAAATTGATCGACCGGCCGCTTTGCTTTCTTCCCCACCCGTCGAGCCCATGACCACGGATCCAGTCAGACCAGATCGGACTTCGCCTGCCGCACCGTCGCCCACCGGCACAATTGTCGTTGGCGTGCTGGCCGTGACTGCGCTCGGTCTCGGTCTTTATTTGCTCCTGGTTCGCCCACCGCCGGCGCCCGCCCCGGCCGACCAATCGGGCATCAACGAACGTTTCGGCAAACTCGAAAGCAGATTGGCCGGCTTGGAACAACGGCTCAATGGGCCAGAATCAGGGCATGCATCCTCGTCCGCCAATTCGACCGCCGCCGCCCCTGCCCGCCCCGATCACCCGACCGAGGTCGCGATGCCCGCGCCGGCCGCCGTTGCCGGCGCGGCGCCGGGCCCCTTCGAACTCTCCACCAATGCCGAACTCAAAGGCCGGCTCGGGCGCATCATCATCACCTACCCGGGAGATACCAAGATCGCGGGCGCCCGGACCGACATCTATCGCTCCGGCAGCAGCGGCAAGGTCAAAACCGAATTTGGCAACGTGGCGGCGGAACTTGTCCCCGCCTCCTATGATGTGGAAATCAATGGACACAAGGTGGTCGGCGTCACCGTGGCAACGCGGAGCGATGCGCGAGTCAGCGTCGGCGTTCTGCGCCTGCATGGATCAAGCAATACCCGCTTCGACATTCTGGAGCAGGGCACCCAGGTGAAAATCCAAACGGCTTTCGGCGACGCCGATATTGGCCTGCCCGCCGGCAACTACGATGTGAAGGTCAATGGCCAGACCGAGAAAGTAACCATCACAAATGGTGAGGTGACGGAGTACTGAGAGCAGGAGAGGTTCGGGTACCTCCCCAGTGAGATGGGGACTGAGTATTGTCCGCAAACTCGATCCACGGGCCCCTCAGATAATCCGGTCGGTCAACGCCGCGCCCTTCGTGAACCCGGCGAGGTTTGTAAGGAAATGCGCGGCGAGATTGCCGTCCTGCTCGCGCGTGCCGCCGCCGATGTGGCAGGTGATGTAGCAATTCTTCGCGGACCACAGCGGATGCGCCGGCGGCAGCGGCTCGGGGTCCATTACGTCGAGATAGGCCGCGCCGACCTGGCCGGAGGCCAGCGCCGCCATCAGCGCTGTCTGGTCGACCGTCGTGCCGCGCCCGATGTTGTAGAAGCGCGCGCCGGGTTTCATCGCCGCAAACCGCGCCGCCGACATCCAACCGGTCGTGGCGACAGAGTCAGGCAGCAGGTTGATGACGTGGTCGGCCTGCGCCAGGGCCGCGGCCAGCCCGGCTTCGCCGACCACCGGAACACCCTCGTCGCCGGCTGGTTTGCGACGGTAGGCGGTCACGCGCGTGCCGAACGGTTTCAACAGCTCCGCCAGCCGCCGTCCGATGGTGCCGAAACCGACCAGCAGCACCGTGTGCCGCGTCAGTACGCCGTTGGTGAACCGGTCCTCCAGGTAGCGCCACTCGCGGCGGCCGTCCTGGTTGCGGAGCTGGACCGGCAGGTTGCGCACAAGGGCGAGCATCTGCGCGAGCACGTGCTGCGCGCAAGGATCGGCGAAAACCTGCGAGGCGTTGGTCACCGGCACGCCACGCGCTTTCATCGCGGCGCGAAAATCCTCCCGGTCATAACGGGTGTAGCCGGCCGTGCTCAGCTCGATGAACTTCAGCGACGGGCAGGCCATCGCCTGCGCCACGTCGGGCTGGCCAAAGGCCACGTCGGCCTGCTCAAGGGCCGGGTCCGGCCCACCCGCCGCGAGCACCACCGCGCTGGCCTTGGGAGAGACGAGCAGCCGATGGCCGGCGGCGGCAATGCCTTGCTGGAATTCTTCCAGTATCTCGGGTCGGAAAACATGGTTCGTCCAGATTGTCAGGCTCATGGTTTTATCCCGCCCGGCCGACCGCCTGACGGCAAGTCAACTTACCGCAAAAAAGCCGCCCACCACTCCTTGCTTTTCCAAAGCGGTGACCTAGGGTGCTCCCTGCATGTTACCTCCATCCGTCCGCCCCGTTATCGGTGCCTTGGCGCTCGTTGCCGCACTCGTCCTTGTCATCACGCTGCCCCGCGTTTCTGCGTCCGAACTGGACCCCACCGAGCCGGCGGCCCGCGGCCAGCTCAAGCCCGAGACGCGCATCAGTGCCCCCGAAATTGAGCCGGCCTCCGAGGAAGCCCAGCAGGCCCTGTCCCGCATGAAGCTGCCCGCCGGCCTCAAGGCCACGCTTTGGGCCGCCGAGCCCCTGCTGGCCAACCCCGTCGCCTTCAATTTCGACGAGCACGGCCGCATTTTTGTCGCCGAGACCTTCCGCTATCGCACCAGCGTCCTCGATATCCGCGATTACATGTGGACTCTCGAGGACGACCTCGCCAACCGAAACCAAGCGGATTTCCTCGCCAGCATCCGGCGCAACTTCGGCGCGGCCGGGGTCAAGGAACTGTCGGTCGAGTCCGAGCGCATCACTCTCCTCGAGGACACCAACGGTGACGGCAAGGCCGACAAATCCTCAGTCTATGCCGACAACTTCCGCTCGCCGATCGACGGCATCGGCTCCGGTGTTTTGGCCCACCGGGGCGAGGTCTTCTACACCAATATCCCCGCACTCTGGAAATTTACCGGCAAAGACAAGGCCGAGACCCGCGAGGAACTGCACCGCGGTTACGGCCTGCGCTTCAATTTCACGGGCCACGACATGCACGGCCTGATCCTCGGGCCCGACGGACGGATCTACTACTCCATCGGCGACCGGGCGGCCACTGTCACCACCAAGGAGGGCACCGTCATCAGCGCCCCCGACACCGGTTCGGTCTTCCGCTGCTGGCCCGACGGCACCGGCCTCGAGCTGTTCGCGACCGGCCTGCGCAACCCCGAATCGCTCCTCTTCAACGAATACGGCGACCTCTTTACCGGTGACAACGACTCCGACCAGGGCGACGAGGAGCGGCTCGTGCACTTGGTGGAGGACGGCGACAGCGGCTGGCGCATCGGTTACCAGCATGCCCCGCGCGGTGCCGCCGGCCCGTGGAACGCCGAGAAGCTCTGGCATCCCCGACACACCGATCAGCCCGCCTATCTCCTGCCCCCGATCTGCAACATTGAGGACGGCCCTTCCGGCATCGCCTACTATCCCGGCACCGGTCTCACCCCGGCTTATGCCCACACCATTTTTATCACGCATTTCAAGGGCGCACCTTCCAACTCAGGCATCTATACCTACAAGGTGAAGCCCGCCGGCGCCTCTTACGCCATCGACACCGCCGCGCCCTTCCTCACCGGCGCGCTGCCGACCGACGTCCGCTTCGGCCCCGACGGGAAACTCTACTATTCCGATTGGGCCGAGGGCTGGCCAAAGTCCAAGAAGGGCCGCATCTACGCCATGTTTGACCCCAAGCTCGCCGATGATCCGGCGCTTAAGGTCATCAAGAACCTCATCGGCTCCGACTTCACGAAGAAGTCCGATGCCGACCTGCTCGCCCTCCTCGCCCACGCCGACTGGCGCATCCGGCTCGAGGCCCAATACACCCTCGCGGAACGCGGTAGCACCAGCATCGTGGCCCTCGCCCAGATCGCCGGCACCGCCACCGACTTCAGCCGCCTGCACGCCGTCTGGGCGCTCGGCCAGATCGCGCGCAAGGACTCGAAAGCGACAGAGGACCTGCGCGTTCTGCTGGGCAATACCGACGCCGAAGTCCGCGCCCAAGTCATCAAGGCCCTCGGCGACCTGCGCGACAGCGCTTCGGGCGCCGCCTTCACCGCCGCACTCACCGATGCGGCACCGCGGGTGAAATATTTCGCCGCGGAGGCTCTCGGCAAAATCAAGCATGCGGCCGCCACCCCGGCCCTCCTCACCGCCGTTCGCGCTAACAACGACACCGACGCCTATCTGCGGCATGTACTGGCGGTGGCTCTTTCCCGCTGCGCCACGGCGGAACAACTCGCCGCCCTCGCGACCGACGACTCTCGTGCCGCACGGCTCGCCGCCGTGCTAGCCCTGCGCCGCCAAGGCAACGCCGCGATCACCGCGTTTCTCGCCGACAAGGATCCGTTCATCGCCCGGGAAACGGTCGAGGCGATCAACGACGCACCCATCACCGCCGCCACTCCCGCGATCGCCGCGCTCATCGCCAAGCCGGTCGCCGACGAGCCAATCATGCTCCGCGTGCTCAACGCCAACTTCCGTCTCGGCACCGAGCAAAACGCCGCTGCCCTGGCCAGGTTTGCCGCAAGTCCAGCCGCCGCGACCCTGCGCAAGGAGGCGATCGATCTCCTCGCCCTCTGGCCCGCCCCGCCGGCCCGCGACCGCATTGTCGGCATCTTCCGCCCGCTGGCAGATAAAACCCGGCCGGCCGATGCCGCCGCGACCGGACTGACGCCCGCCTTGGCCGGCATCTTTGCCTCTCACACCCCGGACATCGTCCAACTCTCCGCCATCGACTCGGTGGTCGGCCTGAAGATCACGACCGCATATCCCGCCCTGCACGCCGTCGTCGCCGACGCCGGTGAATCGGCCGGTGTCCGCGTTGCCGCCCTCAAGGCGTTGGACCGGTTCAACGACGCTGCCCTCGGTGCGACGGCGGCCATCGCCGCCGCGTCCAATCTCCCCGAACTGCGCCTGGCCGCGCTGCCCGTGATCAGCCGGCTGGCTCCCGAGGCGGCTGTCGCCAACCTGTCCAAGCTCATCACCACCGGCACGCCCAAGGAACAACAGGCCGCGTTCCGCGCCCTCGGGGCCGCCAAGGATCCGGCGGCGGATGAACTCATTCTTTTGCAGCTCGGAAACCTGGCCGCCGGCAAAATCGCCGCGGCTGCGCAACTCGACCTGCTGGATGCCGCCGCGCTCCGGACCGACCCGCGGATCAAGCAGGTGCTGGCCAATCGCGATGCCGCCCTCGCCAAAGACCCTGATCCGCTCGCCCCCTTCCGCGTCGCCCTGGAAGGCGGCAATGCCCAGGCCGGCGGGATGGTCTTCGCTCGCAATCCAGTCATGCAATGCATCCGCTGTCATCGTTATAGCGATGAGGCGGGCGGCGAGGCGGGTCCGAACCTGGCCGGCATTGGTGTCCGCGAGTCCCGCGAATACATCCTTCAGTCCATCATCAAGCCCAGCGCGAAAATCGCCGCCGGCTACGAGATTGTGACCGTCACCAAGAAGAACGGCGAAGCAATCGTCGGCACCCTGATCCAACGGGGCGACAAGGTTCTTCAGTTGAAGACCAGCGACACGATCCTCGATATTCCCACGGGTGACATCAAAGGCGTCGAGTCCGCCCCCTCCGCCATGCCGGAGATCGCCGCGCTGGTGCTGACCAAGGCCCAGATCCGCGATCTGGTTGAAGCCGTGGCCTCGCTCAAGGTACCGCCCACCGCTCGCGGCGAGAAAACCCTCCGCGCCCTGCGGCCCCACGCGGAACAATAAGGATTGCTGTAGGGCGGGGTCGCTGACCCCGCCTGGGTGGTCGCCGATTTCCACATCGGCGACAAGCGTCGGTATGGAAACCGACGCCCACCTTTCGGAAGGCGGGATCAGCGATCCCGCCCTACAGAAACATATCCTGCCAGGCGTGGAGCGTGGCGGGAAAAGGCGCGCTTGCCCTGCATCGCGAGCCTTGGCATTTCAGCTCTGTCGCGGGCCAGCGATCGCCACTCCCCCCGCATGCATCCGCCACCCCCACCATCGTTTCCGTCGATGGCCGGCATCAGATTATTCAATTAACCGAGGCGGTGCGCTTTCAGGTATCCTTGTCCCATCCCCTACCATCATGGAAGCACTCCTCGGCCTGCTGGCCCTTTACCTGTTCATAGCCCTCGTCCTGTTCCCGATCTGGGTGCTGGTCAAATTCAGCAATCAATCTGATCGGCTCGACCGGCAACGCAGCCGGCTGGAGGAACTCGACAAGGAGATCCTGAAACTCCGGGCCGCGCCGTACCAATCGCCGGCGGCCCCAACTCCACCGGTGGCCTCGCCCGTCCCCACCCAGCCCGCTGCCAGCACACCGCCGCCGGTTATCGTCTCTGTGCCGGTGCCGCCAAAGTCCGAGCCGACTCCGACCGCCCCACCTCCTCTGCCCGTCACCGTCAAATCGGCGCCCCTTGTCCCCGCCACTGCCGAAGCGGTGCTCCCCACGCTTCCTGCCGCGCTCACCGCCGAACAGTTCGCGCTTCAAGCACGCGCACAGCCAACGCTCAAAGACCTCGCTTCCGCACCAACCCCAGCCGCGAACGCAGCCCCCGTCCGCCCGGCCTACACCCCGCCACCTCCCCAGCCGGGCTGGCTGGCCTCCATCAACTGGGAGCAGTTCATGGGCGCCAAGCTCTTCGCTTGGCTGGGCGGGCTGGCGCTGTTCCTCGGCCTCGCGTTTTTCATCAAATACTCGCTCGACCACGGCTGGATTCCGGACGAAGTGCGTGTAGCGTTGGGTTTCGTGTTCGGCGCCGGCCTGATTGTGGGCGGTCTGAAAATTCCCCGCGAGAGATATGCTGTCACTGCCCAGACGCTCATCGCCGCCGGCGTTGTCTCCCTCTACGCCGTGACGGTGGCCTGCGGCAAGGATCACTTCAATTTCCTCGGCCCCGTCGCGATGCTCCTCGTGATGTCGCTGATCACCGCGGCCGCGTTCGTTCTCGCCGTGCGGTTGGAGGCGCAGGTTGTCGCCGTCCTCGGCATCCTGGGCGGTTTCCTCACGCCCAAGCTGCTTTCCACCGGCGTGGATAATCCAGTGGGACTCTTCGGCTACCTCGCCGTGCTTAATCTCGGGCTTGTCGCCGTCGCCCTGCACCGCCGCTGGTTCTATCTCGTGCCGCTCGGCGCCGCGGGCACCGTGCTGACGATGATTGCCTGGGCCGGCCTCTTCTACACGCCGGAGAAGACCGTCACGGCCATGACGGTGTGCCTCGGCTTCTGCGCCTTGTTCATCGGCGCCACGGAGGCGGCGCGGCGGTGGGATCGCTCCTCGCCCTGGCTGAACCGGTCCGCTCTGGCACTGCCGGTGGTCGCACTGGGATTTGCGTGGCATTTCCTCGGCTATCCCGCGGTGGCAGACCGCACCGAGCTGTTCTTCGGCTTTGTGTTCCTGGTAAGCTTGTTCTTCTTCGCCCTTGCCTGGTTTGAGGATCGGGGCCGGCTGGTGGCCGTCGTGGCGGGGGCCACCACGCTGCTCATGATCCGCTGGGCGACCAGTACGTTCAGGCCGGAGCAGGCGCCAGTGATCGTGACGGTGTGCCTCGTGTTCAGTGGCATCTATTTTTCGCTCTACCTTCTCGCGCGACGGCTGGATCGGGCCTCTCCGGCCATCCTTTGGTCAGCCGTGGGTCTGCCATTTGTCTCGCTGGCCTTCGCGCTGTCCCTCATGGACCACCCAACCGTGGGCGCCCGGACGGGTTTGCTGTTCGGCTTCATTCTCGTCAGCGATGGCCTGATTCTCGCGCTGGCCTGGCTCGACGACCGGCTGCACCGGGTGCACGTGGTGGCTGGGCTGGCCGTTTTCGCGCTGCTCTCCGTCTGGACCGCCGTGCACCTCACGAACGACCTGCTGCCCTGGGCGCTGGCCATGTACCTGGCATTCGCCGCCCTGCACACGGTCTTCCCGCTGGTGCTGGTGCGGAAGCACCCGGCCGCCGCCCCGACTTGGTGGAGCCAGCTGTTTCCCCCGATCACGTTGTTGTTGATGCTGCTCCCGATTTTCAAACTGGAGACCGTGTCTTTCCTGCTCTGGCCCGCGATCCTGCTGGTGGACCTCATGGCCATCGGACTCGCGGCGATGAGCGCGTCCATCGCCGCCGTGGGCGCCGTGCTCGTGCTCACGCTGCTGGCCACCGGATTGTGTATCTTCCACGTGCCGGTCACGGCCGGCTTCGACCTGTCGTTGCTGCTGGTCATCGGCGGTTTCGCGGTGTTTTTCTTTGCCGCCTGCCTGTGGCTTGGACGCCGGATCGCCGCCCGCCTGCCGGATGCCAACCAAAAACTCGGCACGATTTTCGGCAACCCGCGAGCGCAGTTGCCGGCGTTTGCCGCCCTGCTGCCCTTCCTCCTTCTCATCATGGCCTGCGCCCGCCTGACCGTGCCCGATCCATCGGCCGTGTTCGGCCTCGGGCTGCTGCTCGTCGTGCTGACGCTCGGGCTGGCCCGCCTGATGGCGATCGAATGGCTGCCGGCCTGCGCGCTGGCCGGCATGGCGGCGCTGGAGCTGGTGTGGCACTCCAATCATTTCGTAGCGGCGGACGCGGCGGTGCCCTTTGTGTGGTATGCGACCTTTTATACCATCTTTGCCGTCTATCCGTTTCTCTTCTGGCGCGCTTACGCCCGGCTCACCGGTCCCTGGGCGGTGGCGGCCCTGAGCGGCCTCGCCCATTTTTTCATGATTTTCCGGGCGGTGAAAGCCGGCTGGCCGGGCAGCGGGGAATTCCTCGGTGCGGTACCGGCCCTGTTTGTCCTCGCGCCGCTGGGCAGCCTCGTCGACGTCCTGAAGCGCGAGCCCGCGGAAAATCCGGCGCGCCTCAACCAGCTCGCGTGGTTCGGCGGCGTGGCGTTGTTCTTCATCACGCTCATCTTCCCCGTCCAGTTCGAACACCAACCCGAGTGGCTCACCGTGGCCTGGGCGCTGGAGGGCGCGGCGTTGCTCTGGCTCTTCCACCGCGTGCCCCATCCGGGCTTGCGCGCCACCGGCGCCGTGCTGCTGGTCACCGCCTTTGTTCGGCTCGCGCTGAATCCGGCCGTCTACGGCTACCACTTGCGCGGCGACACCGGCATTTTCAACTGGTACCTCTACGCCTACGGTCTCGCGACCGCCGCGCTCTTCACCGGCGCCCGGTTGCTCGCCCCGCCCCGGGAGCGCGTGCTGGGCGTCAACACCCCTCCGCTGCTCAACACCTTGGCGGTGATCCTGGCGTTCCTGCTCCTCAACATTGAGATCGCCGACTACTTCACCGCCCCGGGTGCCCGCACGCTCGCTTTCAGGTTCTCCGGCAACTTTGCCCGCGACATGTCCTACACGATCGGTTGGGCGCTGTTCGCCCTCGTCCTGCTGGTCGGGGGCATCTGGCAGCAGACCAAGCTGGCCCGCTATGCGGCCATCACCCTCCTCAGCGTGGCGCTGTTAAAGCTCTTCCTCCACGACCTCGCGCGACTTGAGGCGCTCTATCGCATCGGCGCGCTGTTTGCCGTGGCGGTCATTGCCATGCTCGCCTCCTTCGCCTACCAACGCTTCCTGCCCAATCATGAGAAATCCTCCCCGCCTCCCGCGTAACGGCCTCGGGCTGCTGCTCGCACTGTTCGCCACTCTCAGCGGTGGCGCCGCCCTCACGCCCACCGAATGGCAGCACCGGCAGGCGGTCAAGGTGGCCACGCCCGGCCTGACAAAAATCGCGCTGCCGGCAGCCACGTTCGATGCCGCGCAGCCGGACCTGGCCGACCTGCGGGTGATCGACCCCAACGGCCAGGAAGTACCCTGGCTGCTGCAAGATTTCGTCATCGATTTCAACCTCATCCATGGGCCCGCGACTTTCAGTCCGCGATCATTTCGTTCCAGCCCCAACGGTGACACCACACAATTGGTCATCGAGACCGGCTCGACTGAAAGGCTTGAGGCGATCGACTTGGAAACGGCCGTGCCTTTTTTCCTGAAGGCGGCGCATGTCGAGATTTCTACCGACGGCACCGAATGGAAATCGCTCGGCGCGACGGTTCCGCTTTTCCGCCAGTTTGGGGCGGAGCAATTGCGTCTGTCTTTGGACCGGGAGAAAGCCGCCTTCGTCCGGGCGACTCTCGATGATTTTCGTTCGCGCAAGATCGACTTCACCGGCGCCAAGCTCAGCGCCATCCAGAACCAGATTGAACCGCCACCCCTGGTCCCGCTCGGCGCGCAAATCACCCGGCGCGACGAATTCGCCAACGAGACGGTTCTCACCGTCACGCTCGACGGCCGCCATGTGCCGCTCGCGGCGATAGGTTTGGACGCGAAGGACCAGTTGTTCATGCGCCGCGTGACGGTGGGCATCCGCGAGGTCCAGGGCGCGGTTTCGGCCGAGCGGATTATTGGCGCCGGCACTATCTACCGCGTCGCGCTCGACGGCGCACCGGCCCGCGCGCAGCTCGAATTGCCGCTGGCCTTTAATCCGCCCACGCGTGAGCTTCTTGTGCACATCCACAATGGGGATTCGCCGCCACTGACGCTCGATGGTGTGTCGGCGAAACAGCATCCGCTCAACCTGCTGTTTCTGGCGCCGTCAGCGGGGGTTTATTCCCTCCTCTCGGGCAACCCGCAGGCCGCGGCTCCCCACTACGATCTCGCCGCCTTTTCCGGGGAAATGCGCAAAGCAGAAGTCACCGCCGTCACCGCGGGCGACCTGGAGGCCATGCCGGACTATCATCCGCGCGAGTCCCTTGGCACCGCGCCGCTTCCGGACGTACCTCTGGCGGGCGCGCCGCTCGACACCGCTGACTGGCGCGAGCACCGCGTATTCCGGATTAGCCGGCCGGGCGTGCAGGAACTCGAGCTCGACCCAGCCGCCCTGGCCCGGAGCCGGCCCGACTTGGGCGACCTGCGGCTGGTGCGCACGGGCAACCAGATTCCCTACGTGCTCGAAAAGCCCGCGCTTTTCCGGTCCCTCGTGCTGACGCCCGAGCTCGCTCCCGATGCCAAGCGTCGGTCCGTCAGCCTCTGGCGTCTGACCCTACCGCAACCCGGGGTCCCGGTGCGTCGGTTGGTGCTGACCTCGACCACGCCGCTTTTCCAGCGCCAAATCCGGATCTATGAGAAACTGACCGACCACAATGGCGGTCCATACGAAAGCACGCTGGCCGGCGTCGGGTGGAGTCGCACTCCAGAACCTGGCGTGCCCGAGACGCTCACCATCGAACTCACGGACAGACCCCAAAGCGACACACTCTGGATCGAGTCGGACAACGGCGATAATCCGGCAATCGCGTTGGGTACGGTGCAGGCCGTCTATCCCGTGGTGCGCTTGATCTTCAAAACCACGGAGACCGAGGGCTTCACCCTCGCCCTCGGCAACCAGGCGGTTAACGCCCCGCGCTATGATCTCAGTCTCGTCGCGGTAAAGCTCCTCACCTCCAGCCGCAATGTGGCGGAACTCGCTTCGGCCGGCACGGTCGCTGCGGCAGGTACGCTTTTCGCGGGAGTCAATGCGGGCTATCTCTTCTGGGGTGCGCTCGCGCTTGTCGTCATCGTGCTCCTCGTGGTCGTAGCAAAGCTGCTGCCCAAGCCGCCGGCGGCGTAAGCCGGCGCAAGCCGCTGACCGAGATGGAACGAGGCCTTTGGAATCGTTTTGCCCCGCGCGCCCGGCGAACCCGTCCAGAGGCCGGGTTCCACTTCTCCGTGACATGACTGTGGGAGCGAGCTTGCTCGCGCTTCGTGCGTCCAACATCGCGAGCAAGCTCGCTCCCACGCCGTCACCCCAAGTTTACCCCCCCATCAGGGGTCTGCCTTCACCGCGGCCGCACCACGGTGAACAGCTCGGTGGTGCGCACGTAGTGGTCGCCGCCCATCCGGCCGATGGTGTCCAGCTTGCGCGGGTCGATCTGGCCGTCCGGCCCGAGCACGGCATCAGCGATGTGGGCGTGGACGATCGTGCCGAACACCACGTTCGAGCCCGACGGGCCGTCGCCCAGATTGACGATGCGGTCCAGCCGGCACTCGAAGGCCACGGGGGCGGCGGCCACCCGCGGCGGCCGAACCTTCACCGACGGCACGGATGCAATGGCGAATTTCTCAAACTCGCTTTCACCGTGCGGCAGCGGCGTGGCGGTCAGGTTCATCGGCTCGGCCAGCGCAAAGGGCACGATGTTCACGACAAACTCCGGCACCTGACCGACGTTGATGACACTGTCTTTCTTCTTTCCGTGGCGGTCGATCGCCCCGCTGAACATCAGGGTCGGCGGCTTGGAACAGATGCCTTGGAAGAAGGAGAAGGGGGCGAGGTTCGTCGTCCCCTCAGCGGAGATGGTCGAGACCCAAGCGATGGGCCGCGGCGTGATGGCGTGGATCATCCAGCTGTAGGCTTCGCGTGGCGGCAGGGTCTCGAAGTCGAGCGTCATGGACAGGAAAGAAGCAGGCCCGGAACGAAAAGGCAAAACCTACACACCCCGCCCTGCGGCAGCAGCCTTCGCCAAGCACTACGGCTCGCCAGGCCCCCCTTCATAGAGGGGACTTCGTCTGCCAGGGTTTGATTCCCCTCTATCAAGAGGGGTGGCGCGAAGCGACGGGGTGTGTTGCTTTTAGAACAGCCGCCGCCCCTTCGCCTCGGGCGGCAAATCCACGCCGAGCAGCCCGGCGAGCGTCGGCGCGATGTCTTCCACCGCCACGCGTTCGGAGTGTACCCCCGGCTTCACGCCGGCGCCGAACCACACCTGGGGCACATGGGTGTCGTAGTCGTGGGGGGTGCCGTGGGTGGTACCCAGGGTGCGCTCGATGAAATACGGCTTCGGGATGTAGACCACATCGGTGCTGCGGGCGGGAAAATAGCTGAGGCGCGAGGCCTCGCCGAATTCGTCCAGTGGTCCCGGCGCGGTCAGCTGCTCGCGGGTGTAGGCCGCGGCGATCATCGGGTGCGCCAGCAACGCCTCGCGCAATTTCGCGGCCACGAGCGACGCCGACAGCTGCTTGTCGTGCAGGGCCAGGGGATTCAGGTGATAGCCGCTGTTGTCGTGCAGGAACCACCAGGCAATGTTCTCGGGCAACGGACCGAAGGCCGCGTTGAGTGCCGCGTTGGCGGGCTCGTCCAACACACGGCCCACCAGCCGCCCGGCCGCCGTCGCCCCCTTTTCTGCCCGGATCTTTTCCGGCAGGGGTGCCACGCCATGGTCGGCGGTGAGCACGATCACACAGTGTTTCAAGCCGACCTTGCGGTCGAGATAGTCGAAAAATTCCGCCAGGGTCCGGTCCAGCCGCACGTAGGAATCCATGACCTCGTGGCTGTCCGGCCCATACGCGTGGCCGGCTTTGTCCGTCTGCGAAAACCCGATGCACAGCAGGTCGGGCGTCGCGTCCTCCCCAAGGTGCTCGACCTCGATCAGGCGTTCCCCCATGACTGCGACCAGGTCGTTGTTCCACGGCGCGTGGTCAAAAGCGTTGTAGTATGCACCCGAGATCGCCGGCCGGCCACCGTCCACCTTTTTGGGAAAGGTGATGGGCAATCCGTCCTCCGCTTGTTCGCCCGGGGCGTCGTCCGGACCCTGCACGGCATCGTAGACGGACTTGTCCAACAGGCGATCCCACACCTGACCGAAGTGCTGCGCGGCGCCGCGCGCCGTGTTGAACTCCTCGAGCCAGGCCGGCAGCGCCCGGCGATAATAGGTCGAGGTCACGAAGCGCCCTTCCTCGGTCCAGTAGGCACCGTCGGCTTTGGGTCCGGCCATGAGGATGGCCGAGCGGTCCTTGTCCGCGACGCCAAAGACTTTGGCCGTAGCGCCGTAGCGAGCCTTGAGCCGGTCACCCACGGTGGTGCCGAGGAAATTGCGCGGTGAGCGACCAGCTTTGGCCGCAAACATCGCGTTGGGATAGCGGTCGACCCGGGGCGGCAGGCCGACGAGCGGCGAATCCACATCCTCAACCGCGTTACCCTGGATGAAGGTCGTGCGGTCCAGCCACTCGTTGGCGACGATGCCGTGGACATTGGCGTGCACGCCGCTGAGGATCGTCGCGTGACCGGGCGCGGTCTTGGTGACCGCATGCAGGTAGTGGCAGTTCTGGTAATCAGCGCCGCCCTCCAGCAGGCGCTTGAATCCGCCCGCCACGAAATACGGCCGGAACTTCACCAGGTAATCCGCCCGCATCTGGTCCACCGAAATCACCACCGCCAGCCGCGGCGCCAGTTTCTCCTCCGCTTGGAGTGGCAGCGCCACCAGGGCGAGGAGAACGAGGGGCGAATACTTTCGCATGAATCTACCCTAGCGGCCGGGTAGTTCCGCGCAACTGTTTGCTGGCCCGTCGCCAGCATGTAACAAGCCGAGCTAGATCCTGTAGTTGACTTGGGTGAAACGCGGCCTGCGGACGCGTTTGGTAGGGCGCGGATTCCGCTCCGCGCCGCCTCGGCGGTGAAGGGACTCACCGCCCTACCTGAAGAACCCGTCCGGAAGCCGGGTTCCACCTTTTAATGGCTTGGCACCCGGTCCAGCTCCGCCGCGTGGGCCAGGAGTTCGTCCAGGAATCCCTTGGCCAGGACGGCGCGTTCCTTGTGCGGCCACTTTTCCGGCGAGGTGTTGTAGGGTCGGATGTAGGCGAGGCCGCGTTTCAGGCTGCCGCCGTTCGGTGCGGTGTAATTCCAGAGGTCCACGCCCAGGGCACGGGCCTGCGACGCCAGCTGCAGCTGCGCCTCGAGGTTGAAGGCGCTATAGCTCAGGCCGTCCTCGCGCTCGAGTTCCAGCGGCTGGCTGCCATCGGCCTTGAATTGCCAGCCGATGCGCGCCCGGTCCTCCTCGCACAACTGCCGGGCCAAGTCTTCACGTCCCAGATAACGGGCGATGGCGATGGTCTGGACCAGATACCACGAGCCGTGGTTGTTCTCGGCCTTGTGCTCCTCGAGCGCGGACTCTCCCGTCTCCAGCCAGTGAAAATAGTCGGTGAACCATTGGCGGACGGCAACCACGTCCGCCTCGGTCAGCGCCGGTGAACCGTGCAGCAGGTCCAACGCCTCCACGAGCTGGGCAAAGGCGCGGGTATCGAGCACCCCGGAGGCACTGCCGCGGTTGTTGCTGTGACCCAAGCGAACCTGCGCGTAGTCCAGCGCGGGCTTCATCCGGGTGGCCGGGGTGACAAACCACGCCCGCAGCCATTCGCCGGCTCGTCGGGCGCAATCCTCGCGGTGTAGCTGCGACCAGCCGAGGGCCAGCACGGTGACGCTGTCGACCAGGGTGTCGATCTTCTTGCGGTCCCCGGCATCCACCTGCTCGCGGTTGTGGTAGCCGTCCTTACGGATGAAGGGCAGACCATCGGGCTTCGCCGGATCCGGCCACCAGTAACGGGCATAACTGATGTAGTCGTGGGCGTCGCAGGTGGGCGACGGCTTGGCCTTGTCCACGATCGCGATGAGCGGAGTTTGCAGCGCCTTGTCGGCCACCTTCAGCAACGTCGCCGCCGCGACGGGCTTCACCGCATGCAACAGGCTCCGGGTTTCGTCGGCCGCGGTCAGGCTCGGCAGCAGGAACAGGAGCGCGGACAGCATCAACACCCGCGATTCGGATGTAGCAGCGGTGGTAACATCGCTATCCAGCCGTCGGACAACGGCTGCTACGAGAACAGAGGGGATCGAAGGCCGCGGCATCATTACTTGGCAAATGCGGGATCGAGCGCCAGGCGGAAGTAGTCGCGGGCGTTGGCGAAACAGATGTTTTTCACCATGCCGCCGACGAGCGCCCGATCGGCGGGGATCTCGCCGCGTTCCATCTCGGCGCCGAGCAGGTTGCAGAGCGTGCGGCGAAAATACTCGTGGCGCGTGTAACTGAGAAAACTGCGCGAGTCGGTGAGCATACCGACGAAGCGGCTGAGCAGGCCGAGGTTCGAGAGCGCGTTGAGCTGCCACTCCATCGCCTCCTTCTGGTCGAGGAACCACCAGCCCGAGCCGAATTGCATCTTGCCGGGGACGGAGCCGTCCTGGAAGTTGCCGATCATCGTCGCAAAAGCGTAGTTGTCGGCCGGGTTGAGGTTATAGAGGACCGTGCGCGGCAATTCGTTAGTCGAGTCGAGGGTGTCGAGGAAACGTGACAAGGCGCGGGTCTGCGAAAAATCCCCGATCGAATCGAATCCAGTGTCGGGCCCGAGCTGCTTCAGTAGGCGGGTGTTGTTGCTGCGCTGGGCGCCGAGATGGAGCTGCTTGGTCCAGCCGGCCTTCGCGTCCCAGCGTCCGAACTCCAGCATCATGAATGAGCAGAACTTGGCCAGGTCGCCCGCCGATGCCGCGCGGCCGGCGCGTGCGGCATCGTAGATGGCCTTGGCCTCGGCGGCGGTGCAGGACTCGGCGTAGCAGTTCTCCATGCCGTGGTCGGACAGGCGCCCGCCGACCGCGTGGAACGCCGCGTGGCGTTTCTGCAGGGCGGAAAGGTAGTCGTCGAAGGACTTCACCGGCAAGCCCGCCGAGCCGCCCAGTTTCTCCAGCCAGGCGTTGAAGGCGGCGGGCGCGCTGACGATCAGCGCGTTGTCGGGCCGGAAAGTCGGGTAGACGCGGGTCTTGAGGCCGGACTGGTTGATCTTCGCGTGCTGGTCGAGCGATTCGGCCGGGTCGTCGGTGGTGCAGATGACCGCGACCTTGTTGGCCGCGAGGATGTCGTGCACGCGCATGCCCGCCAGTTTCTCGTTGGCCTCGCGCCAGATTTTGTTGGCCGAAGACGGGTTGATGATGTCGGTAATCCCAAAATAGCGGGCCAGCTCGAGATGCGACCAGTGGTAAAGCGGATTGCGGAGCGTGTGCGGAACGGTGGCACACCAGGCGTCGAACTTCTCGCGTGGTTTGGCGTCGCCGGTGCAGAAGCGCTCGTCGACGCCGTTGGAGCGCATGGCACGCCACTTGTAATGGTCCCCGCCGAGCCAGATCTCGGCGAGGTCGGCGAACTGGTGGTTCTCGAGGATCAGCTGCGGCGGCAAGTGGCAGTGGTAGTCGTAGATCGGCTCGGCCTTGGCGAAGCTGTGGTAGAGATCCCGCGCCGCGTCCGTGTGCAGGAGAAAATCGTCGTGGATGAAGGGCTTGGTCATTTTCGATTTTGGATTCTCGATTTTTGATTGAGGAGACTGGTAGGGCGCGGACTCCGTTCCGCGCCGTTCGCGGCGGCGAAGGGACTCGCCGCCCTACCTTGAGATGTCATTCAGCATGGCTTCGAGCGTGGCGTAACCCGCCAGCAGCTTGCTCGTCGCAGCGCAGCGCTCCTTGGAGGCCAGGCCCGTGTTCTCCGCGAGGAAGATCAGGTAGGCCGCGATGCGCTTCGCGAACAGCAACCGGGCCTCGGGGCTGATGGCGTAGAAGCGGGCCCGCTGGGCGTAGCCGGCGGGCGTGTGGTCGCCGAGGGCGGACTTCTCCGGCCGGCCGCCGGCGGCGAGCACGTAAAGGAAGTTGTACTCGAAGAAGAACATATGATCAGGTGAGGGCGAGAGGGCCCTGAGCGCTTCGTAACATTTATCATCTTCGTCGAAGACATCTGTCTTCATCCCAGCCTTCCTAAGGGCATCTGATATGAAGATTCTCGCCATGTCAGATTCTGTTCCACCTCCGTATGCGCAAAGCAAAGCCATGTGTAATGTAAACTCATACCAGTCGTGCCAGAGCGCGGCGTCGGTGGGATTCTTCGATTGGGAAAGCGCCACACCCATCTCATAGGTGTAGCGACCGCTGGTCTTGATCTCGAGCCGGCTGCCGGTCACCTGCCCCATCACCTGGTAGTTCTCGGCGGACTTGCCCGAGCCGGAGTGGAAACCGATGCTGACGTCGAACTTCACGCATACGTCCCACTGTTTCTGGATGAGGGCACGCAGCGCGGTGTTGTCGGGATACGGGGTGTTCTTCTGGAAACCAAAGGCCGGGGCCACGAAGTTGACCGGCATGCCCATGACTTCGCAAAGCGCGAGCATGATGGCGGTGGTCTCGGGTGTGGTGAGGCCGGGCAGCTCGTCGATCGACAGCTCACGCAAATAGCCGCGGCCGACGGGCGTAGTGAAGGCTTTGGCGCGGGCGGTCGCGTATTTCTCGTCGCGACGCTTCATCTTGAGCATCGGCGTCCAGACGGTCGCGAGCAGCTGGTTGAAGGCGGCATCGTCCAGCTTCAGCCCGGCGGCGGCAACACGCGCGCGAGTCTTCGTGACGACATCGGCCGGGATATCAGACACCTTCGCCGGCTGGTTGAGGGCGAGCTCGGGCGAAAGGTCGAAAGTGATGTAGCTGGCCAGCAGACAGCCGCTGACGAGGGCGTCTTCACGGCTGTCGAACTTGCCGCCGATGGGTTGGTGGTCGGCATTGAACGACCACGCGATCTTGCGGTGATGGAAGCCCGTCTTGAGCTTGGAGAGCACGCAACCGTGGCTCATGCCCTCGACGCTCTGGCCCTGATGGCCCTCGGGGACGTTGGTGCCGATGAAGGGGAACGGCACGGTGTCGAGCCGGTTCGCGAGCATCGCGTCGACGTCATAGACGAGTTCGCGCGGGATGGAATTTTGGTTGGCGGTGAGGCCGATCTCGAGGGCGCTCATCGCCCATTCGACGGCCGGCCAATGCAGCGTGGTGAAGCGCGCGCCGACGCCGAGCGTACTTTGGCCGAGCCTGGCCGTGGCCGTCGGAAAGATGGTCGACTCGGGATCGTGCTGCTGGATGTGGTTCTTCAGCGTAAGGAGATTTTCCCAGGTGGCGGGAAAGGCCATGGCGCCATGCGCCAACGGTACGCCATGGGCGAGGGGCGACGCATTGGCTTGCAGCTTCCAGGCGCAATCACCGGCTTCGTTTTCCAGCAGGGTCCACTCGCCGAGGGCTGAGGAAAACCTGCTCTTGGCGTACTCGTGGGCGCGACCGGCCAGGATGTCGGCCTCCAGCGCCGGCCAGTCGAGGCAGAAGTCGGGCGAGACGCATGGGTTCGCGGCGATGCGCAGGTTGTGCTTCAGGAGGAAAGTGGTAATCGGGGACATGGGGGAGAAAGGGTTGGGTGGAGGGCCCGGGTCTCTCCGGGCCGGCTCGCAGGGACGCGAGCCCTCCAAAAGCAGGAACGCGCCGCTAAATCGTCATCGCGTGGTAGCCGCCGTCGACGATCAGTTCCTCGCCGGTGATAAAGGAGCCGGCGGCGTCGCTGGCGAGCAGGAGCGTGGCGCCAATGAGCTCGCGCGCCTCGCCGAAGCGCTTCATCGGGGTGTGGCTCATGATGCTCGCCACGCGATCGGGCGTGAGGACCTTCTTGTTTTGTTCCGCCGGGAAGAAGCCGGGCACAAGGACGTTCACCCGTACGCGGGCGGTGGCCCACTCGCGGGCGAGGTTGAGCGAGAGGTTGTGCACGGCGCCTTTCGACGCCGAGTAGGTGATGACGCGCGACAGCGGCACAATGCCGGACATCGAGCCGAGGTTGATGATCGAGCCCCCCTGTCCGCGCTCGACGAGGTATTTGCCGAAGACCTGGCAGCCGAGGAACACGCCTTTCACGTTGACGCGCAGGATGCGATCGAACTCCTCCTCGGTGATATCGAAGAACGGCGTGGCCGAGTTGATGCCGGCGCCATTGACGACGACGTCGACCCGGCCGCTACGCTTGAGCACGGCGGCGAGCAAGCCCTCGACCTCACCCTTGCTGGTGGCTTCGGCGGCGTGGAACCAGGCCTTGCCGCCGGCGGCGGCAATCTTGTCGAGCCTCGCCTGGGCCTTCTCCGCGTTGCGGCCGACAATGACGACCTCGGCGCCGGCGCCAGCGAGGCCCTCGGCCATGGCGCCACAGAGTTCACCGGTGCCACCGATGACGACGGCGACTTTGCCCGAGAGGCCAAAAGCAGCGTTAAGATATTCGGAAGGATTCATGAGGGACAATAATGTGGGAGGAGGAGGAGGATTGGGCCGTTGGGGAAATTGTTCAATACCGTGATGAGGGCATCGAGCGTGTTTTCAAACCCGGTCCGTCATCCTGAGCGCAGCGAAGGATACATGGGTTCAACCTGGGCCTGGCTCGCAAGAGTGGATTCTTCGCTGCGCTCAGAATGACGAGTTAGGCGGTTTTGAGTGTTGGAAGACATGGCCTAGTGAATCGGTGCGGCGGGCGATCCGTCCGACCGCAGATGCTCGCTGAGCCAAGCCACCATGCGCGCCGGATATTCCGGATCGAGCCGTTCCCAGTCAGCGAAGGCATGCCCGGCCCCGGGGATCACCATCAAGTCACAAACATTTCCGTCCGCGCGAAGCTTGGCTTGGAAATCGAGCGACTGTTGGAGCGGCACCGTCTTGTCCTTTTCGCCGTGGATAAGCAGGAACGGCGGCAGGCCCGGCCGCACATGGTTGATGGGCGAGAGTTCGCGCAACAGGCCGAGCGACTCGGGCGTCAGGGCCTTCGGGCGGTTCAGGAGGCCCTGCAGCGACATGCTGAGTCCTCCGCGCACCGGCAGGTCCTGCTCGTGGTTGGTCACCGGCGCATAGCCGACCACGGCCTGCACGCGAACGCTGTCGTCGATCAGCGTCGCCGCCAGACAGACCACATGACCGCCCGACGAATGGCCAAACAGGGCGATGCGCGCCGGGTCACCGCCGTATTCCGCCGCATGGGCCTTCACCCAGCGGATGGCGGTCTGCAGGTCCGTGAAGCCCTCCGGCCAGCGATGCTGCGGGGCCAGCCGGTAGTTGATGGAGAACCAGGTGAACTTCGCCGCCGTGAGCGGGGCAAACCACGGCGTGATGTCGGCGCTGTCCCCGGCCGGCACGCGGAATTTATCGCCGCGGCTCCAGCCGCCCCCGTGCACCAGGATGGCCACGGGGTGCGGGCCTTCACCGGCAGCCACACCCACGTCGAGCAACAACTTCTGTCCGCCAGCCTCGCCGTATTGAATGTCGGTCAGCTTCGCCGCGCCCGGCTCCGTCCGCAAAACGGGCGCGAGCGCCGGCACGGCCTTGCGCAGCTCATCCACGACGAGCCGGGCGAAGACCACCCTCCCCTCGCCGTGCAGGTGGGTCGTGTCGTTCTTGCCCGCCTGGTCCGGGAAATTGAACCCGGCCGTGCGCTCCGGCCCGATGCCTTCGCAATAGGCGATGCTCAGGGCATGCAGGTCGATGACCGGAACTTTTTTCGCCACGCCGAGCTTCTTCACGGCCTCGGCCCAAGGCGTAAGCGTCGATTCGATGCGTTTGGGGTCAGTCTTGGAAAAATTCCGCCGGGTGAGCGAGGTGACGAGAATCGGCTGGCCGCCCTGGGTGCGGACCTCATCGACGTAGCGGGCCATGTTCTCGGTGAAGGTCGTGGCCGGATCGGTCTCACGCCCGGGGCCCTTGCCGGGCTGGTCGTTGTGGCCGAACTGAATCAGGTAGTAATCGCCCTTCGCAGCCAGCGCCTTATCCCAGTAACCCTCGGCCCGGAAGCTTTTCGAACTGCGGCCGTTTTGCGCTGTGTTGGTGACCACGACGTCCTCAGTCAAGAATTGCCGGAAACCGTAGCCCCAGCCACCGCCGTCATTCACGGTCGAGTCACCGACGAGGACGATATGGAGCTTGGGCGCGGCGGGCGCGGCGGGCGCGGGCGGATCGGCGGCCTGAGCGAGTGCGGGCAGCCAGCCCAGCAGCAGAAAGCGGAGCCAGGTCTTCATGGGGCCAGCGGATTCCAACCGTCAGCGCCACCGAGCACTTTCTGGGGCGTCAGCGCAGCGGCGGCCTCGGCGGTGAGCGGCTTGGCCCACGCCACGCGCGTGGCCGGCGAGGAGCCGGGCCCGGTGCTGCCGAACTCGGCGTAGAAGGTCGTCTGCTCGGCCAGCGGCTTGTTCCAGTTGTGCCAGCCCTCCGGCCGAACGTTCGCGGAAATCTCCGTCCGAAGAAACACCGTCTTGGCGAAATCGCGCCACGGCCGTCCGAGATAAGTTTTCACGCCTTCGGCCCCGGTGATCTTGCAATCGGCGAACACGTAGCCGTAAGGCTGGTCCTTGGGCGTCGAGGCTGCGGTGACATAGCCGTCTTTCAGCACGTGGATGTGGCAGCGGTCGAAATACGATGTGGCCGCGCCGAAGATGAAATCCACGTGGCCCTCGATGTAGCAGTCAGTGAAGTAGTGGCGCCCGCGGTTGACCAGAATGGTGTCCTGCCACCCGAGGAACCGGCAGCCACGGAAAATGAGCCGGTCGCCGTCCGCGCGCAGGGCCAAGGCCTGGGCCACGGGGGGGCCGTCGGGGCGCGGTCCCGGCTCGCCGGCGGTGTTGGCGAGCGTGAGGTTCTCCCAGATCATACCGTCACCATCGACCTGGACGGTGGGCGTGCGGAAGGTGCCGATGGGTTTGCCGTCCGGACCCGGGAGGTTGGCGTAGAGATTGTAGGCAATGATGGTCTTCTCCCGGTCCTCGCCGATGACGTGGATGTTGCCCCGCTCGCGCTGCACATAAATGCGCTCGTGATAGGTGCCAGCCTTGACGAAGATGACCCAGTGCGGCGTGGCGGGATCCGTCTTCATCGGGGCCGCGCTGATGGCCTCCTGCAGCGACCTGTACTGGCCGGTGCCGTCGACGGCGACGATGACGTCAGGCTGAGGAGCGGCGGCGTGGAGGGTCGCGAGCAAACTCGCTCCCACAAGCAAGAGCGTTGTCCTCATGGTTTATGTAGGTCGGGGTTTATCCCCGACATGCAGGGGAGGAATGTCGGGCGTAAAGCCCGACCTACAGGAAGTTTCTTCATGGCAGTTTGTTTTTCACCCGCCAGCGCGGGCAATCTTTCTCGAGCATGCTGGCTGGCCAATCCTTGAGGTAATTGTAACCGGTGCGCCGCTCGCGCTCGATCTCATTGAAATCATAGCGGATGACTTTGTCGCGACCGGTGAAGATCGGCCGGTTGGTCCCGAGTTCATAGAAACGCGCCCAGATCGCCGGCGCGGCGGGATCAGCCACGGCATGGCGGTCCTTCTTGCCGTCCGCACCTGGGGTGTCGTCCACGCGCAGCCCGTGGATCGGGACGGCCTTGAACCAGGCGACCGCGCCCTCGATCGCCGCGATGACTTCGGGCGCGGGGTGCTCGATGTTCATGAGAAAACGGACCAGGCCGACGCTTTCCGCACCGGAGAGCGACACCGGTTGAAAGTTGCGCGCGGGTGCTGGGGCAAAAGTGGTCTCATCGTGCTGGGCGCACCAGACGGTGAGATTCCCCTCCTGTTTCACCTGGGTGCGCAGAACGCAGGCGATGCCCTTCTCCACAGCGGCGGACGCCCTGACCCGCTGCTCGGTGGTCGTGAACGCATAGGGCGCCTCGCCCCGGCTAACGTCGCGCAGGAAGACGAGCACGTTCACCATGGCGTCATCGTTAAAGGTGATGTGGGTGTAGTAGCCCGGGATGAGCGGGAAATACTGCGGCCAGCCGCCGTTGGGGTATTGCGCGGCGAGCAAATAATCGAAGCCCCGGTCGAACGCCGCCCGCAACGTCATGTCGTCCTTCGCAGTGCGGGCGTGCGCGAGATACGTCAGCTGGGTAGTGGTGGCGTCATTGTCGATGGTCGGCGCGCGATGATCGAACTTGGTCTCGGCGAGGAACGCCGCGGACGGCGGCGCCGTCATATCTGTATTCTTCGGCCAGCCACCCTCCGACGTTTGATACTGCACAATACTCGCGGCAATCGCGCGGGCTTCATCACCGGCATACCAGTCGGCGGATTGCTTGTTGATGTCATTCCAGCGCACTGCGGCCGGGGCCGCGACGGTGGCGGCGAGAAACAGGACCGTGGCAATCGGTGCGCCGCACCTCATGGTCAGAGAGCCTTCAATTCCACCATTTCGAATTTCGGCGCCAGGATGTGCTGGAGCGCGAAGGCGAGCAGGTAGGCTCCGGCGCAGATGCCGAAGAGGACGGCATAACCGCCGCTGATGTTGTCCTGCGCCTTGAATCGGTCCAGCAGCTGGCCCGCGAAGATCGGGAAGGCAAAACCCAGCCCGGATCCCGCCATGCCGCCGAGGCCAACCACGGAGGCGACGGCCCGCTTGGGGAACATGTCGGAAGCAGTCGTAAACAGGTTGGCCGACCAGGCTTGATGCGCGGCACAGGCCAGGCCGATCAGTAGCACCGCGGACCAGTCGCCGACATCCTTGACGAAGACAATGGGCAGGACGCCGCAGGCGAAAATGATCATGCCGGTCTTGCGGGCGCGAGTCACACTCCAGCCCGATTTTACCAGATGGCCGACAATCAGGCCGGCGACGATGCTGAGCACCGTGGCCAGGCCGTAGATGGTCGCGAGCATGTAACCGCTGTTCTTGATATCGAGGTGGCGCGTCTGTTTGAAGAAGTCGGGCAGCCAGGTGAGGAAGAACCACCACACCGGATCGGTCAGGGCCTTGGCCACGACAAAGGCCCAGGTCTGGCGGTAGCCCAGCAGGCTGAGCCAGGAGATTTTCTCGCCATCGCGGCTGGTGTCGTCGCGATCACTACGGATGTGCTCCAGCTCGGCGGCGTTGGTGGCCTTGATTTTTTCCGGGACATTGTAGAACGGACCCCAGAAGAACAGCCAGATGAAGCCGGCGATGCCGGCGAAGATGAAGGCCCAGTGCCAGCCCAGCGAAAGGGCGATGGCGGGGACGACCAGCGGCGCGACGATGGCCCCGACATTCGTGCCGGAGTTGAAGATGGCGGTCGCGGTCGCGCGCTCCCGCTTGGGGAACCACAGCGCCACGGCCTTGATGGCCGAGGGGAAGTTGCCGCCCTCGCCGAGCCCGAGCGCCACGCGCGCGGCATAAAAGCCGCCAATGGTCGTGACGAGGGCGTGGCTGATCGCCGCGACGCTCCAGGCCGCGATCGAGGCCGCATAGCCGGTCTTGGTGCCGAACCGGTCAACCACCCAGCCGAAGATCAGCAGGCTGATGGCGTAAGAGAGCTGGAAGAAGGCGTTGGTGTAGCCAAACTGCTCGTTGGTCCAGTGCAGCTGCTCGTCGAGGATGGGCTTGATCAGCGCCAGGATCTGCCGGTCGATGTAGTTGATCGTCGTCGCGAAGAACAGCAGGGCGCAGACAATCCAGCGGTAGTTGGTCGCCGGGACGGCAGAGGACGGGGCGGTCTGACTCATGGGGAGGGGTAAGGGGCGGGGTTACTTGGCCGGCTCGATGGTGTTCAGGCTCTTCACCTGCTTGGCCGGCTCGATGGTGACGTTTTTCAGCGTGATGGTGCCGGCGTGTGAGACAACATCGGTTTCGGTAATGCCAGAGAAGGTTGAGTTGCTGATGCGAATGTTGTCCACCTCGGCCCCGGCGAAGCCACGGATGAAAAGGACCCGCGGACTGGCGCTGCTGGTGATGCGGTCCAGCTGGATGTTCCGCACGATCGCCTTGAAGCCGCCCTTCGCCCCCTCGGCGTAAAGCAGGTCCACGGTGACCACCGCCTCGGTCACCCGGCCGATCTTCACGTCCCGCGCGAAGAAGTTTTCCAGGATGCCGCCGCGTGCGGCGTTGTTCTTGAACCGAAAGGCGCGGTCCAGCTCGGGACTGTCCATTACGCAATTTTCGACGAAGACGTTGCGAATGCCGCCGGTGCACTCGCTGCCCAACACGACGCCCCCGTGGCCGTTCTGCATCGTGCTGTTCCGGATGATGATGTTCTCGCACGGGACGTTGAGGCGGCGGCCATCGTTGTTGCGGCCAGATTTGATGGCGATACAGTCATCGCCTGTGTCAAAAATCGTGTCTTCGACCAGCATATTGCGGCAGGACTCGGGGTCGAAGCCGTCGTTGTTCGGGCCGTGCGAGCTGATCTTCACGCCGCGGACGGTGATGTTCTCGGAGAGCACCGGGTGCAGCTCCCACATCGGGGAGCGCAGGATCGTCACACCCTCGATGAGGATGTTCTTGCAGCGATAGGGCTGGATGAAGTTGGGGCGGAGCATGCCGCCCTCGCCGAAGACGCGCTGCGCCACCGGCACGCCCTCCTCCCCCATCGCGTTAAGCCGGTCCCGGGCGGCAGTCTGCTTGACCGGGCCTGCCTGCTTGTTGCACCAGCCCCACCAGGTGTCCCAGTCGGCGCCGCCGTCGAGCGTGCCCTCGCCGGTGATGGCGATGTTCTCCTGTTCGAAGGCGTAGATGAACGCCGAGTAGTTCATGCACTCGACGCCCTCCCAGCGGGTAAAGACAACGGGATATTTGGCTGGCTCGAAAATCCAGCGCAGCGTGGCGCCCTTCGCCACGTGGAGGTTGACGTTGCTCTGGAGGCGAATCGCCGCCGTGGGCCACTCGCCGGCCGGCACAACGACCCGGCCGCCGCCGGCCTGGTGGCAGGCCTCGATCGCCGCGGCGATGGCGGCGGTGGCCTCGACTCCCGGTTTGGCGCCGAAATCGGTGATCGGGAAATCGCGCGCGGGAAACTCCGGCGCCTTGATCAGAGCCAGCATGGCAGGCAGCGAGTCCCAACCGCGGATCACCAACGGCTGGCTCGTCGTGGCCAGCAGCTTCTCAACTTCGATCCCGGCCATGATGAACGGGCCCGTGCCCTTGGGGTCGTTGTCCACGATGGGTTCGCTGATGTAATACTTGAACGAGCCGTCGCGCGGCGTCTTGCCGTCGGCCATCATGTAGCCGAGCCCGGCACCCTGGCAGACCTGCGTGAGCCGGACCGCACCGGACGGATCAGTCTTCACGAGGGTGTGGATGAGCCCGGCGTAGCCTTTGAGGATGGCAGGGAGGTATTTCTCCCGCGGGAGATAGCCCTTATTGACGCCCTTCGCGAGCGTGTAGACGAACATGGCGGAACCGGATGACTCGAGGTAGTTGCCCTCCTTGGTCCCGAGGTTGGGAATCTGCCACCACACGCCGGTCTTGGGATCCTGCCAACGTACGATGCCGTCGGCGACGCGCTTGAGGATGTTCACGATCTCGTCGATCTCGGGCTGGCTGACCGGCATGTAATCGAGCGAATCCACGATCGCCATGCCGTACCAGCCGATGGCGCGGCTCCAGAAATTGGGGGAGAAGCCCGTCTTCGGGTCCGCCCAGCTTTGCGAGTGCGACTCGTCCCACGCATGCCAGTAAAGCCCGGTAGCTGCATCATAGCTGTGGCGGTCCATCAGGATGATCTGCTTCGCCACGTCCTCGAAGATCGCGGGTTCGTTGAAGAGGCCGGCGTATTGTGCGAGATAGGGCGAGGCCATGTAGAGCCCGTCGAGCCACATCTGGTGCGGGTAACGCTTCTTGTGCCAGAAGCCACCCTCGCTGGTGCGCGGGTGCGTCCGCATCTGGTCGCGCAGCATCTGGGCCGCCTTGGTATAGGCGTCGTTCTTCTCGCCGCGGGCGAGCGCGGCGAGGAGCACCTTGCCCGGCGGGATGTTGTCGATGTTGTAGTCCTCTTTCTGGTAGCCCTTGATCGTACCGTCGGCGTTGACGTGCGACGCGACCATGCGCGTGCCATACGTGATATACGCGTTGTTCTTCATCTCCTCGCCCAGCCGCACGAGGCCCAGCGCCAGAACGCCAGGCGAATAATCCCACCGGGCGCGCGGGTTGGAACCGCCGGCGTCGTAGCTGGTGCCGATGCGCTTCATCTCGGAGTCGGCCAGGCGGCGCGACCACTCGAGCGGCGTGGCGCCGTCGAACTTGACGGGTTCGGCCGCGGTCAGGGCGGTGGCGAGCACCAGGAATGGCAGGAGAATCTTCTTCAACATGGGGACTGGGGTGGAAGGGGGAAGCTCAGCGGGCGGCCAGGCGGCGAACTTCGCTGCCCGCGAGCAGGAAGGCGCCGACGCCAAAGGGCTCGGATGATTCGGGGTCAAAGGTGACGGGCGTGAAGCCGATGGGCTGAACGTGGGTGAGCCGGCCGTCGGCATCGACGCAACTCGCCAGCGCCGCCCAGGCCCGCCGCACCGGGGGCTCAAACCTGGCGCGATCAAGCAGGCCGTGGTTGATGCCCCACGCGAAGGCGTAGCAATAGAAACCGGTACCGCTGGTCTCCTGCATCGGGAAATGTTCGGGGGCGAGCAGGCTGGCGCGCCAGAAACCGTCGGCCTGCTGCAGCGTGACGACCTTCTCCGCCATCTCGCGGAACTGCGCCTCGAAACGCGGACGCGAGGGATGGTCAGCCGGCAGCAGCTCGAGCATGCGCACCAGGCCGCCCATGACCCAGCCGTTGCCGCGGCCCCAGAAGATCTTGCGGCCGTTCGCCTCGCGCTTGTCGAAAATTGTGCTGTCGCGGTAGAAAAGATGCTCCTCCTTGTCGTAGAGGTAATCCGACGTGAACCACCATTCGCTGACGGCGAAGTCGAGATAGGCGACCTTGCCGGTGGCCTTCCACAGCCGCGCCCAGGCCGGGGGCGACATGAACAGGGCGTCGCACCACGACCAGCGCTCTTGGCTTTTCGGGTTCTTCTTGTCGAAGGCGAGCGGCGATTCCGCCCGGTGCGCGAGGATGAAGTCGAAGCGCTCCTGCGTCGGCGCCAGCATGCGCGCCTCGTGGTGCTGCAGGTAAAGGTCGAGGTAAGTCTGGCAGACCGCGTGGTCGTCGGCGTGGTAGATCCGCCCCGCCGGCTTCCACCGGTTCCCCTCGGCCATCTTCATCATGGCGTCGTGGAAACGCGGGCTGGCGGAGTCATGGGCGAGGGCCATCGCGCCGGCGTAGAAGGCGGCGTTGACCCAGCCGTCGGGCTTGCCCTCCTTGTCGTTGGCGCGCGGATGGGCCAGCTGCCAGTCGGCGACCTTTTCCATCAGCACGAGCACGGGGCTGTCATCTGCCACAGCGACTGAAACCAAACCAAGCAGGCCGAGGGCGAGCAATGGGATCCGGGAACGCGCGCTCATGGCGTCAGGGCGATTTTGATGGGGGACTTGAGGCGGGCGGCGCACGCAGCGACATAGGCGTTCCACTCCTCCTTCGAGGAGAAATCGCCGCTCTTCGTCCATCCCGCACCGACATGGTAGCGGAGGGGCTGGCCGGAATTCACCGTGGCCAGCACGAGCTGGTTGACCGGGTCCTCGGCGAAGCCCGCCAAAGAGCCGGGAATGATCACGCCCTCGCCGAGTGATCCGTTCGACTTCTGGACTTCCCACTGGGTGAACCAACCGGCGGCTCTGTCCTGCGTGAGCTCGACTTTCGTCTCCTGTCCCTTGTCCCCGCTGTTCCGGTTCACCCCGATGGCGATGGTGATCTGCTTTGGTCCTTCGAACGTGAAGGTGCTGTCGATCTGGTCGAGGTTGTGGCCGGCGTCCACCGTGAAGCGTTTCACTTCGGCCACCTTCACGCCGGCGGCAGCCCAAGCCTCGTAGGTCAGTTCGAAAATCGCCCGGATCGGGCCGTTGGCGATGACGTGCCAGGTCCGGTAATTCCGGCCGACGAAAAGTTTCTGGCCGTCCCAGACGCCGGTGCCGCCGCAACCGCGGGAGGTACCGACCTGATACATGTCCATCCCCTCGCCCTCGTCCTTGTGGTAGTGGTCGTGACCCTTGTTGTACCAGCGGTCCACCACGGGGTAGCGCACGCGCTTGCACCAGATGTCGAGCCCGCTGGTGACGAGCACCTCCTTGCCGCGTTTCTCGGTGTCGGGGGCGGCGAGGGCGGGACCGTAGGTGCGGTGGGCAATCCGGTCGTTTTCCCAGGCAAAGTCATCGAGGCGCTCGGGCACAAAGCGGGCGAAGACCTTGGATGGAAAAACGGGCGCCACCGTCTCGGTCTTTTCAATGGTGAAGGTCGCGGATTTTTCCCCGGGGGCGAAATCGTGCTGGAAAAGCAATTCGCCGTAGGCGACGCCCTTTCCCTGCGGATCCTTCGCCTCCGGCGCGATGTTGGTGACCTGGTACGGGAGGACATTGCCGGCGGCGTCCTTCACCGCCAGTTTCTGCAGGAGCGCGCCCGGCAGGGCTCGGGCGACTTCCGTCCATGGCACCGCGATCGTCTCGGCCGGTCGGGCGATCGCGAGATCGTGGCTGACGGTGACGGCGAGTCGTTCCCCGCCGTGCAGGGCGACGGCGAGCAACGACAGCAACACGGCGAGGCAGCTGCGCGTTTTCATAGGGGGAGAAGGAAGTTCAACGACCGAGCCAGCCCCCGTCCACCGCCAGAATATGTCCATGGACGTAGTGGGAGGCAGGCGAGGCCAGATAGACGACGGCTCCCGCAAGATCGGCGGGGGTGCCCCACTGCGCAGCGGGGATGCGGGCGAGGATGGCGGTGTTGCGCTCGGGATCGGCCTGGAGTGCGGCGGTGTTGTCGGTCGCCATATACCCGGGAGCGATGGCGTTGACGTTGATGCCGGAGGCGGCGAGCTCATTGGCCATCATGCGAGTGAGACCGGCCAGGCCGCTCTTGGCGGCCGGATAGGAACCGATGCGGATGCCGCCCTGAAAAGACATCATCGAGGCGATGTGGATGATCTTGCCCCGGCGTTTCTGCGCGAGCCACAGTCGGACCACCGCCTGGCTGAGCCGGAAAATGGAATTCAGGTTCACTTCCATGACCTCGTCCCAGTCGGCTTGGGTGAAATCGGCGAAGGCGCCGCGGCGGATGGTGCCGCCGTTGTTCACGAGGATGTCGGGCACCGGGAGTTCCGCGCCGAGAGCGGCGGCGAGCCGGTCCATCGAGGCGCGGCTCGCCTGGTCGGCGGAAAAGGCATGGGCCTTGCGGCCGGTGGCCTCCACCAGTCTGCGCGTGGCGCTGGTGTCGCCCCGGGCGACGAGGATCACATCGGCGCCCGCCTGCGCGAGCGCCTCGGCCATGCCGGCGCCGAGGCCACGAGAGGCGCCGGTGACCAGGGCCACCTTGCCGTCGAGGCGAAAACTGTTGAGCACGGTCGCCACGGGAATCACTTCAACTGGGCGATCGGGGCCGCGTCCATGTCGGCGAACTGCTGGTTCTCGCCGCCCATGCACCAGACGAAACTATAGGCCGTGGTGCCGGCGCCGCAATGCACTGACCAGGACGGGGACAGCACCGCCTCGAGGTTGCGGGCAACCAGGTGCCGGGTGGACTGCGGGGGCCCCATGAAGTGGAAGACCGCATGGTTATCCGGCACGTTGTAATAAAGGTACACCTCGGAACGGCGCAGGTGGGTGTGCGGCGGCATGGTGTTCCACACGCTGCCGGATTCCATCCGGGTGAAACCCATGACGATCTGGCAGGTCGGGAAGGCGTCGGGATGGATGACCTTGTAGAGCGTGCGCTCGTTGGCGTTCTCGCGGCTGCCCAGCCGGTCGCCCTTGAGCCCGGCGAACGGGATGTGGCGGACCGGGTAGGACATATGGGCGGGATAGCTGATAAACCAGATCCGCGCGGGCTGGGCGGCATCACGCGAGGCGAAGCTCACTTCCTTCGTACCGCGGCCAAGGTAGATCGTGTCCTGAGACTCCAGCGCGTACTCCACGCCGTCCACCCGGACGAAACCCGGACCGCCCAGGTTGATCGCCCCGGCTTCGCGGCGCTCCAGAAAGAAGGCGGAGCGCAGCTCCGGCCGCTGCGGCAGCGGGATCGGCTCGGTCAGCGGAATAATGCCGCCAAAGATGGTCCGGTCGGTCTCCCACCAGCGGAAATTCACCTCCCCGGCCTTGAACAAGCCGCCGGCCAGGAACTCCTCACGGAGTTGTTCGGTGGTATAGGTGCCCACCAATTGTGACGCAGACGGTGTACGGTAATGCATGAAGGGACAGGTGACAGCAGGGTTAGGCCCGGCTACCGGTTTTTCGAGAGGGAAAGCTGCCCGGGCCTAAAATTCCCGGGCAGCGAGGATTCGAGTGGTTGGATCTGGCGGTTAGAACGAGCCCTTGATGCCGAGGCTGCAGCTGATGCCGAACTCCTCCTGACGGAAGGTGTAGGAGTAGCGCGGCGAGTCGGGGTTGTAGCGCTGGATGACCTGGGGCTTGTTGAACATGTTGCGCACACCGCCGAAGAGACTCAGCTTTTTGCTGAGCTGGACTTCACCGCTGAAGTCCACGTAGGTGCGGGGGGCGTAGTATTCATTGAAGCCCGTTGTCGTGCCATATTGCGCCCCAGTCTGGGCGGCGGGTGCGGTGATCGTCGTGCCCTTCTGGCGGCCACGGTAATTGAACGTGAGGTTTGCAGAGAAAGGCTTCTTGCTGAATCCGATGTTGAAGTTGCCGGTCTGCGAGATGAAGCCGCGGAAATCAGGAGAGTTCGCCCCACTCAGGTGCAACCGGGTAGCATTGGTCTTGATGGTGAAATATTTGCCCCAACCCGGCAGGAACGTCAGCGGGGCGACGATGTTGAACTCTTCGCCCTTGATCTGGGCATCGCCGCCATTGACGGTGGTAGTGACGGCCCAACCGACAAACCGGCTATCGAGCCCCAGGAGGGTCGCCAATTCCGGGGTCACCGCGCCACCTTGGGCGGTCCAGAAGTCGCTGAGGTCCTTCTGGAAGGCGCCCACGGAGATCATGCCACCCTTCTTGGGGTAATATTCAAGCGAGAGGTCGTAGTTGTCGGCGGTCCACGGGCGAAGAGCCGTGTTGCGGATGGTCAATACACCTACAGCATTGGGGTCGTTGTCATCCTCGTTGATGGTCGTGGCCGGGATGATGTTGGCATAGTCCGGGCGGCCGATGGTCTTGGCGTAGGCGAAGCGCGCCTGCATCTGGTCGGTAATACTGTAGGTCAGATGAACGCTCGGGTAGAAGCCGTCATAACTGCGGTCGGCCTTGTAGCCGCGCTCGACGAGGGTGAGATTCAGTTCCTCCAATGAACCGGCGGTACCGGCATCGGTCCGGCGGACGCGTTGGATGCCAGCCAAAGTGGCATTGCCATCAACATAAGACCCGTCGGGGTTCTTCTGGAAGGCCGCGTCGGGGTTGTTGAGCGCGCCCAAGCCTTTGTCATTGGTCTTCTCATGACGGAAGCCGGCCACGAAGCGCAGCTTGTTGTTAAAGAGCCGGCCCTCGGTCTGCAGGAAGTAGGACGAGACCGTCTCCACGATCCTTTCCGAGTTGGTCCGCCGGGAGGATTCGGCCTCGACTCCAGTCTGGTTTGTGCCGGTACCGAGGCGGAAGTACCCGGGATTGGTCTTCAGCTTTTCCGCCAGCGCATAAGCATCGACCCATTGGATCGGAGCCGCGCCCCAGTAGGGATTGACCGACGAGTAGCTGGCATCGAGGTAGGGCAGCGCGACATCGTCGGTCGAGTTGGCCGTGCCGTCGGCGCCCAGATAGGTGTAGGTATTGGCGTAGCGGCGATTGTCGCGCGTTTCCTCACGCACGTCCGCGCCGATCTTCACGCTGAAGGGAAAGGAGAAGTTGAACTGTTTCTCCACGTCGGCCTTGGCTTCCTTCATAACCGCAAAGCCGTCGATCGGATCATCGGTCAGCGTGCCGATCCGATAGTTGGCCAGATTGCGCTCATCGAGCTTGTTCCCGGCCGCGTCACGGGCATACCAGATGATGCCGGGCGCGGGATCGCCGTTGATGCCCCAGGCGCTGGCGGTGGAAACGCCCTGCAGGGTCGTGCCGATGTTGGCAAAGTGGCCGCGGCCCAGCGCACGGTACCAGGTGCGTGAGAGGAAATAGCTTCCCCCCGCCGTGGCGGCCCAATCGCCGCTCTTGTAGCCGTAGTTGAGTTTCGCCCCGAGGGTATTGCCCAGCTTGTCGCGAAATGAGCTGCCCTGGGTCACCGTAGCCCGGCCGGTGGCGGAAGTCACAAAATCCGGGCCCCAGACCAAGGACGTGCCCGTGGCCGGCGTCGGCGTGGCAGTCGTGCCCATGTTGAAATTGAGGTTACGATTGCCGAAGAATGACTTGTAATAATTATCTTGAATGCCGAAAGAGATCACCTGGGTGTCAGTGACCTTCCAGTCGGCCTTGATGCCGAACGAGGCACGGTTGGTCGTCTTCGGGCCATCCTGCAACTGGAACTGCTGGAGATAAGGATTGGTGGGCGTGGCGCCGGCTTGGGCGAAGTTCCACGTCGGCTGCCAGCGATGCTGCTCCACGTGCTGGTTAGAGGACAGGCCGGTGATCACGAGACCGAAGCGATCGTTGAGTGGCAGGGTGTAATCGAAGTCGAAATTGGGCAGCGTCTTCCAAGTCTCCTTGTTGCCGGGGCCCGGGCTCTTCGTCGTTTCCAGATCCTCATTGTTGGCGTTGATATACAGGCGGTAGTTAAACTGCGCACCCTTCCGCTCGAAGGCGTTTTTTGAGATGAAGTTGATCGTGCCCCCGAGGGAGTCGGAGGGCATTTCGGGCGTCGGCACCTTGCTGACTTCCGTGCGGGAGGTGTTGTTGATGGACACCTGCTCGAATTCGAAAATTCGGTTGGAAGACCCCGAAGCCGAACTGGTCATGCGCATACCGTCCCAGTAGACATTGGTGAAGGAGGAGGCGAAGCCGCGCACCGAGATGGTGCGGACGTCGGCGGCCACATAGTCCACCGTGATGCCGGGCAGATATTTCAGGAACTCGCCCGGGTTGCCCTCGTTGACGCTGCCGAATGAGTCGGACGAGACGACCACCTTCACGTTGCCGGCATAGCGCTGCTCGTTGGTGGAAAGGGCGTCACCCTCGTAATCGCGCTGGCTCTGGACCACGAAAGTATCGAGCTGCATGACCTTTTCATCGCCGTAACGCTCCTTGCTGGTGAGCTCCACGTTATGAGCCACGGTCTGGCCAGCCTGGACCATCACTGTGGTGGTGGTGGCATCCAGGCCGGTGTAGGTGGTCTTGAGTTTGACCTCGCCGGCCGGCACGTTGTCCAGGCGGAAGCCGCCAAAGGCATTCGTGAAGGCTTCAAGGTTGGTTCCCTCGACGCTGACGCGGGCGTTGTTGAGGTAGCGATTGTTGCCGACATTCAAGACGCGGCCTTCGATGGTGCCCGAGCCGGCCTGGGCGAAAAGCGCGACAGGCAGCGAGAGGCCAAGGAGGAGGGCGGCCAGGAGCAGCCGCTGAATGACGTGTGATCCGTAGGTGCGGACCACGCCTAAGTGATGATCGTTTTGCATGGGGTAGTTGGGTGAGGAATGCGATCTAATATATATTAATTCTGGAAAATCACCAAAATAATTATGGGAAGATCGGGACCAAAAAGAATTGCCGTGCGGGAAGGAGCGGGCGAATCGCGGGAGTTGCCTCAAGCCGTGGTTGGGGTCGGGGGCCCAGCCCTGAGCACAAAACATTGCCAGAGGGCCGGCGTTGCTTTCATAAGGGAAGACGGAGAGGGGGTAGTGGGTGCGTGAAGCGAAGCCGGCGGTCAGGGTGGCTAAATTTCACTAATGAACTTGCTATTCATATTTGAACTCAACAATTATTCCGCAACTAAAAAATTCTCCCCGCCTCGATTTTCGCCCCGCTTTCTTCCCCCTCATGCATCGCCTGACTCTCCCCGTCGATGACGGTAATTCCCTCGAACGATATGTGATTCCCAACCTGCGGAACGCCTGCTGGATCATGAAGCTGCTGGCGCAGCACAGCGACGGCCTCAAGGCCGCGGAAATTGCCCGCACCCTGAAGATCCCGGTCACCACGACGCTGCGCATCATGGCGACGCTACAGCTCGAGGGCTATGTGCGGAAGAAAGATGGGCGTTTCGAACTGGGCTCGGTCCTGATTCACCTGGGCAACGCCTCCCTGGCGGGAACCGAGATCCGGACGGCCGCCCTGCCCGTCCTGCACGAGCTGACCGCCCGCACGGACGAGACCTCCCACCTGGCGGTGCCGTGCGATGACCATGCGCTGATTGTGGCGGTGCAGGACAGCCCCCACCCTTTGCGCGCGGCTTCGCGGCCTGGCACACTCACCGAATTGCACTGCTCCTCGACGGGCAAGTCCTTCATCGCCTTTCTGCACCACCACCGGCTCGAGGAATTATTCGGCAAGGGTCGACTCACCAAACGCACCGCCCACACCCAGGACACCCTCGCGGAGGTCCGCAAGGAGGTCGCCGTCACCCGCAAGCGCGGCTACAGCCTCGATGACGAGGAATTCAATCTCGGCGTGCGCTGCCTCGCCGCCCCGATCTATTCCTCCGATGGAGTCGTCGTCGCGGCGATCGGCATCACGGCCGCGACGGTCCGGTTCACCCGGGAACGCATCCCGGAGATGGGCGGGATCGTCACCGAATGCGCGGCCCGTCTTTCCCGCCAGCTCGGCTACCACCGCAGCAACTGACCCGCGGTTCTACGGGCGCCGGGCCGGAAAGAAGTCACCCGCGACTTCCCGCGGCAGACCTGCCCTCGCGCGCCCGGCAATTTTCGGCGCCGGCCTTAGTTTCACTAATGAACATGTCGTTCAAAACGGGTGTTGATTGTTTGAAGTGAGTTTCTACATTCCGCGGCAGAGTTAGTTTTCACCCCTGACGACCCCACCATGAAATCAAGCAAGCTTCCCTTGGCGCTGCGCTGGCTTCTGCCCGCACAGCTGTTGTTTATTCCCGGCCTCCTTCCGGCCCAGACCACCGCCCCGGTGCCCGCGACCGCGCAACCACCCAAGGAGGAAGTGCTCGAGCTCTCTCCGTTCCAGGTCGTCGCCGACAACCGCGGCTACTACTCGGCCAACACCATGTCCGGCACGCGCTTCAACACGAAGCTCGATGACCTGGCCTCCTCCATCACGGTCATGACCAAGGGCCAGATGTCGGACTTCGGCATGCTCGATATGAATGACATCTTCCTGTACGTCGCGGGCACCGAGGGCACCGGCACCTTCACGGACTTCACGCTCGATCGCAACGGCAGCATCGGCGACAACGTGCAGAACAACCCGACCCAGGCCAACCGCGTGCGCGGCATCGCCCCGGCCAATATCTCCCTCGGCAACATCGAGACCATGGGCCGCGTGCCGGTCGACCCGATCAATGTTGAATCGGTCGAGATCAGCCGCGGGCCCAACGCCAACGTCTTCGGCCTCGGCAATCCCTCAGGCACGGTGAACATGGTGCCGGTCTCCGCCAACCTGACCAAGGACCGTATCGGCACGTCCTTCCGGGTCGACGACCTCGCTGGCTGGCGCACGAGCCTCGATGTGAACCACGTGCTGATTAACGGCAAGCTCGCCGTCCGCGGCAGCGCCGTGCTGCAGCGCGACGAGTTCCACCGCAAGCCCTCCGGCGTCGATACCGAGCGCTACAACGCGATGATCAAGTACCAGCCGTTCAAGAACACCACGATCAGCGCCTCCTACTCCACTTACCACGCCCATGGTACCCGGGCCAACGCCATTCCCCCGCGGGACAATCTCTCCTACTGGATCGCCAGCGGCCGGCCGACCTGGGATCCCGTCACCCAGCAGATCCACAATGCGGACGGCAGCAACCGCGGCGCCCCCGTCACGGCCGCCACTTACAACGGCCCGGATGTCTTTACCGCCGCCTTTTTGGGCAATTCCGACTCGCAGCTCTTTATCGACACGACCGGCATAGCCTACTGGTCAGCCGCCCGCGGCACCACCAGCACAGCCAACCCCACCGCCGCCACCCTCCAGGCGGCCCGCTACCTGCAGCCCACCGCCGCCGCGGGCGCGACCTTCTCCGGCACGGCCCCCCGCCCCTTTGCCCAGTACCTGTTCAACACCACGCCCACGGTCAACGACAAGAACCTCTACGACTGGTCCTCGATCAACCTCTCGGCCCCGAATAGATTCTCGGACAATACCAAGACGACGAACGTCTCGATCGACCAGATGTTCGTCAACTCGCTGACGCAGACCCTCGCCGCCCAAGTCTCCTTCATGCGCGAGGATTCGGACCGCTTTGCCCGCAACCTCGTCGGCACAATCAATGACAACGGCCAGTCCGGCCAGCTCACGGTCGACATCAATGAGCGCCGCCTTGACGGCACGCCCAATCCGTTCTTCCTGCGGCCCTACCTCGGCGTCGACAAGCCCCGCACTGCCTCCCAGCCCCAGCAATGGGACACCTCCCGGGCGCAAGTCGCCTACCGGATCGACCCGACCAAGATGGACAGCGGCCTGCTCAAATATCTCGGCTGGTTCCAATTCACCGGCTACGGTGAATACAAGTATCGCGTGAACCGCCAGTATTCCTGGCGTGATGCCATGTCATCCGGCGTCTCGTGGATCGCGGCCGGCCAGTACCGCGGCGCTCAGTCCGGTCCCACCGGCACCCCCGCGGTCAACAGCGCCACATCAAGTATGTACCGGTATTATGTCGGCGACAAAACCGGCAACAATGTGGATTACGCTCCGGGCAGTTTCAGCTTCGGCACCTATCCGTATGTGTGGGGCAATGCCGCCACGGGCGTCATGGTCAACGAACCGATCGCGCTTTCCCCGGTGGCGGCCGACAAGACCGGCGGCACCTTCAACACCAAGCTCACGATCAAGACGATCGGCGGGGTGATGCAAAACCATTTGTTTGGCGACCGCCTGGTCACGACCCTCGGCGCGCGCTACGACAAGACCAACCTGCGTTTCGGCACCCCCGGCAACCCGCAGAACGCCTTCGCCCCCGATGGCATCAATTTCGACTACACGCTGACCGACGGCTGGTCCGCTACCACCTTCGCCAATGGCGGCCGCACCACGAACGTCCAGTTCGTCGCCCGTCCGTTCATGGATACGCCCATCACGTCCCACCTGGACAAGAGCGGCAACGGCGCCGGCCAATTCTTCGGCAGCTTGCTCAACGGCCTGTCGGTAAACTTCAACCGTTCAAACAGCTTCCTGATTGTGAATCCTGCGCAGGATCTGTTCAAGCACCTCCTGCCTAACACGACCGGCTCGGACAAGAGCTGGGGCCTCGGGCTCAACCTGTTCGAAGGCAAACTCGTGGTTCGCGCCACGCACTACGACAACCTCCAGAGGGATTCCCAAAATACGGACAGCAACACCGTGGCCGGGCGCGTGCTGCGCATCGATTTCCAGACCCTGGGCGCCGGCAGCCCCACGACCTTGATCAACCTCTACCAAAATGCCCAGCGTTGGGTGCAGTTTGTGAATCCGTCCCTGCCGATTGGGTCCGACGGGAACACCGCCGAGGTGGAAAAACAGACCAAGATCAGCGGCGCGGACAATGTATTCTACTCCAACGCGTCGCCCCCGATCGGCGCCACCTCGGATGTTCGTTCCCACGGCACGGAGCTCGAGGTCAACCTCAACCCGAATCGCTACTGGACCGTGACGGGCTCGGTCACCGACAACCGGTCGATCGTCCAGAATGTCTCCTCGGCCCTCGTCAACTGGATCAACAACCGCACGTCGGTCTGGACCACGATCGTGGATCCGTCCATCACCGACGCCAACGCGGCCACGGAAGGCAATCCGAACAAGCTGTGGTGGAAGCATCAGTATAGCGTGGTCGCCACCACCCCTGGCGCTGCGTCGTTCTCGGCCACCGCCGTGACGCCGGAGGCGAATTTCAACGCCTTCGTGAGGGCACCCTTCGCGATCATCCAGGCGCAGGAAGGGAAGAACAACCCGCAGATCCGCCGCTACGCCTTCCGGACGAGCACGAGCTACCAGCTCGCGGGCCTCTTCGACAACAAGCACCTCAAGCGCACGACCGTGGGTGGCGCTCTGCGTTGGGAAGACAAGGGTGCCATCGGCTACATGGGCAAACCGTCCCTGCCGGACATCATCACCGACTTGGATCCGACCCGCCCGATCTATGACAAGGCGCACTACTACGTGGACCTGTTCGCGACCTACAAGACCAAGCTCTTCAATGACAAGGTCGGCACCACCCTCCAGTTGAATGTCCGCAACCTCGGGGAGACCGGCCGGTTGCAGCCGGTCGGCGCGTTCCCGGACGGCTCGATCCATACGTTCCGCATCGTCGATCCGCAGCAGTTCATCTTCTCGGTGTCGTTCGACCTGTAATCGCGGTCCTTCCCTGATCCGTTTCATCGCCGCCACCGCAAGGTTGGCGGCGATTTCTTTTTCAGACTTGATTGCCCAAGAACGCCACTCCCCGCTTGCTCCTGTCTGCGGGTGTGGGCGCCCCGCCTCCATTCATCCTGGAAAACTCCGATGAGTAACCGCTAATTCACGCTAATGAACGCTAATCATAGGACTGAAACGGAACCGAGGTCGCAGCCGGTTCACCTAATCGGTGAACTAATCTCAGAGTGAACAATCCGGCGACTCTCCATTGGCGCGGATTAGCGAAAATTAGCGGTTAACCATCTGCGCAATTTAGGTTGGTCTCCTTTCCGTGTCCCGCCCCACCAAATCCTCAATCCCCGCTCCCCCCGCACCTCGCCCCAGCTGGCCGGTGGGCTGGATCTGGGCGACGCTGGTCGCCGCCGTGCTGATCGCGTACTGGCCGGCGCTGGCGGGCGGAATGCTCTGGGACGATTCGGGCCACGTCACCCGCCCCGAATTGCAGTCGCTCGCCGGGCTCGGCCGCATCTGGGCTGAATTTGGCGCGACCCAACAGTATTATCCGGTGCTGCACTCGGCGTTCTGGATCGAGCATCGGCTGTGGGGCGACGCGACGCTCGGGTATCACTTGCTCAACGTCCTGCTCCATGCGACCGCCGCCTGCCAGTTCCTGGTGCTGCTGCGCCGCCTCGCCGTGCCCGGCGCGGCGCTGGCCGCCGTGCTATTCGCCCTCCATCCGGTCTGCGTTGAATCGGTCGCGTGGATTTCCGAGCAAAAGAACACCCTTTCCCTCGTGTTCTATCTGGCGGCCGCGCTGGCCTACCTGCGCTTCGACGCCGGGCGCGCGCCGCGCGATTACCTTCTGGCTGGCGGTCTCTTTGTGCTGGGCCTGCTGACCAAGACGGTCACCGCCACGCTGCCGCCTGCGCTGCTCGTGGTTTTCTGGTGGCGCCGGGGCCGTCTGGAGTGGCAGCGCGACGTGGTGCCCCTGCTGCCGGGGCTTGCTCTTGGCGCAGGTTCAGGCCTGGTCACGGCGTATTTTGAGCGGGTGCTCATCGGCGCCCAAGGGGCGGATTTCAACCTGGGCCTGCTGGAGCGGGGCTTGCTGGCGGGCCGGGTGTTTTGGTTCTACCTCAGCAAGCTGGCCTGGCCGGTGGAGTTGATCTTCATCTATCCCCGTTGGACTGTGGACGCATCCGCCCCTGCGCAGTGGCTATGGCTGATCGCCGCCGTGGCGCTGCTGGGCAGCCTCGTCTGGTGGAGCCGCCGGTCGCGTGGGCCGCTGGCCGCGGCCCTTCTTTTTGCCGGTGCCCTTTTTCCCGTCCTCGGGTTCTTCAATGTCTATCCCTTCGTTTTCTCCTACGTGGCGGATCATTTTCAATACCTGGCCAGCCTCCCGGTCTTTGCCCTGACCGCTGCCGGCATCCACGCGATCCTGCGGCGGATGACGGTGGCCGCCCGGTTTGCCGCCACGGGCGCCTTGCTGGCTATCTTGGGCGGCTCGACCTGGATGCAATGCGGGATGTATCGGGACCCGGTTACACTCTACGAGACCACCCTGCGGCGGAATCCCGACTGCTGGATGGCGCACAACAACCTCGCGAACATCTTGACGCTGGCGGGCCGGCCGGCTGAAGCCATCCCCCACCTCGAGGCCGCCATCCAGCTCAACCCGGCCATGGCCAGTGCCTACAACAACCTGGGCGACAGTCTAAACCGCCTCGGTCGGGCCCAAGAAGCCATTGCGCCTCTTGCAAAGGCCCTCCAGTTGCAGCCCGCTTACGCGGTGGCGCAGGGCAATCTCGGCACCGCGCTGCTGGAGCTCAACCGGCTGGACGAGGCCATGGTTCACTTCCAACAGGCCATTCTGCTGGATCCCCAATACGCCAATGCGGAGTGCAACTTCGGCCTCGCTCTCGCCCAAGCCGGTAAGACGGCGGAAGCCATCCCGCATTTCGCGCGGGCCGCGCAACTCGATCCCAATTATGCCGACGCGGAACTCAATTGGGCGATCGGCCTGATGCTCACGAGCGATTTTCCCGTGGCCGTGCCGCACTTTGAAAGAGCAGTCGAGCTCAGTTCCACCTCGGTTGATGCGCGCATGACCTATGGTCGCGCCCTGCTGGAACATGGCCGGTACGACGAGGCCCTGGGGCAGTTCGACGCGGTGCTCCGCCTCTATCCGAATCAAGCCAATGCCCACATGAATCTCGCGCTCACCCTCCGCCAACTCGGCCGGAAACCCGAGGCCGCCCAACACTACACGCGGGCGCTCGAGCTGAATCCTGCCCTCCGCGGGACTCCCTAAGGTAAGCCTTCAAATTCCGTTTGGGCCGGTGGCTTGAATGTGGGAGGGGCTTTACGCCCCGACATGTCGCTTTCGCTGCCGGTAAAGTCGGGGCATAAAGCCCCTCCCACATCCCGGATCAAAAGCAGTACAGGGATTTTGAAGCCCGGGCTTGGCGTCGCTCCCCTACCGGCCCGGTGGCTGGAACGGCTGCGCCCGCTGGCACAGTTGCACCGGCACGCCCCACGGATCGCGCATCATGATCAAGAGACCGCCGTCCGGCATCTGCTCTTCGACCACCAAGGTGGCTCCCGCCCGCTGCAGCCGCGTCCGCTCGGCCTTCGCCTCCGCCACCGCAAAAGCAAAATGCACCCGCAACTGGTGTTGATTGGGATAATCCGGAATGGGGTCCGCCGGATTGGAGTAGAGTTCGATGAATACCCGCCCGGTGCTGTCGGCAAAAAAATGAGTGTGGGGCGCCTCCGCCTTGGCGCGCAGGACCTTCAGTCCGAGATGTTCGACATACCACGCAGCAGCTGCCCGGGCGTCGGGCACGTTGAGGGCAAAATGCTCAAAGATCATGATCGGATGGGGCTGAAGGGGCAAAAATGCGGGTCGACTGAATGTTCATTAGTTAACCGACGGTTCATACCTGAATAATTCTGGGCTTGCCGCAAGGAGAATATCCTCAGTCGATAGCAGCTCGCTTCTGCCGGTCGGGTCGGCCTTGCCCGGCCCCGCCTCACCCCCGACCACCGCCCTCATGAACAAGTCTGACATCCTTCGCCTGCAGCAAAGCTGCTGGACGAACCTCGCCGTAGCTCTCCGAGCGTAGGCGGGTAATGCAGCTCCCGAGTATTTTATGAACAAGTCTGACATCCTCGCCCAACTGAAGGCCCAGAAGGTCATCGCCCTTATCCGTGCTGACAACGCCGACAACCTCGTGGGCTGTGCCCGCGCCTTGCAGGCTGGCGGACTCGGGGCCATCGAACTCACCATGACCACACCCGGTGCCCTCGAATTGTGCGCCAAGGTCTCGAAGGAATTGCCCGACGTCCTCCTCGGCCTCGGCACCGTCCTCGACGCCGAGACGGCGCGGAAAGGCATCGCCGCTGGTGCCAAATTTATCGTGACCCCCGCCCTGCGGCCGGAAGTCATCAAGGTCTGCAATGCCGCCGGCGTGCCGGTTCTCTCCGGCGCGCTTACCCCCACGGAAGCCTACAGCGCCCATGAGTGCGGCGCCGACGTCATCAAGATTTTCCCCGCCGAGTTCTTTGGCCCTGCCTACATCAAGTCCCTCAAGGCGCCGTTCCCGAAGCTGGAATTCCTGCCCACCGGCGGCGTCACGCCCGAGACGGTCGGCGACTTCCTCAAGGCCGGCGCCTTCGCCACCGCCGCTGGTTCCGCGCTCGTCGCGCCCGCCGCCTTGAAGTCCGGCGACTGGGCCGCCATCACGGCCCGCGCCAAACAGTTCGTCGCCGCGGCCGCCAAAGTTTAGTCCTTCCTGTAGGGCCGGCGCTCGCCGCCGGGCCGGCCTGCCGACAAGCGGCAGCCCTACAAAGCCACCCCCTTTCACCCTCACCTTCACTTTCACTCTCTCTTCCCATGAGCCTCCAAATCCGCCCCGCTAAAGAATGCGCCTTTGACCAAATCTCCCTCGGTGAAGTCATGCTCCGACTCGATCCCGGCGAAGGCCGCATTCGCACCGCCCGCAACTTCCAGGTCTGGGAGGGCGGCGGCGAATACAACACCTCCCGCGGCCTCCGCAAATGTTTCGGCCTGAAGACGGCCGTCGTCACCGCCTTCGTCGACAACGAGGTCGGTCACCTCGTCGAGGACTTCATCATGCAGGGCGGCGTCGCCACCGACTTCATCAAGTGGCGCGAGGACGACGGTATCGGCCGCACCCTGCGCAACGGCCTCAACTTCACCGAGCGCGGCTTTGGCATCCGCGGCGCCGTCGGCAACCCCGACCGCGGCAACACCGCCGCCTCGCAGCTCAAGCCGGGTGACATCGACTGGGACCACATCTTCGGCAAGCTTGGCGTCCGCTGGTTTCACACCGGCGGCATCTACGCAGCCCTCTCCGCCTCCACGGCCGAGCTCACCGTCGAAGCCGTCAAGGCCGCGAAGAAACATGGCACCATCGTCAGCTACGATTTGAATTACCGTCCCTCGCTCTGGAAAACCATCGGCGGCCTCAAGAAAGCCCAGGAGGTCAATCGCGAGATTGCGAAGAACGTCGACGTCATGATCGGCAACGAGGAGGACTTCACCGCCTCGCTCGGCTTCGCCGTCAAGGGCGCCGAGGATCTCAAGCACATCGAGACCGACGCCTTCAAGGCCATGATCGAGACTGCCGTGAAGGAATTCCCGAACTTCAAGGTCGCCGCCACGACGCTGCGCCACGTTCACACCGCGACCAGCAACGACTGGAGCGCCATCCTCTGGCACGATGGCCAGTTCCACGAGAGCAAGAAGTACCCGAAGCTCGAGATCCTCGACCGCGTCGGCGGCGGCGACAGCTTCGCGAGCGGCCTGCAGTTCGGCTTCCTCGAATTCAACGACCCGAAGAAAGCCGTCGAATACGGCGCCGCCCACGGCGCGCTCGCCTCGACGACCCCCGGCGACACCTCAATGGCCACGCGCAAAGAAGTCGAGAAGACCATCGGCGGCGGCGGGGCACGAGTGGTGCGCTAAAGGCGAACCGATACCGCTCCACCCTGATCCAGTCGAACGGGTGGGGCCTGGGTTGTAAGATAATTTGTCATCGCGAGGCGCGCTTGGCGCGCCGTGGCGATCCAAAGGTTTTCGCCCGCCCGCACCGAGCATGCCCCAAGGCTCTTTAACGGGGATTTTCCCCTTGCCATGACTGGTGCGCTGGTCTGTCTCGACGTCACGGGCCGTTGGAAAACATCGCATCACTATGCCTATCCCTGTCGTTCGCCCCCGAATCGCCCGTCTTGGTTGCACTATCCTGTGGACCGCCTTGGCCGTCAGCGTTGCTTCCGGACAGATCATGCCCGCGGATGCTAACACGCCTGCCCCGTCCCGAGGGAGCGCAGCTGGCGCCTTCGATGCACAAATTCAGGCTGGGACGCAAGCGAGCCTGGCTGCTGAAGAAATACATAGGAATATTGAGGAACGCTATGTGGAAGAGTTGGCTCGCTTGGGCGAAATCGCCGCCTCAGGCCTTCTGCTTTTCCCGCCGGTTCCTCCGGCTCTGGGCGCGCCACCCCAGGCCGACGATGGGCCAGTCTATCCGGTAATTCTGGCCGACTACGCTGGTGAACCATTTTTTATGCCATATTGCAGCCTGCGACTGCGCGGCCTGCTTTCCCCGCGGCGACTCCAGCGCGTAGAGCAATACAATGCGGACAGGGCCAGATTGCTGCGTGAATTGCGAGATGCCCTCGCCCGAACCCCGCACGAGTCCGCGGCCGCGCAACCCGGGATTCTCTCCCGCCTCGCCTCAACGCAAGAGAAACGCCTCCATGCATTGGAGAAAGAGTGCGAGAATATCCGGGTTGACCTCACAACGCCCGTCAAGGACCAACCCTTCGACGCGGGCGGCGCGCTCGCCAACGCGCGTGACGCCCTCGAGCCCGGCGAGCAACCCGGCATGAAGAAATATTGTACAGCCATCCTCGCCGCCCAATTCCAAACCGGTCTTTCGCTCGATCAGCGCCTGATGTTGCAGGAGATTGCGGCCGATGCTCTCGGGAAGGCCCAAACCGCGACCAGTTCCGGCGTGGACGACCCAGCCATCCCCGCCACCCCGTTCCAAGCCGGCCTTTCGCTCGATCAGCGCCTGATGTTGCAGGAGATTGCGGCCAATTCTCCCGGGAAGGCCCAAACCGGGTCGGGTTCCGTTGGCGCGGAGTTTCGTTTTTTCCTGCCGGGATCGGCGCATTTGCGCTGGCCGGAGAAAACCGACGCGGTGCTCGCCCGGAAATTGGAGCTATTTCAGGAAAAGAGAACGGCCCTGAAGCAGGACCTGACCGAAGTCGTTATGGGCGTTCCGGACGACCGTTCCGATCCCAAACATGCCGGTAAATATGTCGGCCCCCCCAGTGCGCAGGCGCCGCGTTTTGCCGAGCTTGAAGTGTTGGCGGAGGAGATCCGCGTTGCGCTTGCCGGGCTTCGTAATCCGGACGAACCCACGCCCTCCAACCTCCCCCCCGACCTGATCAGCCACGTCGGCCACATGATGGATGGCAAGAATGTGCTGCTGCGGGACGTCCAGCGCGCCGGAAAGGAGTTTGGCCGGGATCTCGCGCCTGAACGCGTCGAGGTTGCCTATCAAAGCAACAGCGCGTCCCTCGCGTTGTTGCCTGCCGTCGATTCGACCGCCTCCGTTAAAAAGAATCGGAAGGAAATCATTGCTCGCCTGCAGACCCGCAATGGCGAATTCAAGCAGCGCTTTGCGAAATTGGCGGTCGAGATGGATGCGGTGCGGGCGGAAATCCAACGGTATCACGACTCCCTGTCCGGCAACGCCGTGCCGGACGTCAATGACCTCTCGATCCAACTCGCCCGCGTCTATGTCCGGCAGGAAAACTGGAACCGCTTTCGCGATTACCGGACCGCCGCACTGACGCCCGGCCTTTCGCCTGCCCAACGCCGCTTGCTGTTCGCCGCTGCCGTAGCCGACCTCGAAAAATTCCGGTTGTCCCTCGCAAACTGAGTTTCTTCGACCACCGGCGACGAGGTCACCGCGTTGCGCAGCCAGTTCAAGGACGTCTGGCAGAAGGCCGATCTCATTATCACGTCATCCTGCCTCTGCCAGCCCGGCGGCTGATTGCGCAGGCGGGCGGCGCCAACCGGGCAAACCCAGATGCGTAACCGCTAATTCACGCTAATGAGCGCTAATCCCAGGATTGATGAAACGGAACCGAAGGGCCAACCAGCTCATCAGGTCGGTGAACGAATCGCCCAGGACAAAATCCGGCTCCCGTTCCCACTAGCGGGGATTAGCGGAAATTAGCGGTTAACCGTCTCTAGGATTTGGGATCCTTTGCGGATCTGCTAATCGTCTCCTTCAGCCCGGGCTCGCCAGCCCGGGTTTTTGTTTGCACGGTCCGGCATGCTCATCCGCTTCGCCGTGTTCGTGCTCGAACACTCCCCGCTATTGCGCCGCCTGCTCTGGCTCTGGTGGTATGGGCGGCTGGCCAGCAAGCACCAGTCGGGCGACTGGACTTTCATGAACTACGGCTTCGTGCCGGCGGCCGGCTCGCCGGCCCTCGCGCTCGAACCAACGGACGAAGCCGACCGGTATTGCATCCAACTCTACCACCGCGTGGCCTCCGCCGCGGATCTCACCGGCCGCCTTGTGCTTGAGGTCGGGTCCGGTCGCGGCGGCGGGGCGAGCTTCCTCGCGCGGTATCACCGCCCGGCCAGAATTACCGGCGCCGACTTCTCGCCCCAGGCCGTGGCGCTCTGCCAAAAGCGGCACGCTGCGGTCGCCCACCTCACCTTCACCGTCGGCGATGCCGAGCGGCTGCCGTTTCCCGACGCCAGCTTTGACGCCGTGGTGAACGTCGAGAGCAGCCACTGCTACGGGCACATCGAAAAATTCTTCGCCGAGGCCGCGCGTGTGCTGCGTCCGGGGGGACATTTCCTTTACACCGACTTCCGGCCCGCCTCCGAGGTGCCTGCCTGGCACGCCGCGCTGGCCGCGCAATCCGGCTGGGAGCAAATCGCCCACGAGGACATCACCGCCCCCGTGGCCGATGCCCTGCAGGCGGACGACGCACGCAAGCGCCGACTCATCGCCGAGTTCATCCCGCCGGCCTTCCATCACGTCTTCGGTGAGTTCGCCGGGCTGGTCGGCGGCCAGATGTATGAGGGCTTCCGGAAACGGGAAATCATGTATCATCGCTTTGCGTTCCGGAAGAAATAGCCGGGCATTTCAACCTTGGCTCACCCCGACTGTCACCGACCAACAACTCCTCCTGGTCATCCTGAGCGCAGCGAAGGATCCAAGCGCGCGTTTGTAGCATTCGAAGTCGTGGATCCTTCGCTGCGCTCAGGATGACATGGAAATTAGCTTTTGTGTGATTCGTGTATTTCGTGTTTACCTCGCTTCCATCCCCACCCCATGCGCCTCCTCCTATCCCCTGCCCTGAGCCTGTCGAACGGGCTCACCCTCTTCGCGTTGCTGCTGGCCGGCTGCGCCACGTCTCCTTCCACCGCTCCGGTCAAAACTGCGGCGGCGGCCCCGTCCAAATACGACCTGCCGTCCAATGTCGATGATATGCCGGGAGTCGGCCCGACCCGCCACTACAAGGGATTCCGGGAAAACTGGAACAAGCTGCGCAATCTATGGGCCACCCGGGTGCAACAAGACCAACAGGCCATCGTCTTTCTCGGCGACTCGATCACACAAGGCTGGCACGATGATTTTGACGGCCTGTTTCCCGAGCTGAAAACCGCCAACCGCGGCATCAGCGGCGACACCACGCGTGGCGTGCTCTTCCGGCTGCCCGAGGACGTGCTGGCGTTACACCCCCGCGCCGTCGTCCTGCTCATCGGCACCAACGACCTCGAGGAGAAGGCCACGCCCTGGACGATCGCCAGCAACCTCCGCCTCATCATCGATGAACTGAAACGCCACGACCCCGCCATGCCGGTCATCGTTTGCGAAATCTTCCCGAGCTCGCCCACCAAGAATCGCCCGGCCTATCTCATCCGCCGGACCAACCAGCTGATCCGCGAGCTTACCGCCGACCAGCCGCAGGTCACCGTCGTCGAGACCTGGAAACTGTTCGCGGGTCCGCAGAACGACGCCAAGCCCGAGGAGTTTCCCGACCTGCTGCATCCGGCCAACGTCGGCTACGTCAAGTGGGCCGGTGCGATCCGTCCGGTACTGGCCACCCTCGGCTTCCTCGACACCGAACGCGACGAGTTCACGATCGAGAATGACTTCGTGAGCCTGTTCAACGGCCGCGACCTTACCGGCTGGGGGTACCATGCCAGCACGCCCGAGGATGCGGAAAGCCTCCGGAAATGGCAGACAAGCCAGGTCGATGCGCCCGGCGGCCTGTTCGTCAAGGAACCCGTCCGGTTCGATGGCCTCACCGCCACGCCCGACGGTCGCTATGTCGCCAAGGCGGGACGGCTCATTGTGACCACGCCAGGCGGCGGCGGCCGTCGCGTCCAGCAACTCTGGACCACGAAGGAGTTCCCGAAAAATTTTGTGCTCCGCCTGCAGTTCCGGGCCACCCCCAACGCCGATAGCGGCGTTTACGTGCGCGGCCCGCAGCTCCAGTGCCGCGATTACCTCCTCGCCGGGCCCTACAACAAGCTGCAGCAGTACAAGGCCGGCGACTGGAACGACCTCGAGGTCACCGTGACGGGCGGCACAGCCCACGCCACCTGCAACGGCGAGGTGCTGGAGGAGGCGATGAAGGTCCCCGCCACCGGTCCCATCGGTCTCGAGGGTGACCGCGGCCAGATGGAATACCGCCGCATTCGCCTGATGGAACTGCCTTGAGTTGGGCGTCGGTTTCCACGCCGATGCCAGATTGTCGCCGGTGTGGAAACCGGCGACCACCTCCCATTCACTTTCTGACTCATACTCCTTCATAACCCCACTCCATGAAATCGCTCAAAGTCCTCGCCCTGTTTTTCGCCGGCCTCGCTGCGTTGCTGCTTGCCGGCTGTGCCCTCCTGCCCTCCGCCACGCCGCTCAAGGTCCTGCTGGTCACCGGTCAGTCCAACAAATATCACGACTGGACCAAGAGCAGCCCATTGGTGAAACAATACCTCGAACAGACCGGCCGGTTCACCGTCGATGTCACGACCACACCGCCCATGGGCCAGGACATGTCCGGGTTCAAACCTGACTTCACGAAATACAAGGCGGTGGTCATGGTCTACGAGGGCGACGAATGGCCCGCCGCGACCAAGGCCGCGTTCGTCGAATACATGAAAAAAGGCGGCGGACTGGTCTCGATCCACGACGCCGACAATGCCTTTCCCTACTGGCCCGAATGGAATGAAATGATCGGCGTGGGCGGCTGGGGTTTGAAGCCCGACGGCAGCATGGGCGCCCGCACCAACGGTTCGGGCCCGAAGATCCGCTGGCGCGACGGCAAGCAGGTGCTGGATGACTCGCCCGGCACCGCCGGTCACCCGGCGCGGAGCGACTTCCTGGTGGTCACCCGCGCACCCGGCCACCCGATCATGCAGGGCTTGCCCGCCGAGTGGCTCCATGCCAGTGACGAGATCTACAGCCAGCTGCGCGGCCCGGCCAGGAACGTCGTGGTCCTGGCCACTGCGATGCCCGACAAGGTGAAGTACCCGAAATCCTCCGGGGAAAACGAACCGATGCTGATGACCATCACCTACGGCCAGGGCCGGATTTTCCACACCACGCTCGGTCACGTCGGCCCGAAGGAATCCGCGCCCTATCCCGCGCTCTCCTGCGCCGGCTTCATCGTCACATTGCAACGCGGCACCGAATGGGCCGCCACCGGCAAGGTCACGCAGCCGGTACCCGCCGATTTTCCGACCGCGGAGAAAACCTCACTGCGCGTGGCGACCGGGAACTGATCGCAGTGCCGGATCTGATGTAGGGCGGGGTCTCCGAACCCCGCCTTTTTCTTTGGCGGGATTTGGAAATCCCGCCCTACAACGTTCCCTGCTCCTCGCTCCCTGCTTCCTTCTGCTTCATCATTCGCCCGGCCACCACGTCGGCGACCTTGTTCAACCGCAGCACGAAGATCGCCCACATCACCCCGAGAGCGGCCCAGCAGCTCCAGCCCAGCAACCAATAGTTGCGCCGGATGGCGAATTTCTTCCAGCCGAAGTCGTCCATCAGCCGGTTCATGTCGCCGCCCTGGTCGTCCTCGCCGTTGATCATCGAGCCGAAGGGGATCTCCTCGACTCCTCGGTAGATGTCACCCCAGCGGAGCCAGATGTTGAGGAAGGCCGTCGCCCCGATCAGGAAGAAGACGTAGCGGCACGCGCCCCACTTGAACTTCTCCGGCAACTGCACCCAGAAGAACATCATGAACAGCGTGCTCAGGTAGAATTCACCGCCCACGCCGCCGAAGACCATCCAGAATTCCTTCCGGTTCTCCGGCATCCGCCACGTCATGTAACCCTGCAAACCCGCCAGCACCACCGCCGCGAGCATGGGCCAGACTTTGCGCTCCATCCAGCCGGCGACGAACAGGAGGCCAAACATCAGCAACAGGCCGAAATAGACGAAGTTGGAGTGCACCTGCTCCACCGGGGTCCAGCCAATCGGCAGCGGCGTCGCCCGCCAGCCGCACAGCCAGGCCGCCGTCGCGTGGCCGAACTCGTGCATCCACACGTGGAACCCGGTCAGCAGAAACTTCAGCGGCGAGAGGTTCACCAGCAGCACCAAGCCCAACAGTAACGGCGGCACGAAGGTGTTCACCCCCCAGTGGTCGAAGCGGAACAGGATGAACTCGTCGTCGGCCGGGTCGCGCGGGGCGAGGATCGGTGGGGCGAGCAGCACGCCCGCCGGCGCCGGCGGCAGGGGCGGGTGATACTGGCCCAGTTGCGGTTTCCGGCGCGGGTTCGCCGCCTCGGCCTGCCGCTGCTGCTCGCGCAGGTGCTCCGCCAGCCGGTCATATGCCGCGCGCAGCTGCGCCCGCTGCGCGTCCAGCTCCGGGTTGGTCTCGTCGGCCGCGCCGCTCTTGCCTTTGATGAGCGCGAAATTCCGCTTCATGAAGGTCCGCTCCAGCTCCGCCAGCGACACGTCCGGTGACACCCCCAACGCGGTGTAGCACTGCTCCAGCTCGCCTTCGTTCATGGGCGGAAAGCGTGGCCGCAACGCCTCCACCTGTCGAGCCGGGGGTGGATGCGCATCGGGTGGAACCCGGCCTCCGGACGGGTTCGTCAGATCCACGAGGACAAAACGCGTCCAGAGGCCGCGTTCCACCTGTTTTAACTGAATGGATCCGGCTTCTTAGAGGGGATTTTCGTCCGAGCTGGTTTGGGTCCCCTCTAGCAAGAGGGGTGGCGCGCAGCGCCGGGGTGTGTTGCAGCGGAAGACCACCTTCGTTCCAGTGTTAGCACTCCGGTCCGGTTTGCCAATCCGGGCCCGTTGAGTAGTCCTCACTCACACCTACCCCATGAAATCCCGCTCCCTTCGTCTCATCGCCTCAGCCCTGTCCGCGTTGCTCGTGCTAACGCTCGCGCCGTCCGCCCTCGCCCAGCCTTCGGGCGGACCCTACGGCCCCCAGGCCCAGACCTATGAATTGCCGAAGTCGGGACACATTTATCTGGTCGCGCCCGACGGCAAGGCCGACGCCGCCGGCACGCTCGAATCGCCCGCCACCCTCGAGGCGGCCATCACGAAAGGGGTGACCGGCGATGCGATCATCCTGCGCGGCGGCACCTACCGCACCGGCGGCCTCGTGCTCAACCAGGGAGTCACGATCCAGCCCTACAAGGACGAGAAACCTGTGCTCAAGGGCACGGAAGTCGCCGACAAATGGGAGCTCCTGCGCGACGGCGTGTGGCGCACAAAGTGGACCACCCTTTTCCCGTGCAAGCCGCGCGACTGGTGGCAACGCGCCCGCGAAGGCACGCGCACGCCGCAGCACCGGTTCAACAACGACATGATTTTCATCGACGGTCGCGCACTCCAGTCCGCCGGCTGGGAGGGTGAGCTGACCGCGGACACCTACTCGATCGATTACGAGGGCGGCTACGTCTTCATCAAGAACGATCCGACCGGCCATCTCGTCGAGATCACCGCCCGGGACAGCGCCCTCGTCTGCACCGCCAAGCCGGCTCACGGCAAGGAAGGCGACCACAAGGGCCCGGCCATCCGCGGGATCACCTTCACCCAATACGCCTACCGCGCCCTCGAGGTGGAGGGCAAACGCGGCTCCGTCTCGCCCATGGAGGAGCCCACTGACGACCCGATCGGCCTGGCCGACCCCGCCACCTTCGGCAAGGAAGTCGTCGGCACGCTGCTGGAGAACTGCACCATCACGCACTGCTCGCGCGTCGGCGGCTATTTCCGCGGCGACAAGCTCGTCATCCGCCAGTGTCTCGTCAGCGACACGAGCACGGAGGGCATCTATGTCATCGGTTCCTCCGACTGCCTCCTCGAGAAAAACATCATCGCCCGCAACAACGTCGAGCAGCTCACCGGTTACTACCCCTCGGCCGTGAAGATCTTCAACCAGACCCGCCGCGTCATCTGCCGCGACAACCTCATCACGGATAATCCCAACTCCAACGGCGTGTGGTATGACGTCGGCAACGTGGATGGCGTCTTCGTCAACAACTGGGTCGAGGGTTGCAACGACGGCTTCTTCTTTGAAATTTCCAAGGGGGTCACGGTCGCCGGCAACGTCTTCACGAACTGCACCAATGGCATTCGCATCCTCAACAGCAGCCACGCCAAGGTTTATAACAATACCTTCGTCAACGCGACGGCCACTTTCGAGCGCAATGAGCGCAGCGCCGCCGCCGACCATTTCGGCTGGCATCCCTCCACCGGCCCCGATGTGACCGAGCGCGACGGCCACGTTTTCTCCGGCAATCTACTCGTCGCCGGCGCCACCTATCCCCGCGCGCTCTTCCGCGCCGGTCAGTCGCCGGCGTTGAGGGGCAAGCTCACCGCGCCCATGTTCACCGCCACCGACCGTAATTGCTACGCCCGGCCCGCCGGGGGCGCAGCCACCCTGGTTTCCTGGAGCCCCGCCGAGGGCGAACTCAACCAGTACGAGTTCAAGTCGCTCGCCGAGCTGCAGACGAAACTTCCGGCCTTTGAGGCGCACAGCTCAAGCCTCGTCCTGGAGCCGGGCAGCGTGTTTCGCAGTCCCGAATTGAAAAACTACGCGCTCAGCCGGGTCGTTCCCGTCCAGGCCACCCCGCCGGCCGAGATCGTGGCTCTCCTCGGCTGGCCGAAGCAGGAGACCTACGCGCCGGGTGCGTATCAGACGAAGTAGGGTGGAACGCGGCCTCCGGACGCGTTGGTAGGGCGCGGATTCCACTCCGCGCCGTCCGGCGGTGAGGGGACTCACCGCCCTACCTTCCTCCTTGGGCTCACGTCCACTGGATGCTTGCCACCTGAGCGGTGCTCCGCCGAAATGACAGTGATGAGAGTCCGCCCCCGCATCAGCCGCCTGCTCGGCCGCCAGCGCTTCCCGCGCCCGGCCACGCGCGCGTTCAGCCTGGTGGAGCTGATGATCGCGGTGCTCATCATCAGCCTGCTTTTCCTCATGGCTGTGCCGGCCTACCAGCGCATCCAGCGCAAGGCCCGCGCCACCACCATCGCCAATGACTTCCGGGTCTTTGGCGCGGCCTTCCAGGCCTACGCCCACGAAAAGGGCACCTGGCCCCCGGAATCTGCCGCCGGCGTCATCCCCACCGGCATCACCAACCAGGATATTCAAACCAATGTCTGGACCACGATGACCCCGATGGGCGGCAAGTTCGACTGGGAATACAACCAGGTTCACCCGGGTGGCACCAGCGTCGGCGGCAAATGGCACGCCGCCATTGCCATCACCACCACCTCCGACGCCCCGCTGATTCTTGATGCCGACCTCATGGAGGAAATCGACGAGGCGCTCGACGACGGCGACCTCACCACGGGCAATTTCCGCAAGGGCTTCGGTGACTGCCCGATCTTCATTCTCGAACCCTGATGGCCGCTCCCGCTTACAGTGTAACGCTTCACCACCTCGCCCCCGGCGCGGCCGCCGCCGGCTTGGGCTATCCCGACGAGCAGATTCAGACCGTCACGACCGCCCAGCTCCGTGAATTGCTCATGAGCCTGAGCCAGGTGGCTTCCCGCCTTACCATCTACGAACCTTCCGCGCCGGAGATCCGCATCAAGACGGATCGCGAGGTCTACGTGGTGCGCACCCGCTACCGCCACCTCTGTTTCGTCGGCCGCGAGGCTGCGCTGCGCGGCGAAGAGCACTCGATCGACTTTATTATCGGCACGATCGCCGGCCTGGCCGAGCCGGAGCTGAAAGCCGCCGCCCCGCGGGTGTTTGAGCGGCCGACGAGCGCCAACCTTGTCAGCGCCCGCCTGTCATCCGGGACGGGAGTTCCCGATTGGATCAAGTTCACCCTGATGTTGATCCTGAGCGCCGCTTTCCTCGTCGGGGGCATTTGGCTGCTCTTCCGCCCGGCCCGCAGCCTCGCGCCCAAGTACACCCTGCTGCCCGCGCCGGACTCCAGCGCCCTGCTCAACCGCGTCGCCGGCGAATACCATACCGGCATCCTAGAGGGTGACCGCCGCCTCATCATCGGTACCGACGGCACCATGCGGATTGCCAAATTCGGTCCCGACCAAGCGATCGCCGAGGAAATCATCCGCACCGCCCGCGGCGCCCAGCTGGACGGCCAGCCCGCCCTCGCCACCAGCGATCCCTATGTGATGTTGGTCAAGGACGCCGACAGCGTCGTCCTCTACGGTCAGAATTATAAGCGCGTGGTGCGCTGACCCGGCGGCGCGGCGGCGCCGGAAGGAGCAAGTGACAAAGACCAGGTAACAGGATCCGGGCAACCGGCTGTGCTTCTGTTCTCTTGATCCTTGATCCTTGTTACTTGTTACTTCTATCCCATGTCTTTCCGCCTTATTCTGATCACCGGCGTCGCCGGCACGGGCAAGACCACCGTCGGGCGGCAGCTCGCGGCAGAACTCGGGTGGCCCTATCACGAGGCCGATGACTTCCACTCCGCCGCCAACAAGGAAAAGATGGGCCGGGGCGTTCCGCTGGACGACACCGACCGTGCTCCGTGGCTCGCTGCCATCCGTGCGGCCATGGACGAGTGCCGGGCCGCCGGGCGCAGCGCCGTGTTCAGCTGCTCGGCCTTGAAGGAAGGTTACCGCCGCGTCCTGCTCGACGGCGCCCCGGATACAGCCCTGGTTTTTCTTTCCGGCGACCGTGAGTTGCTGCTCGCGCGACTCGCCGAACGCTCCGCCCACTACATGAAGCCGACCATGCTGGAGAGCCAGTTAGCGATCCTGGAGCCGCCCGCCGACGCCCTCCGGCTCGATGTCCGGCAGTTCCCCGCCGAACTCGTCGCCGCCATCCGCCGGCATTGCGGGGTTTAACCCGACCGGCTTTTGATCAACTGCCGCAGGAAGCTCCGGTCGGCCACGTCCTTGTCCCGTTCGCCCTGCTTCATCTTGAGCATCAGCTCCGCCCCGGCAAAAGGCACGTTCACGCCCTGCATCTCCATGGTCTCGATTCCTTCGCGGGCATCCTCATAGGTTACGCCGCAGGCCTCGGTCATGAGGTCCACGGTGATGTCGTCGTTCACCCGCACCACCACCCACCGGGCCAAGTCATCGTTGGCGAGTTCCCTCACCGCCTTGTCCGGGAGAATTTCCAGCGCCTTCTTGACCAGCGCCTGGTTGGCCGCATCGCGAGCAATGAGCAGATCGAGATCATCCGTGGCGCGAACCAGACCGAGGCGGTTGATGGCGAATCCACCGATGACCACATACGAGACCCCCAGCCGGTTCAGCTCCCGGGCGAGTTTCACCAGGTCATTCTCGTCCGGAACCCTAGCACTACTCCGTTTTGTTCCAACACACCCCGGCGCATTCGCGCCACCCCTCTCCAGAGGGGATTAAAACCAGCATGGTTCAATCCCCTCTATCAAGAGGGGTGCCCGCAGGGCGGGGTGTGTCGCTCGGGAAAACGGCCACCTAACGAAGTAGTGCTAGTCAGCCCTTGGTCTGGCTCGCGGTCCATTGGGCGCATTCCTCATGACTGGCAAAACGAAACACCCCTTTGCGCTGACCCCGGCCTTTCGCCAGCAAGGCGGCCGTCGCCTGCAACCGGGCAAACCGCTGCCAAGGCGTCTTGCGCAACTGGCCTACGACCTTCATGGGCAGTGTCTTCACATTCGGAATGTTTGCCAGAGCCGCCTGAACGTCAAGCGCACCTATGCCTGGCTGAGTCCCTCGGAGATTTTCCCCGCGAATTACGCGGATGATCGCGAATTCAAACAGACCCGGTAACCACCAATCTTCGCTCATCATCGCTAATTCAGCCTCTGCATTAGCGATGATTAGCGCCCATTAGCGGTTAAACAGGTTTGGTCCTGGCCCCCGGTTTTTAGCGGCATCAATCCTTGGTTAAACCCGCTTGTCCTGCAGCGACTTGGCACTTGTCACTTGGCACTTTCCCCTTGGTGCCTAATCCTAGGCCAACCTCCCGCATGTCGCCCCTTCACGTCAACCGATCCGCTGCCTGCCCTGAGCCTGTCGAAGAGGCTCCGGGCCCGGCCCTGCTTGTCCGGCGTAGGCTATGCGAAGCCGGAAGCAAGCGCAGCGCGTCGAAGGGGCCTGTCCTGCTCGCTACCCGCTGCTCGCTACCCGCTACTTCCTCCGCCTTCACCATCGTCGAAGTGATGATGGCCTCGGTCATTTTAGTGGTCGGCTTCATCGGCATGATCCAGGGCATCACCATCGGCTCGGAGATGCTGGCTACCGCCCGCCGCCAGACAATTGCCGCGCAAATCCTCGATCATGAGATCGGGAAACTCCGCCTGCATGATTGGACCTACATCAACGCACTGTCTTCTTCGTCGAGTGCCACCTACAGCAGTGATCAGGCCTCCATTAATACGGCCATCGCAGCATCGGGAGTCTCATTCAATATCGCCAGCACTGTCGCCACCATCACGACCGATCTGCGTGAAGTTGCTTTCACGGTCACCTGGACCAAGAGCGGTACCAACACCGCGGCCACCACGGCCACCGGGAGTTGGTTGAACCAGCTTTCTTTTGCCGGTCCCTCGCCCATTGCCCGCACCTACACCCGGTCCAGCACCGCCTATTTCGGCAAATATGGGCTGAATCTCAAGCACTAGCGCTATGATGATGAATCCATATTGTAGGAGTGGTTTTTCGGCTCGATGGCCTGCTGTTAAATTGGACCTTACATGCGCACCCAAGCGTAAACTACGGAAGGCGGGCTTCACCCTCGTCGAACTCCTAATTGGAGTCACCTTATCGGGGATGGTCATGGCTGCCGTGTTATCGAGCTATATTTATCTGGGCCGGAGCTTCGGCCGCCTGGCCAACCAGCAAATCCTGGAGAGCGAAGCCCGGCGCACCCTCGCGTATTTCACCAAGGATGTGCAGGCTGCCACTGGCATTTTCGGCACCCCCAGCGCCGCCAGCTGCACTTTCACCCTCAACACCAGCAGCGGCACCACCACGGTCGCTTACGCCTACGATAGCTCCGCCGGCACTTTCACTCGCACCCCGGCCGGTGGCACGACCCTCGTTTTACTCCGCAATATCTCCGACAATGATGCCAGCACGACTGCTGACCTGACCATCCGCTACTATGATGCCTCAAACAATGAATACACCAGTACCACGCTGAGTGCTGGCAGCTACCTGACCGGTATCAAACAGCTAAGCCTCGAGTTCAGTACCCAGACTGGACTGAGCACTAGTGGCGCCCAATCCGTATCGAATGCCAACGGCACGCAGACCCAAGTATACCGGGTCGCCTCCAGCCGCATGCGCATCCATAATAGCGCCTTGCTCCAGTAATGCACAAACGGCTCCAGATTCAAAATGGCTCTGTGACCCTCGTGTCGCTCTGTTTTGTCGCAGTGCTGGGCATCGCTCTGGCCGGTTACATTGCGGTCTGCTCCCGGGCGATGAATATGAGCAACCGTACCTTTCAGGGCAACCTGAGCAAGCAACTCGCCGAGGTGGGCATCGACGAGGCACTGCGAGCCTTCAACAAAAACGATTGGACCGATTGGTCGAACAGCGGCACCGCGGCCGATTGGACCGTCAGCGGCACAACTGCGAGCTGCAACCTCATCTTCCCTTCCGGGAAATTCGGCCAGGGCGTCACCGGCTCAGTGAAAATCCGCATCGATAACTACGATGCCAATCAGCTCGGCTCGACCTGGAGCTCCTCGGCCAATTACCGGATCAACGACCTGGTCGGCTATAGCGGTACCTGGTATCGCTCTATAAGGAACAGTAACACCAATAATACTCCGGGCAGCCTATATAATTATTGGGTCCAGGCTCCGACTCCATGGACGTGGTGCAGCACCACTGCCTACTCGCCATACGACGTCGTGAATTACAATGGCGTCTGGTATCGTTGCATCACATCCAACACTAACCAAGTGCCGACCCTTCCCATCCCCGCCACAACTTATTGGGTACCCATACCCTCCATGCGCGCCTGGAGCAGTGGTGTGAACTATGCAGTGAATGACGTAGTGAGCCCCAGTAGTGGCGGAGTGTATAGATGCACCACGGCGCACACTAGCACTTCCTTCGGTTCAGACGCTGCCAATTGGACCTCCAGCGTCCGCGCCATTTCGCTCTCTTGGAGCAGTGGCGTCACTTACACTACTGGGGCGATGGTTTACGACAATGGCACGTGGTATTATTGCGCCACTTCGCATACCAGCACCACTCTTGCCTCTGATTTGTCTGCCGGTAATTGGGTTTCTTTGACCAGTCCGTCGGCATCATGGACGGGTTCAAGAACACCAGATTACTATGTCGGTGATTATGTTTATCAAAGCGGCGCTTGGTATCGCTGCACCACACAACATCCTAGCGCAAATGCCTGGAACGTAGGAGAGTCAGCAAAATTCACCACCACAGGTGGACTTCCTTATATTTCTTGGATGTGGAGAGGTACTGCCGTCACCTACAAGTTCAACGATGTTGTTTTCGTCAGCAGCGGAATGATTGGCAGCCTTGGCGCTTGGTATCGCTGCAAGACGGCTTCGGTGAACTCGTCTACTACACCCAGTTCGGATTCAACCAATTGGGAAAGCGCCCTGACCGGCAGTATGTACGTCTGGAGCAATAGCAGCATCAACTACAACCTCAGGGACGTGGTCTACTACAGCACCACCAGCCAGTGGTATCGCTGCATCCGGGCCCACACCAGCAGCGGCTCTCTTACTCCCGCTAACACCACCTACTGGAGTAACGCCCCGCTTTATTCCACGGCGTGGAACTCGAACAAGCAATACAGTCAGAACGACACTGTATCTTACAACGGGCAGTGGTATTTGGCGCTATCGAGCAATTCGGCCACAATACCCAATACCAACCCTGGCACTTGGGCCTTGGCTCCGACAATTTTGGCGGCTTGGGATTCCACCAAGTATTACAACTTGGACGACACCGTCAGTTACAGTGGCACATGGTATCGCTGCATCCTCTCCCATAGTGCTCAAACACCGACGAACACAACCTATTGGTCGAGCACATCGGGCGCATCGTATCAGTGGAGTGCGTCCACTTCCTACACCACCAGCAGCTACGTCTGCTACGGCGGCGTGTGGTATAAGTGTACCACGGCGAACACCGGCCAGTCGCCCAACAACACATCGTATTGGACACCCAGCTGGGCCAATTCCTTTGGCGTGACCACCGGCGCCCCGGTCGTCTACGCCGAGGGCACGATCACCATCGCCAACAACCCATCCGCCCGAACCCAGCTCCGCGCCACCATCGCCCCGGCCCCGCTCTTTCCCAACGCCGCCGGCGCCACGACCACGATCAGCGCCAACAGCGGCGGCACCGTGGACAGTTATGATGGCTCAGTGTTCAGAATGGATACGGCTGCTTCGCCTGGTACTTCGGGCACCTATTCCACCTACACCTATAATCAAAACACCAGTCCATTTTCCGGCAGTAGTCAAAATCTCGGCTACTCCGCCGTAGTGGCCGCCGGCAGTACTTCGGGAACAGCCGTTACTCTCTCCACCACGGCTGTGAAAGGCTACCTCGCTGCACCGTCATCCTCATCATCGCCTTATGCCCCGCTCTATTCCAGCGGCGGCAGCGTCAAGGGTCCCTCCAGCCCGGCCTCACCCAATATCGATCTCACCCGCATCAGCCGCAGTCCCTCCATCCCGCAATTCGATACTTTGCCCAGCGGTGGTCTGGCCACAAATTGGACCACCACGCCCAAGGGCATGGCCTTGGCTTCAACCGCCACCCTTAACTTAGGCACCCCGGGCGCCACCACACCGTCCCGCTACTACTATAATGGCCACCTCTTGATTGATGGTACGACTGCTACAACCATAAACATCAATGGCCCGGTTATCTTGTATATCAACGGTGATCTGAAAATAGACGGAAGCACCAGCAACCTGATTACGATCAGCAGCACCGGCTCGGCAGAGATTCATATCGCGAGTGGTCTCAAGGTCAATCTGGCCGGCAATGGATTCAATAACGCTACCCTTGATCCCAAAAAATTGACCCTAATCTGCGATACCTCGGCTTCCTCCACTCAGAATTACTCCGATGGCTCCAACCAGTTCTATGGCGTGATCTACATCCCGAATACCACCAATCCGAACGGACTGCTAATCAATAACACCAACGTTATCGTTAATGGGGCCATTTCGGCAAACAAGATCACCTACAGCGGCGCGAACATGAATGTCCACTACGACACCTCGCTGCGCTACGCGACCTTCGGCGGGGTGGACCAGCCGTACTCCGTCACCGACTGGCGCGAACTCCCCGTGGACGAGCAGGCCACCATGCCGTAGGGCCCGCGCCAAAGAGCAGGCTTGCCCTTCTTGAATAAGTACGTACTCTTTCAAGCGTGAGGTTTGATTGGGATCCCGCCAAGAACGCGAGCAACGAGGCCAAACACGGCCTCAGCCTCGCGGCCGTCACGGCGCTCTGGACGGGCCCGGTTCTCACCCTGCCCTCGAAACAGCCCGGCGAAATGCGACACCTCGCCATCGGTCTGATTGAGGGGAGGCACTGGACGGTTGTCACGCCCCGCGCGGCGACACCTTGCGCCTCATCTCTGCCCGCCGCTCCCGTCTCCATGAAAAAAAACTCTTCCAAAAACTCACGTCGTGAGCCCACCACCACCGCCAACCTTGAGGCCCGTTTCGAGGCCGGTCGCAGCGTGCTCGACTACTTCGATCCCGGCCGCGCGGTGCTCACCCACGGTGGCGCACGGACCGGTGCCGGCCGCAAACCCCTCGGGAAGCGGCCCAAGACGGTCAAGCTATCACCCGCTGCCATCCGCCGCTTTGAGGCCTATGCCCGGCGGCAGAAGCTGCCCCACTTCTCCGCCGCCCTTGAGGCGGCCAGCCACCTGGTCTGAACGTACACCCACCCCGCCACGCGACCTTCGGCGGCGTGGACAAGCCCTACACCGTGACCCAGTGGCGCACGCTCCCGCAAATTAAGCAGGCCACCATGCCGTAGTATGAAAGTGAAAGCGAAGGGGAAGGCGAGAGGGAGCCAGCCGAAGAATTAATCACGCAGACATTTGTCTTGCCCCACGTTTATGCCGCATTGCAGCATTGCCGCATGACGACAACCCTGCCCCTGAGCAAACGCGGCAGCCTGACCTTGCCCCCCGCCCTGCGGCGCAAACTAGGCCTCGACCGGCTGCGCAACCCGATGCTCCTCGTGGAAGAACGCGAAGGCGGCCTGTTTCTGCACCCGGCCGTCGCGCTGCCCATGCGCGACCTGCCCAAGGCCCAGCTCAAGGCCTGGATTGCCCGTGATGAGGCGGAGATGAAAACCTTTCAAGCGGCCAAAAAGAGGAAGGATTGAGGCTCTTTCTCGATACCAGTGTCCTGCTCGCGGCGGCGGGATCCGCCAGCGGGGCCTCGCGCTTCCTGGTGACCAAGGCCGCCGGATTGGGCTGGCAGCTCTTCAGCTCCGACTACTGCGCGGAAGAAACGCACCGCAATCTGGGCAAGTTCGGCCGGCCGGCGGCAACCACCTGGCTCAAGGAAATCGCCCCGCGCGTGCGCCTGGTGCAAACCCGGCTTTCCCTCGACCGACCGCTGGTTTTCCCCAAGACCAAGGACCGGCCGGTCGTCATCACCGCACTGGCCGCCCGGGCCGAATGGCTGCTGACCCTTGATGAGATGGATTTTCACGGGAAACTTGGCCGGAAGGTTTATGAACTGCGGTTGGCGACCCCGGGCGAATTCCTATTGGAACAGCGAACCCATGGCATCTTGTAGCTATGCAATGTTCGGAAGGGTGGACCAGCCTTACACCGTCACCGACTGGCGCGAGCTATGCCCCGTGGGACGCAGGCAGGCGCCTCCCTCCTCCAGCGGCTGCTTTGGGCCGAATCCAGGTTTCTGCTCCTCGCGCCCTGCTGACCACACCTTGACGCCGGCATAAGAGCCTCAATAGTAGCCGCCTCGAACCCACCCGCGTGCTTTTCTCCAATCGCAACACCCGCCACAGCCTGCTGATAGAACTCAACCCCTATCAGATTCTGGCTGCAGGCGTCGACCGGCCCGACGACGGCCCGGTCACAATCAATTTTGCGGCGGAGTTCGACCGCGACGACGAGGCGGGCCTCCGCGCGTGGCTCACCGCCAACTTCGAGAAGCAGAACGCCTGGGTGCCCGCCATCGCCAGCTTTTCGCCGCCCGAGGCTCTCCTCCTCCGCGAGAGCATTCAGCCGCGCAAACTCGCCGAGTCGAGCTACCTGGACAACCTTGTCCGCGAGCAATACAAAATCGAGAATCCCGCCGCGTGGAAACTGCAGATCCTCAGCCCGCTCGAGGGTGAGCAGGTCGCCCCCGAGGGCACCCAGCGCCCCGTCCTCGTCTGTGGCGTCTCGCACACCGACGTCCATCTCACCCAGCAGCGCCTGCTGGACCAGCGGTTGCTCCCCTACCGGCTGGAAATGGGCATATTGCCCCTGCTCGGCGCAGTCGCCGAATACCAGGAGCGGCTCAACGAGAAACGCGCCGTGGTCGTCGTGGTCATCGAGCAGGAGCACACGGTCGCCTACATCATCGGCAAGGAGGGCGTGCACACCCCCGCGCCCGTGCGCCATGGCTTTGCCTCCATCGTCCAGGCCGCCCGCCGCGAGTTCAACCTCACCCACGCCGGCGAGGTGCGCGAACGCCTGCACCTGGCCGACGACGAACTCCTCCTCCGCGCCTCCAAGTTCGTCCGCGCCATCGGCCGCGATCTCAAGCCCCTCGTTGATTCCTACGAGATGACCACCGGCCAGCCCGTCGGCGAAATTTTCTGCGCTTACCTGCCCCCTGCCCTCTCGTGGATCGCCGAGCCGCTGGCCCACGTCATCGGTCGCTCCCCCCTCGCCCTGGACTTTCCGGCTTGGCAGACTTCCGTCAATCTCATCACCGGCAATGACGTCGCCCCCCTGGGTCCGCACTGGCTCGGCGCCCTCAGCCTCGTCGCCGACATCCCCGGCGCGGCCCTCGACAAGGCCCCCAAGGCCGACGCCATTTATCAGGGCCCGTGGCGCATCGACTGCCGCATCTCCACCGCGCTGCCCAGCGGCGACCTCATCCGTCGCCGCTTCATCGCCAACACCATCTTCGTCACCCTGGCGGCCGCCACCCTGCTCCTCGCCGGCTGGCACTACTACCTCGGCCAGACGCTGGAGGCTGACACCGCCTTGTGGACCCAACGCATCGCCGACAACAAAAAGCAGGTGGATGAGCTCAACAACTCCACCCGCAAGCTCGCCACCGCGTCCGACCGGATTGATGTCGCCTATCGCATGATGGCGTCCCCCTACCGCGTCTCCAACCTGGTCATGGCGCTTGGTCGCAGCCGGCCCGCCAGCATGCAGATCCAGACGATCGACTCGATGGAAACGGGCCTGGTGCTGCGCGGCACCTTGCACGAATCCTCCGACAAGGCCAAGACCACCCTCAACGGCTACCGGGAGGATCTGCTCCACGATCCGATGATCGGCGCGCGTTTTGCCAGCATCGCCCTGACCGCCTTTAGCAAGCGGGAGGCCACCGAGAGCTTTGAGTTCGAGCTCACTTTCAAACTCAACAAGGCCGAGAAACCATGAGCCTCCTCGTGCAACAGCTCTCGGACCTGGCCCGGCGCAGCCCGCTCGCGGTGATCAGCATCATCCTCATCCTGCTGGTGGGCACCGGCGACTACTTCTTCCTCTACAAGCGACGGAATGAATTCGCGGAGCGCTATGAGCGGACCCGTCAGGATGGCGAGACGATCCTCCTTTCGCTCAACGGGCAACCCCGCCTGTCGGCCCAAGCCACCACTGTCGAGGAAGCCCTGGCCTACATCGACAAGAACCTGGCGGTCGAATCGGACCTCGCCGGCAACCTGGACTATTTCTACCAGATCGAAAAATCCGCCAAGGTCCACCTGATCAGCCTTTCCCAGTTGAGTTCCCAGCCCTCGACCGAAGAGGAAGCCTACCACTCCATCCCGTTTTCCCTCCGGCTATCCGGCGCCTACCCCCAGGTCCTGGATTACCTCCACCAGCTGGAGACTGGTCCCCGCCTGCTGCGGGTGAAGAATTATCGTTTTTCCCAGGCAGAGTCCGCCGCCGCGGATGGCCTCGCCCTCGATCTCACTGTCGAAGTCCTCGGCCGGCCATGAAAAAATCCCCCGCCATCATTCTCCTTCTCCTCACGCTGGCCGGCGTGCTGGCGCCCCTCTGCGCCGCCCCGGACCGCTTTGAACGCACGAAGACCCGGATCGACGCCCTCCTCAATCACCGCTTGAAACCGGATCCGCTCCCGGCCAAGCCGGCCAATCCGTTTCTTTTCACGGGCTCCGGCGCGCTCTTCGCCGTGAAGAACGACGGCACCACCACCCCGGCAAATACGCCCCCCGTGGTCCCGGATACCACACCCAACGCCGTCATGAGCGATGAGCAGATCCTCGCGTTTTGTGTTTCGCGGATCCGGATCGGAGGTCAGGTGATGCGCGGGGAACGCGCCCATCTCCTGATCAACTCCGCCACCTACAAGGATGGCGATCTCATCCCTGTGAAAGCGAACGCTGAGATCGTCTACTACGTCAAGGTCGTGCGCATTTCCCCGGGGGAGGTCGTGTTCGGCTACAACGACGTGTTTGTCACCTTCCCGCTCAAGAACTGAGGGGGGAAGGCTGATGCAGTTGACTTGGGTGGAACGCGGCCTCTGGACGCGTTTTCTTACATGAGCACCTGACAAACCCGTCCGGAGGCCGGGTTCCACCTTTCAGTAGTGGGTCCGTTTACTGTAGTTCTTGGCTCACCGCAAATTCCTGCTCGCGCTTCAGGGCCGTGCACCTAGACCTCGCGGCCTCCTTGTCTGAGATGTCCCCAGTCGAAACGGCACCGTGGGCGGCTGGCCGCCAAAGCCTCCGCGCCCTGCTCGTTCCCGGTCTCCTGCTGCAGGCCGTGGCACTCAGCCTGGTGCTGGCGTACTATTTTCTGCCCGCCAGCGAATCCTTGTTCGCTACTCTGGCCCGGTGGCAGTCGACCGGCGGCTTCGCTTTCTCGGCGGCCTCCACCGTCCTGTGTGGCGGACTGTTGCCCTTCCTCTTCCTGCGGCTGCACGCCGAAACGCGCGACGCCCATCCCTGGCCCCACTTGGTTTTCTTTATTTTCTACTGGGCGTGGAAAGGCGCGGAGGTCGACCTGTGGTATCGCATCCTCGCGTGGCTGCATGGCGACGGCCACGGCGTGGTGACCATCGTGCGCAAGGTCCTGAGCGACCAATTCGGCTACAACCCGCTCTATGCCACGCCCGTGAGCTACCTTTGTTTCGCGTGGAAGGATGCCGGCTTCCGCTGGGCTCCCGTCGCCGCAGACCTGCACGCGGGCCGCTGGTACTACCGGCGCGTGCTGCCCGTCTTGCTGACGATGTGGTTCATCTGGATTCCGGTGGTGACCTGCGTCTATGCCCTGCCTTCCCCACTCCAGATGCCGCTCTTCAACATCGTGCTCTGCTTCTGGTCGATGCTCTTCGCCCATCTCACGAGCCGGCAGAATGCCGGCGGCGCGTTGAGGGCGGGTAGACGGGAAGGATGAGCAGACAAACCTGAATCTTCTCCGTTGTAGGGGCCGGGCTTGCCCGGTCCTCGGGTCATCACGATCATCGATGGGAGGATCGAGCAAGCTCGACCCCTACGGGCAGAGAGCGCCAATGCTCCCGTGTTTTCTCTTCTCGTTTGCTCAGAGCCCGAGCAGGCGCTTCACCTCGGCCCCGAGCTTCGCGCCGCGTGCATTGGTCGAGACCACCATGCCTTGCTTGTCGAGGAGGAACATCGCCGGGATGCCGCGAACGCCGTATTGTTTGCCGAATGGATTCTCCCAGTAGCTTCCGTCGTAGAACTGCGGCCATGGCATATTGTGATCGCGAGTAAAGGCCAGTACCTGCGGCGCGGTCTTTTGCCGCCGCGCCGGTTTGTCCGGGTCGGGCGCCTGGTCGAACGAAACACCGACGATCTCGAAGCCCTGCGCGTGGTACTGCTCGTAGGTCGCCACGACGTTCGGAATTTCTTCGACGCAGGGTCCGCACCAGGTCGCCCAGAAGTCAATCAACACCACCTTGCCGCGCAACCGCGCCACATCAACCTCGCGCCCGTCGGCCGCGGTGAACTTTATCGCGAGCGGTGACTTGATGAGTTCGCCCAGCGCCATTTTTTGGGCCGCCGCCTCGCGCACCTTGGCGTTCGGGTGCTGCGCAAAGCCCGCCCATTCCACCTTCGCCTGCTCCAAGCTGGACGACTCCGCATAGTAAAAGAAGTTGTTCAGCGGGCCGGCCGCACCCGGGTCGTCGGGGTACTTGTCGAGGAAGGCCGTCAGCTTCGACTTCAGCGCCGGCACATCGTAGCCCTTCTTGTCCGCCGCCTCGAACGCGGCGTCGATGGCCTCGTTGAGCTCCATCCTCGCCTGCATCTGCGTCAGGGCGCCCGGCTGGTCGGGAGTGGCCTCGATCTCGGCGCGAAATTTGGCGGCGTTCTTGTTCTTGGGATCGAGCTCCAGGGACCGGCTGTAATGCGCCAGCGCCGCGGCGCGATCGCCCGCCTTCACGTCGGCCTCGCCGAGGCTGTCGTAAACATTGGCCGATGCGGGGAACAGCTCCATGTTCCATTGCAGCACGGCACGCGCCTCGGCCAGCTTGCCCTCCTTGCCGAGGTAGCGGTAACCGAGGCCGTTTAATTGCGATTCGCTGACATGGAGCCCTTCGAACTTGGCGGCCTTCGCCTCGGCGAAACGCGCCCGCCCGGCGTCCAGCCCGGCCGTGTCGATCGTGTCTTGTAACAAGTCCGACAGGGCCCGGCCCTTCAAGTCCACCAGCTCGACCTCGAAACGCAGGGTCGAATTCGGCGGGATTGGACCGCGCTGCTTGTCGCCGTAGGCCAGCCCGGGCGGAACGAGCAAGGTCGCCTTGTCACCGACCCGAAGCAGGGCGAAGCCCTCGTCCCAGCCCTTGATGACCTGCTTGCGTCCGAGCGTGAAGGCGAACGGCGTGTTCCGGGGGCGCGTGCTGTCGAAGACTGTCCCGTCCGGCAACGTCCCGGTGTAATGGACCACGACCACCTGGCCCGCCGTGGGCGTGGCGCCGGTGCCGGGAGTCGTGATGGCGTATTTGAGGCCGGACGCCGTGGTGGTGAAGGACGCCGCGTCATCCCTCGGCGTGACCGCCGCAGATGGCGCCGGTCCGGCCGGAGCTTGGGCGCAGAGCAGGCTGGCCAAGGCTAGGACAATTAGGACGGAGAGCGGTGACGCTAATTTCATTGTCCGAACTTAGGCGCCAGGCTGGACAGTGCAACCTGCCAAAAGGACGGAAGTGGCAGCTGTGATCGGGATTTGAAATAAACCAGTTCCGTCCTACTCTCACCCCCGATGCCCCTCTGTCCGCCCCCCACCCTGCCGGTCCGCCGTAGCCTTGGCGAAGGCGGAAGCCTGCCTGCAGTGAGCCTATCGAATCTGTCGAACCGGTTGCGCGCCCTCCTGCTAATGATGTTGTTCCTGCCGCTCGGGTCCGTCCTGAGCTTGTCGAACGGGCTGTCAGCCGCGCCAGGCCCTGTGCGGAAGGGAGCGGTGGCGGCTGAACTGGTCGCGGCCCAGGATGCCATTGCGCCGGGCAAAAAAATTCTCGTCGCCCTCAAGCTCAATCATGACGAGCACTGGCATTCCTACTGGATCAACCCAGGCACCGGCTACCCGACTTCGCTCGCTTGGAAGCTCCCCGCCGGTTTCACCGCCGGCCCCATCCTCTGGCCCACCCCGCATGTCGTGAAGGACCGGCGCGGCTCGATCACCGGCAACGGCTACGAGGGCGAGGTCTACCTCTTCGTCGAACTCGCAGCCCCGGCCTCGCTGAAGCCGGGTGAAACCGTGACCCTCCGCGCCAAGGCCGACTGGCTCATGTGCGAGGACGTCTGCATGCCGGGCATGGCTGATGTCGAACTCTCCTTGCCCGTCAGTCTGGAGCCGAAATCCACCAATCCCGCCCTCGCCCAAGCCTACGCCGATCGGCCGCAACCGCTCACCGGCTGGAGCCTCAGCGCCTCTCGAAGCGGTTCGACCCTCCTCGTGCGCCTCACGCCGGCCGCTGGCACCACCCACCGGCCGCAGAACCTGCACCTCTTCGACACCGCCGGCCTGGTGGACTACGCCGCTGAGCAAAAAATCACCGAAGAAAAGAGCGCCTTCGTGTTCACGCTCGCCATTGCCAAGGACGCCCCGGCCGACGCCACGCGTCTTACCGGCGTCATCGCTTCCGCCAACGGCTGGCCGGCCGGCCACGGAGCCATCTTCGACGTGGAGATCGGAGCGCCGGCTGCCGGCGGATTGAAACCGTCCTCTGTTGTCCGTCCTCTGGCCTCTGCTTCTGGATCCCGCCTCCCGCCTCCCGCCTCCGGTCCCGGAGGTCTCGCCGGGACTCTGCTGCTGGCCCTGATCGGCGGCCTCATCCTGAACCTCATGCCCTGCGTTTTCCCGGTGCTGGGCATCAAGGTGCTGGGCTTCGTGCATCAAGCGGGCAATGACCGCCGCAAGATCATCGCGCACGGCCTGGTCTACACGTTCGGGGTGCTGCTTTCGTTCTGGATTCTCGCCGGCGTCATCCTCGCCCTGCGCGCCAGTGGCTCGGAAATCGGCTGGGGCGCCCAGCTCCAGTCGCCGGGCTTTGTCTTCGGCATGGCGGCATTCCTGCTAATCTTTTCCCTCAACCTCAGCGGGCTGTTTGAAATCGGTCTCTCCGCCACCGCGGTGGGCGGTAAGCTGCAGATGCAGCAGGGTTACGCCGGTTCGTTCTTCTCCGGGATTCTCGCCGTGCTGGTCTCGACCCCCTGTAGCGCTCCTTTCCTGGCCCCGGCCCTCGGCGCGGCTTTTTCGCCGGCCTTTTCCGCCGCCGAATCGATGCTGATCTTCACCTTCATCGCCGTCGGGCTGGCCGCACCCTACCTGCTGCTCTCGCTCTTCCCCGCGGCCGTGAAGCTGCTGCCGCGCCCCGGCGCCTGGATGGAGACTTTCAAGCAGTTCATGGCCTTCCCGCTCTACGCCACTGTCGGCTGGCTGCTCTGGGTGCTCGCCGGCCAGACCAAGGACGACGATTACGCCCTGCTCTTCCTGGTGTTCGGCCTCGTGCTGGTCGCGATGGCGGCCTGGGTTTATGGCCGGTTTTCCAAATTCACCGGCCGCATCGCCGCCACGGTCCTGCTCCTGGCCGGCCTGGGTCTCGGCTGGCCGAAGTCCGTCACGCTCTCCAACGGGAGCGGATACACCGTGAAGTGGGAGCACTGGAGCCCCGAGGCGGTGACCGCGGCCCGCGCGGCTGGCCGAACGGTCTACGTGGACTTCACCGCCCGCTGGTGCGCCACCTGCCAGACGAACAAGGCTGCCGTCTTCACCTCCGATGATGTGCTGGCCGAGCTGGGAAAGAAAAATGTGCTGCTGCTCAAAGCCGACTGGACGAGCAAGGACCCGGCCATCACTGCCGAGTTGGCGAAGTGGAACCGCTCCGCCGTGCCGTTCAACCTGATCTATGCCCCCGGGCAGGCCGACCCGGTCATCCTCCCCGAGTTGCTGACTCCCGGCCGCGTGCTCGAGGGGTTCGCCGCGACAACGAAATGATTTGTTGGAGGGCCCGCGTCTCTGCGGGCCGGCTCGCAGGGACGCGAGCCCTCCACTGCCCCTCCCCCATTACGAGCCGCCGGACAATCGTTGCCTAGTAAGTGAACGTCTTGTTGTTGGCGGGATCAGCGAGCATCGCTTCCCAGCGGGGAAACCCGCGCATGGGGAAAAAATCAATGTCGTGGCGCAGCGAGTTCACACTGTTGAAGGCCGCCGTCGGTATTTTCATCAACGGCTCAACCAGATCGACCGTCTTGTCCCTTTCCCCGATCCAGGCGTAGACGATGGCGGCGTTGGCCTGGAGGTAAACCTGCTTCCGCACCGTATCGCCCGGCTTGAGCAGCGAGAGGATGTGGCCGACCGTCCCCATCGCGGCGTCATGGTCGCCGAGCAACGCCTGGGTGTAGGCGAGGGAATTGAGCAGATTCGTGTTGTCCGGATCGGCTCCGACCCGGACCTTCAGTTTGTCGAGCAGCGGACGCACCAGGGCGGTGGCGCGATCGCGCTGGCCGAGAACGATGAGCGCCTCGGCAAATTGCAGGGTGGAATCATCGTCGTTGAAATTGGTGTCGGTGCCCTGCTGGTTGCAGAGCTCCACATAGGCCCGGGCGTCGCCGATGTCATGATAGTACCAGTTGAACTTCACCGCGACGACCTTGGGGTCCGACTGCTGGGCTGGCGTCAACCGGGCGAACAGGGCTTCCACTTCCTGGCGCTCGCCCCGGGCGTAATACGGCACATGAGCCAGGGCGGCGGCCGCGTCGAAGGAGTCGGATTGGAGGACCAACAGTTGCCGCACGATTTCCGCTGCCTGCGTGAACTGCCGCAGGTTCAGCAGCGCGTTGTGGGCGTCCCACAGGACGAGCGGATTGCGCGGGTCGAGGGCCTGGGCGCGCCGGTAGTAGCCCATGGCTTCCGCCCAAAGCCGTTCCTGGTCAGCCAGCCGGCCGAAAGCGATGATGGTCTCGACGTTGCCTGGGGCCAGAGCCAGGGCCTTTTCCAAAAACCGCCGACCACCGGGCAGATCGCCGTTAGTGATCGCCTCCACGGCCTGCACCAGGATGACCGCCGGATCTGCCGGAGCCAGCCGGATGGCCTGGGCGAGCGCCGTTTTCCCCTCGAGGAGCTGGTTGCGATCCCCGCCCAGGCTGCCGGATCCGTACGAGTTGAAATTAACCCGGGCGATCTCCAGCCAGGCCGGCACAAAATTCGGGTCCCGCTGGATCGCAGATTGCAGCAGCCGGTCGATGTCGGGCCGCGTCGCGCGCGTGACGCCCGACCAGAGCCGGATCTCGCGGGCCTTCAGGTAATCGTTGTAGGCGTCGACGCTCGTCGTGGCCCGGCCGGCGATGATGGTTTTCTGCTGCGGGGTGATGGCGGTCTTGAGCGCGCCGGCGATCTCCGTGGCCAGCTCAGCCTGGATGGCGAAGATGTCGCTGATCTCGCGGTCGAAGGCCTTGGCCCAGACATGCTCGTCGGTCCCGGCGCGAATGAGCTGGCCCGTCACCCGCACCTTGTTGCCGGCGCGGCGCACGCTGCCCTCGAGCACATACATGACGCCCAGCTCCGTCGCGATCTGCCGGATGGTCTTCGTCGTGTTGCGATATTGCATGACCGAGGTGCGCGACACGACCCGCAGCTCCGAGAGGAGCGCGAGGTTCGTGAGAATGTCCTCCTGGATGCCATCGGTGAAAAAGCCGCTGTCCTTTTCCTCGCTCATGTTGCTGAACGGGAGGACGGCGAGGGATTTTTCGCTGATGACCGGGGCGGCGGGTTCCGGCGCCTTGGCCGCCACGGCGGGAGTCGTTGGCACGGCCGGAGCCGGCTCGAGCTTGGCCGCGGGCCGGAACACCACAAAGGCGCCAAGCATCACGACGGCGAGGCCCAGCAGGGCCGCGGCCCAAGGGGGAAACCCGGACCGGGAGGCGGGCGCCGGGGCGCTGGCCGGGGCGGACGGGACGGCGGGCTTGGACCCCACCGCGAGCTTGCGCGGCGACGACAACAAGCGTTTCACCTGCTCGACAAATTGCGGCGTGGGTTCGCCACCGGGCAAACGCGTCCATTGCGATTTCAGGAACTGCTCCGGCACGCTGGCGGAAGTTTCCGTGGTGTCGTCCACGACCACGGGGAAAAGAAACGGCCGGTCCTCGGCCAAGAGGTGCGTGCGCTCGACGGCCAGCTTCCATTCCAGCCGGAAGTAGCCCTCCCCCCGCTGTTCGCTCTGGCTGGAGATGACCGGCATGAACAGTGCGCATTCCTTGATCTGGCGGCGGATTTTCTGGTCCCAGACGTCGCCGCCGCGCAATTCACTCATGTCGAACCAGACCTCAACGCCGAAGGCGCGGAGAGCGTCGGCGATATGGCGGGCCGCCTCAGCATCCTCGCGGGCATAGCTGAGGAATACCGCCTTGGGTGATGGCTCGGACATGTGGAGTGGGTTTCTAGGCATGTGCCCCAAGTACGCGAGTGCATTCTCCCCCAACGGAATGCTGGAGTCACCGGAATCCAGCGGCGTAGCGGGCTCTCCAAAGCGGCGATAGCCGCACGAGGAATTTCATCCTGTAAGCCCTACGCTTCTCGTGACTCGTCGTGGCAACGTTTCGGCAGTTTGTGAGGAGGTAAACGCTCCTTGCTCCCTGCTCCTGCCGCAACACATCGTGTCGCCCCATGCGCGATCCCGCCCACACCAAGTCCGTCGGCCTGCTGCTGGGCGCGGCGTTGTGCTGGAGCCTCGCGGGCGTGCTGTTCAAGCACGTCGAATGGCCCGGGCTCGCCGCCGCGGGCGGACGTGGCCTGATCGCCGCCCTGTTTTTGCTCGCCGTCAGCTGGCGCTCGCTGCGCTTCACCTGGTCCCCGCTCCAGCTGGGCGCGGCCGCCGCCTATGCGGCCTGCACCGTCCTGTTCACCCTGGCCAACAAGATGACCACGGCGGCCAACGCCATTCTCCTCCAATACACCGCCCCGGTCTGGGTCGCGCTGCTCGGCGCCTGGTTGCTCGGTGAACGCACCACCCGGGCCGACTGGCTGACCATCGCCACAGTCCTCGTCGGCCTCGGCGTGTTTTTCTACGAGGGCCTGCAAATCGGCCAGCTCGCCGGACTCGTGATCGCCCTCGCCAGTGGCCTGGGCTTTGCCGTCATGACGATCCTGTTGCGCAAGCAGAAAGACAGCTCCGCCTTGGAATCCATCATCTTGGGCAACCTGCTCGGGTTCGCCATCGGCGCGCCGGCCATGTGGTCGGCCCCGGCGCTAACGGCCCCCGGCTGGCTCGCCCTTGGCCTGCTCGGCGTCGTGCAACTGGGGCTGGCCTACTTGCTTTATGCGAAGGCCATCAAGCATGTGACGGCATTGGAGGCCGTGTTGATCCCCGTGGTCGAACCGATCCTCAACCCCGTATGGGTGATGCTCGACATGGGCGAAAGGCCCAGCCAGTTCGCCCTCCTCGGCGGCGCGATCGTGCTGGGCGCGGTGACCCTTCGGGCCCTGGTCGCGATCCGTTTGCGCCCGTCCGTCTGACCCCGCCGCAATGCCGAAGGCGACTCTGTTCAAGTATACTATTAGTTGACATCAGCCCTATTTTGGCGAGAGGTGAGCCCATGGCAAAAACCCCGTTTCCCTATAGTCATTGGCCGATTGAAGTTCTGCTTGCCTCACTCTCCGACACCGCCCGCGCCTCGGCCAGGAGACGGATGGCTCCTCCGCGCACCGTCGGCGCCACGATCCGTCCCGGCCGCGACACTCCGCTCTGGAATCAACTCGTGGCCGACGTCCGCCCGCTGCTGAGGAAACGCGGCGAGAAGGCCCAGCTGGCCCGTCTGCTGGGGCTCCAACGTCAGGCCGTGAACGAGTACTTTGTCAGCGGCCGACGCATGCCCGATGCCGAGCGCACACTGCTCCTGCTGGAGTGGCTCCGGCTCCGCCAGGCAGGAAGGAAGCCAGCCTGGTGATGTCAACCAATAGTATACTTGAGCGGGTTGGCCGCTCCCGGGTCAAGTGGCCCTGGTTGCCGCCGGTGGGCGGGCCTGGAGCAGGATGTTGGCGAGAGTGATCAACCCTCCCCCCGCGAGCAGCTGCCACGTCAGGGTCTCGTTGGCATAATCAAATCCCACCCAGCGCGAAAACAGCGCGGGCAGGAACAGCGCCATCACCGAGGCGAACACGGGTTCGAAGCAATAGATCAACCCCGCCTCCGTGGCCGTGATCTTGGGCTGCCAGCGGATCATGAGCAGGAAGGCGCCGAGCGTGCAGATCACCGTGAGCAAGCCGCTGAAACCGAGCCACGGCACCGAGGTCCACGGCACCAGGCAGTCGGCGGGTGACCGGGCTGTACCCAGGGCCATGCCGGCGAAGACGACCCCCTCGATCGCAAACATCACGGTGCTGACCGCCAGCGCCCGGTTCGCCGCGCAGCGCTTGTCCTCCAGGACAAAGATCTGCCACATGAAGAACACCGAACTGAGCATCGTCTCGAGCTCGCCCCGACCGAGGTGCAGGGTGCGGAAATCGAAGCGACCGAGGATCGCCACGCCGGCCAGCACCAGCGCGGCGCACAGCCACACCAAGGCCGGCGGCGACCGCCGGACCCGCAGGGCCACGACCACCGGGATCATGATGGCGGAAAACTGGGTGAGGAAGGCCGAGACCGACGCCGAGGTGAACTGCAGGCCGTCCACCTGCAGCACCATGCCCAAGGCGTTGGAGATCCCCAGCAGCAGGCCCTGCCTCAACTCCAGCCCGGACAGGTGGCGCACTGACGCGCGCGCGACCACCAGCATGACGGCAGCTGACAGCAGGAACCGCGGTGCGAGCGTCATGGCCGTGACAAACCAGTTCCCGCTGCCCGGCAGCAGCTGCTCGTGGGTGAAGACCACCGCCTTGATCAGCGGAAAGCTCAAGCCCCAGAAAAGATTGGCGACCAGCAAGCCGATCAAGGCGTGCTGGTGGGTCCGATTGTAGGAGCTTGCTTGCAAGCGATGTTAAATGCCCGCGTTTTTTATCGCCTGCAAGCAGGCTCCTACAGGGACGAAACCCACTCTCCCAAAAACAAAACCGCCGCGGATTGCTCCGCGGCGGTTTAAAGGGTGATTCAGTTTGCGACTGAAATCAGGACACGTGCTTGCTGACCAGCTTGGTCATGTCGAACATGCTGACCTGAGCCTTGCCGTTGAAGACAGCCTTGAGGGCTTCGTCGGCATTGATCATGCGCCTGTTCTTCTTGTCCTGGAGGCCATTCTTCTTGATGTAGGCCCAGAGTTTCTTCGTCATTTCCGTGCGGGGCAGCGGAGTGGAACCAACGACAACAGCGAGCTTGGCGTCGGGAGTTACCGGCTTCATGAAAGCGGCGTTAGGTTTACGGGTGGTTTTTTTAGCCATAGTGCTATTCGTCATAGAACGCGTCCGAGGCAATGCAACGATTTTCTAGAGGGAAAATTCATTTTTTCAGAGGGAGAATCGGCCGGCGGTCCGGCCGGACCCGGACTTTTCGGGCCCAATAATCGCTTGCTAAGACCGTCCGCCGGGCCAGCCTTTCCCGCGTTGGGTTGGTTGTTTGTTAGTTTCTACCGCCACGGAGAATTGTCAGGTGAGCGTTAGTGTTCAGTGATGATTTGAAATCCGACAGCCGGGGACGGGCGGCAGGCAGCAGCATCAGCTCTCATCATCACATGTCAGAAAACAACAAGCTCTACGTGGGGAATCTTCCCTTCGCCAGCACCGCCCAGGACCTCGAGGCCCTGTTCGGCCAGGTCGGAACCGTCAGTGTCGTTGAGATTATCTTCGACAAATTCACCGGTCGTTCCCGTGGATTCGCCTTCGTGACGATGGCGAATGCTGAGGAGGCCCAGCAATGCGTGGAAAAGTTCCACGGACATGAGATCGAGGGCCGCGCCCTGGCGGTCAACATCGCGCGCCCGCGCGAGGAGCGTCCGCCTGGTGGAGGCGGCTTTGGCGGTGGCGGTCGGGGTGGCTACGGTGGTGGCCGCGGCGGTCGGGGTGGCGGCGGCGGCTATCGCGGTGGTCGCGGTGGTGGCGGCGGTTACCGTGGCGATCGCGGGGGCGGTGGTGACGCCGGCGGTGGCGGCTACGGCCGCGAATAAACCTGCCAGATATTATCTCTCTTTCCGGGCCGGACGTCAGTCCGGCCTTTTTATTGGGTTATACGACTTTATGAGGCCTCTAGAAACCGGCCGCCCCCCACCGATTCCGCGAGCGGTTTCCCTCGATACTCCCCGAACAACGCGTAGCGCGAACGGGCGACCAGCTTGTAGATGGGATCGCGGAGCCAAGCGGGCAGGATCCGCATCCAGGTAACCAGCCGCCAGACTCCACCAACCAATGCCGCCGCCGCCAGAGCCCCGTCGGTCCGCAACAGATACGTACCGGGTCGGGGATTCGCCCAATCGGGCACAAACACGAGACTGTCGAAGTCCTCCGTGGGCAGGCCCTGCTGCCGGAGAAAGGCTTGGGCCGGTGCACCCTGCAGCGGCGCAAACTTCAATCGGCCGGCCCGGTCGGTCCGGAGGAGTAACCGCACGATCCGGTTGCACAGACCGCATTGGCCATCGTATAATAGCACTCCCTGGCCGGTCGTCAGATTGGCGGTCACAGCATGACAAGGAGCGCGACCGAGAAGTAGATGATCAGGCCCGTCACATCGACGAGGGTCGCCACGAACGGCGCGCTCGAGGTCGCCGGGTCGAAGCCGAGACGTTTCAGGATCAATGGCAGCATCGAGCCCATCAGCGAGCCCCACAGCACGATGCCGACCAGCGCTGCCCCGACTGTCGTGGCTACCTTCAGCGGGCTCGGGTCGTAAATGTGGGAAAAACGCGACCAGATCACGATGCGTAGAAACCCGATGGCGCCCAGGATCAGGCCGAGCATGAAGCCTGCCGCCAGTTCCCGGCGCATGATCCGCCACCAGTCCCGCAGCTTGAATTCCCCGAGGGCCAGCGCGCGGATGACCAGCGTCGCCGCCTGCGAGCCGGCGTTGCCACCCGAACTGATGACCAGCGGGATGAACAGGGAGAGCACAATGGCCTTCGCCAACTCGTCCTCGAAATAGCTCATCGCGGTCGCGGTCAGCATTTCGCCGAGGAACAGCACCACGAGCCAGCTGGCGCGCTTCTTCACCATCTTGGTCAGGGCGATGGTGGTGTAGGGCTCGTCCAACGCCTCGCTGCCGCCCAGCTTCTGGATGTCCTCCGTCGCCTCCTCCGAGGCCACGTCGAGCATATCGTCGGCGGTGACAATGCCGATGAGCTTGTGGTCGGGACCGGTCACGGGCAGCGCCACCCGATCGTAGCGGCGGAAAACCCCGAGGGCTTTTTCCCGGTCGTCGGTGGGGGCCAGGGTGGCGTAATTGCCATCCATCAGCGCGCTGACCTTTGTGTCCGGCTCCGCCAACAAGAAACGCCGCACCCGGATGTCATCGAGCAGGTGGCCGCCTGCGTCCGTGACGAAGATCATGTTGAGCGTCTCCCGGTCGTAGCCGTGGGTGCGGATGAAATCGAGGCACTCGCGCACGGTCCAGTCGGAGCGCACGGCCACATAGTCCAGCGTCATCATGCGGCCGACGCTGTGCTCGGGGTAGGCCAGCAGGTCCTGGGCGATCTTGCGCTCCTCGGGCGTGAGCAGCCCGAGCAGCTGCATGGCGATGTCGAGTGGCAGCTCGTTGAGAAAAGTGGTGCGGTCATCCGCGGGCAGTTCGTTCAGCAGCGCGGCCGCCTGCGGCTGCGTGAGCACCTTCAGGAGCTTGTGCTTGGCGCCATGCTCGAGATAGGTGAACACCGCCGCGCCCAGCTCCTTCGAACAGCCGCGGAATAGCACGGCCAGCTGCTCCACCGGCAGCTCCGACAAGATCGGCGCCGCATCGGCCGGCAGCCAGGGTACCAGTTTCGCCTTCAAGCCGGCATAGTCCTTGTTCCCCAGGAGGGTGGAGATTTCGGCTTTAAAGTTGCTGGCCTGCACGGGCATGGGCGGAAGCTAGGTTTCAGCACCGACAACGCAATCGCCACTCCAAAAAAAATGCGTCTTGACGCAGGAAACTATAAATACTTTTAAAGTTTCCTTAGGTTTATGCCTGGCTCCACCACGATCTCCCGCCCCCCGGCCATCGAACCTCCGGTGCCCACCCGCATCCTGCGTCAGGCCCGCGCCCATTTCTTTGCGCATGGCTACAGCCAGTGCACCATGGACGAACTCGCCGTTGAACTCGGCATGAGCAAGAAGACGCTCTACGTGCACTTCGCCGGCAAAGAGGCCCTCATCCGCGCCGTGGTCGAGGATCTCAGCCGGGAAATCCGCGCCTCCGCGGACGAGCTGTTTGCCAACCGGCGGCTGAATTTCGCCGCAAAGCTCCGCGGCTTCGCCGAGGGCATGGTGGAACGGACGGCGCGGATGAATCCCCGCCTGCTGCGCGACCTGCAGCGCTTCGCCCCCGAGATTTACCGGCAGATCGCCGAGATGCGGGAGAAAAACATCCCGTACGTCTTCGGGCGTTTCATCGAGGAAGGCCAGGTGGCCGGCATGGTGCGCACCGACCTCGACCCCGCTTTCGCGGTCGCCTTTTTCCTCTCAGCCATGAATGGCCTCATCCAACCCGCCACCATGGACCGGTTGGGCCTCACCCCGCGTGACATCGTGCCCCGTGCCATCGACCTCTTTTTCGGCGGACTGCTCACCCCCGCCGGCCGCAAAGAACATGAAAAACTATTCTCCCGCTAGACTCGCGCCCGCTTTTCTCGCGGTCCTCCTGCTCGGCGCCTGCACCCGGCGCGAATCATCCGCCTACCAAGGTTACCTGGAGGGCGAGTTCGTGTATGTCGCCGCGCCGTTGGGCGGCCAGCTCGAGAACCTCGCCGTCACTCGCGGTACCCGGGTCGAGGCCGGCGCCGAGCTTTTCACCCTCGAACACAGTGCCGAGCTGTCCACGATGCGCGAGGCCGCCGAAAAGCTGCGGGCTGCCCAGGCCCGCCTCGCCGACCTGCGCAAGGGTTCACGGCCCTCCGAACTCACCACCCTCGAGGCCCGCCTGACGCAGACCCGCGCAGCGGCGGACCTTTCCGGCCGCGAACTGGAACGCGCGACCAGGCTCCACGAGACCACCGTGCTGTCTGATGATGACTTCGACCGCGTGCGGCTCAACCACGTGGCCAACCTCGCGCTCATCGCGCAAACCGCCGCCCAGCTCGACACCGCCCGGCTGGGCGGCCGGCCCGATGCCATCGCCGCCGCCGAGGCCGACGCCTCAGCTGCGCAAGCCGCCCTCGACCGGGCCGGCTGGAACGTTGCCCAGAAAAACCGTTCCGCCCCAGTGGCCGCATTGGTTTACGACACCCTGTTCCGCGTGGGCGAATTCGTCGCGGCCGGCCAGCCGGTCGTGGCGCTGCTCCCCCCCGCCAATCTCAAGGTCCGTTTTTTCGTGCCCGAGGCGGCATTCGGTGCGCTCAAGGCCGGCTCGGTCGTCCACGTCATGCTCTCCGGTCAACCCGCGCCGCTCACCGCCCACATTACCTACCTGTCTCCGAAACCGGAATACACGCCACCCGTGCTCTATAACCGCGAGAATCGCGCCAAGCTCGTCTTCATGGTCGAGGCCGTCTTCGACCCAACCGCCACCCGCGACTTGCATCCCGGCCAGCCGGCGGACGTGACCCTCGCCCCGTGAATTGTTCTCTCCTGTCTCTGAACGTAGTGAAGAATCCAGTAAGTCTCCCGCCACTGCCTGTCCTGCTGGATCCTTCGCGCTGCTCAGGATGACACCTGAAAATGTCCTCGCTCACTCAAGATTTTGTCATCGACGTCACGGGCGTCACCAAGCGCTTCGGCAGTAAGACCGTCGTCGATCAAGTCGCCCTGCAGGTGCGGCGCGGCGAAATCTACGGTTTCCTCGGCCCCAACGGTTCCGGCAAGACGACCTTCATCCGCATGCTCTGCGGCCTGCTCACGCCGGACGCCGGCAGCGGCACCTGCCTCGGCTATGACGTGCGCACCCAACAGGCCGAGATCAAGCGCCATGTCGGGTACATGACGCAGAAGTTCAGTTACTACGAGGACCTCACCATCCGCGAGAACCTCGACTTCATCGCCCGCGTCTATGCCGTGCCGGATCGTGTCCCCGCCGTGCAACACAGCCTGGAACGGCTCGGCCTGGCCAACCGCAGCCACCAGCTGGCGGGCCAGCTTTCGGGCGGCTGGAAGCAGCGCCTCGCCCTCGCCGCTTGCCTGATCCATTCGCCCCAGCTGCTGCTGCTCGACGAGCCCACCGCCGGTGTCGACCCGAAGGCCCGTCGCGAATTCTGGGACGAGATCCACCGGCTCGCGGCGGAAGGTCTCACTGTCCTGATCACGACGCACTATATGGACGAGGCCGAGCGCTGCCACCGGCTGGCTTACCTCGCCTATGGCAAACTGCTGGCCCGCGGCACACTCGCCGAGGTCCTGCGCGCCACCCCGCTCACCACCTGGACGGTCAGCGGTCCGGGCCTGCGCGCCCTCGCCGAGACGTTGCGCGGACGGCCGGGCGTGGAACAGGTCGTCGCCTTCGGCAACACCCTTCACATCAGCGGTCGCGATGCGGTCACCCTCGAGGCCACCCTCGCCGCCGTGCGCGTCCCCGGCCACGAATGGGTCCGGATCACCGCGGGCCTGGAAGACGTGTTCATCAGCCTGATGGACACCGCCAAGGATAATTTCGCATGAGAACCGGAATCCCGATGACAAGCGCAGCCCAACACACCCCACCCTGCGGGCACCCCTCTCCAGAGGGGATTCAAACCCACGCTAGCGAAGGCTTGGGTCCCCTCTGGAGAGGGGTGGCGCAAAGCGACGGGGTGTGCCAGGCCGAACGAGGACCGATCTAATGCGCCGTTTCACCTTCCATCGCCTGTGGGCCATCGTGCTCAAGGAGTTCATCCAGATGAAGCGCGACCGCGTGACCTTTGCGATGATGGTCGGCATTCCGCTGATGCAGCTGATGCTGTTCGGCTTCGCCATCAACGCCGACCCGAAGCACCTGCCCACCGCGATCCGTGCCGCCGACCAGGGGCCGTTCGCCCGCACTTTCGTCGCCGCCCTGAAAAACAGCGGCTACTTCACCCTGGTCCGCGAGGCGGCCACCGAGGCCGAGGCGCAGCAACTGCTTCAGCTCGGCGACGTCCAGTTTGTCATCAACATTCCGGAGGATTTCTCCCGCCGGCTTCTTCGCGGCGAACAACCCACGGTGTTGATCGAGGCGGACGCCTCCGATCCGGCCGCGACCGGCCCGGCGATCTCGGCCGCACGGACCCTCGCCACCTCGGTATTTGTCCGCGACCTGCCCGGTCCGCTGGCCCGGCTGCGCGGCACGGACGGCCCGGTGAATTTCCAGATCCACGCGCATTACAACCCGGAGAACATCACCCAATACAACGTCGTGCCGGGCCTCATGGGCGTGGTTCTCACCATGACCATGGTCGTGATTACTGCCCTGGCCGTCACGCGCGAGCGCGAGCGCGGCACGATGGAAAACCTCCTCGCCACCCCGGTGCGCCCGGCCGAGGTCATGATCGGCAAGATTCTGCCTTACATCGCCGTGGGCTATATCCAGGTCACGCTGATTCTTATCGCTGCGCGCTTCATCTTCGGCGTGCCCATGGTGGGCAACCTCGCGCTCGTCTACGCCGTGGCCCTGCTCTTCATCGCCGCCAACCTTGCCGTTGGCATCACCTTCTCCACCCTCGCGCAGAACCAGCTCCAGGCCGTGCAGATGGCTTTCTTCTTTTTCCTGCCCTCCATTTTGCTCTCCGGCTTCATGTTCCCCTTCCGCGGCATGCCGGAGTGGGCGCAGTGGCTCGGGAGCTGCCTCCCCAACACCCATTTCCTGCGCATCGTCCGGGGAATTCTGCTCAAGGGCAACGGCTTTGCCGAGATCGCCCCCGAGCTCTGGCCCCTCCTGCTCTTCCTCGCTGTGGCGATGACCGTCGGGGTGAAGCGCTACCGGCAGACGCTGGATTGAGGTAGGGCGCGGACTCCGTTCCGCGCCGCGGCGGCGAAGGGACTCGCCGCCCTACCTCATTTCCCGCCGGCCAGCGTTTGGCGATTGGTCCGTCGAGGTGCATGACGGTCGTCGGATACGCGAACGACAGCCCTCGGGCCTCGACCGCGCGCATGATCGCGAGGTTGAGTCGTTGACGCAGCGCCATGTACCGCACGAAATCGGGCTGCTTCGCCACGTAGACCACCCAGATGTCGAGCGAGGACGTACTCAGGTCGCGGAAATACACATGGGTGTCGGCCGCGTTCACCTCCGCCTCGGCGTTGATCAGGCTGCGCATCTCGGCGACGAGCGCCTCCAGTTGGTCCGGCTTGGCGTCATAGGTCAGGCCGAAGACTTGCTCGACCCGGCGGCCGGTGAAACGCGAGTTGTTGATGATCGCCTCGGCGGCGACCGTCTTGTTGGGAATGATGATGAGGTTTTTGCCCGGGGTCCGCAGCTTGGTCGAACGCAGGCCGATGTCCTCGGCGACGCCCTCGTTGGCACCGATCTTCACCGCCTCCCCGAGCTTGAAGGGCTGGTCAATGGCCACGACGATCGAGCCGAAGAGGTTCGCGATGGTGTCCTGGGCCGCGAGTGCGAACGCCAGGCGCCGATGCCGAGGCCCTGCAGGATCGTCGAAACGTTGTAGCCGAGGCTCTGCACCGTGAGCAGCACGCCGAGGACCACGAAGATCGCCACGAGCGTCTTTTTTATCCAAGGCATGAACGCGGCCACGCCCATCTCCCGCTCCCGGGCGACCTCGTGCGCGTGGTCGAGGATGGCGTTGAAGGCCCGGAGCAGGCCCCAGAAAATCACCAGCGAAAAAGCCACGGTCGAGCCCGCCGCCAGATAATGGTCGGTGCTCTCGGAAAGCTTGAGCACCTTCAGGGCGGAAAAAATGCCCGTGACCATGATGAACGTCGCCGCTGGCTGCTCCATGGCGGGGAAAAGCTTGTCGTCGAGCGTCGTCTCGGTCTTGGCCGCGAGCTTCTTCAGGTGATGAAAGATGATATTCGTCACCACCCGGCGCAGCAGGACCGCGCCGACGAGAAAGAGCGCCGCGATCACGTAGTGGGTGACGGTGTTCTCGCTGGTGCGGACATTGAAAGCCGCCAGCACGGAATCCACCAGGTGCTCCAGGAAATCCGGCGCGCGGGCCGCCGGCTGATTGGTCGCCACGACGGTGGCGGCGGCCGTGGAATTGGCGGCGTGCTGGGCGGTATCGGCCGACTGGTCGTCGGCGACGAGCGGCCGCGCGGCGGCCAGGAGGAGTCCGAGGGCGATAAATTGGGCGAGCTTCTTCATGGCGGAGGGTCTGTAGAAAACCCTGTCCGACGGCTTGTCAAAGCGTTTGCTCGGGCGGTTTGGGTCGATCGGCCTTCGGCCGGCGGGTCTTCCGCCACAGCACGGGTGTCAGCACCACCAGAACGGCGCACAGCACCTCCACGGCCCGGACCTCCAGGTCGGAGGCCGGCCAGAGGCTGACCACCAGCCGGTCTGTCATGATCATGCCGCCGCCGACCCAGCCGAGCACGGCCGAGCCGAGATAAACGATTACGGGATGGCGGTCCATTAGCTTGGAAAGCAGGCTGCTGGTGAAGACCACCAACGGAATGCTCAACCCGAGGCCGAAGAGCAGCAGGCCGAAGCTGCCCTTGGAGGCACCGGCCACGGCGAGAACGTTGTCGAGCGACATCGTGACGTCGGCGACGGTGATCAGCCACACCGCCTGCCATAGGCTCCTGGCCGCCGCGTGCTCCTTGGCGTCACCCGTATTGTCGCTAAGCAACTTGATGGCGATCCAGAGGATCAGAAGGCCGCCTACAACCTTGATGTAATCCATGTTGATCAGCTGCGAGGCCACGAAGGTCAGCCCCACCCGCAGCACCACCGCCATGCCCGAGCCGATCACGATGCCCCAAAATCGCTCCTTTTTTTCCAGCTGCCGCACCGCCAACGCGATGACCACGGCGTTGTCGCCGGCCAGCACGATGTCGATCAGCACAATCTGCAGGAGGGCCACGGTCCAGGCCCACGGCGTGTGCAGATTGGCGCTGGCGAGATCGACGGTGGCGAGAAACGGACCCATGTGACCCGGCTTTTTGCGCCCACCTCCAGTCTGCGTCAACGCCTACCGGCTCCGGATAAAAAAATCGCCGGGGCCTGTAATCAGGCTCCCGGCGACTTGCCCGCACGAGGCGGGCAACTCACCCGGTGACCTACCCCTAAGTCACCGGATAATTGATTAGCTGGAGCTTATTCCGTGCCGAAACCCCGCCGGGTTGTCGGCCCGGAAAAACTCAGTTAAGGGCGATTTTGCGAGGCTTGACCGCCTCGGCCTTGGGCAGGGTCAGCTGAAGGATGCCGTTCTCATAGGCTGCGGTCACCTTGTCCGCCTGCACCGCGTAGGGCAGGCTGAAGCTGCGTTCGAACGCGACCGTCTGCTCGCCCTGCTTGCGCGTGGCGGTGACGCTCAGCGTGTCGTCCAGCAGTTCAATGTTGATGTCGGCGCGGTTGACGCCCGGCAGCTCGGCGCTGACCTGCAGGTTGTCCTTGTCCTCATGGACGCTGACCGGAATGGAGCGGGTGGCATCGGACGCCTGGCTCGCCAAGGAGGAGGCGAAGAGGGAATTGATTTCACGATCAAAGCCGGTCCAGGGCGAACGACAGGCGCTGGTGGCGAGAGGCTGGTAGGAGCTGATGAGACGATACATGGCTTGGATTTCCTTTGTGGGTTGTTGGTTGAACGGTATGCCGCTCCAGTGCAGGAGACGTGCCCGGGCAGTCCGGTGCGCAACCCGCGAAAAATCCGCGACTTGCCGGCCGGGGGCACAAACCGGGTGGGAAATACCGCCCCACTGTGCGCCGTCCCACTGGGAAACCCCGTCACTTCCGGTGTTTTTCCGTGGCCAGCCGCGGCGGGGTGGCTTCAATCGGCTCCACCTGCATGACTTTTGACTTCGACACCGTGATCGACCGCGCCGCCAGCGACAGCCGCAAATGGCGCAAATACGCCGGGCGTAACATCCTCCCGTTGTGGGTGGCCGACATGGATTTCGCCGCCCCGCCGGCGGTGGTGGCCGCGCTCCATCGCCGCGTGGACCACGGGATCTTTGGCTACTCGGCGGCGATGCCCTCACTCCTCGAAGCCGTGGTCGGCTACTGCGCTGGCCACTACGGCTGGAAGATTGAAGCCAGCTGGATCGTGTGGCTGCCCGGCCTCGTCACCGGTCTCAACCTCGCCGCCAGCGCCGTGGGCGAGAAGGGCGACGCCGTGCTCACCGCCACGCCGATCTACCCGCCGTTCATGAGCGCGCCCAGAAACATGGGGCGCGAAACCATCGGGGTGCCGCTCGTCCCGCGCGCCGACGGTCGCTACGAATTCGACTGGCCCGCGATGGAACGCGCGGTCACGCCCCGCACCAAGGTTTTTTTCCTGTGCAGCCCGCACAACCCCGTCGGCCGCGTCTTCACCCGCGCCGAGCTGGAACAGGTCGCCGCCTTCTGCGCCCGGCATAACCTCGTGCTGGTTTCCGACGACATCCACTGCGATCTGATCCTCGATGATCTCCCGCACATTCCGGTCGCGTCGCTGTCCGCCGACGCTGCCGCGCGGACGATTACGCTCCTCGCCCCGAGCAAGACCTACAACATCGCCGGCCTGGCCTGCTCGCTGGCGGTCATTCCCGACACCAAGCTCCGCTCGCAATTTGTCCGCTCCATGGCCGGCATCGTGCCCGAAATGAGCCCGCTCGGCTACGCCGCCTGCGAAGCCGCCTTCCGCGACAGCGAGCCCTGGCGCCAGGCCCTCCTCGATTACCTGCGCGGCAACCGCGATTGCATCGCCGCGTTTCTCCAAGACCACCTGCCCATGATCAAGTTGACGCCCTGCGAGGCCACCTACCTCGCGTGGCTCGACGTGTCCGCGCTGAACCTGAAAAATCCGGGCCTGTTCTTCGAGGAACATGGCGTCGGCCTCGCCGACGGCGTCCAATACGGCGCACCTGCCGGCCAGTTCGTCCGCCTCAACTTCGGCTGCCCCCGCGCCACGCTCACCGAGGCCCTCGCCCGGATGAAACGCGCCGTTGCCCAAGCCTGAACCGGGTGGCTTTTCCTCACGCCAAGGACGCAACGGTGGCAACGGCCAAGCCATCCCTTCGCGCCCGTGGCGGCCGTTGCGCGAGGCCTGATTGCTTCCGATCGCGAAAGCAGCAGCGCTTAGCCGCCCATGTCCTTGAATCAGGTTGCCCGCAAAAATCTTTGAGGTGAACCTCAGCCCCATGCGCATCGGTCCCTACGAGCTGCAGTCGAACTTGTTTCTGTCCCCGCTGGCGGGCTACACCAACCTGCCCTTCCGGCTCGTCGTGCGTGAAATCGGCGGCCTCGACTGGACCACGACCGACCTCGTCAACGCCCGCTCGCTCATCGAGAAAAACCCCCGCGCGCTCCAGATGATCCGGACCGCCCCGGCAGAGAAACGTCTCGCCGTCCAGCTCTTCGGCGCCGTGCCAGAGGAAATGCGCGATGCGGCCTTGATCGTCGAGTCGCTCGGTATCGCCTCGGTCGACATCAACATGGGCTGCCCGGTAAAGAAGGTCACTGGCATCGGCGGCGGCTCGGCCATGATGACCGAGCTGGGCAAGACCGCCGCCCTCGTGCGCGGCATGGTCGATGCCGTGAAGATTCCCATCACCGCCAAGATGCGCCTGGGCTGGGACGAGAATAACCTCACCGCTCCGGACCTCGCCCGCGTGCTCGAGGACGCCGGCGTCGCCGCCATTTTTGTCCACGGCCGCACCCGAGCCCAAGGCTTCGGCGGGACGGTCAACCTCGCCGGCATCCGCAGCGTCGTGCAGGCCGTGAAACGCATTCCCGTCATCGGCAACGGCGACGTCACCACGCCCGAGGCGGCCAAGCACATGTTCACCGAGACCGGCTGCGCCGGCGTGAGCATCGGGCGCGGCGCGTTCTACAACCCGTGGATTTTCGCCCACACCCAGCACTACTTGCAGACCGGCGAGCTGAAGACCGAGCCCGGCTACCCCGAGTTGGTGAAAGTGATGCGCCGCCACCTCGACCTGATGATCGAGGTCTTCGGTGAGGACCACGGCTGCCGCCTGTTCCGCAAGCCGGCTTCGTGGTACGCGAAGCGCTTCGGCCCGGCCAAGGAGTTCAAGAAGGGCGTAACCCAGTTCGGGACGAAGGCCGAGTTCGAGGCGCTGCTCGCGAATTACGAGAAATGGCGTGCCCCCTTTTGCGATGAGCACGGCGAGCTGCTGCCCAAGTTCCGCCCCGCCCCGATGGTCGCCACCTTCATGCTCGACCCCGACGATCCTGCCGTGCTGCGCCGCGCGGCGATTCCGGTGCCCAAGGGCCCGGTGGACGTGTGGTAAACCAATCTTTCTCGTTCTCTTTCTCCTCGTCTCCGGAATCGATGATTGAACCCGGAGAATGAGTAAGGGTACGATTACGAGAACGATTTAACTGATGTCGAACCTCCTTCATCTCTGGGGCATCTACCTCGGCACGCTGATTGGCCTGTTGCCGATCATCAACCCGCTCTCCGCCGGGCCGACCTTTCTCGCCATCACCGAGGGCGACAGCGACGAGCGCCGCCGCGAGCAAGCGCTGAAAGGGTCCTTTTACATGGTGGCCATCCTCGTGAGTTTCCTGATCGGCGGCACCTTCATCATGCAGTTCTTCGGCATCTCGATCCCGGGCCTGCGCATTGCCGGCGGGATTCTGCTCACGGGCATCGGCATGAGCATGCTCGGCACGCGAAAAACCGCCGTGGAGACCGACGCCGAGACGCAGGAAGCCGCCCGGCGCAAGGTGGATATCTCCTTCTCCCCGCTCGCCATGCCCATGCTCAGCGGCCCCGGTTCCATCGCCGTCACCCTCGGCTTCACCTCCCTCGCCACCGGCTGGCTGGACTATGTCGCCATCATCGCCGGCATCGTGACCGTGGCCCTGATCACTTACACCGTGCTCCGGGTCTCGGGCCGCTTGGTCGGGCTCATCGGGCCGGTCGGCGTGAACGCAATGACCAAGATCATGGGCTTCCTCATCATGAGCATGGGCGTGCAGTTTGTCGTGAACGGTACCCTCGCCATCGCCACGGACCCCGAGCTGCTGCGCGGCATCAAGTCCGTCCTCGCCGCCGGCTGAAAGGTGGAACCTGACCTCCGGGCAGGTTTTTGACCTCAACCGAAGGCCAGCCCGTCCAGAGGCCGGGCTCCACCGCTCAGTTCCGCCGCTCGACCCGGGCGCCCGTCTTGTCCTTGAAGATGAGGACGCGCGTCTGGTCGTTATATTCCTCAAAGGTAATGCCCAGCTGCGGATTCACGAGATCGCCTTTCAGATAGGAACTCTTCCCGACGAAGACGCGGGGATTGGCCCCGCCCCGCACGCCGCTGATCTTGAGGTTCTCCACCCAGCCGCGGAAGGCGACGCTCGGCGCCGGTGGTGGTGGCGGCGTGGCCGGCTTTACTTCCTCAGCCGGTTTTGGTGCGGGTGTTGCCGCCACAGCGGCCGCCGTTTCGGTTGGCTTGGTTCCAGCAGGTTTGGTCTCCGCCGTTTTCGTTTCGGTCGATTTTGTCTCAGCCGGTTTGGTCTCGGCCGGTTTGGCGGTCGGGTCAGCCCCCATGACTTCGTTGACCGGCGCTTCCGCCTGCTGCTTGGCCTCCTCCACCAACGCGGCCACCGGTTTGGGCACGGGCTTGGCGACGATCTTGGGCTTGGGCGGCGGAGGGGGCGGCGGAGCGGTCAGCTTCTGATAAACCACGAAAACGCCGCCCAGCAGGACCAGCGCGGCGATGCCGCCACCGACCATGAGAATGAGTTTTTTCTTCGGAAGCTTGGCTTTCCCCGACCCGCCTTTGCCCAGCTGAGCGCCGGCATCCTGCATGGCCTTCTTGAGGCCGGGGGGCGGTGGAAACTTGCTGGGCGGCGTGAACGGCGCGGTCGACGCCTTGCGCATGATGGTGATTTCGGCGGGTTCGCCCTCCTCGCCCCGGTCGGTTTCAACGAAGGCGGGTGGCGGCGGGGCATTCAGCACGGGCGCTTCAGCCCCAGCCGGAGGCGGCACCGGAACCGCGGGGCCAACTGCCGCAGGCGCCGGTCCGGGCGCAGGCGCGACAGGTTGCGCCGCGGTCGCCGTTTTGGCCTTGAGGCCCAATTTAAACGCGGGCTTGGCCGCCTCGGCTACAGGCGCGGCTTCCGGCACGGGAGCCGGGGCAGGAACGGGAGGCGCCATCGGCATCGGCGGCCGCGTCGCCTCTTTCATCGGCATTGGCGGCTGGGTGGCCTCCTTCATCGGCGCAGCAGTCAATCGGGGCTTGAGTCGCACCGGTTCAGCGGCGGCGGCCGCCGGGGTGGCCTCGGTAGGAGGGGGAGGCTCAGCGGCCGGAGCGGGATCCGGAGCCGCTTCTTGAACGGCGGCGGGTTCCTGAGCGGGAGCAGTAGGGAGCTTGGGCTTGAGCCGGACGAGCTTGGGCGCTTCTGCTTCAGGTGCAGGCGCCGGAGCCGGTGTCGGAGCCGGTTCAACCGGCGCGGTGGACGCTTGTGGAGCAACGGCAGGTTCGGCCCCCAGCTTGGGCTTCAGACGGAGCTTGGGGACATTCTCGTCGCTCATGCCCCAATGCCTAGCATGTTCGGAGCGGACCGGAAACAAAAAGATTCAGGCCCCCCCTGTCATCAGTCTTGAGGCCCGGGCCCTCAAGACTAAGCTGCCACCCCACTGATGAAACGCACGGCGGACAATTATGGCGGAATCAGCTCCGTCGCCGTCAAGAAAGCCACCGGGAAGACCTGGCGGGAGTGGCTCGGCATCCTGGACAAGGCCGGGGCCGCCAAGCTCCCCCACAAGGACATCGTCCAGCGCTTGCAGCGGGCTCACCGCCTCGCCGACTGGTGGGGTCAGATGGTGGCCGTCGGCTACGAGCAGGCGCGCGGCCTGCGCGTGAAGCACCAGAAACCCGACGGATTCGAGATCAGCGTCGCCAAAACCATCGCGGCGCCGGTCGGCCGGGCCTTCGCCGCGTGGCGCGAGAACTCGCTGCGCGAGCAGTGGCTGCCCCGCACCCCGCTCACTGTCCGCAAGGCCACGCCGCACAAATCCATTCGCATCCTCTGGGCCGACAACACCCTCCTCAGCGTCAATTTCTGGCCGAAGGGCTCGCTCAAGTGCCAGGTCGTGCCGCAGCATGCCAAGCTGCCCTCGGCCGAGGCGGCGGAGAAAATGAAAGCCTACTGGGCGGAGAAACTCGAGGCCCTGCGCGCCTTCCTCGAGATGTAAGTCGCGGCAGCCGATTCAACTGGCGGCAAAGGTCTCGTCGGCGGGGAGCTTCCGTTCCCGGGCTACAAACCACAGCGGCTGCCCCCCGTCATCCAAGATGGGATCGATGCAGACCTCCACGCGGTAGCGCGAGCCGTCCTTGTGATAGTTCAACAGCGTCTCTCGGCAGACGGTCCGGGCCCGCAAACCGCGGCGGATACGCTCCACCGTGACGGGGTCGGTGTCCGGCCCCTGGAGGAGATCGCCGGGCTTGCGCCCCTTGAGTTCCTCGAGCGAATAGCCGCACATCGCCATGAACGCAGAATTGACCCACACGACCAGACCGGACGGATCTGTCGCCACCCATCCCTCCGGCTCCACGGGCGGCAGGCTGTCGAGGGCGCTCAGAAGTCGGGCCTTCAGTTCCGCGGGTGGTGCGACTGGCGGCACCGCGGCCATAACCACCGTCGCCACCACGTCCTGTAACCCGGTCACTTCAGCCCGCAATTCATGGTGAAATCCGAGGATCACCTCGAAACTCCCCCGTTCGGTTTCCGACATGCCGCCGGAGACATAGCGCACGGCCCGATCCTGGAGGAGTTCGGACAACATGGTCAGCTTGCGACCGCGGGCTTCGGACCGCCGAACCCGACCGCTTCCCTGATCCAGCTCCAGGCGCGGCGCAAGCCGACCTCGCAGGTGCCGGAGATGTGGTAGGTGCGGGCGAAGAGCTCCTCGTGCCCGAGGTAACGCGGCGGCAGCAGCAGCACCGTGTGGTTCTGGTCCGTTTGCGCGTCGTGGCCGAGCACCTCGGAGTAAAACATGCCGCGCCCGACTACGAGACCCTCACGCGGCACGACCGCCGTGCGTTCCGGCAACACCAGCCATGGCCGGAACTTCAGGGTCAGCCCGCCCTCCGGCGCCTGATAAAGCCGGCCGTAGGTGCGCTGCGGCACCCCCTCGAGCTTGTCGCCGGTGAACACCTTGTTCCCATCCGCCAGCAACTGGAAACGCTTGCGCCGGACGGTGAAGAAATCCCAGCAGAACACCGAGCCAAACGTCGTCAACCGGAACGCCCAGCCGGCCATCAGCCAGGCCAGCAGGATGATGACGACGGACAGCGTCGCGCCGACCACCGGGTCGATCCACGCGGTAGCGGTCACGAGGCCGAGCAATGACGTGCGCAGGCCCTTGAGCACGGCGTCGATCGCGCCCCACGGGCTGAGCAAGATGAGCACGGTGATCGCATGCGACGACAGCCACACCACGGCGAAAACCACGACCGACAGTGGCACCATCAGGATGCTCAGCAGCCAACTCGTGTCGAAGGTCGCCACCGGCAGCATGGCCAATCCAGTGGTGTGCAGGTCCACTGTCGCGCCCAACCCAGAAGACTGCATGATCATCTTCGAGCCCAGCGTGACGAGCGAGGGCACGACCGCGCCGGCCGCGACCAGCCCGCTGGCCTTGTTCTCGATCACCTCGATGACATCGAGCGGTTTCTTCCAGCCCGGCGGCAGCGTCGCCCCCAATGCGTCCTTCGCCCCCACCGCGCAGACCAGCAGAAGTCCCAGCGCCCAGAACTCCGGGTGGGCGAACCAGGGCAGCGCGGCCTTTTCCGCGTCCGTGTGCGCCTGTGCCCAGCGATATGCTCCCACGGCGCTGACCCCCAACATCGGCGAGATTGCGATGCCTGTGACCTGCGTGGCCAGGGCAGCAAGTTCCAGACCCGGGGTCTTGGTCGCGGAGGTTTCGGTCTTCGTTTTCCCGGCCGCCCACAAGGGCAGGCTCAAGAGTGAAAGGCACAGCATCATGGCGACCAATGGGGCGAGGCGTTTCATGCCGTAACGCTAGTTTCTCCGCCGGCTTTTGAAAGCCTGCTTTTCAAACCGGTCCGCGCCTGCTCTGCTGCCGCCATGCCCCTCGCGAAAGCCGACCTCGCCCGCCTGCGCTCCTTGCAGGAAAAGAAGCACCGCGAGGCACTCGGGCTGTTCGTGGTGGAAGGCGAGAAAGTCGTGGGCGAACTGTTGGCCGCGGGTTTTCCGTTCGCGGAGATCTATGCGACGGAAGAATGGGCTGGTAGGGCGGCGAGTCCCTTCGCCGCCGTCCGGCGCGGATCCGACTTCGCCAAGGCTTCGACGGACAAGACGGAATCCGCGCCCTACCTCGTTACCGTCACTCCCGCCGAGATGGCGCGCCTCAGCCACTACCCCACTCCGGCCACCGTGCTGGCGGTGGGAAAAATCAGCCGCAATCCGCTTGCGCCGGGCGCGGCCAATCGCGGTCTCACCCTCGCGCTCGACGGCATCCAGGACCCCGGCAACGTCGGCACGCTGCTGCGCATCGCCGACTGGTTCGCCTTTGACCGCGTGCTGCTCTCGCCCGACTGCGCCGACCTGTTCTCCCAAAAGGTCATCAACGCCAGCATGGGCTCCTTCGCCCGCGTCAAGGTGCACACCATCCCGCTCGCCGAGGCGCTGGCGGGAGTGACGGTTCCCGTGCTCGGCTGTGACCTGAGCGGCGAGGACGTCCACGCGCTCAAGCCACTCCGCGACGCCGTCGTCGTCATCGGCAGCGAGGGCCGCGGAATATCAGAAGCTCTCCGGCCACTTGTAACGTATTACGTTACAATCCCGAAATTCGGCGGGGCCGAGTCCCTCAACGCCGCCGTGGCCGCCGCCATCGTGTGCGACAACCTGCGGCGGGTCACACGCTGACCGTCCGTGACGTTTTTCCAGACGACACACCCCGCCCTGCGGGCACCCCTCTTGATAGAGGGGAACTTCGTCAGCGTAGGTTTGGGTCCCCTCTGGAGAGGGGTGGCGCTTGCCTCGCCGAAGCGAAGCGAAGGCGGGCGAAGCGATGGGGTGTGTGAGGCAGAGGAAGTCATGCCGGTCACCGCTCGAATCCGCCCGTTCATCGCGACGGGATTGCCCCGCCGGCGGTGTTAACCCAGCCTGACGCCATGAAATTCTCGCCCCCCCATTCACTCTCCCAGCATGTCATTCTGAGCGCAGCGAAGAATCCAAGAGGAAAGATAGGCGCGCGCCTTTCCCTTGGATCCTTCTCCCGCGGCCGCGGGATCAGGATGACGGCTGGCGTGGGTTTGCTGGCTCTCGTTGCCATCTCCGCTCCCGCCGCCGAGCCCGCCGCCCCCGACCCGATCTTCGCCTACGACAAATCCGCACCGTTCAATGTGCAGGAAGTCGGCCTCGAGACCCGCGGCGCCGCGCTCGTACGCGACCTCACTTTCACCTCGGCGGACAAGCCCGTGAAGGCCTATCTTGTCTCCCCCGCCACCGGCACCGGGCCGCACGCCGCCATCCTCTATGTCCACTGGCTCGGGGAACCCAAGACAACCAACCGCACGGAGTTCCTCGACGAAGCCGTCGCGCTCGCTGGTCGCGGCGTGGTCTCGCTGCTGGTCGACACGATGTGGGCCGAGCCCGGCTGGTATAAGAACCGGGTCCCTGAGGAGGATTATGACCGCGCGGTGCGCCAAGTGACCGAGCTGCGCCGCGCCATGGACTTGCTGCTTACGCAGCCGAACCTCGATTCCGCGCGCGTCGCCTTGGTGGGCCATGACTTCGGCGCGATGTACGGCATGATCGCCAGTGCGCAGGACCGGCGCGCGAAAACCTATGTCTTCATGGCCGCCACGCCGCACTTCGCCGACTGGTTCCTCTACCGCCAGCAGCCGAAGGACCTCGCAGCCTATAAGGCCCAGCTCGCCCCGATCGATCCGGTGCTGTTCGTGTCAAAACTCGCGCCGGCCCCGATGTTTTTCCAGTTTGCGAACAAGGATTTCTACGTCCCTCCCGAGAAGGCCGCCGAGTTCTACGCCGCTGCCGGCCCGCGCAAGCAGATGGCGACCTACGAAGCCGGCCACGACCTGCACACCCCCGAGGTCGCCGCCGACCGCGTGGCCTGGCTGGAACGTGAGCTGGGGCTACCTTGACCACTCTGCGAGTGTTCTTGCCTGACGTGAGCTAGAATCCTAGAGTGGTTTAATGGATAGCAGCGCAGGGTCTCCAGATTCTCAGGGCAGCTCGCCGCCAACAGTGAGTCCATCTCATGACCTCAATAATCTGCCCGAATTTTACAGAGACCTGTGCGCCGAAATGCGCTGGAGGCGCGATACGGAGTTTAAGCTTTTGGCCGTGCACTTGGCTCTTGTCGCCGCCTCCTTTGCCTTCGTTATACAGTCTCAGCAGAAAGGGACTCTATTTGAAATCTTTGTGCCAATAGCCGCAGCGATATTAGTCGCTTATAGTGGATTTATGACGGTTGATAAAATTCAGGCGGAAAATGTGATCTACAAAAAGCTCGGGAAAAAAGTCGGCTGGATATGGAGACAATGGGAGCTGGATACAAAACCCCTAACATTGCCAAAAAAGTACCTGATCGACGATGAAGACCTTGAAATTGGCGAAGGGTTAGGTTATCGATACGCGCAAGAGTTGGTAACGCTTTCTAGTTGGGTCTTTGTCTGCTTTGCCATGTTCGTTGCCGGGAAGGAGCTACTTCAATTCGTGTGCTGCCTTTGCAAAGCTGCAAGCTGATCAGTTGTGGCTAAGGGTTCGCCAGCCGCTTTACTCGCTCTGCCACAGGCTAGTTCATGCCAAGAACGGCGGTCATAGACCGCCGCTACAGCATCACCCCTTCTGCTTCGCGATCCAGTTGCGGACGTTTTCCTCGAGCAGGTTCATGGGCAGTGCGCCGTTCTTGAGCACGAGGTCGTGGTAGTCGCGGAGGCTGAAGCGGGCGCCGAGTTCCTTCTTCGCCAGTTCCCGCAGCTCGAGGATCTTGAGCTGGCCGATCTTGTAGCCACAGGCCTGGCCGGGCCACACGATGTAGCGGTCGGTCTCGGCGATGACGTCGCGCTCGGGGTTGGCCGTGTTGGCGAAGAAATAGTCCCGCACCTGCTGGCGGGTCCAGTGCTTGGCATGGATGCCGGTGTCGACCACGAGGCGCACGGCGCGCAACAGCTCGTCGGACAGCCGGCCGAAGTCCTGGTAGGGATCCGAGTAAAAGCCAAACTCCTTGGGGAAACGCTCCGCATAGAGCGCCCAGCCCTCGGCGTAGGCCACGTAGCCGCCATACATCCGGAACTTCGGCATGTGGTCGAGCTCTTGCGCGATCGCGATCTGCATGTGGTGGCCGGGAATCGCCTCGTGGTGCGCGAGCGTCTCCATCTCGAAGATCGGCACGCCGTGCATCTCGATCGTGTTCACGTAATACGTGCCGGGGCGGCTGCCGTCGGGCGCGGGCTCGTCGTAGAACGCGCCCGCGGATCCTTCGGCGCGGAACGGCTCGACTTCCTTCACGATGAGGCCGGCCTTCGGTTGCACGCCGAAAAATTCCGGCAGGCGCAGGCGCACCTCGTCGATGATCTCGTTGGCGCGTTTCAGATAGGCGGCTTTGCCCTCAGGGGTGTCGGGATAATAGAACTGCGGGTCCTCCTTGATGAATTTGAAGAACGCCTTGAGGTC